>JBEAMJ010000075.1:0-58210 GCA_041166025.1 Pseudomonadota bacterium | reverse complement strand
AGGCCCTGGCCGAGCGCGAGCCCCTGTGTCTGGCCATAGGTGCGAACCTGACCCTGGACCAGCTTTCCGCCGAACTGTTCGAGCGCCGGTTGCCACGGCACGATCTGGAGAGACCGTTCCTGCCACAGGATGGCGACGCGTCCCTGGGCGAGGTCGATACGGCGCGCATAGATGCCTTCCACGGTCGATCGAACATAGGTCTGGACTGGGACGCCGTAGACCCCCTCCATCTCCTTGATCAGCTGAGACCGCTCATGCCGCGACAATTGATGGAGAGCCTTGCGGGAGAGCATCTGATCTCCCGCTCCCATGAGACCTTGCTCGATCAGGAACTGTCGCCGCTGCTGCAGCGCGGCCTGGAAGTCGCGGGAGACGCGCCCGTTTCCTTCTGGCGCGTTCTCTTCGCGCGCCAGGACCCGGTCGAGTTGTGTCGGGGCGAATGCCTGGATCTGTTCCTCAAGTGACCAGTAGCTCACAATACGCGCCGTGACAGGCGTTCGCACGACGCGTTCGGCCTCGAATGCGCGCGCGATGTCGCGATGGTTTGGCGCGATGAGAAAGTCGCCGGTATAGTGGCGAGCAACCAGCCCGCGCTGTCGCATCGCTTCAAGGCGGCGGACATTGGCTTCGGCATGCCGGGCGTAGCTCTCAGGTTCAACCTGGGCGTGCCGGGCGATCGAATAGTAGCCGCCCGTCTGCTCGGCGATGCGGGCGACGGCCTCGTCCGATGGTCGGTGCTGTACCTGTCGCGGCGCCAGCTCGACCATGGCCCCCGGGCGCGCGGTCGTGATCAGCGCCACGTCGTTGGGTAACTCGAAGCGCGCATACTGAAGCCGACCGTGTTCATCCTCGATGACTGCGGTGTGGTGCACGTCCCATTCGTCGGCGAGCCCGACGTGAACCAGCCGTCCGAGAACCGCTTCCGTTCCGTCAGCCGCGAACAAATCCAATTCCTCGGTGTCGCGGACGCCTGCGCGCGCCAGCATGCGCCGCACAATCTGAAGCTCGCCCATGGCCTCTAGGGTAGGTCGGAGCTCCGGCGAAATGTCCCAGTCGCCGTCGTGGCGTCGCTGGGCAAGATCCCATTTCTCCAGCCGGTTCAGACGGGCGATCAGGTTGGTGCGCCCCCGCTCGGGCAGGGCAACAACATTATTGCGTGACCGGGCGATTATCTCCCGATCCAGCGGTGTCAGGCGCTGAGCATCCAGTTCCAGCGTGCGCCGCCTTGCCAGTTCCGGCGACACCTCCTGGCGCGGCCCAAGCACACGGGTTGCAACCTCCTGCGCATGCTCCCGGATACCCTGGGTCAGCAGGCGGTTGGGAATGATGAGCGCTGCTCCATCGGCCCGCCGCCCCCGGACCAGGAGATGCGCGTGCGGGTTGTCGGTGTCCCAATGATCGACCCCAACCCATTCCAGCCGTGTGCCGAGCTTCCGGCCCAGCTCATCCATCACCTCCCGCACGAAGGGTCGAAGGTCGCCGAGGTCGGCCCCGTCCTCAGGGCTGATGATCAGCCGAAAGTGCCGCACATCATCCGCCCATCCTTTCGTCAGTGCTCGGGCATCCAGATCCGGGGACCGCGCGTCATAGAAAGCATTAAGCGCTCGGCCGGTTTGCTCTTCGCGCGACAGGTAGTCGACCTCGCGGCCGAGGCCTTGTTCATGGGTCTCGCTGGCCGGCTCGCTGCCCACTTCCAGGGAAGTGGCCTGTCCACCTTGCTCGCGGCCAAGATAGGAAACGTGGGTGCGCAGCGCGCTCCTCGCGCCTGCGCTATGTGGAACGATCCGGGTCTTCACGATGACCCTGCGCGTGGTTGGCGCAACGGCACGCGGCGCGCGCGCTCCTGCCTTCCGATAGTGAGGGCGGACGCCTGTGCGTTCGGCTGCCGGCTGTTTCAGGGCGCCTGAAGCGCCGCCTGATCGTGCGCGCGCTCTACCGACCCGAATCGTTGTAGCCGCCGGGGACGTGTCCTTGGCGACTGCATTGATGGTGACTTCAAATTCGGTTTCGTGCCGGCTCATGAGCGTGGTTGTAACCGTTACACCACAGGCCCTGCGAGCGCTTGCAGCCTATCCGCGAACAACGCTCTTTGCTGGTGAGCCTCGCGCGCGAAGGCGCGGCGGAAAAAACTATGTGCAGACAACGCCGTGCATGAAAATGCGCGGCGGTTGCTTATCTTGCCCTCCTAACCGCTTTTGATTTTCCGGGTTGGTGGTGTCATGAAGATGCTCCGTTTACGGACATATCACGTTTGGTCGTCGATCTCCAGCGAGCGAGATCAGGATCGGATGCGCCGTGCACGACATCGACAACCGACATGCACCGGATTCCGATGAAAAGCGAAAGGGCGGGGGACGCGGTCAAGGGCGGAGCGGCGAAGCCGTAGCGCAGCTACCCTTGAGGGCGTCTCACGCCCTTGCGAGAATCTGCCAAGATCCGTTGAGGTCCGCTATCATCACTCTATCTTGCGGGGCGTTTTCTGAAGTGCTCAGCCTTGATCGGGCTTCATCCGTTCATGGGCGTCATCGATCACTGATGTGGCGTGAGGTGTTGCTCGCCCAGATCGGTGCATGCACGGTGGATCCGCCGCGCTTTCTTGAGTGACGCTCATCAAGCCTCGAAGATTCACCCACAGGCTGTGGAGAATTGTTTGCGATCGCCCCGCGTGATTCTCTTCGCGGAGATTGAGCGGAGAGCGCCATGCTGACGTCATCGGATCCAAACAGAATGCTCAGCACCGCGGATGCAGCGGCCCTTCTCGGGCTCCAGCCGTGCACGCTCTCGGCATGGCGCGAGGATGGCTCCCAGCCTGGCCTCGCGTTTTTCAAGCTCGGCAAGGCAGTTCGCTATCGGTATGGCGACCTCATCGCGTTTCTCGAAACCCGGCGAGCGTCGAGCACGCTGGTGGCGCGGCAGCTGCCACGATCGCCCGGGCTCGCGGCTCCGTCGAGCGCCTCTGCCAAATCGTCGCCACGCCCGCGCAGGGCGCAAGATGCGGCAAGCCTGACCGAGGGCCAGCAGTCCCTGTTTTGAGGTACGCGCAAACCGGATCCAGTCGTGAGATTCAGAGAGGCGCGCGCACGGTTACAGCACGCCGAATGTGGAGGCCTGCATTGCGGCTTCACGTGTCGCGGCCGTGAGCGACGTCAGTGCATCGCCACCAGTCTAGTGAAAGTTCGCCTGGAAGGTTTGCGCCGTCAGCGACACATGGGCATCAAGTGGCGGGTGGAGCTCGAAAGCCTTCGGCTCGCGCGAGAAATCCCAAAGTCGCAACAGCCGCCATTCGCCGCGCCGCTCGTTGGCGACTTCCAACTCGTTGCGGGAAATGAAGAATGGCGTCCGCTCCCAACCATTGGTCGTCTTGACTTCAACAAGCCGAGCTCGACCATCAGGGTCAAAGCTGGCGATGTCGTACCCAGCCCCGTCCCCGTCTTCCTCGGCGACCCAACGCACCCTGCGGGCCAGGTCGATTCGTCCCTGCTGGATCAACACGGCGCGCTCATGTTGAAGCGCCCGCACCTCGCCGGCGCGTCCCAGCGCACGATTACGCTCATCCCTGCCGGCGACATCGACTTTGCGGGCGATGAGCTGCATCTGCTCAAGTACTTCGGGGGGCGGCAGGTTAGAAAATGTTGGCGGTGTTCCAACCCAAAGCGCCTTATCCTTGCGAAGTCCGGGTCCATGTTTCCACCCAGGTTCGCGTTCGATCCAATGTACGTTGCTGGCAAGCCAACGCGCTACGGCGTCACCGAGGCTCATCTGGAAATTGAAGGCTGGCGTACAGCCCTGGATCCAGATCTCCGCGAGCCCCTTCAAGACTGCGCTGATGTTCTGGTGCTTGAACGCGATGGCCCCTTCGGGTCGGTTCTGCAGCAGCGGAAGGAGCGCCCGCCGATAGGCAGCCTTGTTGTACCGACGGCCCGCGGTTTCCTCCGCCAACATCGCGAAATAGCTGGCGACCGTCAGGTCATTCTCGGCATCGCTCCAGAGACCGCTCGACATCGAAAAGCTTCAGCAGATAGCCGCCCATTTACATGCGCGACCAGATCAGCGTCGCTGCAAGCGCAGCCAGCGCGACGTGGCGAGTTCAAACCGACCACATCCGATTGAAGCGGGCCACATCCGTAGCTCAAACGGGGCACCAGCGGGGCACGGCGAATCTTGACGATTTTCGAGAGGGCTATAAACCCTTGATTTTATTGGCGCGCCCGAAAGGATTCGAACCTCTGACCCCCAGATTCGTAGTCTGGTGCTCTATCCAGCTGAGCTACGGGCGCGGCCTGTTTGAGGGGCGGGTTGTATAGTCGGGCTGTCCGGCGCGCAAGGGTGCAGGCGGAGGCGCAAAACGCCCTGAATTTGCGGCCAAACTGCTCGGTTAGTGGGGCGCTACTCAAAGGCATTGATGCGCCAGGAGGCCCTTGCCGGCTGCCTCTGCCTGGTTCGCGAGCTCCGGAGCAGGGCCTGGCGCCCAAGGGCCTCAATCACAGGCATTGCTGAAGCGGCTTCGTTGAGGAGGGCGATTGCGCGGCTTTCCCGACCGGATGGAGCCAATTTGCTGAAGCCGACGCGCGCGAGTGGGTGGAAGCCGCACATACAACTCAGGGCCGGCGGCCCGGGGCTCTGGCTTTCGCTGCCGGCTTGAGCCGGCCGCCCCGATGCGCGAGCCTTGCGGCATGAACCAGCGTCTGCCCGTGATCGATGTCTCCCCGCTCCTCCGAAGCGAGGCTCGCGCGAGGGCGGTGGTTGCCAAGAAGATCGGCGCGGCCTGCCGCGATCTTGGTTTCTTCTATGCCGCCGGCCACGCGATTGCGCCGGGGACGCTGGGCGACCTGACGCGGGCAAGCCATCGTTTTTTCGCCCTGCCGGAGAGTGAAAAGCTGAGGATCGCGATGCGCCATGGGGGAAGGGCCTGGCGCGGCTTCTTTCCGGTCGGCGGCGAGCTCACATCCGGCAAACCCGACATCAAGGAGGGACTCTACTTCGGCGAAGAGTTGGGCCCGGACGATCCGCGCGTTGCGGCCGGCCTGCCGATGCATGGGGCAAATCTCTTTCCAGCGCTCGTGCCCGAGCTACGCGATGCGGTTCTCGCATTCATGCGCGAGGCCGAGCAGTCGGCGCAGGCCATCCTTGAAGGCGTGGCGTTGAGCCTTGGGCTCGAGGCTGCCTACTTCCGCCAAACCTATACCTCGCAGCCGACGCAGCTGTTCCGGATCTTCCACTATCCTGCATCCACGGCGAGCGAAGGCTGGGGCGTTGGCGAGCATACCGATTACGGTCTGCTGACGCTTCTGGCCCAGGACGAGATTGGCGGGCTTCAGGTGAAGACGCCAGGCGGCTGGATTGATGCGCCGCCGATACCGGGTGCGCTGGTGGTCAATATTGGCGACATGCTGGACCGGCTGACCGGTGGGGTCTACCGATCGACACCACATCGCGTGCTCAACGCGAGCGGGCGTTCGCGCCTGTCCTTCCCGTACTTCTTCGATCCAGGATTTGACGCGCGCATCGCGTCGCTGCCGGGCCATGCTGCGCCCGAGACGAGTGGGGGGCGCTGGGATGGGGCCAACCTGCACGCCTTCGAAGGCACGTATGGCGACTACCTCCTGGGCAAGGTCGGAAAGGTGTTTCCAGGCCTTGCCGGCAGCATCAGCGCGGCGGAGCAGACCCCGGGCTAGGCGCGGGTCCAGTCCATGATCCAGTTCCACGCCCACGTCCTGGCGCCATCGCGGCTCACGCCCTGGCGCCAGCGACAGGATGTCGGCGTGATGAGATCCCACAGCCCGATCACCTTTATGGCTACATCGCCATCGACGTCGTCCGACAGGAAGACGCCATCGCCACGCACGAACCCGCCTTTCACGCCCTCTGAGCCGATCACGCCCCATTTGGCGTTCATCCAGTAGTCGCTCCAGACCAGCGTCTTCATGTCCAGCGTGCGCAGCCCCATGCCGGAGAAATCCCGCGCGGGAATCCGCAATTCCTCGATGCTGGCGACGCCGCCAAGAATGCTCCAGCACGTCGCCTCGCCGGAAAATCTGTCCCATTCTCCCGGCTTGAGCAGGCGCTGGTGCGCGATCTGCCAGTTTCCCTGCAGGAAGTCGAAGTCGCCAGGTTTGCCCGGCGATGCCGGGTCGAGATAGCCCGGCGCCGGTTGCGCGAAGGCGTCGTTCACCAGTGTCTCTCCCATCAAGGCTGTGACGCCGAGCGCGGCGCTGGCGCTGAGAACAAGGCGTCGGTCTGGATTCATCACGCGGCGCCTTTGCGATTGCCCCGTCCGTCCCTGCGCACGATCGGCAGCGACAGGTGCAGGATGCTCCACTATACCTGCCACCTGATGTCATGATTTAGAAATTGATCCGGAAAAATGCGCGCAAGCCGTCTCCTGTCGATCCTCATCATGCTGCAAATGCGCGGCCGCCTGTCGGCCGAAGCGCTGGCCCGGGAGTTCGAGGTCTCGATCCGCACCATCTATCGCGACATCGACCAGCTCAGCGCTGCAGGCATCCCGGTCTATGCCGAACGCGGCCGGACGGGCGGATTCCAGTTGCACGATGGATATCACACGAAACTAACCGGCTTGACGCACAGCGAGGCGGAGGTGCTGCTTCTTGCAGGCGCAGGTGGAGCAGCTGGGGATCTGGGGCTGGGCGCGGAGGCCGCCGCTGCGCAGCTTAAACTGCTCGCCAGTCTCCCGGCGGACAGAGGGGCAAGCGCCCAGCGCGTCGCCGCGCGCTTTCATCTCGATCCCGCGCCCTGGTACGCGCGTATCGACCCGCCTGGCGTGCTGCCGGCGCTGGCCTCTGCCGTATGGCAGGACCTGCGCATCCGGATCGGCTATCAGAGCTGGAAAGCTTCTGTCACCCGCGATGTCGATCCGCTTGGCCTGGTGCTGAAGGCGGGCGTCTGGTATCTCGTCGCTGCTGCCCGCAAGCCATCAACAGGGGGAGCAAAGCCCCGTACATATCGCGTGTCCAACA
Organism: Pseudomonadota bacterium; assembly: GCA_041166025.1. GTDB lineage: Bacteria > Pseudomonadota > Alphaproteobacteria > Caulobacterales > Hyphomonadaceae > UBA7672. Next base: position 51,233 of record JBEAMJ010000075.1, on the reverse strand, counting down.
TCACATCGCTTGATGTGCTGCAAACGGGGTTTCGTCGGCCCGGGCGCTTCGACCTTTCGCGGTACTGGGAGGCTTCGGCCCGTGAGTTCGAGGCGCGGCTGCTCAGTGGGCGGGCGATGATCCGCCTTTCTCCCGAGGGCCGACGGCTGCTGCGTGACAACTACCCGGCAGCCGAGCAGGCGGTTTCGGTCGCCCATGCCAAAGCTGAGCCCGCGGGTTGGGTGAAGGCGGAGATACCCGTCGAGGATGTGGCGCAGGCGGCGCGACAGCTGTTGCGATTGGGCGCCGAGGTCGAGGTGCTTGGCCCGCCGGGCTTGCGCAAGGCTGTTGCAGATGAGGCGCGGCGTGTGACCGAACTCTACCGCTAGCTATTCACCGTCAGAGACATCCACGCCTGCGAAGATCGGTAGCTCCACGGGGTGCGGTCTGCCTTGACGTTCGAGTTCTCGCGCACCGGCGAGGATGCCGGGCAGGGCGTGATTGCCTTCATGGCAGGCGTATTCGTACACAGGCTGATCGGACGCGCGCAAAGCCATCTCCCCGCCCCAGGACTCCGTATAAAGGACAGGATCCTCGACGCGGAATTCGTAGAAAATCTCGCCGTCTGACCAGCGGGTGTAGCGTTCCGTCACCTTGCCGGCCGGGGAGATGAAGGAACGCTGCTTGGGGTGGGAGTTCACTGTCTGCACCACCAGCGTGTTTCCCTCGTACCAGCCAATGGAGTCCCCGCCCCATTTCGGGATCTCCCGCGGCCCATGGCTGAGGCCGCCCGGCTTGCCGATGGGGATCACGCGAACGTCGTGGATCATCTCGGTGAGGATCATCACGTGGTCGGGCGCCTGCACGATCTGATAGGTGTTGTTGTACATCCCATTGTTCATCACCGGGCCGGCCCCGCCGGTGAAGCTCATGATGCAGCGCTCGGGCAGGGGACGGATTTCGAAATCGTCGAACGTGTTGGTCCGGGTGTTCGCGCGGATGCCGGCCTCCGTGTAGGGGATGCGGCCGTCGGCAGGATAGGTAATCCAGCTCGAACGGTATTCGCCCTTCACCTGCGCATAGCTCGTGCCGGGGTCCATCCAGTAGCGGTTGTAGGCCCGTGACGCGTTGCCGTCCGAGAGAAGCTCCTTGGATGAGGCCTCATCGACTTTGGAGGCGCCGGCCTCCTCGCGCGCAGCGGCGGAATAGACATGGCGGCGTGTCAGGCGTTCGGCTTCCTGTTCGTTCATGACCAGCTTGTCCGCGCCAGCCGGCCGCTGCATCGCGGTGAGCGATGTATTGGTCCAGAAGCCAGTGAAGTCAGGCGCACCCCAGCTGGTCTTGGCGGGCTCATAGCCTGGCTTGGTCTGCGCGAGCGCCGCTGGAGAAACCAGTCCGGCGCTCGCCAGAGCCAGGATCGCAATCAGGCTTGTCTTCAAGGCAATCCTCCCACGGGTCGGAACGTATTGGCTTACGGCTGTCTCTGCTGAGAGCTGCGGCTGCCCCGTCCCGATCGCATGATCTCCGTCAGGTATTTCATTGCGCCGCTGAGTTCGGATTTTTCGAGCACATCGTCCTTGTTGACGTCGAGCGAGACCCAGTGCGGCCCCACCGCCGTCTCGATGCGGCCGGGAAGCTCGGCGCGCTGAACTTTTCCGTCAAGATTTTCGTCCAGGGCCCCCATCATCCGGTTGGGCATTTCACGCATGACAACCGTGCCATCCGCTTCCTTGGACACGGTCTCGTCGGTCCATTCATAGTAGAGCGAGGTGTAGTGCATCTCCTCCCAGGACTGTGGGCCCCAGACGATGGTTTCCTTGGGGTCGGGATTGGCAGGGTTGCGCACCGAATTGTCGTACCAGTAGGTCGCGACGATCTTGGCGCCTGCCGGCACCTTCACCGGATCGGTGAAGGTGTAGGTTCGCTGCCAGTTGAAATCATAGCGGGGCAGGCTGATCAGCGCCTGCTTCGTCCCATCCGGCAGGATCATGTCGAGGCTGCCTGCGCGCCCGCGATAATGGGTATGCAGGAACACCGAGTGGAGCATCGCTTCCTTCGGGAAGACCGTGTAGCCCACTTCCTTGTGGTCTTCGACACCCGGTGGGATCTCGATGAAGCTGTTGGCGATCACGAAGTGGCGCATGATGCGCGTCGGGTTTTCACCCTTGGGGTAGAAGTAGAAGCCCATCTTCGACTTATCGACCGCTTCCTTGCCATAGGGCGTGTAGTGCATCTGGAAGCCCATGGCCCCGCCGGCTGGAAGTTCGATGCCGACGCCGGGCGGCATCGAGAGCGATTCCCCGCCCACCGCGTATTCGCCATAGGAGGCTTCCCAGAGCTGCGAGGACATCGGGCCCGTCGCGAACTCCTTCATATAGCCCGACAGGATGTGGTGCGTGGCTTGCCTGTCCCCCGGCAGCAGCGTTGCCGCTTTCACCCAGCGTGATTCTGTCTGCGGGTTCACCGTCGCCGGGAACTGATAGTCCACCACGCCCGAGGCGGGCACGGTGTAAGCCGGCACGTCGAGCACAAGATCCGGCGTTCCCAGGGGCCAGTCGGGCGCCTTGTGAGCTTCCTTCGCGAGCGGGTCCTCGCCTTCGCCACGCAGGGCCCCGGCTTCCACCCAGTGAACGATGGTGCGGATCTGGTCCGCCGACAGGCCGCCGTCATGATCGAACTTGCCGATCGCCGGATCGGGATGCCACGGCGGCATCGTCCTTGTCCGGATCGCCTCGCGGATCATCGGAGCGAACATCTTCACCTGATTGTAGTCCGACATGGCGAACGGGGCGATGCCGCCCGCCTGATGGCAAACCACACACTTCGCTTCGAGGATCGGCGCGACATCCTTTGCATACGAGATCTTTGCGTGTTCCGCGCGTCTTGCCCGCTCCACAAACCTGATCGGTGTTCCTTTACCTGCGACGCTCGCCGTCGCCACAGGCCGGCCGGCCAGGACATCCTTGAGCGCTTCGCCAAGGTAGCCTTTGGCCGTCGCCGCAGCGCCCTTCGCGTCCACCGGCCCGCGGTAGAGGATGCGCAGCGTCCTGGGCTCGATCAGGAAGGCCTCGCCGGCATAGCTCACGCCCAGCTGCTCGCCCGCCAGCTGCAGCTCATCGTGCAGCACAGGGATGCTCAGCCCCAGTCTGGCGGCTTCGGCTGACACCTCCTCGCGTGACCTGGCGCTCGAGTTCAGCATCAGGAAGGCGATGTCAGCGTGCTGCGACTTGAGGCCTTCGAGAATCTTTGCGGCGTGCTGCGAGCCAGCATCGCCATTCACGCTTGCCGCGAGCACGATACCCTTCACGTCCACGAGCCGCTTGAGGTCCTGGGCGAAGCCGTGATTGTCGGTGAGGCGGAAGTTGTCGACGCGCGCCGGCGTCATGCTGCCGGTTTCGACATTGTTGGCCAGCGCGATGCCGCCGCCGGCGGCGAGAAGCAGAAGCGCGGTCGCGCCCGCCAGCAAGACTTGCCGTGTCATCGTTTTTCCTCTCCCGCGCTCTGATCGTGTAACGGCGCTTATCTTTGGGAGTATTGAGCGCGTCGCCACGAAGTCAACGCGGGCGGGCGGCCTCTGCGAACACAAAACCGCGTATTGCCGTGACGTAATTGAACGCACGCACGGTCAACCAATCCGCGGGCGCTCGGCTGACTTTATTGCGCGCAACACTGGCGAGCCGGGTTGATCCTCCCGGGGTGCGGGCGCACGATGATCGCGCCCGGGCCGTGGGTACGGCCCTTAGACGGCGTGACTCTCCCCCGCGTCCACCAAGGACCGGCCCGCGGCCCTTCACACCAGCCCGTGAAGGAACATGACATGAGCGGAGGAAAGGCGGCGACCGTCAGAGCGGTCGCCCTGAGCGGACCCTGCGGGACCGGAAAGACAACCCTGCTTGAATCGATGCTGCTTGCGGCCGGTCGCATCCAGCGGAAGGGATCGGTGTCCCAGGGCACCTCCGTGGGCGACGCCAGCGAAGAGGCGCGGGCGCGCGGGCTCTCGACCGAGATCAACGTCGCAGGTTTCGAGTTCATGGAGGATCGCTATGAGATCATCGACTGCCCCGGCGCGGTGGATTTCGCAAGCGACGCTGACACCGTCATGCCGGCGGTCGACCTCACCATCGTCGTCGCCGACCCCGATCCCGATCGCGCCAGCTTGCTCCAGCCGCTGCTGCGCCGACTCGACGAGCTGCAGGCCCCGCACTGCATCTTCATCAACAAGATCGACAAGGCCCGCGGCCGCGTGCGCGAGCTGATCGCCGCGATCCAGCCTTACAGCCTTGAACCCCTGGTCGCCCGGCAGATCCCGATCTGGAAAGGCGCCGGCGCGCTTGGCTATATCGATCTCGCACTCGAACGCGCCTATGCCTACGATCCCGGCAAGCCCTCCAGGCTGATCCAGATTCCCGAGGAGGAGAAGGAGCGCGAGATCGAGGCGCGCTATCGCATGCTCGAACAGATGGCGGACTTCGACGATCGCCTTATGGAAAAGCTGATCGACGAGCGTGAGCCCGACCGTGACCACATCATGTCAGACCTCGCCGATGAGCTCGGTCGCGTGCAGATCGTGCCGGTCTTCCTGGGGTCGGCCGAGAACGGCCATGGGGTCCGCCGCCTGCTGAAGGCGTTGCGCCACGAAACGCCGCAGCTTGGCGCTGCCGCAGCGCGTCTTGGCGCTGATGGCAGGTCTGCGCTCGTCCTCAAGACGCGCCACGCAGGGCAGGCCGGGCGCCAGACCATGGTGCGCGTCGTCAGCGGCGAGATTGCAGACGGCGAAGCGATCACGCTGCCGGACGGAACGACAGAACGTGTCGCCGGTATCTTCTCGGTTCACGGAGAGAGCCAGCACAAGCTCGACAAGGCCGTGGCCGGCGACGTGGTCTGTCTTGGCCGCCTTGAAAAGGCCTCGCGCGGCGATCTCATCAGCGCGGACGGCGTTGCGAGGAAGGCTGCCACACCCCGGCTCGCCCGTCCCATGGTCTATTCACTGGCTGTGGAAACACAGAACCGCGCCGACGACGTGAAGCTCGCCTCTGCGATGGCGCGCCTGGTGGATGAGGACGGGGCGCTGAGCTTCGGGCCCGACCCGGCAACGCGCGAATTCCGCCTTGCAGGGCAGGGCGAGATGCATCTTCGCGTTGCGCTCGACAAGCTGAAGCGCAAGTTCGGCGTCACGGTGGACGCCCGCCGTCCACAGACCGCTTATCGCGAGACCATCCGCAAATCCTCGACGCAGCGCGGCAAGCACAAGAAGCAGTCTGGCGGTCACGGTCAGTTTGGCGATGTCGTGCTCGAAGTGCGCCCTACGCCGCGCGGCAGCGGATTCGCTTTCGAGCAGAAGATCCATGGCGGCGTCGTGCCGAAACAGTATTTCGGCGCTGTGGAGGAAGGGTGCCGTGACGCCCTCGAAAAGGGCCCGCTCGGTTTCCCCGTCGTCGATGTGCAGGTGACGCTGCTGGATGGTTCATACCACACGGTGGATTCTTCCGAGATCGCTTTCCGCACTGCGGCCCGCATCGGCGTCCACAGTGCGCTGGCGGAATGCGAACCCGTGCTGCTTGAACCTGTTCACGCCGTCACCATCCACACCCCGTCCGACCAGATGGCCCGGATCACGGCGCTGATCCCGACCCGGCGCGGGCAGATCCTTGGCTTTGAGCCTCGCGATGGCTGGTTTGCCTGGGATTCCATACGCGCCCACATCCCCGAAGAGGAGTTGCACGATCTCATCATCGAGATCCGCTCGGCCACACAGGGCCTGGGTGAGCTTGAGTTCGTGTTCGATCACATGGCCGAGGTCATGGGCAAGGCAGCAGCCAAGGCGGTGGGAAGCCGACAATTGTCGGCGGCCAAATAGCGATTGGCGGGTTCGCCTTCGAGACGCAGCTTTGCGGCTCACGGGGGCGAGGGCTAAGGTGCCAGCTGTTGAGCAGCCTTCAGTCTGGGGAGGCCCGCAAGGCCATCCCGAAGGACGGGGACGTACGCCAGGACAGCAGAGAGCAGAGACGAGGCATGAACCGACGCGAACTCATCACCGGCGCCAGCGCACTGGCCTTCTCGGCCTGCACACCTTCCGCGTCTCAGCCAGCACCCACGGTGGATGTCTTCGATGGCGCCAGCCTCATGAAGGACGTCGAAGCCTATGTCGGTTTCGGCGTGCACCGGACGGGAAGCGAGGGTGATGCAGCCACATCCAGATGGTTTGCCGATCACTTCCGTGCGCTGGGTTACACGGTCGAACAGACCGACGTCACATGCCCCAACGCTGACACCCACGTCGCCAGGCTGCGCATTGGCGAGGAGGCGTTTGACGGCTTCGCCCAGCCGCCACTGGTCTTTACCCCCGAAGGCGGTCTCACGGCCCCGTTGGTCTGGTGGGAGGCAACAACGCCAGGCAAGGTCAAGGATGCCATCGCCATCGTTCACGTCCCGCGCCAGGCGGGCGCAGCTTCCCCAGGCGCTGCCTATCGCCAGGCCTTTGCCGCGTGCGAAGCGGCAGGCGCCAAGGGCATCGTCGCGCTCATGTCGGGCCCCTCAGGCGAGGTCGTTGCGATCAATACGCCCCTGAGCCTCAAGCCAGGTCTGTCGATCCTCCAGATCGGCGAGAAGGAGCGCGCGCGCCTTGAAGCCGCGATGGCCGCTGGTGCGCCTGGCCGTCTTGTCATGGAAGGCCCGGGCGGCGATCGCACCGGCGTCAACACGGTCGCAACGCGCGGCAAGGCGGGCGATCCGTGGGTCATCATCTCGACGCCCCAGAGTGGCTGGTTCACATGCGGGGGCGAGCGCGGACCGGGCATCGCCATGCACCGTGCGCTCGCTGCATGGGCGGGGCAGCAGACCTTTCCGGTGCGCTGGCTCTTCATCGCGACGTCCGGCCATGAGTGGGGCGATGCTGGCGCAGAGATCTTCCACCACAGCCAGGCGCCCGATCCACGTGAGACCGCGCTCTGGTATCATCTCGGCGCTGGCTATGGCGCGCGCGCCTACAGCGAAACACCCGCAGGCCTTGTTGCGCTGGAGACGCCCAACCCTGCGCGCACGCTGATGGCGACAGCTGACCTCATCCCGTTCTGCGAAGCCGCCTTCGCGGGCCAACCGGTGATCGAGACGCCGCTGGCAGCCGACCCTGCAACCGCGCTCGGCGAGTATCGGCTGGTGCTCGCGGAAAGTTATCCTTCAGCAGCGGGCTTTTGGGGCGCAAACGCGCATTTCCACACCCCGCTTGATGACGCCTCGACCACCACGCCGGAGATCATGTCGCCGATCGCCCGCGCGATTGCGAAGGTGATTGAACAGAAACTGTCGAGCTTGGCCTAACCCCCGCAGCGCGCCCAGGAGTAGGTGAAGGGACGCGAGCCATCCAGTTTCGAGATATCTGCAGCCAGCCCGTCCTTGGTCAGGCGATAGCTGATCCGCTGCGGGTAGTCATGATCGCCATTTTCAAACGTGACCTGGTTGGGCGCGACAAGGGCGAGCGGATCGGGCGACTTCTCCAGGAACTGCACCGGGCGCTGGCCTTCGGGCGAGGCCGTGTAGATCGCACGCGAGGCACGCTGGTCGATCCGCGACTGTTCCCAGGTGGCCAGTGCGCCATCGCGCGTCGTAGTGGCGTAGCCGAACATGATCCCGCCTTCGGGGTAGGACCAGACTTCCTTGTTGACGCCGTCGGTTGACTGCCAGCATCCGATCATGAAGCCGAACCGGCCAGGGTCCTGTTTCGGATTGCTGGCGCAGGCGGCAAGCATCAGGCAGGCGAGGGCGGCGGATAGAAGCTTGGGCGACATGGCGGCTCCCGGCAGCGCAAGAGGGCGGTAATGCTGCGCCAGACTTATCCCAGCCCGCCTGCGACGGACAAGGCGGCGGCTTCAGTCTTTGGGGAAGACGACGGTCAAGGACGCAGACCTGCGTCGCGCGTTTCCTGGGGCACGGGCGCAGCGACGGGCACCGAGGCATAGCCCGGCCCGGTCTGGGCGGGAGGCTGGGCGCGTGCAACCAGCCGTTCGGAGATCTCCTGATCCCGAAGCGCCTCGATGCGCGCCATCTCGGCCTTGAACGCTTCGAGCTGTTCGCCGGCAAGCTTGCGGCCCGTCGGCAGCTTCAGCCGCATGGCGTTTACGGGCTTGTTGTTGATGTGCACTTCATAGTGCAGGTGCGGGCCCGTCGAGCGTCCGGTCGTGCCGACATAGCCGATCACCTGGCCCTGGCGCACACGGCTACCGCGCTTGAGGCCCTTGGCGAAACGGCTCATGTGCGCATAGGCCGTGGTGTAGCCATTTGCGTGCTCGATCTTGGCATAATTGCCGAAGGATCCGTTTGGACCATAGCTCTTGATGACGCCATTGCCCGCCGCATAGATCGGCGTGCCCGTCGGGGCAGCGAAGTCTGTGCCCTTGTGCAGCTTGTTGTAGCCGAGGATGGGGTGTTTGCGATTGCCGAAGCCTGAGGACAGGCGCGCGCCATTGATCGGCGTCTTCATCAGGAACTTCTTCGCGCTCTGGCCGGTTGCATCGAAATAGTCGACCTGGCCATCGTCGCTCGGCGTGTAGCGGTAGAACGTCTTGCTCAGCGCTGCGCCATCCAGCTCGGCCATCAGCACCACGCCGGTCTTCACGTCAGCGCCGCGCTCGTCCTGAAAGCTTTCATAGAGGATGCCGAAGCGATCGCCGGGATGCACCTCGCGCTGGAAGTCGATATCGTATCCGAAGATGTCCGCGAAATCGACAACCTGCTGGTCGCTGGCGCCCAGCCCGAGCGCGGTCTGGTAGATCGACTGGTCGACGTCGGCCGAGATGTAGCTGATGCCGGGCGTGAGACGCGTGTCGAGCTTGTGGGTCATCCACGACCCATCGGCTGCGCGCGAGACGAGCACCTGGGTTTCTGCAACAGGGCGCAACGACACGCCGCCGAGACGCACGACGCCGTCCGCGTCCGTCTCGATCCACGCCGTCACGTCATCGCCAGGCCGCATGCTGCGCAGGTCGAGCAGCTGGCTCGCAGCGTGGACGGCGGCATTCGCCTCCTCGCGCGGCGCCCCGATGCGATCGAGCACGGAGGAGAGTGTCTCATTGCGGAGCACCGAGACGCGCTTCATTTCGCTGGACAGGTCGATGTCATCGCGCGCGCTGGTGATCGAGGCCATCACTTCCCGCGGATCCGGGCCATTGGCGCTGGCATCTTCTGCTTCGACAGCCCGCGCCCCTGCGCCGACCGCGACAAGTCCTGCCCCGATAAGCACAGCCGCAGCCGCACCCACCCCCCAATCAAACAACACGTTTTTCATGGGTGCTCCGAAAGTTCCTTGCGGAACGGATTGTCCGGCGCCGCTATCCCTCGTTGTACGTTTCGAGCGGTGACCGAAGCGGCAAATAAAAACGTTCAGGTGTCATTACACAAGGACCAATGCATATCTTACCCTGCAATGACTGAAGAAAAGCTTGATCAGGCACGGCAAAGCGCTGCGATAGGTCGCGTCCTCGGCCTTTTTCTCGCCGCATTGGGGATTCTCGCGCTCGCGCTCTGGTTGTTGCGCCAGCCGATTGCGGAATTCGTTGCGCGCAGCATCTGCAATGATCAGGGCCTGGTTTGTCAGGGATCTGTCAGCCGATTCGATCTTGCCGGGGTGACGCTAACAGGCGTGGACGCACGCGCACCCAACGCAGCTGAGGCGGCCCTGGCTGCGCGCGAAATCGTGATCGACCTTTTCTGGGCCAACCCGTTTTCCGTGCGTCCCGTCGCCGTGTCGGGAGATGACCTGATGGTTCGCCTCGACCTCACGGGCCGACGCTCCGTGCTGGGCGATCTCGAAAAAGCGGTGGCGAACTTTACAAGACCCAATGATGCGCCAGCGCCGCCGCCGCGCATCGCGTTCAGGCGCGTCACACTGATCGGCGACACGCTGTCGGGTTCCGCTGAGGCGGTCGGCAGCATCACGGCGGGTGAGAACGGCTCATTCATTCTCGACATCGCGGCCGCGCCTGCATCGCTCGGCCTGGCCGGCGGCACGATGGACCTCTCAGCCGCGAGCTTGCGGGCGCGCGTGGCGGGCGAGGACATCTCGGCCGTGCTGAAGCTCGACCTTGCAAACTTCGCCGCCGAAGGCATACGCCTTGCCGATGTGAAGCTCGACGCAACGCTGCAACAGTCAGCAGGCGTGCTGACCGGCGCCGGCACGGCGCAGCTGGGCAAGGTCTCGGCAGGCACAACCGACATTTCGACGACACAGGCGCGGGCAACGATTGAATCCCGTGCAATCGACAGCGAGACATTTTCGTTCGCCAGCTGGCTCTCGGGCGTGCGGCGCCTGGAGATCACCACGACAACAAGCCAGGGAAAGCTTGCCGACGTCACATGGACCAAGGCCGCCTTGACCGCCACGATCGCACCCGCAGGCGCCGGCTCCGGTGGCGATATCGTGTTCACCGCAGAAGGACTCGCCACGCCGCAGGCGCTGGCCGGCCGCGTTGAAGTCGATGGGAAGGTTGCCGTCAGCGAACGCCAGCTCACCGTTTCGGACGGCAATGCGAGCGTGTCTGCCGCCATGCTGAGGCCACAACAGCGTGCACAGCTTGCCGATGCTGCAACCGGTCCGATGGGACCCGTCTTGCCGTCCTTCGCTGCAGCGCTGCGCACCGCAGTTGATCGGGCAGGGCAGGCCTTCAGCGTGTCTGCGCCATGGTCGGCGAATGCGACGGAGGAAAGCCTCACCCTGTCGCTCCGCCCCGGCGCAACTCTCAAGTCGGCCAGCGGCGTCATCCTGACCATGTCGCCGCGGGCCGGGAGTGAGGAGATCGGCACGTTCGACACGACCGACGGCGGGTGGACAGCCGCCGGCCGCATCGCGCTTCAGGGCGGTGGTGCGCCGACCGTCACGATCGATCTTGACAGAGCCGAGGGCGCGCTTTCGCGCATCGCCCTTGCCGGCGGCGTCACGCTGCGGGCCTGGAAGGTTGGCGCCGACACCATGGCGGCCGATTTTGCTGGCGTTGAGGTGTCCTCCGATGGCGCCACCGGCGCGGCCGCAGGAAATCTCTCTGTTCGACTCGACGGCGCATTTGCCGGAGGGGTCTGGAAAGGTCTTCGCGGGACGGCGCAGCTTGCCTCCCGGTGGACCATGCAGGACTTCACGGCAGATGCTCCCGCGGGCGCTCGCATTGACTGGCAGTCGGCCGCCTATGGCGACACGGCCTTTGGCCCGGCGGCGTTCCACTACTTGCCCGCCGGACGTCTTGCTCAGCGCTCCGGTGAAGGCCTGATTGGACAGGGCCGCCTTGCCGCTGTCAGCCTCGCGGCCTCCGGGAAAGGCTACACTGCGGATGTTGTGCTCGGCGCCAGCGCCATCGGATGGCGAACGGCGGGAGGCTTCCGCGCCAATTTCGACATGGAGGCCTCAACCCTTGGCCTGAAGCTGGATGCGCGCACCGTTCCCATTGCCTTCGAGGACATCAAGGGAGAGCTCGATCTCACGCGTGGCTGGAAGGTTGCGGGCGAATTCTCCGGCGGAACCGCAAAAACCGAAGAGGCCAGTATCGCTGATCTCGGCGGCAGGTTCGATCTTGCGGGGCAGGGCCACACACTCAACGGCGCGTTGACCGGCCTCACCATGCGCGTCTTTGACCCTCAGCCCTCTGACAAGCAACGCTTTGAGGAGGTCAAGTTCCGTGGCGAGGGCTTCATGAACAACAGCGCGCTTAGCTTCACTGGCGCCTTCACCATGTCGAAGTCCGGCGTGCAGATTGCGCAAGTGAAGGGCGTGCACGATCTCGGTGCCGGGGCCGGAGGTCTGACGTTTGAACCTGTCCCGCTGATCTTCCGGCCCCGCCAGTTCCAGCCCGAAGATCTTTCGCCGCTTCTGGTGGGGCCGGCCAATGTCACCGGGCGTGTCGACATCGGCGGGAGTGCTTCCTGGAACGCCGAGGGCTTGAAGGCGTCGGGTGTGCTGGACATGCGAAAGGTTGGCTTCGCGCTGGCCTCCGCGGGTGTGTTCGAGGGCGTCTCCGGGCGCGTCGAGGTCGCCGATCTGCTCGGCCTCAGATCGGCCCCCGGCCAGAGGATCAGCATCGACAAGGTCACGCTCGGCCTGCCGATCGAGAACGGCACGATCTACTTCCAGCTCACCGGCTTCGACGCCATCCAGATCGAAGGCGCGCAATGGCCCTTCGCGGGCGGCTATATCCGCGTCGATCCGCGACGCTTCGCCTTCGCCAGCACGGCCGAGAACCGCATCGTTGCGCGCGCTGCCAACTGGGACCTCGCAACGCTTGTCGAACAGTTCGAGCTGCCGGACCTGAAGCTCTCCGGCGTCGTTGGCGGTGAATTCCCGGTGATATTCAGGACCGGTTCAGCCGAGATCGACAATGCTGTCCTCAAGTCAGTGAAGCCGGGTGTTATCCAGTATTCAGGTTCGCCCGGTGAGGCTGCAGCGCAGGCAGACGAGAATTCGAAGATGCTCTTCGATGCGCTGACGGACTTTCGTTACGAGGTGCTGGAAGTGGGACTTGATGGAAACCTGACGGGCCAGATGCTGCTGAAGCTGAGCGTGCTCGGCCGCAATCCCGACGTTCTTGGCGGGCAGCCCTTCCAGTTGAACATCGGGATCGACAGCGCGTTGGCGCCGTTGCTGAGTTCGACTTTCCAGCGGCCGGATATCTCGACGGCGATCGAACAGGTCCGTGAGCAGGAGGCGCAACAGTGACAGTCCGATTGACGCCGACGCGCGAAGCGGCGAGGGTCCCGGCGAAGCCCGCCGCAGTGGGCCAATCCACGGAGCAGGCGATGCCTGAAGCACCCACTGGCTTCCCAACCGCAGGACCAGTCGCCGGCGTGGCGATGGCCGCGAGCGTGGCGCTCGCACTTGGCGCGGCTGCCTGCACGCCGACGGTGCGCATTGAGGCGTCTGACAAGCCGATCACGATCAACCTCAATGTGAAGATCGACCAGGAGATCCGCTATCGTCTCGACAAGGATCTCGAGGACGCCATCGCTTCCAACCCCGATTTGTTCTGAGGCAGGAAAAGGAGCCTGTCATGAGCATGTTCAGAAAGTTCGCTACCTGGCTTGTCGCGATGTTTGCGGCCGCCACCATGCTGGTCGCCCACGCGGCCGATCCGGTGATCGAGCAGGCCAAGGCGCAGGGCGTCATCGGCGAGCAGTATGACGGCTATCTCGGCATCGCCGATCCTGGCCGCGCCTCAGCCGAAGTGAAGCGCAAGGTTGACCAGGTGAATGCGGGCCGCCTTGCCGAGTACACCCGCATCGCGCAGAAATCGGGCGATCCGGTCTCAACGGTTGCTGCCGCGATGGCCGAGAAACTGTTCGCCAACGCAGAGTCGGGCGAGGTCCTCAAATCCGGCCCGACGGATCCGTGGAAGAAAAAACCTTAACGCGACGTTGGTGCGTTAACACTTGTAGGCGCCCGGCGGACTTTCATCCGCCGGGCGTTTGCGTATCAATAGGCCATGTCTCGCAAGACGATCCTCATTCTCGCCCTTGTTCTCATCCCGGTCGGCCTGATGGTCGCCGGCGCAGCTTATGGCGTTGGCGGGCCCGCGTTCCAGAATCCGCACTTCGTCATCGCGTTTGCGCTTGGCGCGACGTTCTCGGTCCTGCTCGCGGTCGGGCTGTTCGCGCTGTCCTACCACAGTGCGCGTTCGGGTCATGACAGCCTGGTCATCGATGAGCGGAACGGGACTGGAACGGACTCGGATGAGCCCTAAATCCGGCTTGGGTCTGCGACTCCAAATCAGCTAGCTTCCGATTCGCATTGGGCAGCCCCCAGCAATCCAGGACCCGGGGGCGGGAGAGCTTTTGTCATGATGGATTCATCCAGGCTGGCGTCCTTTGTCGCCTCGCGCATCTGCCATGACGTCGCCTCGCCGCTGACGTCTATGCTGCAGAGTCTCGAGCTCATGTTCGACGATAGCCTCGGTCCGGCCATGAAGGCTGAAGGCGAAAAGGCGCTGCGCACGGGCCTCGCCACGCTGGAAGCCAAGCTGCGCTTTACGCGCTTCGCCCATGGCAGCCAGATCCTGTCGATCAACGACAACCTCTGCAGCACGGGCGAAGCGAAGGACCTGTTCGTCAAACTGTTCGCCACCAATACGCGAACCGAGCTCGACTGGCAGGTAGCCACGCAGCGGATCACCAATCGACAGATGCGGCTCCTGATGAACATGACGCTGATCATGATCGAGCCTTCCGCGCGCGGTGTCTGCGTTGTCGCGGCGCGGGAGCAGGGCGACCGGCTGGTGCTCGACGTCGAGGCGCGCGGCCAGTTTTCCAAACTCAAGGAAGAGGTGCTTGACGCGCTCAACGGCAAGGAGCCCGGCGGCGGCTGGGGCGGCGGGGCAATCCAGCCCTACTTCACCCGGGTGCTGGCCGAGGAAGCCGGCTTCACGATCGAGCCGCGCGCCGTGCCCCAGGCAGCCGGCCTGACCTGCGTTGGACCCTTGCCCGCAGCCTAGCCTGCACGGCCCACCTTAATCTTTGCGCAGCAAGGCCGGATGCGCCCGTCATCCGGGGCGGCCTCGCTCATGGCTTACGGGCAATCCTGGCACAGCGTCCTGATACCAAACGCGTTTTTCATGGCCGGGCTGCGGCGGCCGCGCCCGTCCCCACACCAACCCCCGGCCTTAAAGCGTCTCCCAAGGCCCAAAATCGCAAAATCCCGTTAACCTTGACGCGACATGGTCTCCTCTCATGCGCGGCGTCCTCCGCCGCCTCAGCGAGGAGCGACGCGGTGGCCCGCGGCTGGAAGGATACTGTCATCATGAAACGCTGTCTGATCGTGGACGACAGCCGCGTCGTCCGGAAGGTCGCGCGCCGCATTGTGGAGGACCTGCGCTTCGAAGCCGACGAGGCGGCCGACGGCGCCCAGGCGCTCGATACCTGCCGCAAGTCGATGCCCGATTGCATCCTGCTCGACTGGAACATGCCGGTGATGAACGGGATCGACTTCCTGCGCGCCCTGCGCCGCGAGCCCGGCGGGGATCGCCCGACCGTCGTCTTCTGCACGACCGAGAACGACATGAGCCATATCGCCGAGGCCATGCGATCGGGCGCCAACGAGTACATCATGAAGCCCTTCGACTCCGAAATCATCGAGTCGAAATTCTCCGAAGTGGGACTTGTCTGATTTCAACCTCCAGGCCGGGTCGCCGTGACGCTTGCCCTTCGCCAGACAGAGACCGACCGCCGCGTCCGCGTCATGCTCGTGGACGACAGCGCGATCATGCGCGGCTTCATGCGAAGGTGGCTGGAGGAGGATGCGCGCATCGTACTGGTCAAGATCTGTTCTGACGGTCAGCAAGCCGTTGCGGAGATCGGCAGGGCGCGGCCGGACGTGATCGTGCTGGACGCTGGTCTGTCAGGCATCGGCGGCCTCGCATCGCTGTCGCAACTTCGCCGGATCGCACCTGCGACGCGTGTCGTGATGACGGCGCCGCCGACGGTACAGGGCGCCGACCATACCATGCAGGCGCTTCAGCTTGGCGCGACGGACTTCATCCTCAAGCCGCAAGCCTCGTTCAGTCGCGCGGTGGACGACTATCATCGCGAGCTGATCGAGAAGATCGTCGTTCTCGGGCGTGTCGAGGCGGCATCGCGCGAGGCGCACCGGATCGATCTGCGCCAGCCTCCTGCGCATCCGGTTCCCTCCTCCGTCCTGCTGGTGACAGCCGGAATGGGCGGATTTTCCGCGATCCCGGCCCTGCTCACGCCGATAGCCCGCCGGATCCGGGCGCCGATCCTCATTGCACCAAAAATGCCCGGCACGCTTGTGGCGGCGTTCGCCGGCCAGCTCGAAACGCTTGTTGGCAAGCGGTGCCGCGAAGCGGGGCATGGTGATCTTCTGGCCGACGGATGCATGCTCCTTGTCCCAGGCGATCGTCAGGTCCACATCGCACGTGGTCCCGGCGGCCGCATTGTGACGCTGGAACCTGATGCGCCCAGGAGCCGCCGCGCACCGATTCACGATCCACTCCTTGCCTCTGCGGCCGCTTCATTCGGCAACCGAGTCCTCGCAGTGATGCTGACGGGCATGGGCGAGGATGGCCGCGAAGGCGCCCGACACATTGTGGCCTCCGGCGGGCGCGTGATCGTGCAGGACGAAGCCACGAGCCTTGCCTGGAGCGCGCCAGGGGCGGTGGCCGCCGCCGGGCTTGCCGAAGCGGTGAAGCCGCTGAAAGACCTCAGCGCATTGGCCGTGCGCATGATGAACGGAGACGCTGCGTGAACAGCCAGGATTTCGAGTTCGTCACCCAGCTCATGCACAAGCGCGCCGGCATCATCCTCGGCGGCGACAAGATGTACCTGCTCGAAAGCCGTCTTGGACCGCTCGCGCGCAAGGAGGGCTTGCCCTCGATCGACGATCTCATCCAGGTCGTGCGCGCGCGCCGCGACGAGCGGCTGCTGACCCAGCTCGTTGACGTCATGACGACCAGCGAGACTTTCTTCTTCCGCGACCGCACGCCGTTCCAGCACCTCAGGGAGGCCGTCCTTCCGCTGCTTGGCCAGGCCCGCAAGGGTCAGCGCATCCGCATCTGGAGCGCCGGCTGTTCGACCGGGCAGGAGCCGTACTCGCTCGCGATGATGCTCGACCAGAATCCCGCCATGACCGGGGGCGTCCCGGTCGAGATCGTCGCCACAGATATCGCAGAGCGCTCGCTCGATCGCGCGCGTCAGGGTCTTTACACCCAGTTCGAGGTGCAGCGCGGATTGCCGATCCAGATGTTGATGCACTACTTCACGCAGCAGGATGACCACTGGCGCATTTCAGAGCGCATCCGCGCAATGGTCACCTATCGCAAGCTGAATCTGATGGAGCCGGCCTACACGCTCGGCAAGTTCGACATCATCTTCTGCCGCAATGTGCTGGTGTATTTCGATGCAGCCACGAAGTCTGACGTGCTGAACCGCCTCGCGGACTCGATGAATCCCGGCGGCTTCCTCGTGCTGGGGGCTGCCGAGGCCATTGCCGGGCCAAATCAGGCCTTCGATCCGGCGCAGGACCGGCGCGGCCTGTTCAAGCTGTCGTCGAAGGGCCGCAAGGCGGCCTGACCGCATGGAGCAAGGCCTGCGTCAACGCGCCAGCAGGGATGTCACGCAGCTGACGTGATTGCGCGGGATGGTGCCTGCGATCGCAGCTCGCAGGCCGTCTTCATGCACAGGCGCTTCATCGTATGGCTTCCCGCCTTCGCGTGCCTTGCTGTGGCGTTCGCGGCCGTCGGATTTACGACAAACTGACAGCAGACGCCTGTTTCAGCTGAAGCCGATCCAGCGGCCCCCGGCGGCGGTCGCTACCCAGCTGAGGATCGAGAGTACGGCGATCAGCCGGGCGATCCTGCCGCCGGGTGTTGCATCCTGCTTGTAGATCTCGAAACCGGTGAGCCCGACGAACAACAGGCCTGCGATCCAGCTGGCGGCAATGCTCCAGGTCTGAAGGTCCATGCTTTCGCTGGCAAAACCGACGATCCAGTAGCTGATGAGGACCGAGCCGAACAGGAGAACGAAGGCTCCAAGAGCGATCCAGCGCGTCCGCGCGCCGAAGATGAACAGCACGGCATAGGCCGCAGCGATGATGTAGAATGTACCGGGGTTGAGGCCGTCGCCGGTTGCAAAAACGCCCATGGCGAACATGAACAGGACGATGGCGAAGGCGCCGAGATACATCGTGTTCTTGCCAATCTGGCCGTCGGCCTTGGCGATCGCATTGACCACGCCGAACGTGAAGATCAGCGCGGCGGTCATGGAGACCATTTTCACGAAGAAGGCTGCAGAGGTGTAGAGACGTTCCGCATTGAGACCGCCGATGACAAGGCCGGTGCCGATCACGATCGCCGCGCCAACAATGTGCCAGAGGCGGAGGTTGCGCTCGATGGTGGACGGCGCCTCCTCAGTGAGCCCCGCGCCGAGCAGGCGAAGGTTCATCACGATCACGCATCCGCCAAGCAAGGCCAACCCGATAAGGTGAATGGCTCCAAACGGGGCGTAGAGGTCGCCGATATAGGAGAAGGGCGGGGTCTTGACGATATTGGCGACGAAATCAGCGGCGCCAGGAAAAAGTTGCGAGAAGGTCATGGCTTACTCCTGACCCGGGGTCGGCGCTGCGGGGTCTGCGGCTCCATCCGGACCGGGCGGAGGCGCGTTGGGAAAGACATCGTTCGGTGCCGGCGCAGGCTCGCCGAAGGGATTTTCAGGTGGCGCGGCAAAGGGGTTCACAGCACCGCCCTTGAGGGGGTCCTCATCCTCCTGTTCCTGCAGCAGGCGCTCCTCCTCCTCCATCGCTTCAAGATCGAGGTCGCGGTAGAGCAGGTCGCATTCCTGGAACGCGTAAAGGAAGGAGCCGCGCTCGACCTTGTCGCACTTGTACCAGTCGTAGGCGATGAAGCGGCCGAAGATGATGATGAGGATCCAGCAGCTCATCGAGAGCGCGCCGGAAATCTTCACGTTCATCGGCGGGTTGGGGGCAGCGTCCCATTCAGCCTGCGATTTCTGGACCATGTAGTGGAACCAGAAGATGTTGATCACCGCGATGACCAGGAAGATCATTTTCAGGCGAAACCACATGTCGTGGTAGAAGAACGTCGCCGGCTGGCGGCCGAACATGGTGACGAGGCCGGTGAAGACCATCATGCCGAAGGCCGCCATGGTGATCGGCAGCACACGGTCATTGAGCTTGGAAAAGGGCGTGTTGCGGAAGGCGATGCCCATCATCCGCAAGTCGATGATCCAGATCGTTCCTGCGAAGAACATCAGGGTGAGAACGTGCGTGCCCTCGAACATCGGCCACAGGTTCTTTGAGCTGTTCAGCGCCTGCGACCAGGACTGTCCGTCCTCGCTTGTTCGGCCCAGATCAAACTGGAGCCAGTTCAGGAAATCGTACAGCACTCGTCTCTCCCCTAAGCGGCCCCGCAATTACGGTGACCCAGGCACTCCGTCTGCGGCCTTGACCTAGGTCAAGGGTCTACTGGTTCGGCGGCGGCGGTCCGCCCGGCATGGGTTTCAGCGTGGTGTCTGGCCCCATGTCGCCGGCCACATAGCGGTTATGGCAGGCCACGCACGCCTGATACATGTCCGAGCCGGCATAGAAGAACGCGACCTTGTCACGCGCAAGGGCTGCGGCCTGCGCCTTCATCGAGGCGTCGTAGAGCATGTGGGCGGCGTCGACCCAGGCGCGGTCATCATCAAGCGGCCGTCCGGGCAGAAGCAGCAGGTTTGCCGCCTCAGCGGTGGAGAAAGCGGCGCTCTCGGCGGCATGCCAGCCCTCGTCATCGACCGGAAAGAGTTCCTGGACGGTGTCGCCGATGATCCATCCCTGGCGATGCCACACGCCAAAGGCGTTGTAGTCGATCACATGGGCCATGAGGTCGGCCATCGAGATATCTGTCCGGAAGTCAGCCATGGTCGCCCCGCCCATCCCTTCAACAGGCGCGCCCACAGGCTTGGACGTTGCGGGCTCGGACTGCGGCGAACAGGCGGACAGGACGAGCGCTGCGGCGAGCGCAGTGAACGATCGGATCATCACCACTCCCCTTGGTGCGCTGCAGCGCGGACGGCGTATTCGCCCTTTCGCGACCAGCTGCGCTGTTACTCCTCCGCTGGTAAGCTAGACCGCCACGTGACGCTGCGCCATGGCCTAGGTGTCGCATCCCGGAACGTTGAACGGCGGGCACTTTCCTCGGCTTAGGGAATGGCTGTAGAGCCTAGGGAAACAGGTCGCCCGTCCGGGGCGGATGAGGAGGGAAACCCGTGTTCAATCTCGTATCCAGGCGAGGCATGCTCGCTGCCAGCCTCGCCTTGGCCGTTGCCGCAACCACGGCCTGCCAGTCGAGCCCAGCAACCGTCGATGCTGCGGCCTCCTCGCTTATTCCGGGCGATGCGGCAGCGCTGGGCTTTGATCCGGCAAAGCTGGACGAAATCCGCACCGCCCTGAACGCCGATGTCGCCAGCGGCAAGATTCCCGGCGCCTATCTGCTGATCGGCCGCGGCGGGAAAGTCGCCTTCGCGCAGGGCTTCGGCGTGCAGGGCCCTGGCCAGTCGGCGCCGATGAGCGAAGAAACGATCTTCCGCATCTTCTCGATGACCAAGCCGATCGTCTCGGTCACCGCGATGACGCTGGTTGAGGAAGGCAAGCTCAGCGTCGACGATCCGGTCTCCAAGTATCTGCCGGAGTACGCCAACCTCACCGTGATCCAGCCCGACGGCTCGACCAAGCCGGCTCAGACCACGATGCTGGTGAAGCACCTCATGGCTCACACATCCGGGCTCATTTACGGTTTCATCCAGCCCAACACGCCGCTTGGCAAGCAGTATGCAGCAGCCGGCGAAGGCGATCCCTCCAAGACGGCCCGTGAGCAGGCGAAGATCTTCGCCAGCCTGCCGCTGGCGGCCGAGCCAGGCGCCGCCTGGAACTATTCGCGCGCCACGGACGTGCTGGGCGCCGTAATCGAGGTTGCCGGCGGCAAGCCGCTCGACGTGCTGGTGAAGGAGCGCGTCACGGGTCCGCTTGGCATGACCGACACGATGTTCTTCCAGCCCGCCGCGAACAGCAGCCGGTTCGCCCAGTCGCAGAAGACCGACGGGCTCTACTACGACTACACCGTTCCTGTCGCCTTTCTCCAGGGTGGGGGCGGGCTGTCCTCGACAGCGGAAGATTATCTGCGCTTTGCCGAAATGCTGCGGAACAATGGCGAGTATCGTGGCGTGCGCATCCTCAAGAAGGAAACGCTCGACCGGATGCGCCAGCCGGAAACCAATGCAGACATCCGCCGCAAGGGGCTGTTCTTCCCGGCGATGCAGCCCGCCGTGCGCGACTCCATGGAATTCGGCCTCGGGTTCTCGCTGGTCACCGACGACACCAAGCAGCGTCCCGGCAATGGCACGTTCTCCTGGAACGGCATCGCCGGAACTGAGTTCTGGGTCGATCCCAAGAACGATCTTGTGATGGTCTTCCTGATCCAGGACCGGGCGCTGCTGGCGGAGTACCAGCAGAAGAACCGCAAGTGGATCTACGACGCACTGGCAAAGCCCTAGCGTCACCTGGACCGATGAGTTGGAGGGCGGCTCGGCTGGGCCGCCCTCTTTCGTTCTCCGCTACTTGTCCATCCGTGCATCTGTCATGCGCTGGCCCAGCAGGATGTTGGGCAGCGAGTGGTTGTGCTCATGGCAGGGTGAGGCGAACATGCCTGTGTTGCTTGCGACGAAGGAGAACTCGGCCAGCCATGGCTCGGAGTAGGCCGATGGATCTTCGATCGTGAACTGGTAGAGCAGTTCGGTTTTCGAGAGCCGTGTGTAGCGCTCGGTGACCCGTGCATCCGCATTGACCACGAACTTCGTGAACAGGCCGCGCACGCGCTCCTGCGCCGGCATGCGGATGGTGTCGATCACCAGCGTGTCGCCCTCCCATCGCGCGATGGATTCGCCATACCAGGAGCGAGGTCCAGCCGGCGCATGCTGGCTGGCGAACGGTATGATCCGCGCCTCATCGCCATTTTCGTTGTGGATCACGACGTGGGTTGGCGTCTGGATGATGCGTTGGCGATTGTAGGCGATGACCGCGTGCACCGGCGGGATCCCGCTCAGGACAAGACAGCGTTCTCCAGTCGGGCGCTGCTCGTAATCGTCCTTGGGACCGTCCATCGTGTCCGTCCCCTTGGCGATCTTCCGGGCTTCCTCGGTCAGCGGCAGCTTTCCGTTCGCTGGAACGACAATCAACCGCGTCCGGCGCTCGCCGCGCACGATCGGCAGGCCGTCCGTCTCGCCCATGATGGCATGCGCCTCAGGGTCGATGCTTTCCTCGAGAAAGCCCTGCATGCCTGCGAACATGGTCGCGACGATCTTACGGGCTTCGTCTTCGGGCGCGACCAGGTTGGCGCTGAGCGGGATAGCTTCGAACACCGGGAAATAGTTGGTGGCCCAGACGACGCCCTGGAAATCGGGCTTGCCGTCGGGCGTTCGCGGTATCTCGCCCATTGGCGCAAGCGAGGTGGGCGAAAGCGCGAACGGGTCGGTGGAGGCGGCTTGCGCCAGCGCCATCGGCGAGCAGGCCAGGGTTGCGGCAATCAGTGCGGGGAGGCGGATCATGGGGTTGTCCCTCTTCTTCTCGTGTGGCCCATTCATCGTGGGTTGGCGCTGAGTGCGACATGAATGAAGGTGCAGCCGCGAGAGATCCGTCGTGACCGAGGACGACAAAAGCATGATCGCAGGTTGCAGGCGCCTTGAGGGGAGGCAACGATGGAGACGCTGACGGTCGGCGCAGGCCTCGCCCGGGGACTGGTCGCGCTTGCAGTGAAGAAGGGCGCAGAGGCCAGCGAGCTCGCGCGCCGGGCAGGCGTCAGTCTCGCCTTCATCGCGGACCAGGACAACCGCGTGCCCATGGCGAACTACATCGCCTTGATGCGCATCGCCAAGGAAATGACCGGCGACGAGGCGATCGCGCTGCACTATGGCGAGGAGGTCGACCTCGGCGAATTGTCGATTGCCGGGCTGATCATGAATGCGTCCGAGACAATGGGCGAGGCCTTCATCCAGATGAACCGCTTCGGGCGGCTGGCGATCGAAGTCGAGGGCGTGGGGGCGGGTCAGGGACGGTTTCGCATCGTCAACGACGACCGCGGCTCATGGATCGTCGATGAACGGGCCAATCCAAATGACTTTCCGGAACTTACCGAGGTCACCTTCGCCCGGATGTGCTGCCATCCCCGCCGCTTTCTTCCGCGTTCGCATTTCCTCGAGATGCACGTCACGCATCCCGAACCGCCCTATCGGGCGGAGTATGATCGCATTTTCGGTTGTCCCATTGTATTCGGGGCAGAATGGAATGCCTGGCGCCGCGACCCGCACCTGTCGGACTATCGCGTGCAGCTTCATCCCAAATACGTTTTTGGCGTGCTGAGCGAGAAGGCGGAGGCTCTGCTCAAGGAGCTGGAGACCAGCAAGTCCGCGCGCGGCAAGGTCGAGAGCCTGCTCATGCCGATACTGCACACAGGCGAGATCGGAATGGACGCGATTGCCACGCGCATGGCGGTCAGCCGGCAGACCTTGTTCCGGCGGCTCAAGGCCGAAGGCGTCACATTCGAGACGACCCTCGATGAGCTGCGTCACCGGCTCGCGATTCATTATCTCGGCGGCCGCAAGGCCTCGGTGAACGAGACGGCCTATCTCGTCGGCTTCTCTGATCCAGCCGCCTTCTCGCGCGCTTTCAAGCGCTGGACCGGGAAAAGTCCGAGCGAGTTCAAGGGCCGATAGGCGCCTGATCTATTCTGCAGGCGCGATGCCGTGCGCCGGCGTGGCAAGTTCTTCCTTGGCCAGTTTGCGCTCGACATCGCGGGGCGAGCCCGTGCGCCGCGCGAGAAGGGCATAGGCCGCCGGCACAAGCACCAGCGTGACAAGCATAGCCGTTGCAACGCCGCACAGGATCACCACGCCGATGGCCGAACGGGTCTCGGACCCGGCGCCATGGCTGAAGATCAGCGGGATGGCGCCAGCGATCGCCGTCAGCGAGGTCATCACGATCGGGCGGAAGCGGGTGAGGGCGGCTTCCTTGAGCGCAGCGTAGAACTCCTTGCCTTCATCGCGCAGCTGGTTGGCGAACTCGACGATGAGGATCCCGTTCTTGGCCGCCAATCCCACAAGCATGATCAGGCCGATCTGGGTGTAGATGTTCAGCGTGTTGCCGGTCAGCCAGATGCCAAGGAGGCCGCCGCCGATTGTGGCCGGCACGCACAGCATGATCACCAGGGGGTGGGTCCAGCTTTCAAACTGTGCGGCAAGCACGAGGAACACGACGAGGATGCCGAAGCCGAACACGAACAGTATGGATTCGCCCGCGCGCTTGTAGTCGAGCGACTGGCCCTTGTAGTCGAAGGCCGCTTCCTCGGGCAGCACGCGTCTTGCAATCTCTTCCATCTTGTCGAGCGCCGTGCCGAGCGAGACGCCAGGGTCGAGGTTTGCGTTGACGGTGATGGCGCGCACGCGGTTGTAGCGGTTGAGCTGCCGGGAATCCGCCATCGACTGGACCTCGACAAGGTTGGACAGCGGGATCAGCTGGCCCGTCCGGCTCGACCGGACATAGATGTTCTCGAGGTCTGAAGGCGTGGCCTGTTCGGTGCGCTCGCCTTCGAAAATGACATAGCGCTCCTCGCCGTTCTGGACGAACGTGCCAACGCGCTTCGATCCGAGCATGGTCTGAAGCGTCGAGCCGATCTCCTGGACGGTGACGCCGAGGTCCGAGGCGCGGCTGTAGTCGACGTTAACGCGGAACTGCTGCTGCGTTTCCTTGTAGTCCCAGTCGATCTGGTTGATCCCGGGGTTCTCGGCGTTGAGGGCCTCGAGGAAGGTATCGCGCCACAGCACGAGCGTTTCGTAGGACGGGCCCTTGATGACGAACTGGATTGGCTTGCCGCCGCCGGGGCCGCGTCCGAAGCCCGAGGGCATGTTGGCGAAGGCGCGTACACCCGCAATGTCGCTCAGCCGGCGGTTGATGTCATTGACGATGTCGAAGCCGTTGCGGCGATAGCCCCATTCGGTGAGCACCACCATCACCATGCCGGAGTTGAAGCTGCCGCCGACCGGACCAAAGCCGCCGGGTGCGCGTACTGAAATGCCCTCGATCTCCCCCTCGGGATTCTCGGGCGTCTTGACCAGAGGCATCAGCCGCGCCTCGATCTGGTCAAGGAAGGGCTGCATGTACTCGAAGGAGGCGCCTTCGGGACCGCTGATCATCACCTGGAAGGAGCCCCGGTCCTCGTTCGGCGTGTACTCGCCCGGGATTGTGGTGAAGAGGAAGTAGCTTCCCGCCAGCGTCCCGAGAAAGAAGATTGCGATGGCGATCGGGCGTCGCACGGTGGCGTCGTAGACGGCGCTGTAGCCGCTGCGCATTCCGGCGAAGACCCGGTCCACGCGATAGGCGAAGCCCTTGCCGCGCTTCTTCGCGTCGTCATCGTGCGGGTCGAGCAGCTTGGAGGCCATCATCGGCGAGATCGTCAGCGCCACGAGCATGGAAAAGGCGATGGCGGCGGCGATCGCGATGGCAAACTCGGTAAAGAGGCGGCCAACCTGGCCCTGCATGAAGGTGATCGGAACGAACACGGCAATGAGCACCATTGTCGTTGCGACGACGGCAAATCCCACCTGGCGCGTGCCGCGATAGGCGGCAACCAGCGGTGTTTCGCCATTCTCGTCGATGCGACGGTGGATGTTTTCGAGCACGACGATGGCGTCGTCCACGACCAGGCCGATCGCCATGACCAGCGCCAGCAGGGTCAGCATGTTGATCGACAGACCAAGCGCATAGAGCACGGTGAACGAGGCGATCAGCGAGATCGGAACCGTGATGGCCGGAATGAAGGTCGCCTTGAACGACCCGAGGAACACGTAGATCACGCCGACAACGAGCACGACGGCGATGCCGAGCGTGATGAAAACCTCATTGATCGCGGCATTGACGAAGACCGAACCGTCGAAATTGATCATCAGGTTCATGTCTTCGGGCAGCGTGGCTGCAACTTCGGCGGCGCGCTCACGGGCGGTCTTCGCCACCTCGACGACGTTTGCGACTGACTGCTTGACGATGCCGATGCCAACGGTGTCGAGGCCATTGGCGCGGAAGACACTGCGTTCCTCCTCGGCGCCGAATTCCACCCGGGCGACGTCGCCCAGACGGACGACAACGCCGTCATCGCCCTTGGCGACGACAAGATTGGCGAACTCCTCGGGGGTGCGGAACGGGCGCTCGATGCGGTTGGTGAAGATGAGGTCTTCCGACGTCAGGGAGCCGGCCGGGGTTTCGACATTCTCGGTTCTCACCGCCCGCTCGATATCGCCAACAGTCAGGCCGCGCGCGGCGATGGCGCGACGGTCGAGCCAGACACGCATGGCGGGGGTGCGCTGGCCGCCGATCTGCACACGGGCGACGCCATCGATGGAGGAGAAGCGGTCGATCAGGTAACGGTCGGCATAGTCCGTCAGTTCAAGCGGCGTACGCTTGTCTGAGGCAAGGCGCATCCACAGGACCGTCTCCTCCGAAGCGTCGGCCTTCTGCACGTCTGGCGGATCGGCCTCCTGGGGCAGCATCCGCAGGATGCCGCCGACCCGGTCGCGGACATCGTTGGCCGCCGCGTCCATGTCGCGCGAGATGTCGAACTCGATGGAGATGCTGGACTGGCCATCCTGGCTGTTCGAATTGATGAAGCGGATGCCCTCGACGCCGGCGATCCTGTCCTCGATCACTTCGGTGATGCGGGTCTCGACCACATTCGCCGAGGCGCCAGGATAGGTCGTCCGGATCGAGACGATCGGAGGATCGATGTCGGGATACTCGCGCAGTGCAAGGCGCGTGAACGATACGAAGCCGACAGCCACCAGGAGGAGGCCGAGGACGGTGGCGAAGACCGGGCGTTTGATTGAGACGTCCGAAAGTAGCATGGCGCTGATCTCCCGGCGCTATTGAGCGAGTGCGCCCTTGTCCGACGACCCCTGAGCGGCCATGCGGCCGGCGACGGTCGCAGCGCCCGCCTGCTGGCGGATCCGGACCGGGCCATTGGGTCGAACCTTGAGCACGCCGTCCGTGATGACGAGGTCGCCGGCCTTGAGACCGGCGAGCACTTCAACCGTGCCACGCTCGCGCGTGCCCAGCATCACTTCCGTCTTGACCGCGGTTGCAGGTTCCTTGGACGGATCGATGACGTAGACGAAGTTCTTGGACCCTTCCGCGACGACCGAGATTTCGGAAATGGCGAGGGAGTCACGCGGCTTCGAGGCCAACGCGACATTCATGGAAGAGCCCGCCTTCAGCGCCCCATCTTCATTCGGCAGCGTGGCGCGCACCTTTACCGCCAGAGTGACCGGATCGATGGCGTTGTCGATCGAGGTGAGACGGCCGACAAACGTGCGGCCGGGAATGTCCTTGGTGACGGCGCTGATCTCAAGACCTGGACGCAGGTCAGCCACAAAGATCGAGGGCACGCCGAATTCGAGACGCATCTGGCTGTCGTCAATCAGCGTTGCGACAGCCTGGCCGGGGGACACATAGGCGCCGAGGCTCACCTGCCTGAAGCCAAGGACACCGGAGAATGGCGCAACAAGTACGCGGTCGCGCAAGCGCGCCTGGATGGCGCCGACATTTGCGACGGCTGCATCGTAGGCGGACTTCGTCCGTTCGAGTTCGAGCTGGGCAACGGCCTCAGCTGTGGCGAGGCGCTGGTTGCGCTCATAGACAAGCTTTGCATTGGCTTCGGCCGCCCGGGCGGCCTCAAGCTGTGCCTGCTCTTCCTCATTGACCAGGGTCATCAGGACCTTGCCCCTGGCGACGCGCTGGCCATCCTCGAAGTAGATGCCCGTCACCCGGTCGGCAGCGTTTGCGCTGAGGACGACACGCTCGCGGGGCTCCAATGTTCCAAGCGCTTCGATACGGGAGGAAAAGACGCGCGCTTCGACAGGAAGGGCTTCAACCTGCGTCGGAGGACCGCCGCGGCCGCCAGGACCGCCAGGAGGACCGCCCGGCCGGCCAGAGGCCATCTGCGGCGCGCCGTCCTTTGCCCCTCCGGTGTTGAGCACCGCAAGGGCAATGCCGCCGATGGCGAGAACGCCCACCGCAACAGCGCCGCCGATCAACTGTTTCCTGGTCAGCGCCATGAAGCCTGCCACTCCGCCACCACACTACACCAACCCAGACCGGCGGCACATCCTCATGCCCGCTGATCAGGGTCGCCCGTCATACGCGCCTTGGGCATTGACCCGTCTGCGGCCCGCCGACGCGGTTTGCCCAAAACCGATGACGTTTCCGCGATGAAGGGACCGATTTGCAACCGAACCGAGGCGCCGGGTCTGTCTGGTCGGGAACCATAGAGCGCCGGGCTTGAAATTCGGTCAACGCGAGCGGGGCAAACCCTTGAAAACGCCGCTTCAATTAGCCGTGAAGCATGTCGCAAACCGTATCAGAGGCCCGGCTGACCTTGGGACGCCCTCGGCGCGCAAGCGCGCGACGGGAATTCGGTTGACAGGGCGCCCCCTCGGGCGGATGTCGCCCGCATTATCCTGCCCCTGCGTGCAGGGACCAAATGAAGGGGATTGTCGTGCCTCGTCCGACTGGCCGTCTTGCCTTGCGCTGCGTCCTTATGGCGTCGACCGTCATTGTCATGGCAGGGACCGGCTGGGCGCAGGAAACCCCGCCTCAGAACGATCCCGCCGGGGATGATGTCGTCGTGATCGTCGGCTCCCAGATCGTGGGCGCCCGGCCGACCGAGGCTCTGCCGGTCACCGTCGTTGGCGCGGAGGAGCTGGACGCGATCGCAGCCAGTTCAGGCGACGACCTGTTCCGGTCGATCCCGCAGCTTGGCGATGTGGCATTCAACACGACCCGCACGATCGGAAGCCTGAACGATGCGCGCGGCGACACAGCCTCCATCAACCTCCGGGCGCTGGGCACGGGCAACACGCTCGTTCTGCTCAATGGGCGGCGCTTGGTGAATCACCCCGGAACCCAGGCCGAAAACCTGGTCCCGGTCGTCACCGTCAACGCCAACGCGATCCCGACCCTGGGCCTTCGCCGCATCGAGGTGCTGCTGGACGGCGCTTCGGCCATCTATGGCGCAGATGCGGTCGCCGGCGTCGTCAACACGGTGCTGAAGGACGATCTGGAAGGTCTGAGCGTCGAACTCAACTACGGCAGCGAGGACGGGGCCTCCGCCAACGACTTCAGCGCCGCCATGGAGTTCGGGGTGGGCTCGGAGGACGGCGCCACCAACCTGTCGGTCCTCGCTTCCTATTTCACCCGTGATCCGATCTTTGCGGGCGATCGTGACTGGAGCGCCAACTCCGACCTTCGCTCGCGCCTGCCAGCGGCCTGGGCAGCGGACGCCAACGCGTCGGTCTCCTTCAACAACACCTCGATCACCTCGGCCTGGGGCGTGTTCGATCGTTTCTCCGCGGGCAACATCCTGGTCAATGGCGCGCCGGTGACGAACGCCAGCGGACAGTTCCACATCCGCCCGACCTCGCTGGGCGGATGCGCCACGCCGCTCAGCGCGGGCATCTGCATCGCCTCGACATCCACCCGGCCGGCGGGCACGCGCTACAATGTCAATGAGGAAGCGACCGTCACCAACGGCGTCGACCGCTACAACGCCTTCGCCTTCCTCAACCATGAGTTCAGCGACAGCCTCGAGCTCTTCGCCGAAGCCGGCGTCTATCTTGCCGACTCTGTCGGGTATCGCGAGGCCGCGCCAATGCTGGGCGCCGCACCCATCGTCGTACCGGCCTCGAACTTCTACAACCCGTTCGGCGTCGCGGGCTCGCCCAACCGCCTGCCGGGCTATGCCGGGCCAGCCCTCGACCTCTACCTCGGGTCGTCGCCGGGTGCGGGAACAGCCGCCTACCGTCCTGTCGATGCCGGCCCGCGCAAGACCGAAGTGGAGAACCTGTCTTCACGCCTGCTTGCAGGCCTGCGCGGCGAGTGGAATGCGTGGAGCTGGGAATCTGCGCTCCTCTATTCGATGGCGGCGACTGAGGACAAGGAGAACCGGGTCTCCAACACCTTGTTCCAGCAGGCGCTCGCACGCGCGACGCCCGACGCCTACAATCCGTTCAATGGCGGATGCCTCCTCGACATCGCCTCGGGCGATTGCACGCCAAGCCAGATCGATGCGATCCGCTCCTTCACCGTACCGGTCTATCGCCGTAACCGGACGTCGATCGCGTCGTGGGATTTCAAGCTGTCGCGGCCGGACCTGTTTGAGATCTGGGCCGGCGATGTCGGGGCTGCGTTCGGCCTCGAGGCGCGGCGCGAGACCTTCGTGGACGATCGCGATCCGCGGCAGGACGGAACAGCGAGGTTTACCGACCTCCTCAGCGGGCTGACGACCAACGATCTGCAGGGAAATTCCGGCTCGCTCGACACCCGGGGCAACCGCACTGTTCAATCCGCCTATGCCGAGTTTCAGATTCCGCTGGTGTCAGGGGAGATGAACATCCCGCTGGTGCAGGCCGCCGACATGCAGCTGGCCGTGCGGCACGAGAATTTCGACACGTTCGGATCTGTGACCAAGCCGAAGGTCGCGCTTTCCTGGCGGCCGTTTGATTTCATGCTGGTGCGCTCGGCCTGGTCTGAAGGCTTCCGCGCGCCGAACCTGCAGCAGCAATATGAGAGCGGCCTGCAGCGATCGAACATCCGGCGCGACTTCATCCGTTGTGAAGCAGCCTCGCGGATCGATCCGAGCGTGATCTTCACAACGACCTGCACCAAGCCGGCTGGATCACCCGCCAACGCCAACGCCAGCTACCTGATCAACGAATCATCCCAGCCGGTGATCTCCAACCGCCAGGGAAGCGCCGACCTCGAGCCGGAAGAATCGACCAACCTCACCTATGGTTTCGTGTTCGAGAGCACCTTCCTGCCAGCCGAGTGGGGTGAGATCACCTTCACCGCCGACTGGTGGCGGATCGAGCAGTCCAACGTCATCGGCATCTTCGGCGACGACAACCACATCCTGCTCGACTATGTTCTGCGGCTCAATGGTGAGACCAATCCTGCTGTCGTGCGCGCTGCGCCGACGGCGGATGACATCGCAGCGTTCCAGGGAACCGGCCTTGCTCCTGTCGGCGACATCCTGTTCGTCGAGGACAACTATCTCAACCTCGACGAACGCACAGTGCAGGGCTGGGATTTCGGCCTCTATTACGATCTCGACGACACGCCGCTGGGCGACTTCTCCTTCCGCATCAATGCTGCGCTCCTGGACAAGTTCTTCCAGGGCGTCTCGTCGAACGGCGCGCGCATCAATGCTGCAGCCTCCGCCGGCGACATTCCCGCTGCGCTGGGTGTTGCAGGGCAGGGAAACCTGGTGCGCGACTTTGGCCGCCCGGAGTGGCGCTACACATCATCACTGACCTGGCGCAACGCCGCGTGGGGCGCAGGATGGTTTACTTCCTATGTGGGCGATGTGTTCGACGACTTCATCGTCCTCACCTCGAGCGGTAAACCGTGGATCATCGAGGACTACCAGACGCACAATCTCTATGTGCAGTACGAGCTCGACCATGACAGCGCGGCCCCGACACGTTTCCGGCTGGGGGTGCGCAATCTCACCGACGAGGTTCCGCCTCTGGCCGACACGAATTACGGTTTCCTCGGCGACCTGCACAGCCCGCAGGGTCGGTATGTCTACCTCAACGTTCGGAAGACGTTCTGAGCTCGCAGCATAGCTATCGCGCGAAATAGTCGATCAGGGCATCCGCGGTTGCCGCCCCGAGCGCGCGCGCGTCTTCAACAGAGATCTGGTCCCACAGCTCGACCGTGATGGCCGGCGCCTTCAGGGCTTCCAGTCCCCAGCCTTTGGAAGTGCCGCCAGCAGGATTGTGCGAATAGGTCCACTCCGGCGGCGTGGCAAGGCGCGCATCAAAGACCTGCTTGAGGCGCGGCAGGAAGCCGATCGTGGGCGCGGGCGCATCGAGGGGCGGGGCATAGATCACTGTGCGGTCCGTCGAGTGGAAGTCGAACATCGCCACAACACGGCGATCGCCGGCCTGGCTTACGATCCAGTCGGACAGGGCTTTGGTCTCCGGCTGGGTGAAAACGCCCCAGTCGCGGTTGAGGTCGACGCCGCCGGCGTTGAGACGCCAGTGGCCGCCATCGACTCCATCTGGGTTCGGCATCGGTGCGAAGATCATGCGGTGGCGCGCGCGGAAGGCGATCGCATGCGCATCGTCGCGCTTCATGAGGCGTTCGATGAAGCCGCGGTAGGCCTCCTGGCCGGTGGTTTCGGGTGGATGCTGTCGGGTCAGGGCGACAATCACTTCAAGTCCGCCTCCGCCGACAAAACCGACAAGGTCACGGCCTTCGTGAGAGGCGCCGTACTTCGTCTCGCTGAAGCCGCGGCCGGAAAGAGCGCTGCGGGTCCAGCCGATATTGTCGCTGGCGGAGGAGACCGGCTGGGCCGCAACCATCGTGCCGTTCGATGAAACCGGCACTTTCAACGTTGCGCGGGTCCTGCGTTCGTTGAGGGCGAGGCTGTCGGAGATCAATCTTTCCCACGGCAAGCCCTCGCGCCTGATCCAGGGAAGGTAGCGGTGCTCATAGTCGGTGTAGTCGAGCGTGATCGTGGCTTCGCGCGCCGTATCGCTGGTGACGCGGAAGGCAAACCACGGGCTGGGATTGATGCCTTCGACAAAGGCGGGTTCGTGATCGACAGAGACAATGATCGACCCGTCTGGAGCGATGATGCAGTCGTGCAGGCCAGCCCCCGGGAAATTGGTCTCGACGCGCAGGCCGCTCCCGGAACAGATCGGCGGCGGGCCGAGGCTCGGCAGGCTGACCGCCGGAATGTAGCTGCAGCCACTCACCAGCAGTGCGCCGAGCAGGGCGGGCGCCGCGCATTTGACGACGTGCATCACTTGCCATCCTCGCGGGCCTGCTCGGCCAGCCGATGACCGAGGAGCTGGTTGGGGAAGGAGTAGTTCCCTTCATGGCAGGCGTATTCGTAGATCGGGCCGGGTATCGCATTGAAGGCCAGCTCGCCACGAATGGGCGCGGTGAAGACCCCGGGTTCGTCGATTTCGAAGCTGTAGAGGATCTGCCCCTCGCCGATGCGGCGGAAGCGCTCGGTGAGGGTGATTGTCTCAGGTGCGCCGGCAAAAGCGAGGCCCGGCCGGAAGTTCGTCGTCTCGACCACGAGCGTGTCCTCCTCATAGCGGCCGATTGAATCGCCCATCCATGGCCGGATGACGCCGTCACGATGCTTGTCGGTCAGCGGGATAATCCGCGCATCGTGGATCATCTCGACGAGAAGGACGACATGGTCCTGCGTCTGGATGATCTGGTAATTGTTGTTGTACCCAACTGGCATCATCGGGGGGCCAAGCAGCGAGCCGTAGTCACGCAGGCAGCGCTCGGCGAGCGTCATGCCTTCGGGATGATCTCCGCGCTGGAAGCCGTATCCGCGCGGGTAGGCGGCGAGGCGATCGGCGCGGGCGGCGCGGGCGGCGGGAGTAAGCTCCGGCAGCCGGCCATTGGATGGGGCAACGAGAAACGAGGTGCGGGGCTCGGCGCCGATCACCATTTCCTCGCTGGCGGCTTCGGCTTCCTCCGGGGTCATCACGCGGCGGTCGCCGAAGGACGGATCGCGCTCGAGTGTGGTGCTGGTGGCATGGCTCCAATAGCCGGCAAGGTCGGGCTGGCCGTGCGGGTTGAGCGGGGCGGAATAGGCCTGGGCACGGGCAGCCGGCGCAACCGCGAGAGCGATCGCGAGGAGGATTGTCGGACCCAGCGCCTTCATGGGGCCGGACAGTGCCCGGGCCAGAGCTGGCGGTAAAGAGCAGGGGAGGGAATCAGAAAAACTGCTCGATACGGACAGCTGCCGGCCCAGGGGATAAGGCGTAGGGAGGAGCGGCAGGTGCGGAGGCGCTTTATGAACAATGTGATTGTACTGGCCGCGTGGTCCGCGCTCGCCGGAGGGCTGATCCCCGTGATGGCTGCGCTTCAGGGGACGCTGGGACGGACGATCCAGTCGCCCTTGCATGCAGCACTGATCGCAGTCGGCGCCTCGTTCCTGGGGGTCGGGTTGCTGGTGATGGCGTTGAGGCCGGCAATACCGGCTGGAAATCTTTTTCCGCCGTGCCGCCAATTGCCTGGATGGGAGGGCTGGCGATGGCGTTCTATGCGATCAGTGCGACCTATCTGACGCCGAATTTCGGGGTCGGGAATTTCGTCATGTGCGTGGTGATCGCTCAGCTGGCAGTCTCCACGCTGATCGACCAGTTCGGGCTGTTCGGGGCGCCGGTGCATCCCGTGGATCTGAGGCGGATCGGCGGGCTTGCGCTTCTTGGCGTCGGCGCAGCGCTGGTGGCGATCAAGTAGCCGAGGGCCTATCGCCGCGGCGGCACCACCGGCAGGGAGGACGACAGGCCGCCGTCGACAGGCAGGACGTGGCCGTTGATGTAGCTGGCCTCGTCGCTGGCGAGGAAAAGGGCAGCCCTGGCGATCTCCTCGGGCTGGCCAGCGCGGCGCAGGGCGTTGAGCTGGCCGATCTTGTCATCCGTGCCTTTTTCCCGCGCGCGGTCGAAGATCGGCTTGGTCATGCCCGTCTCGATAAGGCCCGGCGCGATGCCGTTCACGCGCACTCCGGTGCCCGCGAGCTGGTTGGCAGCCAGCGAGACGAGCGAGATAACGCCGGCCTTCGACGCAGAGTAGGCGGGCGAGCCGGCGCCGTTGCGGATGCCGGCGACGCTGGCGGTGCAGACAATCGCGCCGCCGCCGGCCTTGATCATGTGCGGGGCGGACAGCTGGATCGCCAGCATGGGGCCGATGAGGTTGACCTGAAGAATGGTCCGCCACTGTTCCTCGGACTGCTCGAACAGGTTCGGCGAGCCGCCGGAGATGCCGGCGTTCGCATAGACAACGTCGATCCGGCCGTTGGTCGTAAGGGCAAGGTCGACGAGCCTCTGGACGTCGGCGGCCGACCCGGCATCCATTTCCAGGGCCAGCGCCTTGCCGCCGGCCTTGCTGATGTCGGCGACGGTGTCGTGGACAGTGGCGGCCTTGTCAGCTGCGATCACCGAAGCGCCTTCCGCCGCGAAAAGCTTTGCCGAGGCGCGGCCGATGCCGGACGCGGCGCCAGTGACGATGACGGATTTGCCGGTGAAGCGGGCCATGAACGGATCCTGTGTATGGGCGGGTTCTCTTCGACCCGGACGCTGGGGCCGTCAACAGGCGTGCGGGTCCGCCGCCCGGCGGGCGAAGGGGAGGCAGCAGCGGGTCATCGCGACGTGTGAACGCGGGCATGAGCCGCCAGAGGTGGCCGGCGCGGTGCGCTGGATCTGTGTGTCGTCGCGTTTGAGGTCCTCGCCGTTGAGGAGCGGGGCGAGAGATTGTGCGAGCAACGCTTCGCCCAGTCGCTCGGCTTTGTCCCTGCCGCGGCAGGTGTTGCACCCGCCCGGCTTAAACCGGCGCGCACGCTTGAAGGGGAGCACCTCGCCGAAGATCGCCGCACACCCGCCAGCAACGCCTGAAGCGGCCCGGCCCAGCTTGCGGCCTCGCCTGGCTCAGATGCCTCGGGGCTTTGCAAAGCGGTCACGGGGCAACCACGATCCCCGCTCATCCTGGCCCTCTCCATTTGCCGATGAGTGCAGCCAAGTGGTTGAGCAGATTGGGATTCCTGTTTCTGCCTTCCCCAATCTCCCAGAACAACTTTCGCCCTAGCTTCGCGCAGCTTCCGCTGACGGGACTTGCTGTTCTTCGTGCAGGCCTGCGCGAGCATGTGTTGGGTCCTCAAGACGACGGCAAAGGCGTGGAGGCCTGCGCAAAGGACACGAAGATGGCGGGGGCGACCGGGTCTGCCCATGCGCAAGGCGCTTCAGCGTGACAAGCAGGGGGCGGGTCGTCAGCGGCCGCGGGATTCACAGACCCCAAATGTGTTCGTGCCCGCCCGGATGACCGGACGGGCACGAGGAATACACTAGTCTCTGGGAATTGGGCGGCCCCTATGGGGCGCTGGCCAAGGACTGGCTGCCCAATGCGAAGAGAGCTTAGCTACTACTTCTTCTTCTTCGCAGCTTTCGCCGGCTTCTTGGCGGCGGGTTTCGCAGCTTTCTTCGCTTTTTTGGCAACAGCCATGGATGAGTCTCCTTGAGTGGTCCCTCAGGCGCCGCCCGCTAGCGAGCGGACACCCATCGACGTTGAGCCGTCTCCGATCGGCGCCGACTCAACGAATCTGTCATACACCAGACTCGCGCGAGAGTAGAGTACCTCTTCGCAAGCGATCGTTGATCGCCTCGCCGAGTCCGACATCCGGAATCGTCTGCACAGCGATCATCGCATGGCGCGCATCGAGCGCGCGCAGCATCGCGAAGAGGTTCGATGCAGCCTCTGCGAGGTCGCCGCGAATCGAAAGGTTGAGAGAAGGTGAAACACCTGGAGGCGGCGGCCCGAAGGCGAGGAAGGCCTCACCGGACTCCTGCGTCATGGCCTCCATCCGCAGCCGCGCGCGGGGGGCGTAGTGACGCTTCATCATGCCCGGTGCGAGCACCCCTTCGGAGGCGTCGGGAGACCTCAGCGGGCCTGTGAACAACTCGATCTCGGCGCGCGCAATGGCGCCGGGACGGAGCATCACGGCGTGCCTCTCGCCGGGCGCGATGATCGTCGATTCAACGCCCGCCTCACACGCTCCGCCGTCGATGATGAGGTCGATGCGATCGCCCAAACCCGCCGCGACGTGGGCGGCCTGCGTGGGGCTCAATTGCTCCGACGGATTGGCCGATGGCGCGGCGAGCGGACGACCGACGCGCGAAATAATTTCAAGCGTGGCAATGTGTTGTGGCATGCGGAGGCCGATCGAGGGCAGCCCTGCGGTTGCAAGCTCGGCGACCGGACAGTCCGCTCTGCGCGGCAGCACGAGCGTAAGCGGCCCAGGCCAGAAGTGCTCTGCGAGGCGATGCGCGAGCGGACTGAAGTGCGCGAGCGATTCCGCCATCGCGAGGCTCGCGACATGGCAGATGAGCGGGTTGAAGGAGGGGCGCCCCTTGGCTGTGAAGATCGCGGCCACCGCCGCGCCGTTCGTGGCGTCGGCGGCAAGGCCGTAGACCGTCTCGGTTGGCACAGCGACGAGGCCGCCGGCGAGGAGGATGCGCGCTGCTTCCTCGAGCGCGGCGCTGTCCGCGGCGAGGACGCGTGCGTGTGCGCGCGGCGCATTATGTGAATCGGAGTTCATCGATTTTCGAGTCCGCGCGCGGGCCTGTTGCGGCGCCCGCGAAGGTGCCGATGCGACGTCGTGCGAGGTCGCGCACGCGTCGCGGAGCACGACTCGCGCTCTGCAATTTCGACTCCGTGCTGTGACCTCATGGTCACACTTTTTTGCGCATGAGCGGCCTCGCGAAACGCAGATTTCGACTCGCGCGCAGGCCGCGCGCGGAGTCGAGGAGACGAATCGCGGGCGCCAATCCGGCAAAGAGCGGGGGCGCTCACTGCCGCGTCGCGATGACGTTGATCACCACGGCGACGTCGTTGGCGACCCATTCGGCATTGCCCTCGGGCTTGGCGGGCGTGCCGGCGCCGACGCCCAGCGCGAGGCGCTGGAGCGTGACTTCGCCGCGCGCAGTCGCGGTGTTTCCCTCCAGTGAGAGCGTGAAAGGCAGGCGGATCGGGTGGTCGACGCCCTTCAGTTTCAGCACGCCGGTGGCTTCATACTGGGTTTCGCTGAGCTTGTAGACGCCGCCGGTGACCTCGAAGATGGCTTCGGGATGCTTGCCGACGTCGAACCAGTCGCCCTGGGTGACGCTTTCGTCGAAATAGGGTTCGCCGGTGGAGACTTTGGCCATCGGGATCGCGACGCGGATGTAGCCATCGATCGGCGTGTCAGGGTTGGGCGCAGCTGCGGTGTCGAGCTGGATCTGGGCCGTCCAGTCGGGGAAGCGGCCCTCGAATTCGTCGCCCTGATAGCCGGCGCGGAAGGTGAGCGAGCTCCTGGCGTAGTCGACCGTCCAGGCGGGCGCGATGGAAGCGGGTGGCTGCTGATCTTCGAGGGCGGTGGCGGCCATCGCCTCGTTGGGCCGCGCTGTCGCAAGGGAGAAGCCTGCGACCGCGGCGAAGATCAGCGCAGCCGCGCCGAAGGCCCAGAGATGGCCCTGTCCATTGTCGGGCGGGCCTGCGGTGCGGCCGAAAAGGCCGGGCGCCATGCGGGCCATGAGGCCGTCCTTGTCGACGAAGTGGTGCTTCAAGGCCCCCGCCACATGCAGGACGAGAAGCCCGATGATGACCCAGGCGAGACTGGAATGGACCTGCTCGAAGCCTTCTTCGAGGCCTTCGCGCGTCGCCGCGTCGAGCCCGGGGATGCCGGGCAGGCGGATGTCGACGAGGCCGAAATAGCGCGTCGGGGCGTCCGACGAGGCTGAGGCCATGATCCAGCCTGTGAGCGGCATGGCGATGATCAGCACATAGAAGAGCACGTGGACGGCGCGGGCGAGGACCGCCTGGAATTTCGGCATGTCCGGTTCGGGCGGCGGCGGGTTCATCAGGCGCCAGATCAGCCGGGCGACGGAGAGCAGGAGGATGGTGATGCCGAAGGATTTATGGAGCTGGACGATCTGGAAGTAGTCCGGGCCGGGCTCCATCTCTTCCATCAGCCAGCCGACGGCGATCAGCCCGATAATGGAGAAGGCGATGATCCAGTGCAGCGCGATGGCGATGGCGGTGTAGCGCTGCTGCTGGGGGCTGGCGCTCGCGTCAGGCTGCGTGGAGTCGTCGGTCATGCTAGGAACCCCTGGGTCTGAGGCGGAAGTTGGGGTCGCGTATGCCATGGAAAAGGGCCTGCGTCGAAGTCACGGCGTTGGCGTTTCTTCTCGCCGCCTGTGCGAGCCCGCCCGTGCCTGTGGATGCAGAAGCTGGCGGATCGCCGGACGGCGTCGACTACACGATGGCCATCCAGTGCGCAGGGCTTGGAAACGCGATCAGGACCTTTACGCCAAGCCAGCGTCAATTCGGCGAAGGGTACCGTCTGGGCGCGCGCTATGCGGTCTGGGCGCAGCAGGTCAGCGGCGCCAGCTGGGCCGAGGTGCAGACGGACATCGAAATCAGCCGGAAGGACTTCGTTCGCGAGGCGGGCGAGGGCGCGAACCGGGAGCGGGTGAGGCGTTTGGAGACCGTCTATGCCGGGGCGCTGGGTGTCTGCCGCACGCTGGCGGATTTGCCGGAGCAGATCTTCGTCGGCGGCTAGCGCTTCGTGAATTCTGCCTCGATCAGGATTTCCACCTCCTCGCCGACAAATGAGGCGTACTGGGTAAGGCCGAAGGCGGAGCGGTTGAGCTTGCCTTTCGCGGAGAACCCCACGGCGGCGCGGCCCTGATAGAGGACCGCGCGATCCATCCCGCCATTGTAGGTGATGTCGAGCGTGACTGGCGCCGTGACCCCGCGCAGCGTGAGATTGCCCGTGACGCGGCCGGTTGTCTCGCCGGTGGTTTCGACCCGGGTGGACTCGAAGGTGATCTGGGTGAACTGGTTTCCGCCAAGCAGGCTTCCGCCAAGCTGCGCATCCCAGCCCGCGTCGGTCGGGTGATCAGTGCGGACCGACATCGGATTGACGATGGCGGTGAGCTTTGCGGCGGCCGGGTTGGCGGGGTCGAAGTCGAGCGTGGCGTCGAAGTCGGCGAAGCGCGCCGTGTAGTAGGACAGGCCAAGATGCTTGACGCGGAAGATGAGCGAGGCGTGCGGCTTCTCGAGCTGCCAGGCGCCGGCAGGGAGCGAACGCAGCGCCTCTGGTGTGGGATCGGCGCCAAGGGCGCAGGCGGCGAGAACAAGGGGCGTCAGGAGAACAAGCAGGCGCATGGGCGGGTCCTTTGGGGCGCCAGCCTTATACGCGTCCTCCAGGGGGCGGCGCAGGAAGAATTCTCACGCCGCCCATCACTGCGAGCACGCGCGTCCAGCGTTACTTCTGAACGAACTCGGCGTGGATTTCGATCTGGACGTTGTCGGCGATGGGGCCGCCGGGGGCCATGCCCCACTGCGTCTTGTTGATCGTGCCGAGGGCCTGGAAGCCGACCTTGTGCTTCTTCACGCGCGGGTCGTTGCGGTTGCCGATATAGGTGACATCGAGCGTCACCGGCTTGGTCACGCCGAGGAAGGTAAGATTGCCCGTCATCTTGCCGGTATTGGCGCCGGTCTTGGTAACGGCGGTCGAGGCGAAGGTGATCTGCGGGAACTTGCCGGCGTTGAAGAAGCGCTCTCCGGTGGCGAGTTCGGCGTTGAAGTCGGTCGTGTTGCCGGCGGCGCGGGTGCGGGCGAAGTCGGTCTCGATGGATTTGGGGTCGATTGTGGCGGTGACCTTCGACTTCGTGACGTCGGCTGGATCGAAGGTCAGCTGGATGTCGAAGTTGGTGAACCGGGCGGGATACCAGGCCAGCCCCTGATGCAGGCCTTTCCACATGACCGTCGCGTGCGTGCGGTCGACCACATACTGGCCCGCGGGCGCCTCGCTCTGGGCCAGGGCGGGGGCGGCGAAGAGGGCGGTGGCGGCGAGGGCAGCCAGGATTGAACGCATGGGAAGGCTCCTTCGGGAGGTTTTGCGAGAAGTGGACGCTGAGAGGGCGGCTCGTCCAGAGGGATGTGCTGTGATTTGCGCAGGCTTGGGCTCGCCCTGACGCCAAGTTGATGAATTTGTCAGCGCCGCGGGGGCGCATGCTGGCCCTGGACCTTGTGGGGGGATAGCCTCGCGAACGCCAGAGGCGCGGGGATAACCCCGGGCCGGGGAGGAGACCCATTGGGATGCGCGGACTTGTGGCAGTCGGGATTGCCTGCGGGCTCGCCCTCAGCGGCATGGCGCAGGCGCAGGAGGCAACCCGCACGGGGATGGACTGCGTCTACAACGACCTCATCCCCAACGCACCTATGGTGGCTGAGGTGTTTCTGGACGAAGAGCATGACGAGCAGGCGATCGCGGAAGCCGGGCGTCTCGTTGATGTCGCGGTCCAGCGTTGTGCAATCCGCCACGCCTACAAGCCAGGCCAGCCTGAGGCTGTCGCCGAGATAGGCGTCTACGCATCGGTGATCGACTTCCTCGGTGAACGCCTGATGGTCGCCGGCGCCAGCGAGGAGGCCGTGAATGCCTTGATCGCCACATACGATACGCTCACGGATGCGGAGGTCGACAAGCTGTTCGCGCTCGACTGGCGCAGCGATGCAGCGTTCTTTGGCAGGCTCGAGAAGGCGGTGCTGGACGCCGGTGTTCCCGATATCGGCATTGCAATCGACTCAGCGATGATCATCCTCGAGCTTCGCGCGAAGGTGGGCCAGTCGAGCTATCTCTTCGCTATGGCGGACAAAGAAGGCGCGCTGTCGCAGGCCCAGTAAGCGCCTGCCGCCGGGACGTCGTTTGCCGTAAGGAATGTCCGCGCGCTAGACTTCGGCCCGGCAAGACGAAAGGCCCCGCCCATGGATGGCTTCGAAGGCAAGACCGAGCGGGTGCGCTATGACTACCCGTTCGCGGAGCCGCCGCAGCCGGGGACAACGATGGAAGTGGCGCCTGGCGTGCGCTGGGTTCGCATGCCGCTGCCGTTCTCGCTGAAGTGGATCAATCTGTGGCTGCTGGAGGATGGCGAGGGGTGGACGGTTGTCGACACCGGCATTCCCAATTCGGAGACCAAGGCGCACTGGCGGACGATCTTCGAGAATGAGCTCGGCGGGAAGCCCGTAAAGCGCGTGATCGTCACGCACATGCATCCCGACCATATCGGTCTTGCCGGATGGATGACGAAGAAGTGGCAATGCGATCTCTGGATCTCGCGGCTGGAGTACGTGACGTGCCGCATGCTGGTTGCGGACACGGGTCGCGAGGCGCCCGAGGCGGGCGTCAAATTCTATCGCGCCGCCGGCTGGACGCAGGAACAGATCGACGTTTACGTCGACAAGTTCGGCGGGTTCGGTAAGGGGGTGTCGCAACTGCCCGACGCCTTCGAGCGACTGAGCGATGGAGACGAGCTAGCGATCGGCGGGCGGACGTGGCGGATTGTCACGGGATGCGGGCATTCCCCGGAGCATGCCTGTCTGTGGTGCCCGGAGCTGAACGTGTTCATCGCGGGCGACCAGATCCTGCCGCGCATCTCCTCAAACGTCAGCGTGTTCCCGACCGAGCCTGAAGGCGACCCGCTCACGGACTGGATCAATTCCTGCCGCAAGCTGAAGGGCGTGATTCCCGAGGGCGTGCTGGTCCTGCCAGCCCACAACGAGCCATTCTACGGGGCGCACAAGCGCCTGGATTCGCTTGTCGAGGGACATGAGACGGCGCTGTCCCGGCTCCTGTCCCGCCTGGATACGCCGAAGCGGGCGGTCGATCTCTTCGGCGCGGTGTTTGCCCGGGCGATCAGTCCGGACGTGCTGGGCATGGCCACGGGTGAGACCCTGGCGCATCTCAACTGCCTGAAACGCCGCGGCCTGGTAACGTCCGTACGCGATGGCGGGACAACGCTGTACAGGCGGGCGTCTTGACGGCGGGGGCGGAGACATAACGTATACCCCCTCGACTTGGCGGACGGGGCCCTTTTCAGGGTTCTGGCGGCCTTCCGGCGGCGGACGCGGTTCCAGGGACCCTAGTAGATGAGTGACACTTCGCGCGAGCAGCCGGTCGACGGCCAGCCCGCCCCCGCGCTTGAGGGCGAGGCCCCGGCCAAGCCGGGGCTCAAGAAGAAGCTGCTGCACGAGTTCCGCGAGACGGCGATCACCATCGCCATTTTCGTGCCCTTCTGGCTGGTGTTCTCCACCTTCGTCTATGAGCTGCGCTCGATCCCGTCGGAGTCGATGGTGCCGGCGCTGCAGGTGCATGACCGCGTGGCGGTGGCGAAGTTCGCCTATGGCTATAACCGCAACTCGATCCCATTCGGGCTTGGTCTCACGGTGATCGGAGACGATGCGAAGAATCCGGAAGAGCGCTGGTTCGGGTCGACGCCGAGGCGCGGCGATGTGATTGTCTTCCAGCACCCGGTCGACCGCAACAAGGTGATGATCAAGCGACTGGTCGGCCTGCCGGGGGATGCCGTGCAGATGAAGGGTGGCCGGCTCTTTCTGAACAATGAGGAAGTCAAGCGCGAGCAGGTGCGGACCACCAGCTATGTCTCCATCGAGGAAAACGGCCACACCAGCATCAAGCAGGCGACCGAGTATCGCGAGACCATCCCGACCGGGGAGGGCGATGGCGTCAAGACCTACCTCATCCACGAATTCTCGGATTCAGCCGATCTCGACGAGACGCCGCGCTTCACGGTGCCGGCGGGTCATGTCTTCATGATGGGCGACAATCGCGACAACTCGGAAGACAGCCGCGCCCCGTCGGGCCATCGCCGGCTTGCGCGGCAGTTC
The DNA here is from genome assembly GCA_041166025.1 of Pseudomonadota bacterium. GTDB lineage: Bacteria > Pseudomonadota > Alphaproteobacteria > Caulobacterales > Hyphomonadaceae > UBA7672. The sequence goes on along the minus strand of JBEAMJ010000075.1, from coordinate 8,431 downwards.
CCCGAGACCTGGCCGCTGCGGATGGCCAGCCTGCCGGATGACACGAGCAATGACGCGGTCGGCTTTGTGCCGATGGATTACCTGATCGGCCGGGCCGAGACCGTTCTGTTCACCCTGCATGGCTGCCAGCAGGCGCCCGGCACGGAATGCCCGGAGGGCCGGCTCTGGAAGGGGCTCTAGGCCTTCGATCGGGCCGGCTTCGCGTGAAATTCCGTGAGTTCCCGCGACCGGCCGCACAAGCGGGTTGGTTTTCTGGTGCGAGTCGCTAAAGCCCTTGGCCATGGACGTCGCCGTGACATCAGCTGACCAGCCCGCGAAGGCTGTGCGTCCCGGGCGCATCATCATCGTGCGCCACGGGCGACCGCAGGTGATTCCCAAGGAAGGCCCGCCCATGGGGTGGAAGGACTACAAGGCCTGGTGGGCGAGGTATGAGCTCTCCTCGCTGAAGGAAGGGCAGCAATGCCCCGAGGCGCTGCTGAAGGAAGTCCGTGAGGATGCGATCCTTCTCTCGAGCGCGCGGCGGCGGGCGATCGAGACGGCCGGACATCTCGGTCGCGGGCGTCAGGTCAGGCACGATCCGATGTTCAACGAGGCGCCGCTGCCGCCGCCGCGGATCGGCCTCATCCCGATGCGCCCGAAGAACTGGAACAAGTGGGCGCGCCTGCTGTGGATGCTGGGTCATAGCGGCGGGGAGGAACATGTGAGCGAGGCCCGGCGCCGCGCAGCGAAGGCGGCCGAGATGCTGGTGAAGACCGCCGAAGAGGGCGGCGGGCGCGACGTGGTGCTCGCGGCGCATGGCTGGTTCAACCGCATGCTGCGGCCGCAGCTCAAGAAACGCGGCTGGGTGAACGTCCATGACGGCGGCGACAAGTACTGGTCGTTCCGCATCTATCAGAAGCGGTAGACCAGAGGCTCTGCTTGCCTCGCGGATCAATGCGCCTATGGTGCGCCAGCTTCTGGAGATGGGCATGGCGAAGACCGCGGCCGGGCCGGACATCGCGACGATGAGTTTCGAGGACGCGCTGCGCGAACTCGAGCAGATCGTGCACAGGCTGGAAGCCGGCGATGTGCCGCTGGAGGATTCGATCCGAATCTATGAGCGCGGCGCGGCCCTGAAGGCGCATTGTGACACGCGTCTGAAGGAAGCCGAGCTCAAGATCGAGAAGGTGAAGGTCGGCGCGGACGGCGCAAAGGGACTGGAACCTGCCGATGACCTCTAGGTATCGCGCGGCGACAGGTTTCAGGGTGATGGCGTGATCTACAGGATCGACCCGGCCTACGAGCAGCGCCTCAACGAAGTGGCTGATCGCATCACGGTCGCGCTCGACCAGTTGATACCGCCCGCCGCCGGGCCCGAAGCGCAGCTGATGCGGGCGATGCGGCATGGCGCGCTGAGCAAGGGCAAGCGACTGCGCCCTTTCATCACCATCGAAGTCGGCCGCATGTTCGGCGCGCAGGAGAAGGCGCTGCTGCGCGGCGCGGCGGCGGTCGAATGCATGCACGCCTACTCGCTGATCCATGACGATCTGCCGTGCATGGACGACGATGACTACCGGCGCGGTCAGCCGACCGTGCACAAGGCATTCGATGAGGCGACGGCGGTGCTTGCGGGTGATGCGCTGCAGGCGCTGGCGTTCGAGATCATGGCAAGCCCGGAGACGCACCGCGATGCGCTGATGCGGTGCAAGCTGGTGGAGCGGCTGGCGCTGGCTTCTGGCGCGCGCGGCATGGTCGGGGGGCAGATGATCGACATGCATCCGATGGCCGACGGCGAGGAGCCGCTGCAGGTGCTGACACGGATGCAGCGGCTGAAGACCGGGGCGCTGATCACGCTGGCCGGCGAGGTTGGGGCGCTGCTCGGCGGGGCGACCGAAGCGGAGCGCCAGGCCATAGCCGGCTATACCAACGACCTCGGTCTGGCTTTCCAGATTGTGGACGACCTGTTAGATGTGGAGGGGGATCCATCCATCCTCGGCAAGGCGACGTCGAAGGACCTCGACGCCGGGAAAATGAACTTTGTCTCGCTGCTCGGGGTCGAAGGGGCCCAGGACAGGGTGCGCTATCTCGCCGCCCAGGCGAAGCAGCATCTGGCCTCTTTTGGATCGCGGGCCACTTCTCTCCTCCATACGGTCGACTTTGTGCTCAACCGCCGCCATTAATGGGTCCGGAATACGCGGACAGGATATGGCATGACCACCCCCACCCCCCTGCTTGACCAGATCAAGTCGCCCGCCGACCTCAAGGGGCGGACGAAGGCCGAGCTTCGGCAGATCGCGGATGAATTGCGCGCCGAGACGATCAGCGCAGTGTCGGTGACCGGCGGGCATCTCGGAGCTGGCCTCGGTGTTGTGGAGCTGACAGTTGCGATCCACGCGGTGTTCAACACGCCAGCCGACCGGCTGGTGTGGGATGTCGGACACCAGGCCTATCCGCACAAGATCCTGACCGGGCGCCGCTCGCGCATCCGCACGCTGCGCCAGGGCGGCGGGCTGTCCGGCTTCACCAAGCGCGAGGAGAGCGAGTACGACCCGTTCGGCGCAGCCCATGCCGGCACGTCGGTTTCGGCGGCCGCAGGCTTTGCCGTCGCGCGTGACCTGCTCGATCGTGACAACCGCGTGGTGGCGGTGGTCGGCGACGGCGCCATGAGCGCAGGCATGATCTACGAGGCGATGAACAATGCCGGCGCCATGCATGCGCCGCTGGTTGTCATCCTCAACGACAACGACATGTCGATCGCCCCGCCAGTCGGTGCGTTGAGCCACTATCTCTCGCGCACGGTTTCCTCGAAAGGCTACCGCAAGGTGCGCAAGCTGGCCAAGCGCGTGACGCGCCAGATCGGCATCGAGGGCATCGTGAAGAAGGCGGAACACTCGATCCGCAACTTCAACATGGGCGGCGATCTCTTCGACGCGCTGGGCTTCTACTATATCGGCCCTATCGACGGGCACGACATGGATGCGCTCGTCGACGTGCTGGAGAATGCGCGCGACATGCAGAACGGGCCGGTGCTGGTCCACGTCGTGACGCAGAAGGGCAAGGGATACGAGTACGCCGAGAACGCTGATGACAAGTATCATGGCGTCTCCAAGTTCAACGTGGTCACGGGAGAACAGGCGAAGGCCAAGGCAGGCCCGCCGAGCTACACCAAGGTGTTCGCGCAGGAGCTCGTGCGCTGGGCGGAGAAAGACCCGCTGGTGGTCGGCATCACCGCAGCGATGCCTTCAGGCACGGGCCTCGACCTGTTCGGCCAGAAATTCCCCGAGCGCTGCTTCGACGTCGGCATCGCCGAACAGCATGCAGTCACATTCGCCGCCGGCCTTGCGGCCGAAGGCATGCGGCCGTTCGCAGCGATCTATTCGACCTTCCTGCAGCGCGGCTATGACAGCGTTGTCCATGACGTGGCGATCCAGAAGCTGCCGGTGCGCTTCGCGATGGATCGCGCGGGTCTCGTCGGCGCCGATGGCGCCACACACGCCGGATCGTTCGATATCGGCTTCCTCGGCGCGCTGCCCGGCATGGTTCTGATGGCGGCATCCGACGAGGTTGAGCTGCAGCGCATGGTGGCGACGGCGCATGCGATCGATGACCGGCCGAGCGCGTTCCGCTACCCGCGCGGGGAAGGCATCGGTCTGCAGATGCTCGACGATCCCCAGCCGCTCGAAATCGGCAAGGGTCGCGTGGTGAAGCAGGGCGCCACTGTCGCCATCCTGTCCTATGGGGCGCGAATGCAGGAATGCCTGCGTGCGGCCGACATGCTCGACAGGCAGGGCCTTTCAACCACCGTGGCTGATGCGCGCTTCGCCAAGCCGCTGGATGAGGCGCTGATCGCGCAACTGGCCAGCAACCACGAGGTCCTGATCACGATCGAGGAAGGCGCACGCGGCGGCTTTGGCGCCTTCGTGCTGCATCTCATGGCCGAGCGAGGCATGCTTGATCGCGGCGTGCGCATCCGCACGCTCACCCTGCCGGACATCTTCCAGGACCAGGATACGCCCGATCGCATGTACGAGCAGGCTGGCCTCGATGCGCGCTCGATCGCTGCCGCCGCGATCAAGGCCCTCGGGCGCGGCGATGAACGCGCGCTGAAACTCATCGCCGGGTGAGGCTGCGGCGTATCGCTTCTGGCGCAGTCCTCATACTGCTAGCTGCTTGTGGACGTGATCTGCCCAAAGCCGATCTTGCAGCGCTGTCCGCCGAAGCGCGCATGATGGCAAACGGCGCTTCAGACGAGTTCCGCACGATCGGCCGCCCCGAGCCGCTCCGCATTGATGTGCGTGAGGACGGTGTCTATCTGATGATGGGCGGACACCGGGTGGAGGAGTGGGGCTTTTTCATTCCCCACGACGGCGCGTTCAAGCCGCGCGCCGGCGGCGACCCGTCCTTCCGGCAGCTGGGTCAAGGCGTCTGGCGCTACGACGTGGCGGGTTAGGCCGATCAAGGAGACCGCAGACCTCAGGCGGGTCAGTTCGACGGCTTTGCCGCCGCGGTGATAGCGGATTCGACCTGACGCCTGACATCGGATCCGGCCAGATACTCTCCGATCTCCTCGAGCATCGGATTACCCGGCGCAAACTCCACGACATAGGCGACGACGTCGACCGTCGCGCGCGGGTCGTAGGTCTTCACGCCGGGGACAGGCATCCAGGAAGTCTGCAGCGCCGTCAGCGCCGCGCCCTTGTAGTCGCCAGGCCGCGCGCCAGCCAGACGGATGCCGCCGACAGCGAAACGCGTGGCGAGTTCGGGAACGCCGGCGTCGGGGCCTTCGGCCTTCACGACGGTTCGCGTGGCGGCGAGACCGTAGTTCATGATGAGCGCAAGGTCGCGGGTTGGGGCCGCGCCAATCGACTGGAAGCGGCTGATATACAGGCGGTCGAGCTTCACCCGGAAATAGGGCGGTGACACCGCCGGGTTCCAGAAGGCGGGTGCGCCATCTTCATCATCACCGTGGGCGGCGGTCATGGCGCCGCCTCCGATGTCTCCTGACGTTTCGATATGGGCCATTGCGAAGAGATCTGGCGTGCGCGTCAGCTTCAGGCGGCTCCATGTCGCTTTGAGGTCGTCGGCAACGGCGCTGTCGAATGGCTTTGGTTCAGGTCCGAAGCCATTGCGCGTTATGTACATGCAGCGGATCTGCGGGTTGATTGTCACGTCGCCACTGCTGGGACTTGTGTAGAACAGCCCGCCATTGGCGCCGACCGAGCGCGTGATGTCTTCATGCCCGGCCTGTTTGAGGTATTCGCCGAAGGACTCGAACGCGATTCCGCCGATGTTGGAGAGCATATCGAGCGCGAGGCCAGGCAAGGCTGTGAAGTCCTCCAGCCCCTTGGTGGAATCGTCTCCGCGGACTTGCGCGGGCGCCGGATAGGCTTCCGGACACCGGTCGTCCAGCAACACGCGAAGATCGCCGGCCTCCCCGCCGATGAAGCCATCCGGGCGTGCGGGTGGCGGGGCGCTGGCGCAACCGGCGATTGCCAGCGCGCAGGTCACACTGAATGCGTGTTTCATCGCGTCCTTCCCGTTTCGTGCAGGAATACTGCTTCAGGAAAGGCCGGTTTGCGCAAGATCAAAGGGGCGCGCTCAGTGCGGCTCTCAGCTTTTTCAACAACTCCTGTCGGACCTTCCACGGCTTGAAGCTCGCGTGGAGGCGGGAGAGCCAGTGGCTGTTCACGGCCAGATAGGGCTGCCCCAGGTCGCGGGGCGAGGGGAGAATCTTGCGCGAGAGCACCTCGATCACATGGGTGATCTCTTCGCGCGAGGCAAAGACCAGGGTGCGGCCGCGGTGATCCACAAACCAGACCGGATAGCCCTTGCCGTAGACCGGCTTTGGCAGCGGCGGATCGAACACCGTCGCGGACCAGTACGGCCCATCCACGCCGCGGTGCGCCCAGGGCGTGATCGGCGTGCGGACTGGATTCGCGCTGTATTCGAGGCGAAGCTGCATAGGGTGGAGGGATCGCGATGCCGAAGGTGTCCGTCAAGCAGGCCGAACAACGCCTGATCAAGTTTGCGCTGACCTACCCCGAAGCGGTGCTGGAGCATCCCTGGGGGCATGACGCGGTGAAGGTGAAAGGCAAGATGTTCGCGACCTTCGGCGGTGCTGAGAACCCGAAGGAGTTCTCGATGACCGTCAAGCTGCCTGTCTCGGCGGAGATGGCGCTGAGCCTGCCGTGGGTCGAGCCGACCGGCTATGGCCTCGGCAAGTCGGGTTGGGTGACGGCGCGGCGACAAGCGGGCGACGACATCGATTTCGAGACGATGAAGGGATGGATCGACCAGAGCTATCGCGCCGTGGCGCCCAAGGCGCTGATGAAGGTTCTGCCGGAGATGGTCAGGCGCATCTGAAGGGTCTGAGGCAAGTCCAATGCGCGCTTCGATAACCTCGCCACAATCTCACTGGGGTTGTTTGCTTCGAGGTCGCTGATCGCAGGGGCGCCGAGCGGGGGCAAGACCGTCCCGGGCGCTCGGGCTTCCGCCAATGCGTGCTAGAGGGTCCGTTCACCCGCCGTTCAGGCAGATGGGCAGAACCTGACGGTCCGTCATGAAGGATTGACATGATGATCACCAGAACTGGTCTGGCCGCCGCCGTCGCAGTGATGCTGGCGGCCTGCGCATCGCCTCCGGCCGAAGTCGCCGAAGCAAAGCCTGACCCGCGGCAGGGCGAGGAAGTGAACAATATCTGCTTCACCCAGCAGATCCGGAACTGGCGGGAACTCGACAACCGCTCGGTTATTGTCGAGGCCAATGTCCGCGATGAGTACAAGCTTGACCTGATCGGCACGTGCCAGCCGCGCGACGCTTTCCTCAACATCGGGCTCATCTCGCGCGGCGGCAGCTCCTGCCTGTCGCGCGGCGACACGCTGGTGACCGACTCGCGCTTCAACGAGGGATCCTGCAGCATCCGTCGCATCTACAAGTGGAACAAGGACGCCGGCCAGGCTGAGGCCGCGGCCACGGCGAGCTGATCGTCACACGCTACTCTCCTCCGACGTGACGATGAAAAGGCCCGGGAAGCGCGCGCTTCCCGGGCCTTGTTTCTCCACCAAACGTCGCCGGTTCGATGAACCGCAAGCCGAGGGATCACAATCCGGACGATCCCTCCGCCGCCAGCTGCCGGTAAACTAACGCCCGGTCGCAATCTCAGACTTCCTGCCGCGGCGACATTGCCGCGTCTTGGCTCGCTGATGCCGGGGAGGCCGTTGAAACCGCCCACCGCGAACGTGAAGGTGTTGGACTGCTCGTCGCGGGCGAAGGTCTACACCCTGCCGATCCTCTCGCCCGATCCATGGAAGACACGCGCGCCAATGACCCTGAAAGCGCCGATGGCGCTCGTCTGACCGGTTGCAGTAACCATCGTCTTTCCTTTCCTGCCGGGGATCTCAAACAGCGCAATGTCGAAGAGCGCTGCAGGTTGCGCGGGCGCGCAACATGCCGTTCCTGCGCTCGCCTGCGGTCATTGCATGGCGCATCGCTTGCACTTCGCGAGTCATGACGACGGAAACCATGATTTCAGGCGCTGTCCGGAACGTGGATGTGTGCGTTTGCACCTTCCGTCGCCCGGCGGTCGCCCAGCTCCTGCTTTCGCTGGCGGCGCAGGTCGCGCCCGGCCTGAAGCTGCGCGTCATCGTGGCCGACAATGACGATACGCCTTCCGCCCGCGAGACCGTCACGCGCGCCTTCGCCGAGCTTGGTCTCGATGGCGTTTACCTTCATGCCCCGGCCCGCAATATTTCGATCGCGCGCAATGCCTGCCTCAATGCCGCCCGCGCGCCGCTGATTGCTTTCATTGACGATGACGAGGTTGCGCGGCCGAACTGGCTTGCCTGCCTCGTTTCGGAACTGGACCGTACGAACGCCGATGTGATGTTCGGAAAGGTAAACGCCGCCTACGCCAAGGATGCGCCGGCGTGGCTTCGGCAGGCCGACCTGCATTCGACGCCGGCGCCCGTCCGGCGTGGCAGGATCGAGGGCGGCTATACCTGCAATGTGCTGATGCGTCGGGAGGCGGTCGGGGCGCTGCGGTTCGACCCCTCATTCGGGCGCAGCGGAGGGGAGGACACGGCGTTCTTCACCGCCATGGCGGGGATGGGCGCGGCGATGGCCTATACGCCGGCGGCTGTTGTCGTCGAGCCTGTGTCACCTGGTCGTTCGACGCTCAAATGGCTGACCGACCGGGCCTACAGGTCGGGGCAGACCTATGGCCTGATGCGGCTGCGCGGCGGAGAGCCGCCCATGGTCGTTGGCGCGGCCTCGCTCGCCAAGATTGCCTGGTGTCTGGGCGAAGCCAGCCTGTCGATCTGGTCGCCCGTGCGCTGGCGCCGGGCGGCTGTGCGGGCGCATTTGCATGCGGGCGTTCTCGGCGCTGCGCTGGGCCGCGCACCGATCGAGCTCTATGGGGCCAGCCATGGGTGAGGCGCGCGCCGTGTCCACCCTG
>JBEAMJ010000074.1:0-63578 GCA_041166025.1 Pseudomonadota bacterium | reverse complement strand
TCGAGATCCACGAACAGGTCGCGGTCGCCTGGAAAGGCCAGCGGGGTCATGGCGATGGCAAGGGCCGCAAAGGCGGCAACGATGAAACGCTTGGCGAGCATGGGGAGGGCTCGTTCTCTTTGTTGTGTTCCTGGCCGGGGTTCGTCCCCGGTCTTCTGATGAACAGACAGATGGTCCCAGATCGCGTTCCAATAAAGGCCCCGCTCGGAACTTTTTTACGACCTGATTAACCTATGGAATTCAAGGCACAGGCTGTCGCGGTTGGCCTCAGCGTGGCCCGGAAGGCACAGCTAGGGCAGGTCGGGATCAGGCCTTTGCGGTCACGATCCATGTTCGGCCTGGAAGGCGCACAGCCCCGTCAGGCGCGGCATGAGGCTGAAGCGCGGCTTCGATTGCCTCGAGGATCGCCGGGCGGCGCTCAGGGCCAGCGTCCAGAGCGATTCGTGATGCCGGTCCGATCCGGGTGACGCCTTCAGCAGCGCTGCGGGGTGAGCTACCGAGATACATGGGGGCCTCGAAGGCTTCGAGCCGCACATCGCAGAATCCCCCTGCTTCCAGCAGGCGCTTGAGCCGGTCACCGTCGCCAAACGCAAACGGCCCCGGCGCATGCGGGTCAGCCGGCGGCAGGTCCATCTGCGCGGCCTTGCGGGCTGCCTGGGCTGGCACGGCCGCCCAGGGATTGTCGGCCGGCGTTCGCCAGCACACGAAGGCCAGCCGGCCGTGCGGCTTCATCGCGGCGTGAAGATGGGCAAAAGCCCGCGCCGGATCGTCGAAAAACATGACTCCAAAGCGCGAGACGAGCACATCGAACGGCCCGGGGAGGGCGGCGGTCGACGCATCAGCTTCCAGAAAGCTCACCTGGGCAATGCCTTCTGCGCGGCGACGGGCCACCGCCAGCATCGGCGCAGAGACATCCACCCCGACCACCCTGCCGCGCGCGCCCACCTTGCCAGCGACTGTGAGGGTGGTGTCGCCACACCCGCAGCCCACATCGAGCACGGCCTCGCCCGGCGCGATCACACCCGCCGCCAGGGCGGCATCGCCATAGGGCCTCACAAGCTCGTCGGTTCGCTCCTGGTCTGCCGCCCAGCGCTCGCCGACCGAGCCGTTCCAGTCCGCGACCTGCTTTGCGTTTTCCATGGTCCTGCTCGCCTTTCCGGATGCGCCTATGGAGCGAGTTTCGCCGGCCTGACAAGAAATGCGCAAGGGCTGTTGGCGGGGCTGTTTCCCGAGGCTATAGGGGCCGTCCCAACCCGATTCATGCCCTTCAGGAACGTTTCATGCTGGTGCAACGCACGCTCTCGATCATCAAGCCGGACGCGACCGGGCGCAACCTCACCGGCGCTGTGAACGCCGTATTCGAGAAGGCGGGCCTGCGCATCGTCGCCCAGAAACGGGTCCGCCTGACCAAGGCCCAGGCCGAAGGCTTCTACGCCGAGCACAAGGCGCGCGGCTTCTTCGGTGAACTTGTCGATTTCATGACTTCTGGTCCGGTCGTGCTCCAGGTGCTGGAAGGTGAGAATGCTGTCGCACACCATCGCGAGGTGATGGGCGCCACCGATCCGGCGAAAGCAGCCGATGGCACGGTCCGCAAGCTTTTCGCAAAGTCGATCGGCGAGAATTCGGTTCACGGGTCAGACAGCGAGGCCTCGGCCGAGCGCGAGATCAACTTCTTTTTCCGGCTCGATGAGATCGTGGGGTAGGCTATCTCCCGTCCGTTCCGTCCCGCGCGCGCATCCGACCGCCAGGCGCTGATCGACCTGCAGCGGCGGGCTTCCCTCAAATGGGACTCGGCGCGGCCAGAGCAGGTCCAGCATCCTGACGCGATGACGCTTCCGGCAGACCACATCGCGGCTGGACTTGTCATTGTTTTCGAGCACTGGGGCGAGGCAGCGGGCTTCGCGGTTGTTGTGCCACGCGAGGACGGTAAGGCCGACCTTGACGGTCCGTTCGTCGAGCCCGACCTGTGGCGCGGCGGGATCGGCCGCATGCTGGTCGATGAGGCCGTGCAGTTCGCCATGGCGCTCGATGCAGCCGAACTGCTCGCTTCGGCATCCCCGCGCGCCGAGCCCTTCTATGCCAAGTGCGGCTTCGTCGCGACCGGCAAGCTCAACACGACGCACGGACCTGTGTCCGTGATGTCGCGCAACCTTGTGTTCTGAGGAGCCCATGCGCTTCGTGCTGATGACTGGAGCGGCCCTGGTGCTGGTCGCGTGTAGTGAGCAGCAAGCGGGCCCGGCGGCGCCCGCAGTTGAAACGCCAGCTTCCGCGGAGTCCGCGGGCGGCATTCCGGGAGATGCAAACACGCTCAGCGCGGTGGAAATCAGCTCGCTCCTGGTCGGTGAGTTTCGATCCACGCAGGACGAGAAAGTCACCATAGCCGTGACGTCCGATGGAAAGTGGGTCGAATCTTATGAAGGCGCGGAGCCGCCTTCGACATACGCCTGGCGGATCTTGACGGGCGATCAGCCGCCCGCGGGTGCGGCGGGAGCCTTCACGCCTGCCTCCCGCTACCTCGAACTGAAGTCGGAAGAGGAGGTTTTCTACTACGAGATGGGAACCGTTTCGGAGGACGGCTTCGACATGTTCGCCACCGGGCGGGGCAATATGCTCGACTTCGCGCGGATCAAGGCGCCCGCCTGACGGCTTGCCTGCTGCGCGGTGCTGCGCAATCATTCGTCGGGGTCATCACGCTCGACGGAAGCTTGCATGCGTATGATCACCGCTGCGCTCGGCGCACTTTTCCTTGTTTGCTCCCCACTCGCCTCCGCAGACCCCGCGGGCGAGGCTGCTGATCGCCTGGTCGCCGCCATGGGAGGGGCAGAGGCATGGAGCAAGGCGCGGGGTCTCGTCATTCGCGCCCGCCACTGGGAGTCAGACCTCCCAGCGCCGTACAACAATCTCATCCAGATGGCCCTGGACGCGCCACGCATGCGCTTCGAGGGCGACAGCGAGACGATGAAACGCCGCCGCGCGGTCATCGGCGAAACCGGCTGGCGGGTCAGCGAGGCGCGCGAATTCGGGCCGATGACGCCCCAACAGGTAAGCGACGACCTGCGCTGGTGGGAAGCACATGCCTACCGCACGATCGGCCGGCTCGCGCGCAAAGATCCGACACTGATCCCGCGGCTGCACGCAGATGGGCGCCTCGAACTCTATCGTCCGGATGGCGTCCGCCTGGTGTGGTATCGCCCAAATCCCGCGGGCGAGCCTGTCGCATTCGGCGCATGGGACAATGAGCGGGGCTCGGTCTTCGGTCCGCTGGTTGATCGGGGCGGAGGTGTGAAGCTGCCCGCCTTTTCGGTTAGCGCAGACGGGACCTTTCGGGCGGTCCTTGTCGAAGCAACGGTGCTGGAAGCTCCGCCAGATGCCGACTGGACGAAGCCCTGAGGCTGGTCGATTGTGCCCACCGCGAGCCACGCACAGGACACGAAGCATGAGCGCCTCCACAGACACAGATCTTGTCAGGATCAGCGTAGACACAGGCGTGATGGAGATCGTCTGGAACAGGCCCGAGAAGAAGAACGCGCTGTCGAACGCCATGTACCGCGCCGCCACCGCGGCCCTTGCCCGTGCAGTTGAGGACAGGTCCATCCGTGTCGTGTTGCTGGCGTCCGAAGGTGACAGCTTCACGTCCGGCAACGACCTCGCCGATTTCGCTTCTGCAGCGGCAGGCGGCGAGCCCCCGGCAGCCGGCGCCTTCATCGAAGCGATCGCGCAGTTTCCCAAGCCACTCGTTGCGGCTGTTCCGGGATTAGCCGTCGGTGTCGGCACGACCATGCTGTTCCACTGCGATCTCGTCTTCGTGGCGAGCGAGGCAAAACTCACCACGCCTTTCGTCAACCTGGGCCTTGTGCCGGAAGCCGCCTCATCCATGCTGATACCGGACCGGATCGGCTATGCCCGCGCCTTCGCGATGTTTGCGCTTGGCGACGGGCTTACCGGCGCGCAGGCCGCGCAGCTCGGTGTCGCAAACGTCGCCTTGCCTCAGGGCGAAGTTCTTGCCGCCGCGCGGGATGCGGCGCGCAAGCTGGCCCAGCGACCGCCGGGCGCCGTGATGGCGACCAAGAAGTTGATGCGCGATGGTGAGACCATTCTCGGCCAGCTTCGCGCAGAAGGAAAAGTTTTCGGCGAGCGCCTGAAGACGGCGGAGGCCATGGAAGCCTTCATGGCGTTCCAGCAGAAGCGGGCGCCAGACTTCAGCAGGTTCTGAAGATCAGTCCTTCGCGCGCTCGACGTAGGAACCGTCCTCAGTCGAAACGATCACGCGCGTGCCCGTGCCGATATGCGGCGGCACCATCACGCGCACGCCGTTGGAGAGGACTGCCGGCTTGTACGAGCCAGACGCAGTCTGGCCTTTAACGACCGGCTCGGTCTCGACGATCTCAAGCGTGACGCGCTGGGGGAGGGAGATCGACACGGGGCTGCCATCGAACATCAACAGATGGCATTCCATGTTCTCGCCGAGATAGTCGGCCGCATCGCCCAGCATGTCTGCCGGCACCATCACCTGCTCGTAATTGTCTGGGTTCATGAACACGTAGTTCGTGTCGTCCTTGTAGAGGAAGGTGTGTTTCACTTCTTCCACGAAGGCGCGTTCGAGCTGGTCCGTGGTCTTGTAGGTCTCGACCACTTTCACGCCGTCGGAGATACGACGCATCTCGAGCGTCGCCGTCGGGGTGCCTTTGCCCGGGCGATAGGTCTCAGCCTTCAGCACGGTGTAGAGCTTGCCGTCCTCCTGTTCGAGGACATTGCCCTTGCGGACGTCGCTGGCGATGACTTTGACCACGGGAAAGCCCTTGTCTTGCGGCTGGCGGCCGCCCTGAACCTGTTGAAGCGGCGCGGTCATACAATGCCCCGCCCCCCGGGCCAAGCCCGGCCTTGTGCGGCTTTTGGGGCCGGAATCAGGGGTTTGCGTTGCACTGCGGGTCCGGTGCTATGGAAAAGCGCACGTCCGCGCCGGAGAGTTGAAGATGACCTGGTGGTCCCACGAGGCGCATACGGATCGCCGGCCCTTCCTGGAGGCACGCGGACGCATTCGCGATGCAGCTCGCGTCTGGTTTCGCACAGAAGGCTTTACTGAGGTCGAGTGCGGCGCATTGCAGGTGTCGCCGGGCAATGAGGCCCACCTGCACGCGTTCAAGACCGAGCAGACGGGTGATCAGGGGGCGCGACCTCTCTATCTCCACACCTCGCCGGAGTTCGCGTGCAAGAAGTTGCTCGCGGCGGGCGAGAGAAAGATCTTCGACTATGCCCGGGCCTACCGCAGAGGCGAGACAGGTCCGCTGCACTCCAGCGAATTTACCATGCTCGAATGGTATCGGGCCGGCGAACCCTACGAGGCCGTCATGGCCGACTGTGTTGCGCTATGCCGTCTCGCCGCGGGCGAAGCGGGGCAGGGAAGGTTGTGCTGGCGTGAGCTCGCATGTGATCCGGAGATCCCACCGGAAAAACTGACGCTGGCCGACGCGTTCGCAAAACATGCCCGCATCGACCTCACTGCAACGCTTGGTAAGCGCGAGGCGCTGGCCGATGCGGCGCGGTCCGTCGGCGTCCGCGTGGGAGCGGATGATTCCTGGTCGGACCTGTTCAGCCGCGTGCTCGTTCAACACGTCGAGCCCAAACTGGGGCAGGGCCGTCTGACCTTGCTCTGCGAGTACCCGGCGGAGGAGGCAGCGCTTGCCCGGCCGCTGCCGCATGATCCCCGGTTTGCCGAGCGTTTCGAGCTTTACGCCTGCGGGGTCGAACTGGCGAACGGGTTTGGCGAGCTCACCGATCCGGTCGAGCAGCGCCGCCGCTTTGAAGCGGAGATGGATGTGAAGCAAGCCACCTACGGTGAACGGTATCCGCTGGACGCAGAGTTTCTTGCAGCTCTTGCGCACATGCCGCCGGCAAGCGGCGTTGCCATGGGCTTTGACCGACTGGTGATGCTTGCATCCGGCGCCCGTCGCATTGCAGATGTGCTCTGGACGCCACCACCATGACCGCCTCCGATCCGCAATGGCGGCCAGCCACGTCCCGATCCTTGTCAGCCGCAATCTTGATGACCCCCAGCCTCGCAGGTGCGCAATCGCGCCCGAGCCCTGCACCGCGGAGTGGTTGGACTGGATGGCGGCGCGGCTAACCGACGATATCGCTTGGGACCATCGGCGGGCGATCGGCCATCTGCGCGACCCGGCGGCCCTGCTGCTGGGCCCGGCCACCGGCTTGCAGCAGCCGGCCTCTGCCCTGGGGATACTGCTGACGGCCGAAGGCGTCCTGCAACTCATGGGTGATCTTGGCCAGCATGCCTGGTCCTGGATCACCAACGTCTTATCGAATGTGGTTCAGCACCGGAGGCCAGCCGGCTTTTCGCCAACATGTTGCGTTGCCAGGGCGTGGATGGGCGTGCAGTGCGCGCAATTGCGGAAAGAGGCGGCTGATGGACTTGGGTCGCGGACGGCGCTAGACGCCGCACCGTGACCCGACTGCTCGATGTTCCTCCTCAGCGCACGTTGCGTACCGCCGACGATCTTGTTTCGGCCGGGTTGGCACGTGATGCGCGAGAGCTGGAACAGGTCACGGCGGCCTATGCCACCGCCATTACGCCTGCGCTCGCGGCCCTCATCGATCGCAGTCGGCCCGATGATCCGATTGCGTTGCAGTTCGTGCCAAGCCAAGCCGAGCTTGATGTTCGATCCGAAGAGCTGCCCGACCCCATAGGTGATCTGGCGCACGAGCCGATCGAAGGTGTCGTCCACCGTTATCCCGACCGTGTGCTGTTGAAGGTGGTATCCGTCTGCCCAGTCTATTGCCGCTTCTGCTTTCGCCGCGAGATGGTCGGACCAGGAAAGGAAGGCAATCTTTCCCAGGAGAAAATCGAAGCCGCGCTCGCCTACATCCACGCGCATCCGGAAATCTGGGAAGTCATCCTGACGGGCGGCGATCCCTTCATGCTTTCAGCGCGCCGCGCCGAGGCGTTGACGCGTGCGCTGGAGGCCATCCCGCACGTGAAGGTGATCCGCTGGCATACGCGCCTGCCCGTCGCCGATCCGCAGAAGGTCTCGCCGGAATTCGTGAGCGCCATCCGCAGTGAATCAAAGGCCGTCTATGTGGCGGTCCACTGCAATCATGCGCGCGAGCTCACGGTCGAGGCGCGTATGTCGTTGCGCCGACTTGCTGACGCAGGCATTGCGCTGCTCAGCCAGACAGTGCTGCTCAAGGCGGTCAACGATGATGTCGATACGCTTGCTGACTTGATGCGCGCGCTCGTCGAGTTGGGCGTGCGGCCCTATTATCTGCACCATCCCGATCTTGCGCCCGGCACATCTCACTTCAGGCTGAGTATCGAGCGGGGTCAGGCGATTGTGCGCGAGTTGCGGGACAGGGTCTCGGGCCTCGTACAGCCACAATATGTTATCGACATTCCGGGTGGCGTCTCAAAGGCGCTGGCAAGCCCCAGCGATGTCGAAGTCCGGGATGGCATGATGCGACTCCGGGGGCGCGACGGTGCCTGGCGCGATTATCAGATGTGATTGCGAGGCGCGCGCGTGGCTTGCCGCAGCGCAGAGCCAACAGCAGCGACAGGCGGTCAGTGCTCATGAAGAAGGGCCATGAGGCGCTGTCTCCAGCTGACTCACGACGAAACGCGACACTGGGCTTTGAAATCCTTCGGCGCCTCAAGCGGCGCCGATAACGAGATCGCAACGCACGCTTTTCCGGCGCAATTGGGCAAGATCCAGCGAGCTTGCTGCGCGTATCTGCGGGCGCGGTTGTAGGCTCAGTGCTCCACATTCCGCCAGAGGCGGCGGTAGGACAGGAACACCAGAAGCGCAAGGATCAGCAGGTAAGGGATCACAACGGCGCCCATTTGCTTGCGTGCAACCGCCTTGGGGTCGCCGGCCCATGCTAGGAAAGCCGCCACATCATGCGCCATCTGTTCCTGCGTCGTCGCCGTGCCATCGTCGAACGTGACATCGGCGAACTCGAGCGGCGAGGCCATGGCGAGGAAGCCGCCCGGCGGCTTCTCGCGCGGATCGCCCGCCCAGCTTGAGGTCGTGTCGCCCGCGAAGTAGGCGTTGTAGTGCTGTCCCGGCGACACGGTGAGGCCCTCGGGCGGCGGCACATAACCCATCAGCAGCGAGTAGATGTAGCCGGCTCCGCCGTGGCGGGCCTTGGTGATGACCGACAGGTCTGGCGGCAGGGCGCCGCCATTGCCCAACCGGGCCGCCGTATCGTTTGCGAACGGTCCGAGGATGTTGTCGGACGTCTTGGCCGGCATCATCACCATGTCGCCGGAGTCAGGATCGATGGTGGGTATCTGGTTGTTAAAGGTCGCCGCGATCTGCTTGACGACCGGATTGTCGTTCGGGTTGGGGTAGCGCGGATCATAGAATGGCGCGCCAGGCTCGCCGAGGTTACGGTAAGACAGCAACTTCATGCCGTGGCAGACCGAGCAGACCTCGGTGTAGACCTTGAAGCCGCGCTGCAGCTGGTTCTGGTCGAACGTCCCGAAATAGCCCTCGTGCGGCCAGCCGCCCTTGGGCTCGAGAAGGTGGTGGTCTCCGCCCGATGCGTGGGCTTCCCCTCCGCCTGCTTCCTCGCCATGTCCCTCGCCCGCATCCACCGCCGCAGGCGTGGCTGAGGGTTGGGCTGCTGGCGCTTCAGTGGTCGGCGCTGCGGTCGTGCCCGGAGCTTCAGGGGCCGCAGGCCCTTCGGCTGCCGTGGCCGCAGCGGGTTGTTCAGCCGCGGGTGCGGGCTGCGCGGGTGCAGCGGGCTGCTGGGCCAGCGCGGAAACGCCGAATGCGGCGACTGCAACGGCCGTCAGGCTGGCAAGTGCAAGCTTGGGGAAGCGCATCTGTCTCTCCCTATTCCGCGGCCACGGGAGCGGAAGCGCCCGAAACTGTGGCGGCCGGCGCCGCTTGCTTCTTGCTGCGCACGCTTTCCGCGATGGAGGGGGGGCGTGGTTTCGGCTTCTCGACAAGGCCGAGCACCGGCAGGATCACGAGGAAATACAGGAAGTAGTAGGCCGCCAGGATCTGAGAGAGCCACAGCCATTTGAAACCTTCCGGCTGGGCGGCAATGCTCGCTCCAGCGGAGGCCGGCAGGTTTGCCGCGAAGGCCGCAGCATCGGCATGCGCCGCGAATTGCTGCGAGACCTTGGCCGCGCCATTGGTGTCGACATAGTTCACGACGAGGTTGTTCGACCAGCTGAACACCAGCTTGTCGGGGTCGTTGGCGCCGCAGAAGCCAAGGCCAATCGCGGCGACAACGAACAGCACGAAGGCCTGCTGAGCCAACGGGCGATAGCGCATCGAGCGCACCTTGGAGGTGTCGAGCCAGGGCACCACGAAGAGGATCAGAATCGATCCGAACATCGCGATCACGCCGAGAAGTTTCGCTTCAATCGGGCCAATGTCGAATGTGATCGCACGCAGGATCGCGTAGAATGGCAGCAGATACCATTCAGGCACGATGTGGGCCGGCGTCACCAGCGGGTTGGCCTCGATGAAGTTGTCGGCATGGCCCAGCGCATTTGGCGCGTAGAACACGAAGTAGGCGAACAGCAGCAGGAAGACGAGGATCGCAAAGCCGTCCTTCACCGTGTAGTACGGATGGAACGGAACGGTATCCTTCTTCACGTCCTTCACCGACACGCCCGTCGGGTTGTTGTTGCCCGGCACGTGCAGCGCCCAGATATGCAGCACGACGATGCCAGCGATTACGAATGGCAGCAGGTAGTGCAGCGAGAAGAAGCGATTGAGCGTCGGATCGCCGATCGCCGGGCCGCCCATCAGGTAGGTTTTCACGGTGTCGCCGACAAGCGGAATGGCGCCGATGAGGTTGGTGATGACCGCCGAGCCGTGGAAAGACATCTGGCCCCAGGGCAGCACATATCCCATGAACGCCGTCGCCATCATCAGCAGGTAGATGATCACGCCGAGAATCCAGATGACCTCGCGAGGCTGCTTGTATGAGCCATAATAGAGGCCGCGGAACATGTGGATGTAGACGGCGAGGAAGAACATCGAGGCGCCGTTGGCGTGAATGTTCCGGATCAGCCAGCCGTAATCGACGTCACGCATGATGCGCTCGACGGACGCGAAAGCGCCCTCGGTCGTCGCGACGTAGTGCATCGCCAGAACGATGCCGGTGACGATCTGGATCCCGAGGCAGATCGCCAGGATACCGCCGAACGTCCACCAGTAGTTGAGGTTCTTGGGTGTTGGAAAATCCATCAGGTCCGCACCGAAGCGGATGATGGGAAGACGGGTGTCGAGCCACTTCTCGAAGCCGGTCTTGGGTACGTAGGTCGACGGTCCGCTCATGAGCCTCTGCCTTCGACTACAGCGAAATCTTGATCATGGTCGGCGAGATGTATTCGTAGTTGGGGATCGCCAGGTTCTTCGGCGCCGGCCCCTTCCGGATGCGTCCCGACGTATCGTAGTGCGAGCCGTGGCACGGGCAGTACCAGCCGCCAAACTCGCCAACCGTACCCTGCGCCGGTCCGACCGGCACGCAGCCCAGGTGCGTGCAGCTGCCAGATGTCACCAGGAAAGCCGGGTTGTAGGCGCCATCCTGCATCTTCACGAGGCGGGATTCGTCCGTGGCCGGATCGCGCATCGGAACATCGTTGTCTGCCTTTGCGCGCGCAACTTCCGCCGCGGTGCGATGGCGCACGAAGAAAGGCAGCCCGCCAATGCCGACCCGGATTTCGTTGCCTTCGGGAATCTTTGAGAGGTCCACTTCAGCTGCCGATGCAGCCTTGGTGTCTGCCGCAGGGCCGAGTTGCTGCACAAAAGGCCAGGCCACCGCTGCAACCCCGCCCAGGGCGGCTACGCCCGCGGCAATATGGATAAAGTCCCGGCGAGTTTCTCCAGCATGGGCAGCGTCTGCCGTTGCGGCCTTGGATCCGTGTTCCGACACACGAGTCTCCTGTGCTAACCGGGGCGATCGACGCCTTATCACCGCGGCAGGGTTGGCCCCCCACGTGGCGTGGTGTCGCAAGAAAGCCCCCTTGCGTGACGGACCCGTCTAAATTGCGACTCGCGCTCTTTCAACCTGACATCCCTCAGAATCTTGGGGCGAATCTCCGGCTGGCGGCGTGCCTTGGCGTCGCAGTCGACATTATTGAGCCATGCGGCTTCCCGCTGACCGACCGCGCCCTCAAGCGGACGGCCATGGACTATGGGGAAAACGTCGTGGTTTCGCGCCATGACGGGTGGCAGGTCTTCCGCGAGCAGCAGGTTGCCTCAGGCGCCCGGCTGATCCTTTTCACCACGCGCGGGGCGATGCGGCTCGATGCGTTTGTATTCAAGCCGGACGATGTCCTCCTGTTCGGCAGGGAATCAGCCGGCGTTCCCGAGGAGGTCCACAGCGCGGCTGATGCACGCGTCCTGATTCCACTCGTTTCGGGCGTGCGATCGCTGAATGTGGCAACCAGCGCCGCCATCGCGGTCTGGGAAGCGCTACGCCAGTGCGAAGACCTTCCTCCGCCCTGAAGCACGCATGGCGACCTTCGCCTCGACGATAACGTCATCGCATGCCATCGTTCGCAGGGTCGGTGCAGGGGGGCATACAGGCTCATGTCGACTTCGGACCTCCAGCTGAGATTTCATCCCGAGCGTGATCGGTTGCTCGCGGAGGCCCATGCGCGGCCGTCAACGCCGCTTGCTGCCCCTGCGCTTGCGACGCGCATCGTGTCCTTGTCTGGCGAGGGCGGGGCTGAAGGCGACCGCCTCCACATGGCCGCCCTGTGCCGGAAATTTGCGGCGCCCGAGCCGGGAGGGGGCGCGCGCTGGTGCGTTCTGGATGCGGGGGCGTGGTCGCTGCGGTGGGAACGTCACACTGAGGCCTCCACGTGGACAATCTTCCGGCCCGGCGTCGAGCCCGACGTCGCAAACTTCGGGGTCACGGCGCTCGATATCGTGCCGCGCTCGTGGCTGGCCGAACTTCCCGGCGACATTTTGGTCGCGGCGCATGCGGCGATCATCGCGACCCGACCTTCCAGCCTTCCTTTTGCACCGGACGAGACGGTCGCCGCGCGCATTGCATTGGGTCCCATCCAGGTGTTCAGCGATTTTCGTGCCGGCCCTGATGCATTCACGCGCTTCGTGCTGGTCGATGGCGGCGCAGGGGAGGCTGTCGTCGGTCGCACGTTGCAGCAGTTGTTCGAGGTCGAAACCTATCGCCTGATGGCGCTGCTCACATATCCACTCGCGTTGAAGGCTGCAGTCGAGCTCACGCAACTGGAAACCGAGATCGATGCGGCTGCCGCGCAGGTGGTGAACGAAGCGGGTGTCGAGTCAGACCGCACGCTCCTTAACGCGCTTGCGGCGCTCGCCGGGCGCGCCGAGCGGCTCGCGGGCCAGACCAATTTCCGGGTCGCTGCTTCGCGCGCCTACTACGGTCTAGTCGGCGCGCGGATCGCAAGCTGGAACGAGCAGCCGGTCGACGGTCGGCCAACGCTGGGCGAGTTCATGGAAAGGCGACTCGCCCCGGCCATGCGCACTTGCATTTCGGTCGCCGAACGGCAGCAGGGCGCGATCGAACGCATCGCGCGGACCGTGCAGATCCTCAACACGCGGGTCGAGGTCGCCTCGGAAATGGTCAATGTGAGCCTCCTTGCGTCCATGGACAAGCGGTCCAAGACGCAGCTTCGGCTGCAGGAAACCGTCGAGGGACTATCGATCGTCGCTGTCTCCTATTACGCGCTGGCGCTCCTGAAGCTTGCCTTTGATGGGCTGGCCCAGGTCGCCCCGTGGGTGAATCCGACGATCGCGACGGCGCTGGCTACCCCTGTCGTCCTCTATATTGTGTGGCGATTCCTGCGTCGGTTGAAAAAGGACGCGCTGAACAGCTGAGAGTCGATAAGTCTTTACCGGCGCATCGCTGCCCCTCTTGCAGGTCGCAGCAATGTTGCGCACGGTCCCGGAGAGATGCGCACCGTATTCCCATTTTCCGCAATTGTCGGCCAGGACGCGATGAAACGCGCGCTCCTCATCGCTGCGGTCGATCCTGGCATCGGCGGCGTGATGGTGTTCGGGGATCGCGGCACGGGCAAGTCCACGGCGGTCCGCGCGCTCGCGGCGCTACTGCCGCAGATGAAGGCCGTGAAGGGGTGTCCATATCACTGCGATCCGGAGGCGGACGCTGGACGCTGCACGCCCGATTGTCCCTCCCGAACCTCCAAGGGCGCGGTAAGGACCGAGCTGAGACAGACCCCAGTGGTCGATCTGCCGCTCGGGGCCACTGAGGACCGGGTGGTGGGCGCACTTGATCTTGAGAGTGCGCTTACACGGGGAGAAAAGCGCTTCGAGCCGGGCCTCCTGGCGAGGGCGCATCGCGGCTTTCTCTACATCGACGAGGTGAACCTGCTCGAAGATCATCTTGTTGATCTTCTTCTGGACGTGGCGGCCTCGGGCGAGAACGTCGTCGAGCGTGAAGGGCTGAGTGTGCGGCATCCAGCGCGCTTTGTGTTGATCGGGACGGGCAATCCCGAAGAAGGCGAATTAAGGCCGCAGCTGCTCGATCGCTTCGGCCTGTCGGTCGATGTGAAGACGCCGACAGTGCTTGCCGATCGCGTCGCCGTCGTGAAACAGCGCGACGCTTTTGATCGCAACCCCGACGTGTTTGTTGAGCAGTGGGCCCAGAAGGATGCAGAGGTTCGCGAACGCATCGTCAAGGCGCGCATCCTTCATGCAAAGCTGTCGGTGCCCGATCAAGTCATCGAGCGCGCGGCGAGCCTCTGCATGAAGATCGGGTCGGATGGCTTGCGGGGTGAGCTGACGCTGATCCGCGCAGCACGGGCCCTGGCCGCAGTCGAAGGCGCCAAGACCGTATCGGTCAGTCACCTCCGGAGTGTGGCGGTCATGGCGTTGCAGCACAGGCTGCGCCGCAATCCGCTGGACGATGTCGGGTCTGCTGCGCGGATTGAGCGCGCGATGGAGGATGTCTTCCCCGCATGAAACCAGGCTCGCCAGCCCCGGTCGATCCCTGGACGGACGCCTTGTCCGCGGCTGGTTTGCTTGCGGTGGATCCGGACGGGCTTGGCGGCGCAATTGTCCACGGTGCGCCGGGGCCCTGCCGTGACGCCTGGCTTGAGGCTCTGCGCGCGATGTTGCCTTCCGCAGCGCCGGTGCGGCGCGCCCCTGCCCATATCGATGACGAGCGCCTTATGGGCGGCCTTGATCTCGGGGCGACCCTGGCGGCGGGGCGGCCGGTCGAATCCCGTGGCCTGCTGAATGATTGCCGGGGCGGCGCGATGATCCTGGCCATGGCGGAACGTTGCTCGCCTTCCGTGGCCGCACGTATCGCGGCTGCAATCGAGTCGGATCAGGGGGCGGGCGATCAGGGACGGCTCCTGGTGATCGCCCTGGAGGAAGGCATCGAACCCGAGGAACGGGCGCCGGACGTTCTGGGGGAGCGTCTCGCCTTCTACCTCGATTTCGACGCCATGAGGTCAAGACCGGGCGCCATTCCAGCGCGCGAAGCTGTCTCTGTCGCCCGCGAGCTTCTGCGCGGGATGAAGGCCACTCCCGACGGTGTGATTGAATCGATTTGTGCAGCGGCGGCGGCGCTTGGCGTTGGCTCCCCGCGCGCAGCCTTGTTCACCTTGCGCGCCGCGCGCGCTGCTGCCGCCCTCTCGGGACGGGTAGAAATCATACAGGTGGATCTTGAGCTTGCTGCGCGCCTCGTTCTTGCGCCGCGAGCATCAATCGCGCCCCAGGAGCAGCCCCCCGATCCAGCGCCGTCGGAACCGGAGGGAGACGATCATGAAGGCAAGGAGACAGAACAGGCGGCGACAGATGCAGTGACTGACCGCATCGTCGAGGCCGTTCAATCGGCGCTCCCCGCCGACTTCCTGACGCGCCTTCGTCCGGATCGCGCTGAAAGAAGGAGCATGGCCCGAACCGGCGGCGCCGGAGCCAGCGCCCGATCAGCGCGACGCGGAAGACCGCTGGGTGCACGGCCTGGAACGCTGC
Organism: Pseudomonadota bacterium; assembly: GCA_041166025.1. Lineage (GTDB taxonomy): Bacteria > Pseudomonadota > Alphaproteobacteria > Caulobacterales > Hyphomonadaceae > UBA7672. The sequence continues at coordinate 48,615 of JBEAMJ010000074.1, read as the reverse complement.
GGACGGGTGATCGTCTCGACATGGTCGCAACCCTGCGCGCCGCTGCGCCTTGGCAGCCCCTGCGCAAGCGGGAAGCGCCCGAAGGAGGCAGGGCGCTGGTCCTGGTTCGCAGAAGCGATTTTCGGCTCCGGCGTTTTGTGCAGCGCCTCGAATCCACGACGATCTTTGTGGTCGATGCGTCTGGGTCAACCGCCGCCCAGCGTCTGGCTGAAGCCAAGGGAGCCGTCGAGATCCTGCTGGCCGAGGCCTATGTGACGCGTTCGCGCGTCGCGCTCATCGCGTTTCGCGACAAGGCTGCCGACCTGCTGCTGCCGCCCACGCGTTCCCTGTCCCGGGCAAAGCGTTCGCTCGCGGACCTTCCAGGAGGCGGAACCACGCCGTTGGCCACTGCGATCGACACCGCCTTGTTGCTCGCGCAGGCCGAGCGCGCCAAGGGCCGCACGCCGCTGGTCGTTCTTCTCACCGACGGCCGTGGGAATGTCGCGCGTGATGGCGAGCCCGGCCGGGCCCGCGCCGAACAAGAGGCTCGCGATGCCGCGCGGAACCTCAGGGCAAGCGGATTGTCATCTGTATTCATCGACACCTCTCCGCGTTCGCGGCCCGGCGCGGAAGAACTGGCAGCCGAGATGGATGCCGCCTACGCCCAGCTTCCCTTCGTCAACAGCGGCGCTGTCGCCGGGGTTGTGCGGGCCAACATTCCCTCGCGGCGATGACGCGCGCCCCGGATTGGGCGGTTGAGGGCCGCGACTGGCCAAACCGGGGGGCGAGCCGCTTCGTCGATGCCGGTGGCCTGCGCTGGCATGTCCAGCAATTCGGGGAGGGGCCGGCTCTGGTGCTTCTGCACGGCACAGGCGCTGCGACGCACTCCTGGCGCGATATCGCCCCGCTTCTGGCGCGCTCGCACAGCGTCATTGCGATGGACCTGCCGGGTCACGGCTTCACGAGCGTGCCTCGAGACGATTCCGGTTTCACCCTTCCAAACGTGGCGCGAAGCCTTGCCGCCTTGCTGGGTGAGCTCGGCATCGTTCCGTTGGCGCTGGTCGGACATTCGGCCGGGGCTGCGATTGCGGTTCGCATGGCGCTCGATGGACTCTCCACGCCTGGCGGCATTGTCGGCCTGAACTCAGCGCTTCTTCCGTTCCCCGGGCCGCTTGGGCCAATTGCGCCCTTCCTTGCTCGTACGATGTTCTACAACCCACTCGCGCTTAGCCTTTTCGGTTACCGGGCCGGGCAGCCGGGCGCCATCAATGGCCTTATCCGCAGCACGGGCTCTTGCCTCGATGCGCGCGGACTCGACCTCTACCAGCGACTGTTCCAGAGCAGCAGCCATCTCAAGTCCACAATAGCCCTGATGGCCCACTGGGATCTCGACACACTCAAGCGCCAGCTGCCGCAGCTGCAATCGCCGCTCACTCTCATTGTCGGCGAGACTGATCGCGCCGTGCCGCCAAGCATGACTGACGCAGTGCGCCGGCTGGCGCCCTCCGCCACCATCGTGCGCGCGCAGGGTCTTGGCCATCTTGCGCATGAGGAAGACCCGGAAAAGGTCGCAGGGTTGATCCTGCAGGCGCTTGCTCGTAGTGTCAGCTGATGTTGACGCCGACCCACGTCAAGCACGCAATCATCATCGGGAGCGGCTTTGGCGGGCTCGCTGCCGCGATAAGGCTGGGGGCAAGAGGTTACCGGGTCACCGTGCTTGAGCGCCTCGATGCTGCTGGTGGGCGCGCGTATGTCTATCGCCAGGACGGGTTCACCTTCGATGCCGGGCCGACCATAATCACTGCGCCCTATCTTCTCGAAGAGCTCTGGACGCTGTGCGGTCGACGAATGGCGGATGACATCGATCTTCGCCGAATTGACCCATTCTACAGAATTCGCTTCGACGACGGCGCCGTCTTCAGCGCCAGCAGCGATCATGCGGCCATGCGCGCGGAAGTTGCCCGCTTCGAGCCTGGCGATGTTGCAGGATTTGAACGTTTTCTGCGTGACAGCCGGAAAATCTACGAAACAGCTTTCGAGAAGCTCGCCGATCAGCCATTTCACCGCATCGGGACGTTGCTGAAAAGCGCCCCAGATCTCATTAGGCTTGGCGGCTACCGATCAGTCTTCAGCCACGTTTCGCGCTATTTCCGAAACGAGAAGCTCCGGATCGCGTTCAGTTTTCATCCGCTTCTGATCGGTGGCAATCCGCTCTCCACCACAGCCTACTACAGCCTTGTCGGACACCTTGAGCGTACCCACGGGGTACATTTCGCCATGGGCGGCACAGGCGCTCTTGTCGCCGGTCTTGTCGGGTTGATCGAGGCGCAGGGCGGTGTGTTGCGGTTGAATGCCGAAGTCACTCAGATTACGGTTTCTGGCGGGCGTGCGACCGGTGTGCGGCTGGCTTCAGGAGAGCATATCGCCGCGGACGTCATTGTTTCGAACGCCGATGTGGGGTGGACCTACACCAAGCTGCTTTCGGAGTACAAGCGTCGCCGTTGGACAGACCGGGCGTTCGCCAGCAAGCGCTTCTCAATGAGTCTTCTTGTCTGGTATTTTGGAACCAACCGCAGGTTCGAGGATGTCTATCACCACACGATGGTGCTGGGTCCCCGCTATGAAGGACTTCTGCGGGACATCTTCTACCGCAAGATCCTTGCGAGAGACCTGAGCCTCTACCTGCACAGGCCAACCGCAAATGATCCATCGCTTGCCCCGGCTGGTTGCGATGCCTTCTATGTCCTTGCTCCTGTACCTCACCTGGGCAGCGGCACAGATTGGGGCGATGAAGGGGAACGGTGTCGTGCGATGATTGAGGCGCGACTCGAAGAGACGCTTCTCCCAGGGCTTGGGAAAAGTATCGTGACCTCCCGCATGCTCACGCCGCAGGACTTTCGCGATCGTCTGTTGTCGCTCAATGGCAGCGCTTTCTCGCTGGAGCCACGCCTTTTCCAGAGTGCCTGGTTCAGGCCCCACAATGTCAGTGAAGAGATCGCCGGCCTCTACATGGTGGGTGCCGGGACCCATCCCGGCGCCGGCGTTCCAGGGGTCATCTCTTCGGCGCGTATTCTCGACAAGCTCGTGCCTCACGCCGGTCCGGTCCTGGCTGGCTGAGCCAAGCTGGCGGCTTCAGGACCTGCTGACCGGAAGCCGTATCGGCCGGTTCCTGTGTCGGGCGGGGCCGAAATCGGCCAATAAGCGCGCCGCAGCGAGGCGCCCCGACATCGTCGCCATCGGAACGCCCGGCCCGGGATGTACGCTGCCGCCAGCAAGGTAGAGGCCCGGTAGCCTGCCGCGCGAACCTGCGCGGGCGAAGCTGCCCATCATGCCGTGGTTGGCGCGGCCATAAAGGGCGCCGCCCGTGGCTGGAAACAGCGCATTGAAGCCACTCGGCGTCGTAATCACTGGGTCACACGCTGGCCTCATGATCAGGCCACAGGAGCGAACGAGTCCAAACGCACGTTCGGAAACATCAGCAATCGCGGCCTCATCGAGCGGCGCGCGGTCGCCATCGGCTGGCGCGTTTATCAGGGCAAGGAGGCGTTCGGGCGTGCCATGAACAAACGCGCCGGCCTCGCCACGGTCCTGTGCGCAAATATAGACAGTTGGCGCAGCTGTGATCTTGCGACGCCGGAACACGGAGTCAAACTCGCGAGCATAGTCCTCTGCAAAGAACACATTGTGATGCGCAAGCTCAAAGCCTTCGGTTCGCGCAGACAGGCACCAGGTTACTGCCGATAGCGAGCGATTGCGCGGGGCTGTCGCCGGCGCAGGGCGCTCCCGGGCCGTAAGTGCCGAGATGTCGCCATTGAAGACCACCGCATCTGCGTCCAGGCGCTCGCCATTGGTCAGCTGGATCCCGACCACGCGTCCGTGCTCGACAATAAGGCGCCGCATCTCGGCCCCGAACCGGAATTGCGCACCATGGCGCTCCGCCAGGCCCTGAACCGCGCGCGCGACCTGATGAATGCCGCCCCTTACCAGCCACACCCCGTCTTGCTCGACATGGGCAATCAGCATCAGCGTTGCGGGGGCAGCCCAGGGGGAGGAGCCTACATACGTTGCATAGCGGCCAAAGAGCTGGCGCAAGCGGGGGTCCTGGAAATGATCGCCAAGTGCGCTCCAAAGGGTTCGCATCGGCATCGTTCGCCACAGAGCCGGCAAGCCTCCAACTCCTAGGCTAGCCACGAGGCTTGCAGGCGAGGGCCGCTCGGAGGCGATGAAGGGTCCAGCAAGCGTGCGATAGATTGCGCGGCTCTGGTTGCAGAATGCCAGATAGGCGCGTGCCGCCGCGGGTCCCGAAAAGGCCCCGATCGCGTCAGCCGACTGCGTGATGTCCGCAAACAGGTCAAGGCGGCCGCCTTCGCGCCAGGCGTGTCGCGCAAGTGTCTCGGCGGGCATCAGGCCGAGGCGATCATCCAGCTGCTCGCCCGCGTCGTTGAACAACCCCTCGAAGATCCATCGCATCGTGAAGACGGTCGGGCCGGCATCTATTGCTGCGTCTCCAACAGCGACCTGCCGCATCTTCCCGCCAGGAGCGGCAGCACGTTCGCAGACGATTACCTCCATTCCGGCTCGCGCCAGATCGGCGGCCGCCGCCAGGCCGCCCATGCCAGCGCCGACGACAATGACGCGACGAGCGCGGCTCACCGTGGTGGAGGGTCGGATGCCCGCGCTGTCCGCCGCCCCAGCTGGGGCCAGATGCTTAGCCCCGCCTTCAGATCGATACGGATGCGATGATAGATGATTAGCGATAACCCGACGCAGAGCGGTATGGACCACAGGGCCGGATGGAGCGCGAGCGATGGGGCTAGGCGGATCGAGCCAAACGCGAGGAAGGCTGTGTAGACGGAGATCCCTGCGCCGACCAGCGCCTTCAGATGCTCCTTCATCCACTGCACCGGGCTGGGGTCGCGTGCATAGATGAAGCGGAGGTTGGTGACGCCCGTCGCCAGGCCGACGATCGAAAGGCCGACCATCAATGGCTGACCTATCAGCACTCCCTCCCATGCGCAGACCGCAGCAGCCAGGAGGACGAGATACTGCAGTCCAATATTGAGAGCAGTCTGGTTGGCGGCGTGGTCGCGCCGGTTCGTTACGCACAGCCAGCCGTACCAGCCAAGGTTGAGCGTAAGGATGCCATTGTGAAGCATCAGCCAGCCGAAGATCCCGCGGATAAACGTCTCGTCGAACCTGCCCACGAGATGCGGGTGCACGCCCATTGGATCATAGAGGGTCAGCAGGCTCATCGCGATCGCGAAGCAGGCCGTAAGCAAGACGCACAGTGTGAAGATCCGGCCCCACCTGCGATGATTGATGCCGCCTTTTCGCCCCAGGACAGGCACCCAGAACGCCAGGGCCGCAGCAGATCCAGTAATCACATGCACGAAGATGAGGCCGTGGAATATTGCCAGCTCCATCCCGTGCTTCTCCGTCCGGCAGTCTTTGTGACTATCGCATTGGACTATCTCTGTGTAAAGTTATGTGTACACGTTCGCGGTCAGAGGTGTGCGTCAAAAGTTGCAGGCTGTGGCTGGAATTCCTGACGCAGGGCGAGGGCTCTATGCGCCGCCGCGGCCGGTGGCGCGACCTGCATTGCTGGCGCTGCTGCGTACTGCGCTGCGCGGCGATGGTGATCTTCTGAGCCTGCTTCCGGCCAACGCCTATCGGATGGAGATCGGCCCCCTCGGCTACTCGCGCCGCTCCATCCTGATCGTCAATCGCCCGGATCAGGTGCGCCGTGTTCTGTCTGATCCCGAAGGCATCTTTCCCAAAAGCGATCTCATGGTCGAAGCGCTGGCGCCGCTGATCGGTGACTCGCTCTTTGTGTCCTCTGGCGACACCTGGCGCCGCCAGCGACGGATGATCGATCCTGCATTCACGATGATGCGGGTCAACCGCGCCTTCCCTTCGATGCTTGAGGGCGCTCAGGCCTGTCAGCAAAGCCTCGATGCCCATGCACGGGATGGCGCAGTTTTCTCGCTCGATCTAGCGATGAGCCATCTCACGGCCGATATCATCTGCCGCACCGTTTTCAGCGCAAGCCTTGAAACGAAGGCAGCCCATGAGGTCTTTGCAGCCTTCACGACGTTCGAGCGCAGCGTCGCTCAGGTCGAGATCCGCCGCCTGATCATGGACCGGGCCTGGACGAGTGTCCCGCAGCGCGATGATGTCCTCGTCGCCTGCCATACCATTCGGCGGCACCTCGGCGATTTGCTGGATACACATCTTGGTCCCGGCGGCGCCCGGTTTGATGACATTGCCTCCTCGGTGATCGCGGCGCGCGACGACTTCACCCGAACGGCCTTCAATCGCGAGGAGCTCATCGATCAGCTGGGTGTGCTCTTCCTTGCGGGCCATGAGACGAGCGCGAGCGCGCTCACCTGGGCTTTCTTCCTGCTGGCTGAGCAACCCGGCCTCGTCGCGCGCGTGCGTGCGGAGATCCGCAAGGTAGCGGGTGATGACGAGCCGCTCACCATAGAGGCCACCAGACATCTGCCGCTTACTCGCAATGTCTTTCGTGAGACGCTTAGACTCTATCCCCCGATCACCTTCCTCCCGCGGGTTGCGACTGCTCCCACAACCATCGGGCGACATCAGGTTCGCCGCGGCGCGCTTGTCATGGTTGCCCCCTGGGTATTGCACCGCCACGCAAGCTACTGGCGCAACCCGCATGTCTTCGATCCGGATCGCTTCCTGCCCGAGCGCGAGGCCGAGCAGACCTCTGGCGCCTATATTCCGTTTGGCCTCGGTCCCCGTGTCTGCGCGGGCGCCGCCTTCGCTCAGACCGAGGCGGTGCTGTTGATTGCTGAAATGTTCCGCCGCTATGATTTCCACGTTGTCGATCCAGCGCGCGTGCGTCCAGCGGCGCGCCTGACGACCCGTCCAACCGAGCAGATCATGATGCGCGTCACTCGCGCAGACGCATGACCACAGTGCTGCTCACGCTCGGCCGCCTTCCCAAGGCGCTCGACCTCGCGCGCGGTTTCAGTCGCGCAGGATCTCGCGTGATCGTGGCCGATCCCTTTGGCTGGACGCTGACGGGCGCATCTCGCCATGTCGACCGGGAATTTGCCGTGCCGCCGCCGAGCAAGGGCTCTGCTGAATATCTCGCCGCCCTCGCGGAGATCGTCGCACGTGAACACGTCGACCTCGTTGTGCCTGTCTCCGAGGAGACGATGCATGTTGCGTTTCTGCCTGACCTGCTCGGCGGGCGGGCGCGCGTATTCACCATGCCGCCCGACCGCGTGCTTTCTCTTCACAACAAGGCGGGATTCGTCCGCGCGGCGACTGCGATGGGTTTGTCCGTACCCGAAACCTGCCGGCTCGGCGCGGCGGAGGCGAAGGCGCTGGTAACGGCCCATGCAGTGGTCGTGAAGCCGGTCTTTTCTTGCTCGGGACGTGGTGTCCGCATCCTGGGTCAAGGCGCTGTCCTGCCGGATGCTGATCCATCGAGGCCGGCCATTGTGCAGCGTTTCATCGCGGGCCGTGAGCACAGCAGCTGTACGATCGCGCATGAAGGCCGGGTCATCTCCACGATGATCTATCGTGGCACTGTCATGTCAGGATCTGTCGCAATCGCGTTCGAACGGGTCGAGGCGCCGGCGATTGAGCGCTGGATCGAAATCTTTGTCCGTGCATCGGGCTGGACAGGGTTTATCTCCTTCGACTTCATAGTCGACGCCGATGACTGTGTGTTTGGCATCGAATGCAACCCACGAACAACGAGCGGACTTCACTTCTGGCAGCCCGAGGATGTCGCTCGCGCCGTGCTCAGTCCGCAGACGCGCCCGCCGGTCGGAGTGCGTCGTCACAGCAACCTGCAGCAATTCTACTCCTGCCTCACTGAAACACAGATGGCGATGTTTCGCGGCCGAGGCTTTCGTCACCGGCTGAGGCGGCTCGTCGGCACGCGGGATGTCACATGGGACTGGCGAGACCCTTGGCCATTCCTGAGCATGACCCTGACGTCCTGGCCGATCATCCGCATGGCAGTTTCTGAGGGCGTCAGCTTCGGGGAGGCGGCCACACATGACGTTGGCTGGTACGAACAGGCCGCCAGCGCGCCCGATGCTCAGCCGTTGTGATCGCGCCAGCGGCGGCGACGCGCCCGGTGCAATCGTCGGCGCCGGTTCGGGCCTCGCAACGGCGGGGCCTGCACTGAGAGGTCATGGATCGCCCTGCATTGTGCATGGAATGCGCCGTATCGCTTGCTCGTTCGTTGCCGGCGGGGGTCTCTGCATGCGCCTCCAGGGCGCTTGCCCACATTGCGCTTGCGCGGACAAGAGACAGGCAATTAGTCTTCGAAAAATGTTGGATGCTCGGCTGTCTGAGGCCCTCGCGAATTCCGATCCAGGCGGGTCCCCGTATGCGCTGGAGATTGCGGACTGGGGTTTGGCTCTGCACAGGTGGCCAACTGGCAGGCGATCGTCTGGACGCCGACGTGACCACCGGCGCGGCTCTGTCGAGCGCGCTGTCCTGCGCCCTTCCTGTTGAGCCGGAGCTGCACCATGCGTCCCAACGTGCGCAAACCTGAACGTGCGACGCCTGCTGACCTGGCGGCTTGCCGGCAGATGATCCGCACGGGTTCCCGCTCATTCTATGCCGCGTCGCTGCTCCTGCCCGATGCTGTCCGTGGAGGCGCCTACGCGCTCTATGCCTTCTGCCGTATGTCGGATGACACCATAGACGTGGACCGTGGCGGCGAAGCAGGAATCGAACGGCTCGCCTCTCGCCTCGATGCAGTCTACGCTGGCGAGCCAGCCAACGCTGCAGTCGACAGGGCGCTGTTCGATGCTGTCGATCAGTACGCGATTCCGCGTGTGCCGTTCGACGCGCTTCTGGAGGGCATGGCGTGGGACGCCTCAGGGCGGGAATACGAAACGATCGAGGACGTATATGACTATGCGGCACGCGTCGCAGGCTCGGTCGGTGCGATGATGGCGGCGCTGATGCGGACGCGTACGCCCGAGATGGTTGCGCGGGCGTGCGATCTGGGCGTGGCCATGCAGCTGACGAATATCGCCCGCGATGTCGGTGAGGATGCGCGCAATGGCCGTCTGTATCTCCCTCACGCCTGGATGCGCGAGGCTGGCCTTGACCCTGCCTCGTGGCTTGAGCGTCCGGAGTTCAATCCGCAGATAGCGGGGGTCGTGGAGCGCCTGCTCGTGCTTGCCCTCCAGCTCTACCAGCGTGCCGATCTCGGGATCGCCGGGTTGCCGCGCGCCTATCGTCCCGCAATCCATGCGGCTAGGCTTCTCTATGCCGATATAGGCGCCCGCATCGCAATGCGCGGTCATGACTCCGTGTTCAGCAGAGCCATTGTGCCGACGTCTCGCAAGCTGCAGCTCCTCATGAAAGCACTGACACACTCGTGGCGCGCCCCGCCCGGCGCTGAGCTGGTGACGCCAGCGCTGGCGCAGACCCAGTTTCTGGTTGATGCCGTTGGCGCCGGAGCTGGCGTGCATGATGAGCAGGATTCAGAGCGGGGCCTGCTGCACAACATCAGGTGGGTGATCGAGTTGTTTGCGGCGCTCGACGAGCGACCCCGACGCTTGACCTGAGGCGTGACTTGTTGCGGGTCCGCATATTGATTGCGCCGGGTTGCGGTGTCGGGCTCAGGTCGCCGCCGTCGGGCCTTCAATGTGTTGCAGTAGCGTCTCTTGCTCAAGGCTGTCCAGCCGCAGTCAACGCCTTCCGGCAAAGCGGGGCATTCGAAAGGGAAGCATCGCGCGAACGACGGGATTGGTGAGCCGATCCAGTGACAGCGTCTCGTGCATGATGTCTGCGGGCGCGCCGTCGACTTGTCCTGCAAGATGCGATCGGGCGTAGAACGGAGTATCCTCTAGTATGCGCACAAGCCCTGGCTCCTTTCCGCGATCTCCGCGAGCCGTGGGCTGCATGCGCCAGAAGGTTTTCGGCATCCTTGTCGGCGGCGGGGCGAGGATGGCGTTTTTTTCGCCTGTTGCATCGAATTTCAGCGCGATGGATCGCTGGTCGCCATTCCGGAGCGTGACGTCATAGTAGACGATTGTCGCATTGTCGGCGACATGTGAACGCGACCAGTCCCAGGAACGGAACCTGCGTTCGAGTGGTTCGTCGCCGCAGTTGCTGTCGAAATAACCCTCTCCATGCCAGGCAGTACCGTCCTCGAACTGCACGGCGACGCGTCCCCGGGGAGCGATGGGTCGCCATGCATGGCGGGCTTCGGCGTCCAGTGCGAACGTCTGGCCCGCGAGATAGTAGGGATGGAGTGTTACTGTCCCGCGGAGTCGGGAGGGTAGGGGGGCTGTCCACTCGTCGACGTTGATGCGAAGTGTTTCGCGCTCCCAGCTCATGCTGCTCCGGCTGATCGCGATCCTGTCCGAGTCGCGATCCAGGTTCCTGTGCCCGCGTTCGGTCATCGCCCAACGATTTCCCCTGACCGAATAGAGTGCAACATTCATGGCGCAATGGTTTTCGGGATGCCGCCAGCCCGACCATGCGTAGTAGGGCGAGAAAACACTGCCGATGAAGGCGATGATTGTGAGGCCGTGCTGCTTGTCTTCGCTGAGCGCGTCGACGTACCACCAGGCATAGCCGCCTGATCCGACGGGAATGTCGAAGCGCGGTGCAGGAAGTCTGGTGCTAGGCGCGTGCGCACGCCAGTGAGATCCCGGCCTGCCCACTTCGTTCAGGAACTCCATCGACTGAACGGCGCTGGCGGTAGGTTGGTCGTTCATGCCGAACGCCTCGCTTTCGACACGGGAAGCTGCGCGTCCGTTCGCGTGAGTACGGGTCGTCTTGTACCTGCCTGCGCGATGTGCAGATCACCTGCGCGCAGGCGGCTGAACATCCTCGTCCTGCGTGCATCGGCATCAGCATTTGTGACGTCGTGAGTTGGCGCGCTCGCCAGGGCGGACTTCACGATGCCGCGTTGACCGGCTGAATGGCGTAGGCGGGCGCCCACCCTGGCTGTTCTGCACGCGCCCGCCGAACGCATCCCGCGCCTCTGCTTTCTGCTCGCACGGACACGGCAGCCCAGCGCACAGGCGATCGTCAGGTCCTCGAGTCCGCCGCCCTGAAGGGTGGCGCTGTCGTTGATCATGGATTCCTCAAGGTCGATTGACTGGACGCTAGCATGTGTCCAATCTGTAGGACATGGGTCGGGGTCTGCCCGATCGACAAGTACGGGAAACGGTCATGACGCTACCTGCGCGTGTCGAAGCAGCGCTCAAGGCCGCAATCGACAGGGCTGACAAGCCCTGCGCACCTCCGGGACTGATCAAGGCGCTTCGCTATGCGGTTTTCCCGGGCGGGGCGCGTGTCCGCCCGATGTTGTGCCTCGCTGTCGCGCGCGCCTGTGGCGATGACCGTCCCGAGATCTCAGATGCAGCGGCAGCCGCCGTTGAACTCCTTCACTGCGCGTCCCTGGTTCACGACGATCTTCCCTGTTTTGACAATGCCGGTTTCCGTCGCGGCAAGGCCTCGGTTCACGCGGCTTATGGAGAGCCACTTGCCTTGCTTGCAGGCGACGCGTTGATCGTGATGGCCTTTGAGCGTTTGGCCGTTTGCGGGGCAGCTGAACCTAGCCGTATCGCGCCTTTGATCGAAGCAATCGCCAGGGGCGTTGGCGCCCCCACTGGGATTACCGCTGGTCAGGCATGGGAAAGCGAGTCCGCCGCTCCGCTCGACATCTATCACCAGGCAAAGACAGGCGCCCTGTTTGTGGCGGCGACGACGTCGGGGGCGATTGCGGCTGGGTCGGACGGGGCGCCGTGGCATTCTCTGGGGGAAACTCTCGGTTCTGCCTATCAGGTCGCTGACGACCTCATGGATGCCGTCCAGCCTGAGCTCTGCGACAAGCCGGTTGGCCAGGATGCACTTTTGCAGCGTCCAAATGTGGTCGCCGAGCGCGGTGTCCAGGGCGCACTCGCAAGACTGGACGATCTTGTGGAGCAGGCCGTAGCTTCTGTCCCTGACTGCGAGGGTGCTCAGGAAATGCGTGACCTGGTGAGGATGACCGCGATGCGCCTTGCCCCAAAAAAACTTGCACGCAGTGCTGCGTAGGCGCCTGTGAGTAACTGGCGCGCGCGGTGGATCGCGTGGCGCAACGCCCGCATCTCAGATCCGCGATTTCAGAGATTTGCTGCCGACTTCCCGTTCACGCGGCCAATCGCTCATAGCCGCGCTAGCGGACTTTTCGACGTGGTGGCGGGTTTCGTTTACTCGCAGGTGCTGACTGCCTGCGTTCAGCTCGATCTTCTCAACATATTGAAATCTGGACCACTTAATGTTGATGAGCTTGCCGCGGCGCTTGATGTGCGGCCGGCAGAGATGGCGAGGCTGCTCCGTGCCGCGGCCGCGCTCGATCTCGTGGAGGCGATCGGCGAGCGATATGCCCTGGGCGCTCAGGGCGCGGCGCTGCTTGGCAATGCGGGTCTCGCCGAGATGATCCGTCACCACGCCCGGCTTTACGCCGACCTGCAGGACCCGGTTGCCCTTCTGAGGCGCGGACGGGGGGAGAATCTTGCAGGTTACTGGCCGTATGCGACGCTCCAAGACCCGGAAAATACAGAAGATTCTGGCGTTTCGGCATACTCTGCTCTGATGGCTGCGACCCAGCCTTCGGTGGCGTCCGACATCCTCCGGGCTTACGCGATGCGCGGGCACCGGCGGGTCATGGACATTGGCGGAGGTGAGGGCGCTTTTCTGGCAGCGGTTGGCGCCCGCTGGCCGCACTTGCACCTCCACCTTTTCGACCTGCCTGCAGTGGCGCAGCGCGCGCGAACTGTTCTCGCCGCCCATTCGGTTCGCGCCACGATCTCCGAGGGAAGCTTTCTGCGCGATCCTCTGCCAGCAGGCGCCGACCTCATGACGCTCGTCCGCGTGCTTCATGATCATGACGATGCCGGCGTGGCGAGGATTCTCGCATCCGTGAAAGTGGCGCTGCCGGCAGGCGGGCGCCTGCTCATCGCCGAGCCGATGTCGGCGGCTCCACGCAAGGATCGCGTTTCCGACGCCTATTTCGGGCTTTACCTCCTGGCGATGGGACGGGGACGCGCGCGCACGCCGCGCGAGCTGCAAGCGTTTCTGCAGCAGGCCGGCTTCCAGCGCATAAGGATGCTGCATGTGCGAACGCCGGGCCTTTTGCGTGTGATGATTGCGAGCGCCTGAGACGGGCCACAGGAGAAGTCGGATTCGGCGATTCCCTCCTGCGCAGAGCTTTCCTGGCGCCGGACCCGCCTCACGCTTCCCTAAGGGAGGGTCGTAAATCACCCGGACGATTGGTTTTTCAGGAGAGATTCGAGGCCTCAAAAGCGTCGCGATGAATTGACACTCCGAAGCGTCCACGTAAGCTTACACTGCATCCACGCAACCACTGCGTACGTGGCGATGCTGGCGCAGGCCCCGGAGCCGAGATGGAAACTGTCGCCGTCGTCCTCGACCAACCCAGGCGGATCTCCGTTCGCAAACTTGCGCTCAACCCTGTCGGCGCCGACGACGTCGTGATCGATGTCGACTGGAGCGGCATCAGCACAGGAACCGAGAAGCTGCTGTGGTCCGGGCGCATGCCATCGTTTCCGGGCATGGGCTATCCGCTGGTCCCCGGCTATGAGTCAGTCGGCCGGATCGTCGATGCGGGCGCCAATGCAGCCTATCGGATTGGCGAGACGGTCTTCATTCCAGGCGCCACCTGTTTCAAGGATGCTCGCGGTCTGTTTGGCGGCGCGGCCGGAAGGCTTGTGGCCCCCAGCCCGCGCGCCATCGCAATACCGGAAAGACTGGGTGCCCGTGGCGTCCTGATCGCGCTGGCCGCAACGGCTTATCACGCGCTCGATGGCGGCGCTCCGCCAGAACTGATCATTGGTCACGGCGTGCTCGGCCGTTTACTCGCGCGCCTGACAATCGCAACGGGCGCGCCAGCGCCAACGGTGTGGGAAGTCGATCCGCAGCGGCGTGGCGGCGGCGCCGGTTACACGGTCATCGATCCTGAAGACGACGAGCGAAGCGACTACGCAACGATCTATGATGCAAGCGGCGCCGGCCAGCTGCTCGATACATTTGTGACGCGCCTCATGAAGGGCGGCGAGGTCGTTCTCGCCGGCTTCTATGAAGGTCAGCTGTCCTTCGCCTTCGTGCCGGCCTTCATGCGCGAGATGCGGCTCCGCGTGGCCGCAGAGTGGAGACCTGAGGACCTTCGGGCCGTCAACGCGATGCTGCGCCTGGGCAACCTCTCGCTAGACGATCTGATCACGCACCAGGAGGCGCCGGACACTGCGGCAACTGCATACGCTGCCGCGTTTACCGACAGTGCCTGCCTCAAGATGGTTCTCGACTGGAGACACTGCGCATGAGCGTCACGCTGCTGGACACTCGGGCGTTGCGCAGGGAGGCTGCGATCGAGCCAGACCCGGTTCCGACGGGTGCTGTCACCAAGGAAACACAGATCATTGCGATCTACGGCAAGGGCGGCAGCGGGAAGAGCTTCGCGCTCGCTAACCTCAGCTACATGATGGCCCAGCAGGGCAAGCGCGTGCTGCTGATCGGCTGCGATCCAAAATCAGACACCACTTCGCTGCTCTTCGGCGGCAAGGCCTGTCCCACCATCATCGAGACGTCTTCGCGCAAGAAGGCTGCCGGCGACGAGGTGCGCATCGAGGATGTCTGCTTCCAGCGCGACGGCGTCTTCGCGATGGAGCTGGGCGGCCCTGAAGTCGGGCGGGGCTGTGGCGGACGTGGCATTATTCACGGCTTCGAACTGCTCGAGAAACTCGGCTTCCATGACTGGGGCTTCGACTATGTTCTTCTCGACTTCCTGGGTGATGTGGTCTGCGGCGGCTTCGGTCTGCCGATCGCGCGCGACATGTGTCAGAAGGTTATCGTCGTCGGCTCGAACGACCTGCAGTCGCTCTATGTCGCCAATAACGTCTGCTCTGCGGTCGAGTACTTCCGCAAGCTCGGCGGCAATGTCGGCGTGGCCGGCATGCTCATCAACAAGGACGATGGCACCGGCGAGGCGCACGCATTTGCCGAAGCTGTCGGCATACCGGTTCTTTCGGCGATACCGGCTGACGAGGATATCCGCCGGAAGTCCGCAAACTACCAGATCATCGGCATGCCTGGCGAACGGTGGGGATCGCTCTTCGAAGGGCTGGCCAGCAATGTTGCAACCGCCCCGCCTGTGCGGCCGAAGCCGCTGACGCAGGACCAGCTGCTCGGCCTGTTCAAGTCGGACCAGGTCGGCGGCGGCATCGTGCTCAAGCCTGCGAGCCAGGCGGACATGCGCGGCGCCAACTATGTCGAGAAGCCTTCACTTGAAGTGATCTACGATGCGGTATGATGGATGACTGACCGCGATCCCTCCGAAGCGCCACGCGACGCCGCCTGCGAGACGGCGAGCGCTGACCGCGCTGTGGCCGAGGGATCGGGCTGTCATGCTGGCGCAGGAGAGCTTCACAAGGCGGCGGCGAGCGCGGGCAAGTCCGAAGTGCTTGATCGCTATGCAAAGGACTATCCCAAAGGACCGCATGACCAGCCGCAGAGCATGTGCCCGGCTTTCGGTAGTCTGCGCGTCGGATTAAGAATGCGGCGAACCGCCACGATCCTTTCCGGCTCCGCCTGCTGCGTCTACGGCCTCACCTTCACATCGCACTTCTATGGCGCGCGTCGCTCGGTGGGCTACGTGCCTTTCAACTCCGAGACGCTGGTTACCGGGAAGCTGTTCGAAGACATCCGCGAGGCGGTCTACCAGCTCGCAGACCCGGAGAAGTACGACACGGTCATCATCACCAATCTCTGCGTCCCGACGGCATCGGGCGTGCCGCTTCAGCTCTTGCCGAAGGAGATCAACGGCGTTCGCATTATCGGCATTGATGTTCCTGGCTTCGGCGTGCCGACACATGCTGAGGCGAAGGACGTGCTTGCGGGCGCAATGCTGAAGTATGCGCGCGGCGAGGCAGAGCAGGGGCCGGTGGCGGCGCCACGCGAACGGGCGTCTTTGCCGACGGTCACCCTCCTGGGCGAGATGTTCCCGGCCGATCCAGTCGGGATCGGGATGATGCTGCAGCCTATGGGTCTGGCGGCCGGTCCAGTCGTGCCGACACGCGAATGGCGCGAGCTCTACAGCGCGCTCGATTGCGCCGCGGTGGCGGCGATCCATCCCTTCTACACCGCAAGCGTGCGGGAATTCGAGGCGGCGGGCCGCAGGGTCGTCGGCTCCGCGCCCGTCGGGCGCGATGGGACGGCGGCCTGGCTCGACGCGATCGGAGCAGCCTGCGCCGTGCCACGCGAACGGATCGATGCCGCGAAGAACAGGATTCTTCCGGCGATCACGGCGGCGCTGGCCGGTTCACCGATCAAAGGTCGTGTCACGGTATCCGGATATGAAGGCTCAGAACTTCTGGTGGCGCGCCTGCTGATCGAAAGCGGCGCAGATGTTCCCTATGTCGGGACAGCTTGCCCGCGTACGCAATGGTCCGATCCTGACCGCGACTGGCTCCAGGCCAGGGGCGTGCGTGTCCAGTATCGCGCATCGCTGGAGCAGGACATCGCGGCTGTCGAGGAGTTCGGGCCCGACCTCGCGATCGGAACGACGCCGGTCGTGCAGCATGCCAAGGAGCGTTCGATCCCGGCGCTCTATTTCACGAACCTCATCTCGGCGCGACCCCTGATGGGGCCGGCCGGCGCAGGATCACTTGCCCAGGTCGTCAATGCTGCCCTCGCCAACAAAGCGCGCTTCGATCGCATGACGGAGTTCTTTGAGGGCGTCGGCGCCGGGCATGCGGCCGGCGTGTGGGAAGAGACGCCGAAGGACCGCCCGGAGTTCAAGGTCCGCTACGCCAAATCGATGGCTGCATCGCGCGCAGCGGAAGAGGCGGTGGGCACATGACGCTCATCCTCGATCACGATCGCGCCGGCGGCTACTGGGGCGCTGTTTACGCCTTCACTGCGGTGAAGGGGCTTCAGGTGATCATCGACGGTCCGGTCGGATGCGAGAACCTCCCGGTGACGTCCGTGCTCCATTACACCGACGGCCTGCCGCCGCATGAGCTGCCCATTGTCGTAACCGGCCTCGGCGAGGATGAACTGGGCAAGACCGGCACCGAAGGCGCAATGAAACGGGCGTGGAAGACGCTCGACCGTGATCTTCCCGCTGTGGTGGTCACCGGCTCGATCGCCGAGATGATCGGCGGCGGGGTGACGCCTGAAGGCACGAACATCCAACGTTTCCTGCCGCGCACGATCGATGAGGATCAGTGGCAAAGCGCCAACCGCGCGCTGACCTGGCTGTGGACCCAGTTCGGCACGAAGAAGATTCCGAAACTCAAGCCGCGCAAGGACGGTGAGAAACCGAAGGTCAACATCATCGGGCCGATGTACGGCATGTTCAATCTGCCCTCCGACCTCGCCGAGATACGCCGCCTGATCGAGGGTGTCGGCGCCGAGGTCAACATGGTCTTCCCCCTGGGAAGTCACCTTGCGGACATTAAGCAGCTGCCGCTCGCCGATGTGAATGTGTGCATGTACCGCGAGTTCGGACGCCAACTCTGCGAGACGCTTGAGCGCCCCTATCTGCAGGCGCCGATCGGACTGGAATCGACGACGCTGTTCCTGCGCAAGCTGGGGGAACTCACGGGTCTCGATCCCGAACCCTTCATCGCGCGCGAGAAACACACGACAGTCAAGCCGGTCTGGGATCTCTGGCGGTCGGTGACGCAGGATTTCTTCGGTACGGCCAGCTTCGCAATCGTTGCGAACGAAACCTATGCGCGCGGCGTCCGGAACTTCCTCGAAAATGACCTCGGCCTGCCGTGCACGTTCTCGTTTGCTCGCACTGCGGGGGTGAAGCCCGACAATGCGGCGGTGCGTGAAGCAATCCGCACAAAGCCACCCTTGGTCATGTTCGGGAGCATCAACGAGCGCATGTACATGGCCGAGCTCGGGTCGCGCGCCTGCTACATCCCATCTTCCTTCCCCGGCGCGGTGATCCGGCGACACACCGGCACGCCCTTCATGGGTTATGCGGGCGCAACCTACCTCGTTCAGGAAGTCTGCAACGCGCTGTTCGATGCGCTTTTCCACATCCTTCCGCTTGCCGGACAGATGGACAAGATCGATGCGACCCCCGCGCGCGCGCATGTCGAAATTGCCTGGGACGACGAGGCCAAGGCGGAATTTGACAGGACTATCGACGGCCTGCCCGTCCTCATCCGAATTTCAGCGGCAAAGCGCCTGCGCGATGCGGCGGAGCGCCTCGCGCGGGCTGACGGCGCGGAGAGTGTGACGTCTGCCCGCCTCGCGCGGGCGTGCACTGCCATGTTCGAAGGTGCAATCGCATGAAGCGCATTCCCCTTCAGATCGGAGCAGGCGCGGCTCGTTGCGCCTCTCGTCGCGAATTGGATCTGGCCTTGCCGTGCCAGATTACTCGTCATGCTGGCAACAGCACGACAGACCCAGGTTCACTTCGGTGGTCCTGGCTTTTCGGCAAACGAAGAACCGGAGGACTTTATGTCAGAAAAAGACGCCCGAACAGGGTCACTATCCGGCCTGACAGGGGCTGAGGCGAAGGAGTTCCACAATGCATATATGGGGAGCTTCATTCTCTTCACTCTTATCGCCGTCGGCGCTCACACCCTCGTCTGGATGTGGCGGCCGTGGTTTCCGGCCGTAGGCGGTTACAGCGAAGTGAGTGACGGAATCGAAATGGCCCGCCAGATGGCTTCGGCCTATTTCGCATAAGGGAGACTTAAACATGTGGCGCATTTGGCTACTTTTCGATCCGCGGCGCGTGTTGATCGGGAATGCAATCTTCCTGTTCACACTCGCGATCATTCTGCACTTCATCATGCTCAGCACTGACCGCTTCAACTGGATCGAAGGACCCGGCGCTGCGCCGGTGGCTTCAATCGAGCAAACGGTTGGGTCGCCGGACGCGCCCATCTAAGGACGCGTTTCGGCAGCCCGAGCGGGCATGCAAGGCCAGCGGGCGCGATCGGTAATCACCGGTTGCGCTTGTTGCGCCCATCAGAAGCGGCCGCAAGGTATCCCTTGCGGTCAGACCGGAGCACTTTGCGGTGGCCCTACTCAGTTTTGAACGAAAATATCGCGTGCGCGGCGGGACCTTGATCGGCGGAGATCTGTTCGACTTCTGGGTCGGTCCCTTCTACGTAGGCTTCTTCGGCGTCACGACGATCTTTTTCGCGACGCTGGGGACCGCGCTGATCATCTATGGGGCAGCGATCGGGCCGACATGGAATGTCTGGCTGATCAGCATCAACCCGCCTGACGCCAGTTATGGCCTGGGACTCGCACCGCTGAAGGAGGGCGGGATCTGGCAACTTGTCACGATCTGCGCGATCGGCGCGTTCGGATCATGGGCGCTGCGACAGGTCGAAATTTCACGGAAGCTCGGCATCGGACTTCATGTCCCCTTCGCCTTCTCATTCGCGATTGGCGCGTATGTGACGCTTGTGGTGATCCGGCCGGTCCTTCTCGGGTCATGGGCCAATGGCTTCCCGTACGGGATTTTCAGCCACCTCGATTGGGTGTCGAACACCGGCTACCAGTACCTGAACTTCCACTACAATCCTGCGCATATGATCGCGATCACGTTCTTCTTCACGACGTGCTTCGCGCTCGCGCTCCATGGGTCGCTGATCCTCTCCGCAACCAACCCAGGCAAGAATGAAGTGGTGAAGCAGCCGGAGCACGAGGATCAATTCTTCCGGGAAATGATTGCTTATTCCATCGGCACGCTGGGGATCCACAGGCTGGGCCTGTTCCTGGCGCTGGCAGCGGTGTTCTTCAGCGCGGTCACCATGATCATCAGCGGCCCGGTCTGGACGCTTGGCTGGCCCGAATGGTGGGACTGGTGGCTTGATCTGCCGATCTGGGCCGCCTCGTCGGGAGCTGCGACATGAGCACCTATCAGAACATCTTCACGCAGGTTCAGGTCCGTGGACCGTTCGAGGAAGGGCTGGCGCTTCCGCGCGACTACAAATCGCCGCCCAGCGGCGCCTTCTTCTCGCGGCTTCTCGGGAAGCTGGGCAACGCCCAGGTCGGTCCGCTGCATCTAGGCATCAGCGGGGTGGCCTCGCTGATGTGCGGCTTCATTGCGATCGAGATCATCGGTCTCAACATGTGGGCCTCGGTGGGATGGGATCCCATCGAATTCGTACGCCAGTTGCCTTGGTTGGCGCTTGAACCGCCGCCGCCGGAGCAGGGCCTCAATATCATGCCGCCGTTGGCCGAGGGCGGATGGTGGCTCATGGCGGGCTTCTTCCTGACAGCCGCCATCATCCTGTGGTGGGTTCGTACCTACAACCGCGCCAAGGCTCTGGGCCTTGGCACACATGTGGCATGGGCCTTTGCCTCGGCCATCTGGCTCTATCTCGTGCTGGGCTTTATCCGGCCCATCATGATGGGCAGCTGGAGCGAGGCGGTGCCATTCGGCATCTTCCCCCACCTCGACTGGACCAATTCGTTCTCACTCACCTACGGCAATCTGTTCTACAACCCGTTCCATGCGCTCTCGATCGCCTTCCTCTACGGATCGGCGCTCCTGTTCGCGATGCACGGCGCCACGGTGCTCGCAATCAGCCGGTACGGCGGCGAGCGCGAGATCGAACAGATCACCGACCGTGGCACCGCCTTCGAGCGCGGCGCACTCTTCTGGCGCTGGACGATGGGTTTCAACGCCACGGCGGAGTCCATTCACCGCTGGGCCTGGTGGTTCGCGGTGCTCTGCACGCTCACCGGCGGGATCGGCATCCTGCTAACCGGAACGGCCGTCAACAACTGGTATGATTGGGCGGTGGCGCACCACTTCGCGCCTGGCCTCGAAACCAGCGCGACTTATGTCGGCACACCCCTGCCGCTGCCTGACCTCCCTCCGCCAGTCGCTCCGGCTGTGCCAGACGCGGGTGTTCTGCAGCCGATGGTCCCCGATCCGGCAGCTATTCCTACGCCTGATGGGACGGTTCCTGCGCCGATCGAAGGGGCGACTCCGACCGCGCCTCCGAACGGATCCGCACCCTCCCAGCCGTAAGTTAGCGGCAGAACCAGTAGCGGCCGGAGCTATCCAGCTCCGGCCGCTTCCTTTTTGTGGCTGAACACCTGTCTGCCGGTCCCGGCAATTGCCAGTCGCAACAGTCGCGGGCATCGCGCACGCAGACACGCTGCGGGTAAAGGCGCGGGTAGGCGTGGACGCGATTCACCGGCCTTGCCCAGGTGAGCCGGTTCAGGGAAGGCGGGCGGCCTCAAGTGACAGGGTGTCCGCTGGATCGATGTCGCGCGTCGCGATCTACAATCCCAGCTCTGGCCATCGTGCAAGGTAGATGCGGAACCAGGGCGCATAGGTCTCCGGTCGCAGGCGTGCGTCGCGCTGAAGGTCATCAAGGCTCATCCAGCGCGTCTCGAGCACCTCCGCCGGATCGGGAGCCACCGACATGCCGGCCGCGCCTTCTCCGCGAAAGACATGCACGCGCTCATGCTCCCATAGACCGTTCGTCACCTCGGCCTTGTAGTCGATCACGTTGCAGGCCGAGAGCTGCAGGCTAAGGCCAAGTTCCTCGCGCAGGCGCCGGTGTGCGCTGTCCGCGGGCGCCTCGTCCCAGTGAGGATGCGAGCAGCACGTATTGGCCCACATGCCGCCGCAGTGATACTTCGACAGGGCGCGGCGCTGCACAAGAAGTGCCTCGCCCGACATCACGAACACCGACACGGCAAGATGGAGCGCGCCGCGACGATGCGCTTCCATCTTCTCGATCGGAAACAGCGCACCGTCCGCCGCGATTGCGGGGATGATGTTGGATGCAACGCCGCTCACGCGGCGACGGCCGACCGGCTGAGGGCGCACTGCGACCACAACTCGGACAGCGCGGCGACGAGCCGATCGATGTCCTGGTCAGAATGCAGGGGCGATGGCGTGATCCTAAGCCGCTCCGTTCCGCGGGGAACGGTTGGATAGTTGATCGGCTGGATGTAGATGCCATAGCGGTCGAGCAGCCAGTCACTGATCTGCTTGCACTTCACCGGATCCTTCACCATCACGGGAATGATGTGGCTCGGATTGTCGAGATACGGGATGCCGCAGGCCTCCAGCCGTGCGCGGACCTTGGCGACGCGCTCCTGATGCCGCAGCCGCTCGATCTGGCTCACCTTGAGATGCCGGATGCTGGCGAGGGCGCCGGCCGCTACAGCCGGCGGCAGCGCCGTCGTAAAGATGAACCCCGAGGCGAAGCTGCGAACAAAATCACACATGGCCGCCGAACCGGCGATATAGCCTCCGAACACGCCGAATGCCTTGCCCAGCGTTCCTTCGATGACGGTAAGGCGATCCATCAGGCCCTCGCGTTCGGCCACCCCGCCGCCCCGCGGACCGTAAAGACCGACGGCATGCACCTCATCGAGATAGGTCATGGCATTGTGCCGCTCGGCGACATCGCACAGCTCGGCAATTGGCGCGATATCGCCGTCCATCGAGTAGACCGACTCGAACGCCACAAGCTTTGGCCGCGCTGGATCGAGCGCGGCAAGCCTGCGATCGAGATCGGCCGGATCGTTGTGGCGGAAGATGAACCTCTCGGCGCCGCTGTGACGGATGCCTTCGATCATCGAGGCATGATTGCCTGCGTCCGAAAGGACGGCGCAGTTTGGCAGCCGGCCCGCCAGCGTGCTGAGCGCCGCCCAGTTTGATACGTAGCCGGACGTGAACAGGAGCGCAGCTTCCTTGCCGTGGAGGTCTGCAAGCTCCTGCTCGAGCAGGACATGATAGTGATTGGTGCCCGATATGTTGCGCGTGCCGCCAGCCCCAGCGCCGCAGCGGTCGAGCGCATCGTGCATCGCGCCGATGACTTTGGGATGTTGCCCCATGCCGAGATAGTCGTTCGAACACCAGACCGTGACATTGCCGGTCTCTCCGTCCTTGTGGCGCGTTGCCTGTGGAAACTGACCCGCCTTCCGCTCGAGATCGGCAAACACACGGTAGCGACCTTCCTCGCGGAGGGTTGCGAGCTGGTCCTGAAAGAAGTCTTCATACATCATCGACATCTCGTTACTCGGCAGGTGTGGTGGCGGACAGGGGTTTCGGGGTTGCGGTCGTGCGCGGCTGCGCCCAGCCCCAGAGCAGGGCGTTGGGCGGCGGCACGAACATGAAGATGTGTTCGACCATGGCAAGGAGTGTGATCGCCAGCAGCAGCGCAAACCCGGCCTGTTCGTGGAGCGAGGCCGAGGATCCGAAGGCGAAACTGGCGAACAGCCAGGCCAATGCAGCGCCTCCCGCAAGCGACAGGGGCAAAAGCGGATTGATCCGGCGATCGCGGAAATAGCTTTTCAGGTGCTGCAAGTGCGGCGGCAGAAGGTCCTCGCCACGATACGCCGCCCCGAGAAACAAGTTGAACTTTGCGCTGAGCCGCATGGCCCACAGCACGATGAAGGTGAGTGTGCCGATCTGGTTTGGCTGGTTCCACGTCAGGAGCACGAGTGCGGCCGCAGTCGCGGCCAGGGCGATCTCGTGGTGCATGACCGTGGCGGCCGCCAGGCGAAAACGCCGCCAGCCGCGCGCATCCAGAGGGCAGGGCAAGCGGCGCGGGCCGAGGATGAAGCCCATCAGAAAGCTCATCTCGTGCCAACCCCACAGCGCGATTGCGCAGGCGAAGGCGCGATAAGTCGCCGCTGAGCTTGTGTCTCCAGCGCCGACGACAAGCGCTACCAGCGCCGCGATCGCCAGCGCGGACATCGTCCCAAACGTCCACGCAAAGGTTGCGCGCGGCAGCCGGTCAAGCCACAGGATCGCACCGGTGGAGAACCACCAGACGAAAGCTGCGAACAGCAGTGGCGGGATGATGTCGGCCAGCGACACGGTGTGGAGATTCTCCTACCAGGCCGGCGCCATGCGGACGCTCCGCGGAACCTCATGCTCGATCACGGGATGCGTGAACAGGCTGAGGTAGGCGGCAGCGAAGCGCATGCCGAGGCCGAGCGTGCGAACACCCGCAAACAGGCCGCCACGCTCCTTGTTCTCGCTCATCGCATCAGCGATCTTGCGAACCTTTTCCATCTTGGCGCGGAAGCGCGGATCGTCGGTGTCCAGCGTGAACGGGAACACCTGCCGGGTAATGTCCGAGCAAATGCGGAAGACGCGATAGTCATAGTCGGTGGGGTCGACGCCAAGCGCACGATGGAACGCCGGACGGTTGTGATCACGTATGTACATCGTCGTGTACACAGCCGTCAGGAAGAAGCGGATCCAGAATCGGTTGCCGCCCTTCAGCAGCTTCGGATCGTTCCGCATCAGGACAGCAAACGCCTCGCCATGCCGGAACTCGTCATTGCACCATTCCTTGAACCAGTTGAAGATCGGATGGAATTTTCGCTCGGGGTGCCGCTCGAGTTCACGAAAAATCGTGATGTAGCGGGAATAGCCGATCTTCTCTGAGAGATAGGTCGCGTAGAAGATGAACTTCGGCTTGAAGAATGTGTACTTCTTGGTCTTGGTGAGGAAACCGAGATCAACTCCGATGCCATAATCCTTCAGCGTCTCGTTGATGAAGCCGGCATGGCGGGATTCGTCCCGGCTCATGTAACGGAACAGGGCCTTCATGTCCGGGTTCTTTGCGCGTTTCGCGATCTCGGCATAAAGCACGCAGCCGGAAAACTCGGCTGTGATCGAGCTGACGAGGAAGTCGACCCACTCCTTCCGCAGTTCGGGCTCGAGGTCCTCGAGCGTGTTCGTGAATGCCTCGGCGCGCTTGAAGTGATTGCGGTTCGGATCGGACGCCAGCTCCGCTATGAGCGCGTCCCATTCGCGCCGGACGGGCGTCACATCGATACTGTCGATCGCATTGAAATCGGTTGTATAGAAACGTGGGCTAAGCAGCGTATCTTCGCGTGCAATGCGGGTTGTCTCGTTGATGCTCAGCGGCGTATCCAGGGTCGCGGTGGTCACAGGCGCCTCCTTGAAGAAAAGCTGATCTCGTAGAGTTCGGTGATTTCGAACCGTGCAGCGAAGCGGGTCCATTGCCGCTCCAGCCAGTGCGCCCGTTCCACGGTCGCGGGTCTGCGCAAGGTCAATCGCTGGCCGAAAGTCACCCGGATCGGCGCACCATGAACGCGCACGCGATCACCCGGCTGCATGTCAGCTTCTTCGTCGAGGATGACATGTGCGTGCAGATTGTCCTCGCTGTGTTCGATTTCGATCGTGCAGTGCGTGGTGTGTGAACGGCGTGCGAAGGCGGGCATCAGGACGTCCTTCCCGCGACGAGGAGTTGGGCGAATGCAGCGCGGTTTTGTGCGCCGAATGCGCTGAGCTCGATGCGCTTGCCCGTGGCGAGGTCTTCCAGCGACAGGCGTCCGTTCGGCCATTGCGCCAGGCGAAAGGCTTCTTCGGGCCCTATGTCGCGCTGCCTGCGGTTGCGGGCCAGTCCACGCATGACGCCGCGCATAAACCCGTTGGTCCCCGGCGCGGCAACAAAAACGACTTCCTGCCCGCGGCCGTCTCGCACTTCCACCGCACCGTCTTCCATGTCGAAGAAGGTGAGATCGCGCGCCGCCACAGGCTGCATGCCCTCGGTCATCGCGTCTGCCGGCGCATTGGCCTGAGCCATCCGTCCGGCCGCCGCGGCCGTGATCGCTCCGCCGATCAGCACGGCCGCCGCAATCAGGGCCAGTCGCGGGAAAGGTTTCGTGTCGATGTGGCTCATGCAAGGCTCCTCAGGCCGGGCTCAGCGCGCCCTTGGGCGCCGTCGGCTCAGGCGACTGGGTCGGCGTGTGAACAACGCCTCTTTCCCCGTGAACCGCCTTCAATGCGTGGCCCAGTTGCAGCGCCACAGCGGATGCATCGGGTATGGCGCGCAGACTCGGCTGCGGTCGCGACAGTTTCCAGGGTCGGACATGCGGCCATAGCAGGACGTAAGCGACCTTGTTCGGCCGAAGCAGCGTCACTGCAATGTCGCCATTGTCGCCGCCATTATTCCTTAACGTGGCGCCTTCGATGATGGCGAAGGGCAGGTTGATCGCCTTGGGCAAGGCGATCCCGAAGCGAAGAACGAGTCGCCGGTTTGTGATCGTGTAGACCGTCGTCCGCGCTGTGAGGGCGGCAAGTCCAACCAGGAGGGCAACCGCAAGCAGGGCAATCGGTGCAAGGCCGAGGGCTGCCTGCAGCGCGGAAATTCCGTCCGCACCGCCCATCACAGACGCCACGCCGCGCCAGGCCATCAGCACGCCGAAATAGATGGTCACGGACCGGACATGGAAGGCCCGGATGGCCAGCGCCCACCAGTCGGGCGCCCCCTGCCAGACCAGGCTTTCGCCCTTGGGCAGTTCACCGGGAAGTCCCCGGATCGGCTCGAAATCGTGTTCGCTTACAGCCATGGTTCTGACCTGGAGGGTGTGGCGTAAAGCGTGCCGGCGCCGACATAAGCGCAGACGCGTTCTTCTTCATCGCGCGTGATCTGTTCGGTGCTGGCCAGTTGCGGAGCGCCGGCGAATTGCGAGGCAAGGAGCGCGTCCACCTTCACCCGATTCCGGCCGCGCTGGACCGAGGCCATCGGCACAGGAACCAGCATGCGGCGAGGCGAGTCGGTCAACTGCACTTCGTAATAGCGCATGATGTACTCGGAGCGATCGATCCACACATCACTGACTGTGCCTGCAACGACATTGTCCGCGGCCACCACAGGCATGCCGCGCGGGTCAGGGTCCCGCTTGTCGAGATAGAAGTCCGCCGCCACCCGTAAAGGCACGATTCTCGGCGCGCCGTGCAGCATGAGATCCGGCGACTTTGCCCGCTGGGCGTAGGCGCCAGGTCCGACGCCGGCCTGAAGGGGGTCGCCAACCGGCTCGAGCGGCGAGCCGGCCCATGCGGCTGTGCGACGGGCCTTGAGATCGCTGCTGTCGCGGCTGCCGTCGGGTTTAGACGTCGTGCCAGCATTGTGAGGGAGGCGGAAGACCTTCGCGGCTGGCTTGAACAGGAAGCTTCCCTCCGGCTCGAGTCGGCCAGTTGCATCATCCTCGAGCGGATAACCTTCGCGGCGATCTTCGCGGCGAAGGTAGATGATGAGGCCCGCGAAGAAGAGGAAGAATGCGTAAAGGACCCATTCCGTGACATCGAGGCTGCCGTTGAAGGCTTGGTCGGGCATGCGTGGACTCCGATCGTGGTTCAGGAGGGGAATTCGGCGATACCGAACTTGGTTGGAGAAGACGGGGGTTGTGCCGCTGCGTGACGCGCGAGCGGCCCGATGGCGATGAGCGCGGCAAACAGAAGTCCGATTTCAAGGTGGTACACCACGCTGTAGCCTGTGGCCTTGCCGGCAAGCGCGGTACCGAGAGAGCCATTGGCTGCGAGGCCCCCGAAGACATCACGCAGGACGCCGCCGAGCGCAATGCCGAGGCCGGCGGCTGTAGCCTGCACCGCGCCCCAGGTGCCCAGGGCGAGGCCTGAGTGTCCATCGCGCGACAGTGACATGCACGCGGTCAAAGTGCCCACCGAAAACAACCCGCCACCCAGTCCGATCCCAACGATGCCGACACAAAAGACAGGGGCCGAGTTGAAGGGAGCCGACAGGATCACCAGCGTGAAGGCCGAGACACCGGTGAGCGCGCCGAAACCTGCCAGCCGGTGGCACTCATCGCCCGCACCCAGTCGGAAGGCGGCGAGTGCGAACCCGCCCAGCGACCCCCAGGCCCAGAGCGCAGTCAGAGCGGTTGTCTCTCCGACGGACAGGCCGAGTACCTGTGCGCCATAAGGTTCGAGGAGGACATCCTGCATGCTGAAAGCGGCCGCTCCGAAGCCGACGGCCAGCAACAGGCGGCGCGTGCGGCCAGCCGACAGCAGGGCGCGCCATGCATCCGAGAACGTCGACCGATCGCGTCCGGGTGCGGTAAGAGCGGGATTGCGCACTTCCTGACGCCACAGCGCGATGCAGTTCAGCACCATGGTGACGACCGCGCAGCCCTGGATAACCTGGATCAGCCGGAAGGCGCTGAAGTCGGAAAGCAGGAAGCCGATAAGCAGGGAGCTCGTCAGCATGCCAACCAGCAGCATGACGTAGAGCAGGGCGACCACGCGCGGTCTTGCGTCCGGCGGGGCAAGATCCGTGGCAAGCGCAAGACCCGCCGTCTGGGTCGTGTGCATTCCGATGCCGACCAGAAGGAAGGCGATCACCGCGGCCACCTGACCGATGACGATCGGTCCGTGCGTGTCGCCCGACAGGATCAACAAGGCGAATGGCATGATGGCAAAGCCGCCGAACTGCAGCAGCGAGCCGAACCAGATGTAAGGCGTGCGGCGCCAACCCAGAAACGACTTGTGCGTGTCGGACTTGAAGCCGATCAGCGCCCGCAGCGGCGCAAAAACGAGCGGCAAGGACACCATGAGCGCCACGATCCAGCCGGAGATGCCCAGTTCGACGATCATCACGCGATTGAGCGTGCCGGTCAGCAACACTGCCGCCATGCCGACGGAGATCTGGAATGCGGCAAGGCGGAGGAGGCGGACGAGCGGCAGCTCCGGCGTAGCGGAATCTGCAAACGGCAGCATCCGCGCCGCCAGTTCGCGCCAGGTCATCGGTGGAGGCCGACCTTTCTTCATCCGCGCACCAGCTCCATGGCTTGTGACACGTAGAAGCCGCTTGAGATGCGCTGCGTCCGTCCGACGGCCCAGCCGGCAAAGGCAGGAGACGCTGCGATGCCACGCCGGATGGAAGCCTCGCTCACCGGTTCGATCGCTGGGGCACGGTCCGCACGCGGGAACAGTTTCCCCGCAGCGTGCATCATCGACAGGGCGGGGGTACGCGGTGCGAAGGTGAACAGGATCGACCCCGTCGTTCGCGACGCGAATGCGCCGAGCACCCTCAGAATCTCGTTCGCCGGGTAGTGAATGAGCGAGTCCATCGCAACGACATGACCAAAGGCGCCGAAGCGCTCATCCAGCATGTCCCCGACGCGGAAATCGACACTGCCGGTCGCAAAATCGCGCGTGATGCGCTCTTCAGCGAGCTTGATAAGGCCCGCCGAGACATCGACCCCGATGACATTGGCGCCACGTCGCGCAGCAGCCACAGACAGGGCTCCTGTCCCGCACCCCGCATCGAACAGGCGGACGCCATCCATCCGCGCCGGCAGCCAGGACAACAGCGTCTCGCGCATGCTGTCGCGACCGGCGCGGACCGTCGCCCGGATGCGGCTCACCGGCGCATCGGAGGTCAGCTGCGCCCACGCATCCAGCGCTGTGCGGTCGAAATAGGTCTCCAGCCGCCCCCGACGTTCGTCGTAGGCGGAGCGAGGCCTGTCCATGTTGACCGAAGCTGTCATGTTCACTCGAAGCCCAGGAAGTCGAAGATATCGCGGTCCTTCATTGGTACGGCGTCGTAGTGCTTCTCGCCGACCAGAAGCGAAGCCGCGAGGCGCATGTACTCAGCCTTCACCGCCTCTAGCGCCGGCGTCGACTCCATCTCGAACAGAACGGATTTCTTGAGCCGGCTCTTTCGGATCTCGTCGAGGATCGGGAAATGCGCCACGCGCTGGAGACCGATGGCTTCATTGTAACGGTCGACTTCGTCCGTGCCTTCGCTGCGGTTGACGATGACCCCGCCGAGTCGCACGTCGTAGTTCTTCGACTTGGCGCGGATCGCCGCGACGATCCTGTTCATGGCGAAGATCGAGTCGAAATCATTGGCGGTGACGATCAGCGCCCGCTCCGCATGCTGAAGCGGAGCGGCAAAGCCGCCGCACACGACATCGCCGAGCACGTCGAAAATCACGATATCGGTGTCTTCAAGCAGGTGATGTTCCTTGAGCAGTTTGACCGTCTGCCCGACCACATATCCGCCGCAACCAGTGCCCGCCGGGGGGCCTCCGGCCTCGACGCACATCACGCCATTATAGCCTTCGAAAACATAGTCTTCCGGCCGCAGCTCTTCGCTATGGAACTCAACGCTCTCCAGAATGTCGATCACCGTGGGCGCCAGCCGCTTTGTCAGCGTGAAGGTTGAGTCGTGCTTGGGATCGCAGCCGATCTGCAGCACGCGCTTGCCCAGATGCGAGAAGGCGGCTGAAAGGTTCGATGAGGTCGTGCTTTTGCCGATCCCGCCCTTGCCATAGATGGCGAACACCTTTGCCCGATCGATCTTCACCGCAGGATCAAGATGCACCTGCACGCTCCCTTCACCATCGGGGCGTCTGGGCAGTGTCCGGGGCAGGTCAAGCGTCGCCATAAATGTCCTTCACGCCGCGGGTGCGGTTATGCCTTCCAGCTGGTCTTCGAGTTCATCGCTCGCATTGCGAAGCGCGTTCAGTGTTGAGGCGTCGGGCCTCCAGTACTGCCGCTCGTGCGCCTCCAGGAGGCGGTTCGCCATCCGGGCCGATGCCTTCGGGTTGAGCGTCGTCAGCCGCCTGCGCATGTCGTCGTCGAGTACATAGGTCTCGCTGATGCGCTGGTAGATCCACGGCTCAACCTGGCCGGTCGTCGCCGACCAACCCATCGTGTTGGTCACCTGGGCTTCGATTTGCCGCACGCCCTCATAGCCGTGCTTCAGAAGCCCCTCATACCATTTGGGATTGAGTGTGCGCGTGTGCGTTTCAAGCGAAACCTGCTCGGCCAGCGTGCGGACCTTGCCTTCGCCCTGCGTCTGGTCGCCGATATAGACCGGCGTTGCCGATCCGCGCGCCCGCCGGATTGCGCGGCTCATGCCGCCCAGCGTATCCACATAGTGATCGATCGTCGTGACGCCGAGCTCGACGGACTCAAGGTTCTGATAGGTGAAGTCGACGCCCTTGAGGATGCTCTGAAGCACCTTCGACTGGCGCACTGCAGCGCCGGTTCGGCCATAGGCAAAAGACTTTCGGCTTTCGAAAGCGTCGGCGAGTTCTTCCTCGTCATTCCAGGCGCTCGAGTCGATCAGCTGGTTCACATTTGCGCCGTATGCGCCATCCGCGTTCGAGAAGACACGCAGCGCTGCTGTTTCAAAGTCGCAGCCATGCGCGGCCTGCAGCGAGAGCGCATGCTTGCGAACGTGGTTCTGATCCAGGGGCTCGTCTGCAGTGGCGGCGAGGTACGCTGCTTCGGCCAGCATCCGCACCTGCAGCGCCAGCAGGTCACGGAAGATGCCCGACAGCGTCATCACCACATCGATCCGCGGTCGCTTCAGCTCCGCCAGCGGGATCAGTGTGGCGCCTGCAAGACGTCCGTAGGAATCGAAACGCGGCCGAGCGCCGATGAGTGCGAGCGCCTGCGCGATCGGTCCGCCCTCGCTCTTGAGGTTGTCAGATCCCCACAGGACCATGGCGATCGATTCCGGAAGGGCCCCGCCGCTACGCTTGGCGTGCTGGGCGAGGAGACGTTCCGCCTGCATCGCGCCGTCATGCGTTGCAAGCGCGCTCGGCAGCCTGAAGGGGTCATAGCCGTGCATGTTCCGCCCGGTCGGCAACACAGCCGGATTGCGCACGAGGTCTCCGCCCGCGGTCGGACGCAGATAGCGCGCGTCGAGTGCGGCCAGGATCCCCTCGATCTCGTGATCGCGCGCCAGCGTGGCGTCGATCCGCTGCAGCTCGTTCAGCGTGGCAAGCAGTGTGCGAGATTTTTTCCCAGCCCGGCCCAGCGCCATTTCCGGCGTGAGGCCTCCAACCATGGCTTCGATAGCCGCGCGGGGCGGTGCATCCCCGCGCCCTTCGGCGATCGCCAGCAGCAGGTCTGTGCGTTCGGCTGCCTCCGGCGGGACGCCAATGGTGTGCAGGCCGGAGGGAATCAGCGCGCTCTCAATCTCGCTGACCCGGGCGCAAAGTGCTGCAATCTCAACGTTGCTGTCCGCCGTCCAGGCTGGCGTTGACTCGGTTATGTCCAATGTCGAGGCGGCGTCCTGGATGCTGGCGGCGAGGACGGTGCGCTCCTCCCGATCGGCCTTGGCCCACCGACCCGTCAGCGCTTTCAGATCCTGCAAGCCCTTGTAGAGCCCGGCCTTGGCGATCGGCGGTGTGAGGTGCGTAATGAGCGTCGCGGCGGACCTGCGCTTGGCAATCATCCCTTCAGTTGGGTTGTTCCCCGCGTACAGGTAGAAGTTGGGGAGATCACCAATCAGCCGGTCTGACCAGTCCGCGCCGGTGAGGCCGACCTGCTTGCCCGGCATGAACTCGAGCGCGCCGTGCGTGCCGAAATGCAGGACCGCGTTGGCGCCAAAATCTTCGCGCAGCCAGCGATAGAATGCCGAGAAGGCGTGCGTCGGGGCAAGGCCGCCCTCGAACATCAGGCGCATCGGATCGCCTTCATACCCAAACCCGGGCTGCAATCCGACGAACACGTTACCGAACTCGGCTCCGAGCACGAAAATCGAACGGCCATCGCTCAGGAGCCGACCCGGCGCCGGTCCCCACTGGGCTTCGATTTCGGCAAGGTGAGGCTCGCGTCGCACATGATCGTCGGCTGGTATGCGGGCATGCACATTGGCGTCTGCGCCGAAGCGCTTCGCATTGCCCTCCAGCAGCCTGAGGCGCAGCTCGTCGACCGAGCGCGGCATATCCACCTGATAGCCGCCTGCTTTCATCGCCTTCAGCGTGTTGTAGAGCGAGGCGAAGACGGACAGGTAGGCCGCGGACCCGACGGCGCCGGAGTTGGGCGGGAAATTGAACAGCACGACCGCGACCTTGCGATCGCGCGGCCGCGCCCGGCGCAGCGCGACCAGGCGCGCGACCCGCGCCGCCAGCATCCCGGCGCGCTCCGGACACGCCCGCATCCGCGTTGCCCCGCTCTGGACCTCGAAGCGGCAGCCCTTGCTGCACCCGGTGCAGGCCTCGCCCGATCCATCCGACCGACCTCCGAACACGATGGGTCCGGTGGCGCCATCCAGTTCCGGGATCGCCACCATGATGGTCGACTCCACGGGCGACAGACCTGTGCGCGAGGCGCCCCAGCGCTCGAGGCTCTGGAACTCGAGTGGTTGAGCGGAGATATAGGGCACGTCGAGCTTGGCGAGGATGGCTTCCGCCGCTTCGGCATCATTGTAGGCCGGTC
Source organism: Pseudomonadota bacterium (assembly GCA_041166025.1). Taxonomy (GTDB): domain Bacteria; phylum Pseudomonadota; class Alphaproteobacteria; order Caulobacterales; family Hyphomonadaceae; genus UBA7672. Next base: position 15,650 of record JBEAMJ010000074.1, on the reverse strand, counting down.
CGCCGACCAGCGAGAATCCGGTCAGCGAAACAACCGCATCGACCACGGGCTTGTCGTCCGCGATGAAGTATTTCTCGATCGCCGGGCGCGCATCCAGACCGGTCGCAAATGCCGGCAACACCTTGAGGCCCCGCGCCTCAAGCGCTTCGATCACACCATCATAATGCCCTGCATCATTGGCCAGCACATAGGACCGCAGGACGATCACACCGACGACGCCTGCCTTCTTGCCCTTCGGCGAGGGCAGGCTCTCGGCTAGCTCGACGATCCTGCCGTTTGCGCGTGGGTGATAAAGGCCGATGTCGGGATAGTCGCGCGGGCCAGAGGCGTTGATCGTCTGGCGCAGCAACCGCCGCTCGCCTTCAGCGTAACGGCCGACAAGAAAGCGTACCATGTCGGCGACGTTTTCCGGTGATCCGGACAGCCAGTATTGCATGGTCAGGAAGTAGGCGCGCAGGTCCTGCGCCTTTCCAGGAATGTACTTCAGGATCTTCGGCAGGCGGCGCAGCATGGCCATCTGGCCCGCCCCTGAACTGCTTGTTTTCGAACCGCGAAGCTTCTTCAGCCAGGCGAGCGGTCCTTTCTGCGAGCCGTCCATCGTGAACGGACCAAGCTTGGTCAGGCGGATGATCTCGCCGGCTGACATCGCGCCGATGATGGCGTCGCAATGTTCGCGCCGTGCTTCCAGCGCCGGCAGGACCATCTGGATATGGTCCTCCATGAACAGCATTGTCGCGACAATGATGTCCGCCGATTTGATATCTGCAAGGCACTCAGCGAGCGCTGCGGGGTCTTCGCCCCAGTCGGTCGCCGCATGCAGCGAGATCGCAAGTCCGGGAATCTCCGGCTTGAGTAACGCCTCTGCACGACGCACGAGTCCGGCGAGGTGATTGTCCAGCGTGACAATCACGACCCGAACGGAGGGCGTCTCAGCGTGAAAAGTGGCTTTTTGCATCATACAGCGTATCGATCTTGATCACCGCCAGGCCTTGTTCAGTGGCAAATCGTTCGGTGTTGCGGCGCGCCTTCCCGCGCACGAAGAATGGGATCTTGGTGAGTTCAGCCTCGGCCTCGCTCGACCAGACGAGTTCGCCGGTTGGCGGCGCCTCCATGGGCGCGGGCTGAGGTGTGGCGACCGGGCGGTGCGCTGCGAGGTGGGAGGCGCCTGCCCCGTCATTGAACTCGAAATCGTCGCGGAACATCGCGAGCAGATGCTCTTCGAGGCCCATCACCAGCGGATGCACCCAGGTGTCGAACAGAACGTTGGCGCCCTCGAAACCCATTTGCGGAGAGAAGCGCGCCGGATAGTCCTGCACATGCGCCGGCGCGGAGATGACCGCGCAGCCAACGCCGAGGCGCTTGGCGATGTGTCGCTCCATCTGCGTGCCCAGAACAAGTTCGGGCTGCAGGTCTGCAATCGCCTTCTCGACTTCGAGATAGTCGTCGGTGATGAGCGCTTTAAGGCCGAGTTTTTCTGCGGCTGCCCGCACATCGCGCGCAAATTCTCGAGAGTAGGAGCCAAGCCCGACAACCTCGAAGCCCAGCTCTTCTGTTGCGACACGCGCAGCACAGATCGCATGTGTCGCATCGCCAAAGATGAAGACGCGCTTGCCGGTCAGGTAGTTCGAATCGACGGAACGCGACCACCAGGGGAGCCGCGCTTCGGCCTCGACCCGCACGCCAGCCGGATCCAGCCCTGCAAGCGCTGCAACCTCGAGGATGAACTCCCGCGTCGCGTTCTGACCGATCGGGACAGTGCGGGTCATCTTCTGCCCGTGGGTCCGCTCGAGCCAGCGTGCCGCCACGTCGGCGATTTCCGGGTAAAGCACGACATTGAAGTCTGCATCTGGCAGCCGGGCGAGATCGACCGGTCGTGCATTCAGTGGTGCGACGACGTTTATGTCGACGCCCAGCTCGCGGAGCAGGCGGCTCACTTCGGCAACATCATCGCGATGGCGGAAGCCCAGCGCTGTCGGGCCGAGGATATTGCAGCGCGGCCGCTCACCACGCGGCCGCGCTGGTGCGCCCTCCGCCTTTGCGGCGAAGGTACGCACGAGCTGGTAGAACGTTTCGGCTGCGCCCCAGTTCTCTTTCTTTTGGTAGGAGGGCAGGTCGAGCGCGACCACCGGGATCGGCAGCTTGAGCGCTCGGGCAAGGCCGGCCGGATCGTCCTGGATCAGTTCCGCGGTGCACGAGGCGCCAACAATGATCGCCTCCGGCTGGAAACGCTCAAACGCCTCGCGCGCTGCCGTCTTGAAGAGTTCCGCAGTGTCGCCGCCCAGGTCGCGCGCCTGGAACGTGGTGTAGGTCACAGGGGGCCGCGCACCGCGCCGTTCGATCATCGTGAACAGCAGGTCCGCATAGGTGTCGCCCTGCGGGGCATGAAGCACATAATGAAGTCCCTTCATCGCCGTCGCGATGCGCATCGCGCCGACATGCGGTGGGCCTTCATATGTCCATACGGTCAGCTGCAAGGCGTCAGACCTTCAGAACGGAGCGGCGGGCGAACGGGCGGGCGAACAGGCCGGCAAGATCGCCTGCCTGGTCGAAGCCGTGCACCGGGGAGAAGACGAGTTCGATCGACCATTTGGTCGTGAGGCCCTCGGCCTCCAGCGGGTTGGCGAGCCCGAGACCGCACACCACCAGGTCGGGTTGCTCGGCGCGGCAGCGGTCGAGCTGCCGGTCCACATCCTGGCCCTCGCTGAGCCGCGCGTTCGCGGGCAGCCGCACCAGCTCCTCCGACAGGAGCTCGCGGTTGAGATAGGGCGTTCCAACCTCGATCGGCCGCATGCCCAGCTCTTCGGCAAGGAAGCGCGCAAGCGGCGGCTCGAGCTGCGAATCGGGGAACAGAAAAAGGCTTCGTCCCTCGAGCGTCTCGCGCGCGCGCGCCAGCGCCCGCTTGGCGCGCTCGCGATGCGGCGCGACCACGCGGCGAAAATCCATCTCGGGTATGCCCCAGGCGTCCGCCGCGGCCTTGAGCCAGCTTGTCGTTCCTTCCGCGCCAAACGGGAACAGCGCCGGCAGTCGCCTTGCCCCACGCGCCTCAAGCGCCCGCGCCGTATCGCCCAGGAAAGGCTGGGCGATGAGGAGGCGCGTGTTCGGTCCCACAGCAGGGATCAAACCAGCCCGACGCGGCGGGAAGAAATCCACCTGGCCAATGCCTAGCTCGGCAAACAAACGGCGGAACTGGTCCTCCACAATGTCCGGCAGCGCCCCCACGACCAGGAGTGACGGGGAGGCATCGGCTGGCGCCTTCGGCGCCTCGGGAACCAGCGCCGCAAGACAGGCATCCTCGCCTTGCGTGAATGTCGTCTCGATCCCGCTGCCCGAGTAGTTGAGCACCCGCACCCGCGGCTGGTGCCGGACGGACAGGCGTTGGGCTGCTCGCGACAGGTCGAGCTTGATCACTTCGGACGGGCAGGAGCCCACAAGGAAGAGTAGCTTGATGTCCGGCCGCCGCTCGAGCAGCCGGTCCACAACCCGGTCGAGCTCCTCATTCGCGTCCGCCAGCCCAGCGAGATCCTTCTCCTCCATGATGGCGGTGGCGAAACGGGGTTCGGCAAACACCATCACACCCGCAGCTGACTGGATGAGGTGCGCACATGTGCGCGAGCCGACCACCAGAAAGAACGCGTCCTGGATCTTGCGATGCAGCCAGACGATTCCCGTGAGGCCGCAGAACACTTCCCTCTGCCCGCGTTCGCGCAGCACCGGAGCGACGTCGATCTCACATCCGGCGCTGGGAGCGGCTGGGATCATGTCGAATGCCGATGCAGGTCCAGGGGCAGCGGCGCCTGAAGTCGCGCTTCACGCAGTTTCAGAAGGAACTGCGTTGCGTTGATCGCGTAGGCCGCATAGGCGGCGATCGCGATCAACATCTGGTCCTGCTGCGAACCCCAGCCCGTGAGCAGCGCGACGAGATAGGCGGTCTGCAGCGCAAGCACGAGAATGCTGAACACGTCTTCCCAGAAGAAGGCCGGCGCAAACAGCCATTTGCCGAAGACCTCTTTTTCCCAGATCGAGCCGGTGATCATGATCAGGTAGAGCAGGAACGTCTTCGCCAGGATCGATGCTGTGGCGATGTCGTAGCCTTCGCCGGTCATCAGGAAACGAACGACCAGCACAAGGCTGATCGCGAAGACAAGGAACTGCAGAGGGGCGAGAACCGCCTGAACGGTCGTCCAAGGCGAGGTATCGCGGCGGGCCCGCTCTTCGCGTGAATAGAGTTGGCCGCTGCTTAAGCGGCGGGGCGGGGAAGAGGCGATGTGGGATCCCGTGTGGGCGGGCCAGGGGCAGGGGGCCAGCGAGTCGAGCCATCCGTTCAGCAGGCCAGAAGGCGAAAAACTGCCCCCTCGGCCGGCCGGGCGCGGCCCGGCGGCGTCTCTGTCGGGGCCGTTGTGGGCTCTGTTACCGCTCATTGCCGACCTCCCGCGCATGTCGCGTTGGATGAAAGGACTGTAGGAAGCCTAGGTCGGAGCCTTTCTGATTGTCAAGAAAGTGGAACGTCCAAAAATGTTGACACATGCGTCAATCTGTCAAAAATTGACTCGCCTAAGTGTGTCAATTCTGCCTACCGTATATTTGCCGGGAGCAAAGACCTCACAGAAGATGGGGCTATCTCGGGGGACGGCCTGCGTGAGCCGAGTGCAAACGGTTCAATAGACGGGCGCACGATGCCAGGCGCTGCTTGCGGGCGGTTCTGGCGGGAAGATGGGGGGGCCCGAATGGCCAGCCTTCCGGGGTCTACCGCCTTCGATCTGTGTGGCGAAGAGCCGAAGCTTGTCGCGCCAGGTCATCGAAAGGCCGCGTCTTTCTCGGTCATCGAGGGAAAACCAAGACCCCAGCTCGGCGAGGAGCTCGCACGGATTGTCGAAGGCGAAATCATTCCGCGTCTGATGCTGGCCAGTCGTCTGGATCGATCCGAGAAGGAAGACTCGGTCTCGCTTTCCCCTGAGACCATTGAGCGGTTTGCCTTGTATTCCCTTTCCTCAGGGCCGGATTCGCTCCTCGCCATTGTCGGCCGCCTCCTCCAGCAGGGCGTGTCGCTTGAGGCGATCTATCTGGAGCTTCTGGGCCCGGCCGCCCGCCGCCTGGGTGAATACTGGGCCGAGGACCGTGTTTCCTTCGCCGATGTGACAATTGCGCTCGGTCGCCTGCAGCAGGTGCTGCGCGAGCTCAGCCTGCATGGCCCGCAGGAGCTTCCGCATTCATCGGGCCGCTCGGCCCTGTTCGCAGCCGCTCCCGGCGAGCAACACACATTTGGCCTGGTAATTATTGAAGAATTTTTCCGACGCGCCGGATGGCGGACCTGGGCTGAACTGTCCGGGTCGGTCGACGAGGTGCTTTCAACCGTCAAGGCGCACGAGTTCGACCTGTTCGGCGTCTCGGCAAGTTCCGATGAACGGCTTGATCAAATTGCCTCAATGATTATGTGGGTACGGCAGGCGTCAAGGAATCGGGACATCAATGTAATGGTTGGTGGACGGCTCTTCCTCGAGCGGCCGGAACTGGTGCAGAAAGTGGGCGCGGATCGCATGGCGACCGATGCCAGGCAGGCCGTGCTTGAGGCGGAAGGCGCGGTCAAGCGGCTCGCACCTCGCTGATAGGGTGGTCGCCGTGGAAAGGGCGAGTGCGGGTTCGCATGGCGATCTATTCTTCTCCCCAGGGGCGCATCCAGCCTAAGTTTGCGCGCGACATGCTGGGGGCGCTTGACGCCAGTGTTGCCGCTAAAGTGGCCGCCGCGGGCGGTGACGTCGCGATGATCATTGATCGCAGCGGGTTCATCCGCGACATGGCCGTCAACAACAGCGACATGGTCCAGGACGGGTTCGAATCGTGGCTCGACCGGCGCTGGGCCGATACAGTCATGGCCGACAGCCGCCCCAAGATCGAGGAGATGCTCCGGGACGCTGCAAACGATGCGGGTCCGCGCTGGCGGGAGATCAATCATCGCACCGACGATGGCGGCGCCGTATCCGTCCGCTACATCGCGATGAACGCTGGCGAGGATGGCCGTGTGATCGCGATCGGGCGGGATCATCGCGCCATCTCCCAACTGGAGCAGCGCCTCATTCAGGCGCAGCAGGCGATGGAGCAGGACTACCGAAAGCTGCGCGAGGCCGAGTCGCGATATCGCCTCCTGTTCCAGCTTGCCTCCGAAGCCGTCATTGTCGTCGATGCGACGACACGGAAGATTCTCGAAGCCAATCCTGCCGCCGACCGCCTGATCGGCAGCGCGGAATCGTCGCTCATCGGGCATGAGTTTGCTGCGGCATTCGACGAATCCTCACGTGATGAAGCGATTTCGCTGCTCGCGGTGGCGCACGGCGGCCGCAACCTCACGGCGCAGGCCACGCTGCAGCATGATGGCCGCGCTCTGGACGTGGCCGCCTCACTGTTCCGGCAGGATCGCACGTCGATGTTTTTGATCCGGCTGTCCGCCCACGAGACGACCGTCAACCGTCCGCCCGTATCCGCCCAGCGCCTGCTGGCTGTGCTCGACCGCATCCCTGACGCCTTCGTCGTCACGGACGAGGATCTCAAGATCATCGCGCAGAACACGGCCTTTCTCGACCTTACCCGCATTGCCAGCAACGAACAGGCGCAGGGTATGTCGCTTGAAGGCCTGCTCGGCCGCCCGGAGATCGATCGCAACGTGCTCGTCTCCAGTCTTCGTCAGCACGGCATGCTCAAGAATTTCGCCACTGTCCTGCGCACCCGCCTCGGTGAGCAGGAAGATGTTGAGGTGTCCGCCGTCCACGTCGCGACGGGCGAGCAGCCCTGCTTCGGCTTTTCGATTCGTGCTGCGGCCCGTGGCGCCATCACGCGGCCCCGCATGGCAGGCGAACTACCACGCTCGGTCGAGCAGCTGTCGCAACTTGTCGGCCGGGTCTCGCTGAAGGAGCTGGTGCGTGAGACGACCGAACTGGTTGAACGGCTTTGCATCGAGGCGGCGCTCGAACTGACCGGCAACAACCGCGCCTCCGCGGCCGAGGTCCTCGGCGTGAGCCGTCAGAGCCTTTACTCGAAGCTGCACCGCTATGGTCTGGGGGACCTGGCGTCCGCCGACTGAGTGTCAAGGAGGCGGAACGGAGCGGCGTCCAAACGAATTGACACTTTCGGGAGTCGTTTGTAGCGTTTTGCATGGCGTCTGCCCATGCCGCATCCGCACCAAGAGCGTTGCCCAGGCCGGGCGCGGTGCTCGAACTCTTGAAACCCATCACCTGGTTTCCGCCCATGTGGGCGTTTGGCTGCGGCGTCGTCTCGTCCGGTGTCGACCTTGCTGAGCGCTGGCCCGTCGCACTTGCTGGAATTGTTCTCGCCGGTCCGCTGGTGTGTGCGACCAGCCAGGCTGTCAACGACTGGTATGACCGGCACGTTGACGTGATCAACGAGCCCGACCGGCCGATTCCGTCAGGGCGCATTCCCGGCCGCTGGGGTTTGTGGATCGCCATCGGGTGGACGGTGGTGTCGATGCTCTGGGCGCTCGCGCTCGGCCCTTGGGTCTTTGGCGCTGCGGTCGTCGGGATGATGCTCGCCTGGATCTACAGCGCCCCGCCGCTCAGGCTGAAGCAGAGCGGGTGGTGGGGGCCGGCCGCCTGCGCCTTGTCCTATGAAGGCATCACCTGGTTCACCGGCGCCGCCGTGATGCTGGCCGCCGCCCCGCGTATGGAGATCATTGTCATCGCCGCACTCTACAGCCTCGGCGCGCACGGCATCATGACGCTTAACGATTTCAAGGCCATCGAAGGCGACCGCCTCACAGGCGTTCGCTCGCTGCCGGTCCAGCTCGGAGTTGAGCGCGCAGCGCGCTTTGCATGTGTGACGATGGCTGCCCCGCAGCTTGTCGTGATCGTCCTGCTCCTCGCCTGGGGCTTGCCTTACCACGCGCTTGCGGTCGCCGTTTCACTTGGCCTGCAACTTTACATGATGGCGCGCCTCGTCACTGACCCGCGCAAGCTGGCGCCCTGGTACAACGGCACCGGCGTCCTTCTTTATGTCCTTGGCATGCTGGTGAGCGCATTCGCTCTCGGCGGCCTTGCTGGAGCATCGCCATGACACAAGCGCCTCTGAACTGGCTTGGCATCATTCGCTTGGGACTGGTGCAAACGGCACTAGGGGCCATCGTGGCGTTTTCGACCTCGACGCTTAACCGCGTGATCAATGTCGAGTACGCCTTACCTGCGCTGATCCCTGGCGCGCTGGTCGCATGGCACTATTCGATACAGCTCTCGCGCCCCCGTTTCGGCTATGGCTCCGATGGTGGACGGCGGCGAACCCCGTTTATCGTCTTCGGCATGGGAGTTCTCGCGATCGGCGGGGTTCTGGCGACCGACGCCGCGATCCTGATGTCCGGCAATCTCGTATTCGGGATCGCGCTCGGCCTTCTCGGCTTCACCATGATTGGCGCTGGCGTCGGGGCCGCCGGCACCTCGCTCCTAGCCCTCCTGGCCACCCGCGTCGCCCCCGAGCGCCGGCCAGCGGCTGCGGCGGTGGTCTGGATCATGATGATCGTTGGCTTCGTGCTGACCGGAATCGTCGGCGGCATCTTTCTCAAGCCATTCTCGAGCGAACGCCTCGCGCTGGTTGGATCGGCCGTCTCCGGTATCGCTTTCCTGGTGTCACTCCTGGCTGTGCGGGGCATCGAGAAGACTGCTGCCGCCAGCGAGCCTGGTGTGCAGAAACCTCCCTTCCGCATCGCCCTGGCGCAAGTCTGGGCCGAGCCTGTCGCGCGGGCGTTCACGGTCTTCGTCTTCATCTCGATGGTGGCCTACTCCATCCAGGATCTCATTCTGGAACCTTATGGCGGCTTCGTCTTCGGCATGCCGGTCAACGAAACCACCCAGCTGTCAGGCGTGCAGAACGCTGGCGCCCTGATCGGGATGATCGTGGTCGGCGTGCTTGGAGCGCGGGTCGGCGACAGGCGCCGCGCCTTCATGCGAGCCTGGACTATTGGAGGCTGTCTCGCCTCGGCCGGTGCGCTTGCTCTGCTGGCGTGCTCAAGCCTTGTTGGCCAGGGCTGGCCGCTTGCCGCCAACGTGTTCGCACTCGGCCTTGCCAACGGCATGTTCGCGGTCGCTGCAATCGGTTCGATGATGGGTCTTGCAAGCGCCGGGCGCGCGCAACGCGAGGGCGTGCGCATGGGGGTGTGGGGCGCGGCGCAAGCCATCGCAATGGGCTCGGGCGTCCTCCTCGGCGCAGGGCTGGTCGATGGGCTCCGGCTGTTTCTTCCGGTCGAGAGTGCCTTCCTTGTCACCTTCATGCTCGAGGCGGGCCTGTTTGTGGTTGCAGCCACGCTGGCCAGCCGGCTGGAGCTGGCGCCCGCATCTCAAGGCTTTGCGTCCGAAGGGGTCACTTCATGACGCTGACATACGATGCTGTCGTCGTCGGCGGCGGGCCGGCGGGCGCCACCGCGGCCGCCGACCTTGCGCGGGCAGGGCGCCACGTTCTGCTTCTCGACCGTGCAGGGCGGATCAAGCCATGCGGGGGCGCAATACCACCGCGCCTCATCCGGGATTTCGCGATCCCCGATCACCTGCTGGTCGCCCGCGCAACGGCCGCTCGCATGATCTCGCCCTCCAATCGCGTGGTGAACATGCCGATCGAGGGCGGCTTCGTCGGCATGGTCGATCGCGATGTGTTTGACGAATGGCTGCGCGTCCGTGCGACACAGGCCGGAGCCGAGCGCACGTCCGGCACATTCCAGCGCATTGAGCGCGACGCGGATGGCGTGGCAGTCGTGTGCTTTAACGAGAAAGGCGCCCCCAAGGACAGCGTGCAGCGCGTGCGCACCCGCACTGTCATCGGCGCTGATGGCGCGCGTTCCCAAGTGGCGCGGCAGGCCATACGCGGCGCCGATCGCATGCCGTGTGTCTTTGCCTATCACGAAATCATCCGGTCCCCCGCTCCGGGCGAGATGGACTTCGAAGCCAGCCGCTGCGACATCTATTATCAGGGCAAGCTCTCGCCGGACTTCTATGCCTGGATCTTCCCGCATGGAGACACGGCCAGCATCGGGGTCGGCTCCGCAAACAAGGGCTTCTCCTTGCGCAGCGCTGTCACAGCTTTGCGGGACATATCGGGGCTTGCCGGTTGCGAAACCGTGCGGACCGAGGGCGCGCCGATCCCGCTCAAACCGCTACCCCGCTGGGACAATGGTCGCGACGTGGTGCTGGCTGGCGATGCGTCGGGCGTCGTCGCGCCGGCGTCAGGCGAGGGCATCTACTACGCGATGGTTGGTGGGCGGGTTGCGGCGGAAGCCGTCGAGACCTTCCTTGCAACCGGCAGGGCGTCGAGCCTTGCCATGGCGCGCAAGACCTTCATGCGCGCGCACGGCAAGGTGTTCTGGATCCTCGGGATCATGCAGCACTTCTGGTATCGCAGCGACAAACGTCGTGAACGCTTCGTGAAGATGTGCGATGATCCGGATGTCCAGCGGCTGACCTGGCAGGCCTACATGAACAAGGAGCTCGTGCGCGCCAATCCTGGAGCGCACATGCGTATCTTCTTCAAGGACATGGGCCACCTGCTCGGCGTGTCCTCGCCTTGAGCCGAAAGATCCTGCGGCCTGTCCTGATCGCTGCAGCGGCGGCGCTTGTCGTGGCCGTGCTGGGGGGAACGATCACCGACCTCGGATCGTGGTATGAAAGTCTCCGCAAGCCTGACTGGCAGCCGCCTGGACCAGCTTTTGGAATCATCTGGACGACAATCTATTCGCTGACCGCTATGGCGGCTGTGCTTGCGTGGCGGCGCGCGCCTGCTGGACAGGCGCGAGAGTGGCTTGTCGGATTGTTCGCGTTCAACGGATTCCTCAACATCCTCTGGAGCCTGTTGTTCTTCCGCTTTCAGCGTCCGGACTGGGCGCTTGTGGAGGTCGTCCTCCTGTGGCTGTCCATCGTCGCATTGATCGTCTTCACGGTCCGGCATTCGCGTCTGTCAGGCGTGCTGCTGACGCCGTATCTCGTCTGGGTCTCCATTGCGACGATGCTCAACCTTGAGATCGTCCGTCTCAACGGACCCTTCGGTTAGTTTTCGCGGGTTTCGACAATGCCGACCAATCTCATGCAGGATATCTTCGCCAGCGGCGTTGCCGTTGATGTCGTCCTTGCCGTCATCGCGTTGGAGTTCGTGGTGCTGCTGATCCTGCGCCGCGCCCGGTTGAGGCAAGCGGCCATCGATCTGTTCTTCGCACTCATGCCGGGCGTGATGTTGCTTGTGGCGCTGCGCCTCGCCCTGGTCGGGGCTGCGTGGCCCTGGATCGCAGGTACACTCGCAGCCTCATTTCCGTTTCACCTCGTTGACCTGGCGAGGCGCCGTCCCGCCTGACACTGACTTGCCGTTGGCAGGCGAGCGGGCCGGCCAGCCTTCCGGCGGTGAGGGCTCACGCAGAGCCATCGAGAGCTGCGATACCTCGCCGCCAAACGGCGCCTTCGTTCTGACAGGGTGATTTTTCTCACGCCTGAAACAGGAAGAGCCCGCCGGAGCGTTCCGGCGGGCCCTCAATCCAGTCCAAAAGACGGTGTTACTTCTGAGCGTTCACCTTCAGGAACGCGATGACGTCGGCGCGGTCCTGGGCCTTGGGGAGGCCCGCGAACGCCATGATGGTCTTCGGAATCCGCTTCTTCGGGTTCTCAAGGTAGACGAACATTTCCTGCTCGGTCCACGTGATGCCCGACGTGCGGTTGGCTTCGGAGTAACGGAAATTCGGGACTGAGCCGGCGGGGCGGCCAACGATGCCGTAAAGCGAGGGACCTGTGCCGTTCTTGCCTTCAACGGGCGAATGGCACTGCGTGCATTTCTTGAAGACGGTTTGCCCGCGGGCCGTATCACCCGACAATTGAGCGCCGCTTGCATCCTTGATGTCGAGGGCGATCGTCTGAGCACCAGCCGGCGCCGGCGGCGCGGGAGCAGGCTCAGCGGCAGGTGTGGCAGCAGGCGTGGCGGCGTCCGGAGCGGGCGCGGCCGGCTCGGGTGTCGGCGCCGGTTCCGGAGCAGCGGCGGCGGGTTCTGCCGCGGGAGCCGGGGCAGGCGCTTCAGCAGCGGGCGAACATGCGCCCAACGCAACCACAAGTCCCAGCGCGGTAGCGCCCAGCAATGCACGCATCGATTTCCTCCTGAATCCTTTCACCTAGTCGGACGCCTTCGCGGGGGGCTCTGTCAAGATGTTTCGACCGTCCAACCAGCTGGCGCACTCCCCGCTGGGAGATGTTACGCACGAGACCCTTCGCTGGATGCGGAGAAGGAAAAAATTCTGTCGCTAAGGAATGCGCGGGAGCGTCAGAAGCGGTCCCCGCGCATGACGCCGACATCTGTCACGGCAACCACGCCGGGATAGCTGCGGAAATAATCTGCAAGCCATTTCAATGCGGTGTCGCATGCAGCTTCTGTTCCGATCGCCACCACCAGGCGCGCATCGTTTTCCACCACGCCCGTCTGGCGCCATGCGCCATGCAGGCCGGCGCCCTCGACGCCATTGAACACGCTCCAGCCCTTGAACCCGGCCTCTCCCAGCATCGTCTCGAGTCGCATGAGGGCATGCGTTTCGATGAAGATGTCGAGCTTCTTCCGCGCTGTAAGATCCATGGTCAGGCTCCCAGCATCTGTGCGGCCGCGTGATACAGCGGAATGCCGATGACGAGGTTGAAGGGGAAGGTCATCGCCAGCGACATAGGAATATAGACACCGGCATCCGCCTTGGGCAGCGCCATGCGCATCGCCGCCGGGACGGCGATATAGGAGGCGGATGCCGCAAGGATTGCAAAGAGGGTGATATCCCCTGGCGGTAGACCGGCCGCGCGGGCGGCGAAGAGGGCAGCCGCGGCGCTCAGCAGCGGCCAGATCCAGGCGAACGCAACGAGAGTGAACCGGATGTTGCTCGCCTCCCGGATCCGGCGTGATGCAACCAGCCCCATGTCCAATAGGAACAGGCAGAGCGCCCCTTGCCATGCGGCGCCGCTTACGAAGCCAGAAAGCTTCTGCATTCCGGTTTCGCCGGTTATCAACCCCACGAGGAAGCTTCCGATCAGCAGGACAGCCGCGCCGTTCAGGAGCACTTCGCGCCACAGGTCAGGTTTGAAGCGCGTTCCCGGGTCGCGAGCCTGCCCGCCGACGATGATCAAGGCGGCAAGGATTGCCGGTGTTTCCATCAGCGCAAGAACGGCGGCCATGTGACCGCTGAATTCGACGCCGATCGAGTTAAGGTACTCGCTGCCCGCTGCGAACGTCACAACCGAAACGCTGCCATAATGCGCCGCAGTGGCGGCTGCCGTGACGCGCTCCAGTCTGCAGAGCCTGTACAGAATGACAAACGCGAAAAAAGGCGTCAGGAACGAGAACGCCAGCCCCAGCGCGCCAGATGCCACGAGATCCTGGCTCATTCCTGAAGCGCGCGCCTCAACCCCGCCCTTGAACCCGATGCAGAGCATCAGATAGAGCGACAAGGCCTTGGCGGCCTGATCGGGAATAGTCAGGTCCGACTTTGCCCAGCCAGCGAAGGCGCCCAGTGCGAAGAACAGGATTGGTGGCGCCAGCAGGTTGGCGAGCGCGGCATTGACGATGGAATCAAGCAAGATCTTTCTCGCCCTGTAAATTTTCCGATCGGCAGCCGGGTGCTGGTTGATTGCTACAAAGTGGCCAGAAAGACAACGCGCCGGCCTTTCAAGATTGTTGATGAGCGGCTTTAGGCGAGCCGAACGACAGAGGTTGCTTCGCCCGCATACCTGAGGTTGCAGACAGCATGACAAGCGCGCACGACTTCTCCGTCGCGCCCGCGATGGAAGGGGCGGTTAGCGCAATCCTTTCAGATATTCGCGGGGGTTGGGTTGCGCAGGGGTCACACTGAAATGCTACGCGAGCGTTCCAAGGTATGGGTCAACCCGGAGTAATTGCGGTCGAAATCGGGAAGCGCTTGGCTGCCCGGCAGATTTGATCAGTTGCGTTCAGCAAGGATCACTCAGCTCGTGGCACAGGCTGATTTTCCCCAGACTTCTCTTGGCTGCCTTCGCTCAGGCTGCGTTGGTTCAGGCACTGTCTGTCAGCGCTTCCAGGTAGGGGCGCACGACGGTCGCGACCCCGCCCTTCATCGCTTGTCGCGACGTAGTAGCGAGCGTCAACTTACGCGGCCGCAGAGCCTCCTACAGTCCCTCCGGTGCGATGCTGAGACCGACGGAGCGACGGTGGGGGACGCAGTCGGCGGTGGTCCTGGTGATGCTGAACATCTTCACCCGCACGCCTTCGATCGTATGCGTTTCTACGCCGTCGCCGAGCAGAGCGTTTGGCATGCGCACGATGCGCGGTGACCGGGAAGAGGGCTCGGGCGACCAGTTGCTGACGCCGCTCGCGATCCAGACTTTACGTGGTAGCTGGTCGGTTAGGCCGTGGAATGACACAGCGGAGGTCAGGCAGATGATCCCTTAAGGCGGGCGCGCCGCCGCTTCTGCGAGGCTGTGCTGGGCGTGGAGTTCGGCGTCGGCGAGCTCGTAGAGACCGCGCGGCCGACGAGCGACCTCACCGTCGTTTGCCATGGGTGTCATGGTCGCCGCGGTAACGCCAGCCGCGCGGAGGTCGGCCGTTGTTGGCTGACGCGAGGCACTGATACAGAACCTCTGATTATGGCTTCTATGTTCAGAGGAATTAAATCAATCGTGTCGACTGCCGGGACGGCCCCAATTGAGGCTGCCGCGATGCGTTAAATCCAGCCACATGGTGAGGGCATGATTAGGAGGATCAGGCGTTCGGCGATGTCCTTCCGGCCTGATCTTTCACGCCGTGGACAGGTGCAGCGGTCGACCACTGCCTGCTGATCGCCGTACTCCGCCTATGACCGGAATACCCCCTGACTCCGGACAGTCAGAGCTCACATTACATACGGCCGTTGTGGGGCCCAAAGCTGCCGGTCGTCATGCAAGCTTGGAGAGGCCCAAAAAGTCTGGGGCAGGTCAGAGGCAGCTGTCGTCCACTTTCCGCTCTCGGTGGAAGCAGCTATCGCTGCTCAACCAAAACCAAATGGCCTCCGGGATTGCCGGGGCGGTTCACTCTCAACCCAACCCTGGCGCGAAGAAGGAGAGCAGATCATTACAGTTTTACTCCGGTGTTCACACTGTTGGAGTCGTGTTCGCCAACCCGTCGCGTGACCACCCAGAATAGAACAAGACCCAAGGAACGGATACGGAGAAAAGTTCAAGTTGTCGGATTCAGCCGAGCCCGGCAAGCAATGCGCGAGGCCGAGGCCCCGACGCTACCCAACGACCTCGAAGGAAAGACATCAACCTACTGGGGTCAATGGGAAAATGCCCGGTTGGTCGGGAATGGGCATTGCAGTTTGAACCGCAGCCTCACATCCCCGACCAAACCAGTACATCTTCATATCGCGGTCTACACGCAAACAAACATCCGATCGCGGCACGCTGCCCGAAACAGCGAAGGCGCTCAGAACGCGACCGGGAGGACGACCGGAGTTCATGTATCTCAACGCAAATGTTTCTGATGTTTTCTCTGCTTCGCGCTTGTCTATATGGTATTTTTGAAGCCTTCCCGATGCGCTCAATACTGCAATCTCCAAAGCTCCAGCTTCGGACCAGCCAACGACCTCGCCGCCGAGGTTTCGAAAAGTAAGGAACTTGCCCGCCTCCCAGCGAATGCTTTGTGGCCTG
>JBEAMJ010000073.1:0-18389 GCA_041166025.1 Pseudomonadota bacterium | reverse complement strand
TGACTATGTGATGGGAGCGCAACCGCAGCGCGGACGCCCCTTCAAGATTCCGAGACGCGACGATCACCAGCCCGGCGATGAACATAGACTTCTTGATGTGCGCGAAGCGGCCATGCGCCTGGGATTGTCGAAGTCCACATTGGACAAGATGCGCTGCTCGGGCAGGGGCCCCCGTTTCATTCGCGCCACGGACCGGGCGGTGCGTTATGATCCTGCCGATCTTCAGGCATTCGCAGATGAGCGGCGAAGGCGATCAACGTCTGATCTCCACGGACTAATCGCCAACTCGGCTGGCTGAGCGCATTGGCAGCAGCTTCGAGCGCTCCTGCCGCGCCATGGGTCGAGCGATGAGCGATCCGCGAGAGATTGCCGGCCCTGTGAACGTCTGCCCCTCAGGCGGGGAGGCGCGCCACACAGAGATCATCGTCCCTGACCGTCGGACAACTCGACCGTCTCGCCGTGGTGTTTTGTGCGGCGATGGAGGCGCTTTGGGATCCGATTTCGCGTCGGCGACTGGGTTATTCCAACACCCGATGTCGCCGTCCAACGCGGCGATACGGGGCAGGAAACTGTGGAGAGTTTAGTTTTACGGTGCTACTCCGGTGCTACTCCGCGCACTTCGGACCGTTCGCCGTGTCAGCTAAGTGCTTGATTTTATGGTGCTGCCTACGTGACTTGAACACGTGACCCCCGCATTACGAATCCAGACAGAGCATCTGCGGTCTGCTGAGTCGACATGCATCAGCGACTGCCACCTTCCATAACCTGCTGTAGCATCGCGTGGCAATTTCGCTGATGCCACAAGGGTTTGCAGCGCTACTCACAGTCCGCAAATCCATGAGAGAGGAAGGTCCGATGGCAATTTATGTTTCCTCCTGTTTCCTCAAATCACCCCCGATTCCCGTGCACGGTGATGCCCAGGTGATGCCCAGGAACTTGGGGCTACACTCGCAAAAGTAGAGCAAAAACGGGGATTCTGGTGCGCCTAACTAAACGATCTGTCGATGCGGTGATGCCCGAAGCGGTGGATCGCATTTATTGGGACGACGAGCTTCCGATGTTCGGACTTCGCGTCAGGCCCGCTGGCAAGAAGACATTCGTCGTTCAGTATCGTGTGGGCGGCGGTCGCAAGGCGAGGCTCAGGAAACTCACCGTCGGTGTCTACGGAACATCGACCGTGGACGAGGCCCGGTTTGAAGCCAAAGCGGTTCTTCGGAAAGCGGGGCTAGGGGAAGATCCTGCGGAGGAACGCCTTCGCCATCGGACAGCTGCAACGGTTGCCGAGCTCATCGACATCTGGTCGACAACGGGTGTCACGACCAACCGACGGACCGGCGAACCTCGCTCCCAGCAGAATATCGCCAACGAGGTGGCGCAGGCCAACCATCACCTGAAACCGCTGATTGGACATCGCCCCGTCGTCGATCTTACGCGAAGTGACATCGAGCACCTCCGCAATCAGATCGCCAAGGGAGACTCCCGCACCAAGCGGCAGGGGAGGAAGCGTGGCCTCGTCAACGTCAAAGGAGGTGCAGGCACAGCTGCCCGTACGATCCGCCTGCTGTCTTCAATCCTGTCCTTCGCAGTCGATCAGAGGCTGATTGAGCGGAACCCGGCATTGGGGGTCAAGCTGGCTCCGAGCCAGAAGCGGCACCGCTATCTAAGCGCGGCCGAGATCAGACAACTCGGACAGGTGCTCGATGCGCCCGCTCCCTCTCCAACAGCCGGCAAGGCAGCAGCCATCATCCGGCTCCTCATCCTGACGGGTGCGCGTCGCGGCGAAATTGAAGCCCTTAAGTGGTCCGAAGTGGACTTTGAGTTCGGGATGCTCCGGCTCGAGAGCAGCAAAACCGGCGCAAAGATCATTCCTCTGGCCGGAGCTGCCATTGACCTTCTGGCGTCCGAGCGCGAGTGGGTGAACGACAATGCAAAGTGGGTGTTTCCGGCGGCGCGCTCGGACGGGCACTTCGATGGGCTCTCCAAGGAGTGGCGACGGATCCGCAAGGCGGCCGGCATCGGCGATGTCCGCATTCACGACCTGAGGCACACCTTCGCCAGCGTTGGTGCGAGTGGCGGCATCGGGCTTCCACTTATCGGCGGGATCCTTGGTCACCGACAGGCGTCCACGACGCAGCGATACGCGCATCTGGCAGACACGCCGCTTCGGCGAGCTGCCGATGAAATTGGGCGCCAGATCGCGGCACGACTTTCTGCTTCGACAAGCACGGGCTCGTCAGCCGGACGAGCTATGGAGAAGGCGGAACTGTAGATTTCTGTCCTTGGCAGATCTCCATAGCGCCTGCGGGGCGCTGGCTCACCATACCTTGCCAAGGTCGGGGTCGTGAGTTCGAATCTCATCGCCCGCTCCAAAAATACCCTAAAAACAGACGGTTAGCGGCACTCGATCGAGTGCTGCGAAGCCGTTTTGGGTTTGGGGGTGGGATTGGGGCACACCCGTCATTCAATGCAGAATTATTTTGATGTGTGCGGATGCGTGCTGATGCGTTCGCCACCCCAATTCATCACTTTACAAGGCCCGCGCGCGGCCCCGTCGGACCGCTCACCCCAAGTGATGTACTTTTACTCCGCCCGGCTGATGTAATTTTGCTCCGCCGTTGACACAGACGACCTCCCGTCCGGCGTTCCGTGATCGCGATCACATACCGGCCGCGCGTGTTGCCGTATCTCTGGCAATGCTGAACCGGGGAGGCCTCGCGATCTGACGACTCCTCTCCAGAAATGGGGCGGGGAGCCATGTCTCAGGTAAGGCGAAATGTCAGCCTCAGTGCGGCGGTGGTGGCAGCGCTCCTTTCGGCGGCATGTGTGACCCGACCGGTTCCAGAATCGTCCGTTCGTACAAGTTCGACGGTCGCCACGAGCAGTGCGCTGCCTCGCGCAGACGTGGCCGCATCTGCCAGCGACGCCACGCTCGATGTCTGGATGTTCGACGTTGGGCAGGGTGCATGCGTGCTGGTGGACTGTCCCGATTGGGATCGCCCCATCCTTGTCGATTGCGGCAGCACGACAGAAAGCGTCAACACGTCGTACGACGACATCGCCGCCTCAGCTGCTGCGCTGATTGACAGCTTGGGCGATCCCGCAGTGGTGATCTCGCATGGCGACAAGGATCACTACAGCCTTGTCCCCGACATCGTCCCGCCCGACCGAACGGAGGCGGTCTTCCTTGGAGGACGACGCGCAGACTTCCTTGCGCCCGCGAAGGGATGGCTGGATGCCGCCGAGGCGGCAGGTGCGGAAATCGTTACGTTCCCGCGCGCCTACTTCGGGCCCCGCCGGGAGGGTCTTGAGTGTGGTTCTGCGAGCGTCGATATTCTCTCCGCCAATGCAACTCTCGGGACGCCCGCGGACAGCAAGAATGGCAACAGCATCGTTCTGGCGGTGACCTACGGAGACGTCACCGTCGTCTTGCCGGGAGACGCCGAGGGCGCGACCGAAACTCATGCGTTGGCTAACAAGGACACGATTGGCCGTCTTGCATCAACGCAGGCGGTCATTGTCGGCTCACACCACGGTGCACGAACCAGCGGCAGCAACGGATCTGCCTGGGCGGCCGCTTGGGCGCCGATCACTACGATCTTTAGCATGGCGCCGCCTGCCTACGGTCACCCGCAGTGTGAGGTCGTCAAACGCTACGAAGGGTACATGCCTCGCTGGGGTACGCCTCACTATCTCACATGTGGCGAGGGCAGGCGGGTCACGCGCGCCCGCGTCGAGACCCGCATGCTGTCGACCCACCAGAATGGAACCCTGCTCCTGCGAATCCGCCCGACACGGATGATGATCTACTGCGCCCGGCGGACGGAGCCCTGCAGTGGCGATCTGCCAACCGCAGGCGCCTGAGACCCAATCCAGACGCGGGCGAGCTGCCCGATCTTGAGAGAGGAGAACGACGAATGGAGGCTTTGGAGTATGCGGCTGGCACCGAAAAGCCCGCCCGGCTGAATGCGGACTTCGCCGCAGTATTCGAGGCGACAGGAGGGTGGAAGCAAGTGCGTGACAAGCTTCCCAAGGGCCAGAAACTGCCTGCGGATGCAGCGCTTCCGCTTACAATCAAGACAGGCAAATCCGGTTTCGGCGCCGAGACTGCGACCGTTATCGTGGCGGCGATTGCCGCCCTCAGCCCCGTTGTTCAGAAGATTGTCCTGGATCTGTGGACGGAGGTCTGGCTCCCGGCCCTTCGCAAGGAAAAGGGCCGCAGCGCAATCGGTCGCCGCAAGAAGTAAACCGGATGCCGGTGAGACGTCGCATACGCAAGGCGGCTGCGGCGAGCATCCCTGTTGCGCGCCTGATTGGCGGCCAGATGTCGCATCAGCATTCCGACGATGACAGACGACAGCTGTGCACGCTGGGCGTCAGCTTTCAGGCGCGCGTCACCCTGCATGCAGACATCGATGGCGAGACCCTCGACGCGTATCGCCTGAAGGAGGCTGCCGAGCTGGAGCGTCTGGCTGCTGCCTTTCCGACTCCCCTTACGCCTGATGCCGAGCGCAACCTCAACAAGACGCTGGGCATGCTGCGGTCTCATCTCTGTCACGCGTGCCCGAAGCGCTCTGGGGATCCTGCCTGTGCCGATGAAGATCAGGACGAACACGATCACCTTGCCCCGCCTGCATGCCTGTCTGAGTATTTCAGCGCGCTGCGTTTTGCCGCCATGGTGGGGGAGGGATTGCTTCAGCGCGCTTTCGGACGCGCCGTTCCCCTGAACCTCGGACTGGACACGGAGTTTGATCCCGCCATCGCCGGGTGCAGTGCTTCGTGTCGACCCATCCCGGGCGGCGTCGTGCGTGACCGTATCGCACTTGTCGTGCCGCAGTATGGCGTGACCTTCGCGGAACTGGCGGCGACGCCCTACATCCTGGCCCATGAAGTCATCTGTCACGCCTCGCAGAACGTTCTGGGTATAAACGCCCGAGCAGATCGCGAGCCTGCTGACGCCTCCTGTCCTTGGTCGGAGGGGTGGATGGATTGCGTCGCGATCGACGCCGTAAATGACGTTCTGACCGCACGAAAGCGAAAAGGCTTTCCGGTTTGGATTGCCGAAGAAGCGGCCGGATGCTGGGAGGCGGCGACCGAGGCGCATGACTCGCGTTACAGACAAATCGATCCTACGCGCACTGCATATCTGCGACAGGCGCGGCGCGGGTGGAAGCAGTTCGAGATCGCCGCGATCGACGCGGGCTGCAGCAACGTGCAGGCGGATCGTTTGCGGCAGCGCTTTTCCATCCTCTACAACGCTCTTCATCGTCCGTCACAGGAACGGGAGCTTGTCGCCGGCGCCTTGTCGCTGAAGCTTGCGGCGCGCAATCGCGCAATCCACCGGTCTGTCGTCGAGGCAGCCGCAGATCTCGTCCGGACGCACGATGCGCACGCGTTCGCGAAAGAAATACTGAGATGATTCAAATGGTTGTGCCAAAATTGCCGTGCCACATTGTTTTTTTACTCAGTGAGTATAAATTACCTGCATGTGAGGCTTGCGATGGAAACAGACAGGATACTGGCTGCGGTGCTTGATAGCCCCGGGTCATCCGCTCGCGAGCTTGCGCAGGCAAGCGGAGCAAAGCTGCGTACAGTTCTGACGGTATTGCAGCGATATGGCGATGCGCTCGAGGCGCAACCTGACTTGGAAGGCTCGGTTGGGCGGCCTTGCAACCGCTATCGCGTGCGTCCCCAGTGGGCCCGCGCACTGCGGCGGCGGGTTAAAGGTGTGGCGGAACCGGACGTCGATCCGATCGTGTCAGGCATCGAGATCGTCGAAAGATCAGCGCTCAGCCTGCGTGGAAAGCTGAGTGAGGACGACCGCGCCCGGTTGGCTGCCAGGGCGCGCAATCAGGTGAGCTTGCTCACCAACATGATTGCCGCTGAAAAGGACGCGCGCGCCAGCGAAGCAAGACGTCTCGCTTCTGCAGCGAGCGCGCTTGAGGCGGCCATCAGGGCGGGCGGGCGTCCCGGACCAACTCCACCCATCCTTTTCCTCCAGACCGCCGCGGCTCCAAGGGCGGCGTCGATGCAGTTTGCAAAGTCACTGCGGCGGTTGGCAAAGAAATACGACGGCGTCTGGGTTAGTGGCGAGGAGCCCGCCCTGTCCGGCATACCCGCGTCCGTCGTGATTGACGCGATTGTTGATCACCCGGACATCGTAAGCGGTCAACTGCTCGATTCGCTGAAGGAGCATGGCGTTCCGGCTGTCCGCTTCGCCATTCGTGAGGGCTGGAGCGACAAGCAGCGGCAGAGTTTTTTCAAGGACCTGACAACGCTTGCACAGGATCCGATCTCCTGCCTGTGCCCGCTTTACGTCACAATCAACAGCGGCGACCCCTACACATCACGTCTGATTGGCCTCGTCGAGAAGCTGAACAATGTCGGGCGGCTGAAGGCGGCTGCGGAGACGGCGCGCGTTTCACTTGTGAAGCTGATGGACGGCGAACCGCTTGCCAAGAAACGGCAAGGTCTGGCGCTGCAGGAACTTGCCACCACTATCGCCTACTTCAGCGCATTCGTGGCAAATGCGCAGGCCGCAGCAAGAGGCGGTCATGGGGCATGGCGACTATGTCCTGGACCGACCTACATGGACGCGGGCAGTGACGATGACTTGCGCCACCATGTCGAAGGGCTCAACGGACGCTACGTGCCATGTCCATCAGACTCTGAGATCAACCAGGCGGTTGCGATCGCCGCCGCAGCGCGCCCGCTGTTTGCCGGCTCCTGATGTGGACCGCCGCAGTCCAGCGGAAGGAGCGGCGTGAACGCCTCCACTTGCCACCGGCTGCGAGCGAAAAGGTCGCCCCTCAATCGTCTGACGGCGCTCTCCGACAGCGCCGGAAGCAGAATTGCAAATGCATCCTTCAAGAGATGCCTCGACAGGGAGCGCGTCGGTTCAGGTCCATGGGCGGTCAAGTCGGATCTGTCGGGCAGCGCGCGACGTTTTTGCGATCCGATTACCCTGTTCAGGCGAAGATGTGACGAGGGTCACAGAACGGATTTTCTCCGCATGCATTGTCGGTGCGGGGATCATCTGGGTTCGCTAGCGCGAATTCGACTCTCAGGGGGTGTCGACATGAAACTGGCCAAAGTTGCAGCAATCTGCCTCGCCTGCCTTTCTTCGGGTTGCGCGAGCACAATCTTTGGCAGCACCCCGCTCAGGACAGCAGGCCTGTCTCAGAGCGCGCCGGAACTTGTCTATGCATTGCCGAAAGCTGTGATCCCGATCAGTCTGTCGGTGGTGATCAAAGACGCCACGCTTGTTCTGGATATTGGTCAGCCGCTGTATCGGCCAGACGACACACACACTTTTGTGCTCAACCACAAGGTCAATGTGGCGAACTCGGACACCCTCAAGGTCTCTCTCGACAATGAGGGATTGTTCCTGAAATCGCTGAAGACCAATGCGAGCGGTGAATACGATGCGGTGTTGCGCGGCATAGCGAAATCCGCCGTTGCTATAGCTGAGTCACAACCGGTCGCATCGGGCGAAGTCCGCCTGCTCGATCTGCTGATCGATCCTGCCGATCTTGCCGATACCGAGCGATTGACCGCTGACCTGACCAACGCGCGGAATGCATACGTAGAGAGCAGCCAGGCCGCGTGTCGTGACGCAGAAGGCAGGCAGCAGAAGAGGGACGCTCGGGCAAACTCCGGGGCACAGGCGACCCCCGAGGCGCGGCGCAAACAGGAAAGCGAGCAACAGGCAGCGAGGCTTGAAGCTCTAGAGACGTGTCTGGAGCCCCTAAGCGCACTGGAGAAAGCGCCCGTGCCCCGGCTGGACCTGTCGCCCGGCGTTAGCCGAGCAGGACCCGTCAACAGCGAAGCATGTGTGCCCGGGGTCTGCTATCGTCCATCTGTTGAACAGACCCTGACCGTTCGCTGGAACGGGCGCGTCGCACAACGCGCCATCCGTATGCCAAACGGTCAGCCAGTCCGCGTTATTCCGCTTCCGCGTCCGACATTCGCGGACGCTTCCGTAACCGACATCGAGTTTGTGGATGGATCGCCGAGGGAGATAACCATTGGGCGTCCGAGCGAGGCTAAAGAGGCGGTCCTATTGCCCTTCAACATCGTCGGCGACGCAATCTCTGCAGTCACGTCGTCGGTGCTGACGCTTGAGACAAAGGAGATCGAGGAAGAGCGCAAACGGATCGACGCAGAGGCAAACCTCGTGAAGGCCGAAACCGCACTCCTTGAAGCGCAGGAAGCAGCTGAGAAAAAGAGGGACTCCGACGGAGGCCCCCAGGCCGAGAGCAATGCCGGCGAGCTCCCCCTGATTTCCATGACGAGCACAGGCAAGCCGCGCGGCGGGTCGGGTCTGGATACCCCGGATGCTGGAGGGGCGAGTGGCGCGAGCACGTCTTCTGGCGCTGCGCCTAGCCAGACGCCTACGCCTCTTCAGCCGGGCCGCGCCGAAGATCCCAACAAATAAATTCAAATGTCCCGCAAAAAAACCGCCACAAGGAAGTCTACCCAGCGGTCGAGCAAGAAGCCGGCTCGAAACGCTCCCCTCAATCGTCCTCAGGGTGTGGACAACAGGCAGGTCGCGAGCGCGCCGCTTCCGCGCCGCAGGCGGCGTGTTCCCTCGCGATCCGCTGACGCACGTCCTGAATCCGCCACGGGTGCTCCCGCCTTTCTACCGATTTCAAAAGGGAAGGTCCGGTACGCGCCAGGGTGGCTGCTTGAAACCCACGGCGCCGGGATCGTCGAACCGGTCACAGGCTTTGACGCCGTGCGTGCGCTCGCCGCCGGCATGGGCGCGACCCAGCTGACCGCGCCTCTGAAAAAGCCCACGGTGCGAGGTCGTCCAGCTCTACCTGCTGGAGAGTTGCGCGACCTCACAAGCACCTTGCGCCCGCAGAGCGTAATCGATACGGACGATCGCGTCCCGGTCAGGACGACGGCGGGCGTACCGTGGCGCAGCATCTGCTGTCTCAGGATAAGTTACGAGCATGGCGGCACGGCGATAGGAACCGGGTTCTTTATCGGTCCCCGTGCGATCGCGACGGCTGGCCACAATGTTGTGCGCCAGGGCCGGGGACGGGCAAGCCGGATCGAAGTGATCCCCGGCCTCGACCGTCGCGAGGCGCCCTTTGGCGTTCATGTGGCTTCCGCCATCGACTACGACCCGGACTGGACCAATGGCTGGCTGCCGGAACATGATCTCGGCTGCGTCTATCTGAGCGACGCTGTTGGCTTGCGCACTGGCGTTATGGCCCTTGCGAGCGTCGACGATGTCGCCATGGCGGAGCTGGGGTCTGCTCTGCTCAACAATGCAGGATACGATGACGACAAGGCCCCGCTTGGAACGATGTGGTTCAACGCCGGCCGTCTCGCCGCCAGAGGAATCTACCCCCGTTGGCTTGAATACCTGCTCGATACCGAAGCTGGCCAGAGTGGTAGCCCAGTCTTCCATACCAGCCCGACGGGTGCGCGCACAGTACTGGCCATACATGTCTATGGCGACAGGAGCCACAATATAGGTCTGCGCATCACGCCTCGCATACTATCTATGCTGAGACGCTGGGCAAAGACCTGACGCACTGGCAAATTTAGGGGACACAGAAGCCGGGGAGGTCCGGGCCCACGCCTGTCGCGCACCAGAAGCCTGTTTGTGCATGTCGCACTCCGTTCTACATTGGCCGGATGGAGACCGGAGCGAGTGCCTTGGAGCCCGAACCCCTCGCGCGACGATCAGCATGTGTGCTCAGCGTGGATGTTGTCGGCTTCAGTCGCATGATGGCCCGCGATGACATGGCCTCAGTCGTCGCGATCGGCGCGTGCCGCAGGATTGTCGAGCGACACGTTCTCCAGTCCCGCGGACGCGTGTTCGGAAGCGCTGGCGACAGCTTCATGGCGGAGCTTCCCGACCCTCTCGCGGCCGTCCGTTGCGGCATAGCGATCCAGAAGGATCTTCAGTCACGCAACGGGTCCGTTGAAGCGCCCTATCAGCTGACCCTTCGCGCCGGCATCGATGCGGGCAGCGTGATCGACGAGAACGGCAATCTCTTCGGCGACGTGGTCAATGTTGCCGCCCGCCTGCAGGAGGTCTGCCTGCCGGGTGGAATTCTGGTCTCTCGCGCCATTCACGACGCCGTCAAAAACATGATCGATCTACGGCCAAGGGGTGAGCTGTCCCTCAAGAACATCGCTGTGCCAGTTGGCATGTTCGAGGTCATGGATGGCGATCAGCCATTTGGATCTGCCGTTGGCGAATTCGGCGCAATCAATCTTTCGCGGGTTGTTCCAGGGATGGAAGGGGCGCCCATTCTAGCCATCCTTCCCCTCGACAACCGCACCGGCGACAGTGATCAGGAGCCCGTATGCGTAGGCTTCAGTGAGGACCTGATCACGCTCGTCTCGAGGATTCGCCAGTTCACCGTCATCGATCGCAATTCCACTTTCTCCCTCAGGTCTGGCCAGCCCAACATTCGCGCAACGGGACGTCGCCTCGGCGCGCGTTACCTCCTCGAGGGACGTCTGCAAAGATCGTCGGAGGGCTATGAAGTCAGCATGTGGCTCACTGACCTGGAGACCGATCGGCAGGTCTGGGGCGAACGCTACGTGCCCGACTGGGGAGACGTTCTGCCGTCCCGCACCGATATCGCTCTGCGCGTCAGCGCGACGCTTGGCGGCAGGATCGAGCAGGCCGAGGCCGACCGTTTCAGGGGCCGACGGGAAAGCCGCGTGGGCGTGCGCGGACTTTTGTGGCGCAGCCGCTGGCATCTCGACCAGTTGAACCGTCGCGATG
Source organism: Pseudomonadota bacterium (assembly GCA_041166025.1). Lineage (GTDB taxonomy): Bacteria > Pseudomonadota > Alphaproteobacteria > Caulobacterales > Hyphomonadaceae > UBA7672. Next base: position 7,636 of record JBEAMJ010000073.1, on the reverse strand, counting down.
CTGACGAGGCGTTCCGCTTGCTGACGGAAGCCGAACAGTCAGACCCGTCCAACCCGGAAGTGATGATCCAGCTCGCTCACGCGGCCTGGATCGACGCATGGAGCATGCGCAAGCCGCCAGATGCGCTTGCGCGCGTTCTGGACAAGGCGATCGCGGCCCGTGACGCCGACCCGGAAGATGGACGGGGTCATCTGCTCGTGGGCGTGTCCCAGATTCTCCTCGGCAGGCTTGACGAGGCGCTCGAACACTTGTCGGCCGCCATCCGCCTCAATCCGAGCCTCGCCATGGCCTATGCGCAGCGTGGCTCGTGCTTCAATCTCAAGGGGCGTTTCACCGAGGCGATTCCGGAACTGGAGCTGGCCCTGCGCCTCAGTCCCGGCGACTACTATGCCTTCTATGTCTTCGGCGAACTTGCGATCTCTCATCTCATGCTGGGCGACTGGGCAAGGACCATCTCGCTTGCACGCAAGGCTCTCGCCATCCGCCCCGCCTATTGGAACGCACGGGTCAGCGAAATCGCAGCGCTCGTGAATTCTGGCGAAATGGAACAGGCGCGTCACGCCTACCGCGCGCTCATCGACCGGACGCCGAACTTCGAGCGGAAGTTCATCGACTGGCTCCCCTATGAGGCGAATGCGGTCCGCGCCTTTCTCGCCGATGCGGTTGAAAAAGCCCGCACTTATGAGATCGCATAGCCAACAGCGTGCTCGCCATCACGGTGGACAATGCGTTTCGTCCCTAGTCTCATCTCCGTTGGGGTCGGTTCTGATACTGGGGCGGGTGCGTGATCAAAACAAAATACTATGCGCGTATCCGCGAACTCGCGGCGCGTGAGGTCGACACGTCCGACTTCGATTTCGCACGTCTAGGGAAGGGCGGCGGACTGGGCGCCGGATTGGCGCGGAGCCGCACCCTGCATGCGCTCCTGCGCATCTTCTGGCCCGTTGGCCGGATCGGTCGTTTTGGCTGGGTCGTCCGGCATGCCGATGTCGCCGACGTGCGGCGCAGGTCGACAGAGTTTATTGCCCCCTATGGCGAGGAAATGGTCCAGCTCACGGGCGGCGCCAATTTTCTCCTCGGCATGAAGGATGGGCCTGATTATCGCCGGCAACTTGGATTCATGCGTCAGGTGATGCGGCCCGACGACGTGCCCTTGCTGATCGGCAAGAACGCGCAGCGCCTGTCCGAAGAACTGATCGCCTGCTGCGCGGGCGAGATCGATGCCGTCGAGGACTATCTCTTCCGGGTCGCGGCCGAGACCTGCGCCGACTATTTCGGGCTCGAGATCGAAGACCCGATCATCTTCGCCCAATGGCTCATGTCCCTCAGCGCACTCTTGTTCGCAGACTATACGGGTGAGGAACACGTCCATCAGCTTGCTCTTGCAGGCGCCGGACGGGTCAGGAGGGTCATCGATGCGGCGATCGCGCGATCGCGCGCAGTGGGCCAGGGATTTGCAGATGCCGGCGCAGGCCCTGAAGTCAGAGCCGCGCGCGGCGCTTGGTATAGCTCGACCATTGTCGGCCGCCTGGTCCAGCTGCAGCTTGCCGATCCCGTCAACGGACCCAGCGACGCAGAAATCCGCGCGATCGTGATGGGAACAGCCGTCGGCTACGTGCCGACCGGCGGCGGCGCCGGCGGCAACATCCTCAACGTTCTTCTCGGCCGGCCCCAATGGCTGGCGAGAGCGCAGAAGGCTGCGTCAGAAGATGACGATGCGCTGCTGGGCCGGATCATCGCCGAAGCCATGCGGTTCGCTCCGCCGATCGATCCAGGGTTGCCGCGCTATGTGGACACACCCGCCAGCATCGGGAAGGTGACGTTTCCAAAGGGAGCGAGCCTCTTGGTGGCCTCGGCGGCCGCCATGTTCGACGGCCGCGTCATCGCGGCGCCGGGCGCATTTGATCCTGATCGCGACCTCTCGCGCGACCTGCAGTTCGGCGGAGACTTTCTGCACTATTGCCTTGGCGATGAAATCGCGCGGACGCTGTTGGTCCAGTCACTGAAACCGCTCCTGCGTCAGGACGGGCTCCGGCGCGCGCCCGGCAAGCAGGGCAAGCTCGCGACACTCGGGCCTTTCCCGCAACATCTCACCGTCACATTCCGGCCAGACGCCGGCGAGCGGTCGCAGGCGATGGTCACGATTTGCGTAGAAGTGAGCGAACCCGTTCCCGCATCTGAGCTTGAACAGGCCATCGACAGGCTTGGCAATCCCGCGCTGCCCGACCTTGCACGCAAGCTTGATGACTCGAGGAGGATCCACTTTGCGAGCCTCTCGGCGATACCGGGAGAACGCAGCGATGCGGAGGGCGTAACGGTTCCAGCCTTCCTGGTGCTCGAACTCACCGCCGATGGCGCAAGCGATCAGGCCATCGACGCCTTTGTCGAAGCGGCAGGCGAAGCCGTGCTGCCCGTGTTTGCCCTGGGTGTGGGCGTCACCAGCAAGGACGCATTGGCGCGTCTCCTCAGGTCCAATGTCCGCCAGCTCGTCGCCGGGCGTCTTCTTCCCGGCAAGACGACCGCCAGCGGCGTCAACTTCCCCGGCACGCCAGAATTGTCGGTGCAACAGATCCACAAGGACTGCGAAACTGCGGCGGCGGCGCGCGCATGTCTTGACCGCCATATCCGCGAACGCAAGGGCCGCGGCGGACTCGCCATGCCTGCGCTGAAGTCTGTGCGTGAACAGCTGCGGGCAGGGGACCTGCGTGCGCGCCTGACGCGGCCGGCATGCGTCGACCAGGCCGTCAGCCGCCGGCGCGACCGGAGCCTTGGCGACACCTTGGCCTCGCTTGCAACCGACACATCGGTTGTGCGAATTGTTATCATCACGCTCGGGCTCGTCCTTTCGGCCCAGCTGCTCCTCGATCCGCGCATTCATGCCCTCTTTGCAACACCGGGGGACACGGCCCGCACCATCGAGATCGCACAGCGTGTCGCACTGTCCGGTCTCGTTAGCACAGCGGCGGTTGCGGGACTCACCGGCGTTTGGTTTCTGGTGCGATACGGTGCGGGCGGCGTGGCCACGCGCCTGTCGCGCCATGCGGCTGTTCTCGCGGGGCTTTCGGTCCTTGGCGGCGCGGCGCATTTCGTGCTGTTCCAGTCTGGCTTCGGACTTCCCGCTTGGGACGCCGCAGGTGCGCTGGAGCGCGCCGTTGCAATCGCCAGCCTCGCCTGGCGCTGGCTGGTTGCGCTGGCCGTAGCGTTCTTAATTTACGTCATTCTCGCGGCGCTTGCGGCAAGCGCCTTCGTCGTCTTGCTGAACGGAAGCGAAGCAGGCAGTCCGCCCGAGGATCATGAGCCAGACCTTGGCCATGTGAATGGCCTCCTCGCGCGGGAAAATGCGCAAGGCCATGTGCAGAACCATCTGATCGCCGTGACGCCGCTCAAGACCAATCCGCGCTGGTTCCGGCGCTTCACGCTTGGTCTGGCCTTCTGGGGTATTCAGAAGCTGGTGCAGCATCGCTTCCGGGCCGGCTTCGTGCTCGACATTGGGACGATCCACTACGCGCGCTGGTTCCGGCTGCCAAAGACAGACAAACTCATCTTCCTCTCCAACTATGACGGGAGCTGGGAAAGTTATCTCGAGGATTTCATCACAAAGGCGCATCTCGGGCAGAGTGCTGTGTGGAGCAACGGCGTCGGCTTTCCGAAGACGCGGCTGCTTCTGTTCGGAGGGGCGGCCGATGGCGCGCGGTTCAAGCGCTGGGTACGCCGGCAGCAGATTCAGTCACGCTTCTGGTATACGCGCTTCCCGCAGCTGACGACCGACCAGATGCGCAACAACGCGCTCATCTGCGAGGGCCTCGCCAAGGCCCGCACGGAAAGCGAGGCGCAAGCCTGGATCGACCTCTTCGGTTCACGGCCGCGACCGCCTGCTGCCATGGAGCACGAAGAAATCCAGTCGATCGTCTTCTCGGGAATGGGCAAGCTCCACGCGGCCGAACTGATCCCGTTGCGTATTCCGGATGGCAATCAGAAATGGCAGAGTTGGTTGCTTGGTCTCATCGGCGGGGGTCAGGATACCGCGCGAGAGGCGACGCCGTTGCGTATCTCCTTCGGCGCTTCACCACCAGTCCAGGAGGGTCTTGTCATCGCGCTGTCAGCGGCCGGCCTCCGCCGCTTTGGTCTCGACCAGTTACCAGTCGATCTTGGTGGCGGTCGGCGCGGATCGACGCTCGACACTTTTCCGGTTGCTTTTCTGGACGGCATGGCAAGCGAACGGCGCGCGCACATTCTCGGCGATCTGGGAGATAGCGCTTCGGCGAATTGGCCGTGGGCGCAGGCGCGGGGCGAGCCACACGCCGTTCTGATTGTGTATGCGCGCGACGCAGAGGGTCTTGCGCGTCGCATAGGTGAGCTGCGGCGCGAGCTGACATGCGTGCATGGCTTCGAGCTTCTCCCCGCGATCAGGATGAGGGATCGGCAGGGGAAGCCCGATGACGATCATGAGCCTTTCGGCTTTCGTGATGGCGTCTCCCAGCCGGTTATGCGGGGTGCGCGCGCAATTGATGAGCGAACCCGTCGCCTCCATCAGGTTGAGCCCGGGGAGTTCGTGCTGGGCTATCCAGACAACCGTGGCGATGCACCACCAACCCCACGTGTCGCCGCCTTAGAGGACGCGGGTTACCTGCCAAGCCTTGCAGATCAGCTTCCCGATCGCTTCCCATCGTTCACAGCGGAAGACGACCATGCGCCGCGCGATCTCGGCCGCAACGGGTCCTTCCTGGTCATCCGTCAGCTCGAACAGGACACAAAGGGCTTCCACACCTACACGCAGGCGAAGTCGGATGAACTGAGAGACGCATTCCCCGGGCTCGGGACCGAAGGCAACTGGGTTGCGGCCAGGATGGTGGGGCGCTGGCCGGACGGGTCTTCGCTTGTCAGACACCCCCTCAGGCCGGGCGGAGCTGACAACGCGGACAATGACTTTCTTTACGGACCAGAGGATCCGCAGGGCCTAAACTGCCCCTATGGCGCGCACATCCGTCGCGCCTTTCCGCGCGACAGCCAGAGCCCGGAAAGCGCCGACCAGCTCAGCGTCAGCAACCGGCACCGCCTGATGCGGCGCGGCCGACCCTATGTTGCTGCAGGCTCCGGCGGCGGGGCCGATGCCGAAGGCATTCTCTTCATGTGTCTCAATGCAGACATCGAGCGCCAGTTCGAGTTTGTCCAGCAAACCTGGCTTGGCTCTGCAAACTTCCACGGCCTTTCGGGCGAACCCGATCCGATCGCGGCCAGCCGCACCGGCGGCGATATGCGCAGCGCCTTCACCATGCCCACGACCTTCGGGCCAATGACGTTGCGTGACATGAAATCGTTCGTCACGGTCCGCAATGGCGGATACTTCTTTCTGCCCAGCTGGTCGGCGCTGCGCTTTCTGGCAACGCTCAGGGCTCGCTAGAGGTCTCGTCGTGTCCTCCGGGCAGGACCCAGGCGTCGCCAGAGCGCGCGATCAGTCCGCGCGCCTCAAGATCCCGCAGGGCTCGCGAGGTCGCCTCGCGCGTCGCGTGGATCCTCTGGCCAAGCTCCGTCACGCTGGGGGCCTGGTCCTGCGGTATAACAGCGGAGCCATTTCCTCCCGGATTGCTGAGACGGATCAGCTCCCGGTGGAGCCGGTGTTGCACGCTCATTGCGACCAGTTCTGCGACCTGTGTCGATGTCCGCGAGAGCCGGGCCGCCAGAAGGCGCGCAAGCGCGAGTCCAAGCGCGCCATGCACGGCGCACGCCGCCAGAAAATCTGTCCGGGCGACCGCAAAGACTATGCTCGGCGCCAGAGCCGTGATGCTTGATGTACGCGCTTGCCCGGTTAGCGCGGCAATCTCGCCGATGAGCTCTCCAGCGCGATGGTCGGTGAGCCAGACTTCCTGGCCATCGGCCGTGTTGCGTACCGACCGTAGCAAGCCTGAACCAACAAGAAAAACACCGTCATCCGCGTCGGCTTCATGCAGAAGGAAAGCATCCTTTGGGACGGTGCGAACCGTACTGGCTGCCCCCAGCGCCCGCGCGGCCGGATGCTCCTGGCCTGCAGCGACAAAGAGGGCCCAGGCGCGCCTTGCCTCTTCACCTGCCGTCGTCATTCCACCCTCTACCTCTATCGTCCGTGATGCGTGATCTCGGTCACGGACACAAGAAGGGTTGAGGCGCCAGCGTCATCCTTGTTCACCGCTCCCTCGCAATCAGGCGCCGGTGATCGCTGCTTAACCTCCCTGGGTTGGGGGACGGGCCGTTGGGACCGTCAGGCGCCGGCGCTGAGCCTCCTCCTCGGGCTCAGCGCCACGTCCTGGAGAGTCTCAGGCCAGTGTTGCCGGTCGCGGCTTACCTGCGACGGGAGCGCTTCTCGCGCGATCGTGGAGTGCTCCTGACCATGGCGCGACTTCAAGGAATCTGCGGAACGCCGGCAACCAACTCGTATCGATTTGTTGAGCTTTGCACCAAGCTGGCGCATGATCGCGCGTCTCGGCCCCATCCCCCAACCCAGGGGACGAGACAGGGGAGGGGCGGCCTGCGAGGGGCGTCCCTCCTTTTGTCTGCTATTGCGCGGGCAACTAGTCTGACGAGCCATGCAGCGACGGTGCGGCTCGCGCCGGTATGACAACGCTGTTCGCACTGGTTGTCGGATGCCCGCCCGAGTTCCGGAACAAGCTCGAGTTTATCCTCGAACCCTATGGGTTCGAGTGTATCCTGCTCGAGCGTGCAACTGAGGCACTGGAGTATGCTCAGGACATAATCGCGCTCGTTGTGATCTGCCTGGACGAAGGCCAGATGGGGTGCGAGCTGGAGACGTTGGTTCGCGAAGGCCATTTCGGCGCGGACCCGCCGCCGATCATCCGCGTTTACGCCCACGCTGTTCCATAGGCTGTTGTTGCTGGCGCTCGAAGAGACCTCCTTCCAAGACCCTCGCTTCATTCCAGGGCATGATGACGATGTAAGAACGCGGTGCATTCATGCGGATGCGCGGCCCCTCATGTCAGCCAGGTTTAGTTTGTCGCCTTGGGAAGATCACCGGAGGACATCACGTTCCGCTTGCCATCCTTTGTCGTGATGTGAAACTTGAACGCTCGCTCCTTGAAGACGTTCGTCGCCAGGTCGCGAATGATCTCCTCTTGCGCGCCAAAAGGAGCAATCAACTCGATCAGCCATGGTTGCGTGCCAGCTTTCCATTCATCGGGACGAAGCTTGTGGGCTCCGCCTTCCAGTCTCGCGTCTGTATCGGGCGTCACGAAGGCCCAGAACGCGACAGCGGCAGGTGTGGGGCTCGTCTCAGGGGAGGCGCCAGGGGGGCGGGGTCCGTAGAAGACCCTGAACTGCTCCAGCAAGATTGCCGGCATCGCGAACCATTCGAGGTCGGCGATGAACAGCTGCTTATGAATGGGAGACTGGGTCATGAGCCATGTGATCTCTCCAAGCACCTGTGAGACAGTCTTTTGTTGGAACGGCACCGTCTGCGGACCTGCTCCTTTGCCTGTTGTCGTTGTCACAATCGAACTCCTAGCACTTAGCCATTTTGCTCATGTTGCCTAAGCGAGCGAGACTTTTTCCTTATGGTGCATTTTGTTGTTTTGCCATGAGGAAGGCGTGGCGATGAGGTTGGGGTTCTGGGTCAGGGTTGAGATGGTCCTGGTTTCGGCTCCGTTGC
>JBEAMJ010000072.1:0-32154 GCA_041166025.1 Pseudomonadota bacterium | reverse complement strand
TGGTATTCTGAACAACCCATGGCGGGTTGCCCGGCTCTTGGCCGATTGCAGTCTTCTGCTTCATCTGCCGCTGCATGTCGCTGACAGTCGCTTCGCCTGAAGCATGGCGACGGCCCGGCGCGCGCGGACCTCCGGCCGCCACCAGCGCTGAGCGCTGGCTTGACTATTCCGCCGCCTGCATGCGCGGGGCTGGCTGCAGCGGTGCATTCCACTTCGCCATCAGCACGGCGAGCCTCTTCTCCGCCGCCTCGACAGCGCGCTCCTTCACATGGCCATAACCGCGAATGTCGTCAGGAATCGACGCGATCTCGACGGCCAGCGCGTGATTCTCAGCCCTCAGGCCGGAAGACAGCTTCTCCAGCCGTTCGAGATACTCATCGCGCAGCCGGCGCTCCATCCTGCGCTCCTCGGTCTTGCCGAAGATGTCGAAGGCGCCGCCACGCAGGAACTTGAACTTCCGGAGCAGACCGAAGCCCATCATCATCCATGGGCCGAATGGCGTCTTGATCAACTCGCCCTTGTGGTTCTTCTTCGAGATCATCGGCGGCGCCAGCAGGAAGGTCAGCTTCGTTCCCTTGCCGAACGTGTCCTCGACAGCCTGCCGGTACTCCGGCCGCGCGTAGAGCCGCGCCACCTCGTATTCGTCCTTGTAGGCCATCAACTTGGCGAGATAGGTGGCCGCCGCATAGGTCAGCTGCTCGCCGAGACCGAGATTGCTTTCCGCCGCGCGCACGCGTGCGATGCGCGCCTCGTACATGTCTGCATAGGCTGGGTTCTGGTACTCCTTGAGCATCTCGGCGCGTCGCGCGATCAGCTCGTCGAGCTTCAATGGCTCGATCTCAGGCCGTTTAGGGGCGGCTGCCTGCACCACGTCGGGATTTACCGCGGCGATGCGCCCGAGGTCGAACGCGGCCGCGTTCTCCTTCACCTTCACCTTGTTGAGCCGGTTGGCTTCCTTGATCGCCGCCTCACTGATCGGGATCAGGCCGTTCTGCCAGGCCATGCCCAGCATGATCATGTTGGTGTAGATCGCATCGCCGAAATGATGCTCAGCCAGCGCTTCGGCATTCGTCGACGCGAACGACTTCGCGCGCGACCGCACCCGCGCCGTCAGCAGGTCCGGATCGAAACGGACATTGCGATTCTCGATGATCTCCTTTGTCGGCGTTACGTCATGGTTCGCCACGACGCTGGTCCGTGCCTTGTCGAACATCACCAGCGCTTCGCCTGATGACGCCACGACCAGATCGCACGCGATGATCACGTCGGCCGAGGCTGGCGGCGTCTTGCCCGCCTTGATGTCATCTGGATCAAGCGCGAAGCGCACATGAGAAAGAACCGGCCCGCCCTTCTGCGCAAGACCGGTCATGTCCAGCGTCTGTGACGCCTTGCCATCAATGTGAGCCGCCATCGCGAGCACGGCCGCCACCGTCGTTACACCCGTGCCGCCAACACCGGTGAACACGACATTCCAGGCTTCATGGCCAAGCTCCGGCAGCCCCGGCTGCGGCAGTTCCGAAACGTCAAATGCAGCAGGCGACCGCTCCGCGTCCGATTTGCGGTCGCCGCCCACCACCGTCACGAAGGACGGGCAGAAGCCCTCGATGCAGGAATAGTCCGTGTTGCAGGTCGACTGGTTGATCTGCCGCTTGCGGCCATACTCCGTCTCGACAGGCTCGACCGACAGGCAGTTCGACTTCACCGAACAGTCGCCACAGCCTTCGCACACTGCCTGGTTGATGAAGACGCGCTTTGTCGGCGCCTCCATCTTGCCGCGCTTGATGCGACGGCGCTTCTCGGTCGCGCACACCTGGTCATAGATCAGTACCGAAACGCCAGGCGTGTTGCGTAACTCGATCTGAACTTCCTCGAGCTTCTTGCGGTCGAAGATGCGCGTGCCTTCTGGCAGGTCCGACACCGATGCATAGCGCGTCGGATCGTCTGCCACGATCACGATCGTCTTGACGCCTTCGGCTTCCACCTGTCGCGCGATTTGCGGCACGGTCTGTCCGGACTCGACCTGCTGGCCGCCCGTCATCGCAACGGCGTCGTTGTAGAGGATCTTGTAGGTCGCATTCACCCTGCCCGAGATTGCCGCGCGGATCGCCAGCGAGCCCGAGTGCGAATAGGTGCCATCGCCAAGGTTCACGAACACATGCGGCTCAGTCGTGAAGGGCATCTGTCCGATCCACGGCGCGCCCTCACCGCCCATCTGCGTGTGCATGTCGGTGCGCCGTTCGGGCGTGAACGTCGCCATGTAGTGGCAGCCGATGCCCGCCAGTGCGCGTGAGCCTTCTGGCAGCGTCGTCGAGGTGTTGTGGGGACAGCCCGAGCAGAAGTGGGGTTTGCGCGTATTGATCTGGTTCATGCCGGCGACGGCCTGCTTTGCACCGCTCACCTTGGCAAAGTAGGCATCCGCCCTGGCGCGATGCGGACCATCGGCAAGTCTCCCGACCAGCGCCATCGCGATATCTGCTGTCGACAGCGAGGCAATGTCGGACAGCAGCGAGGCGCCGTCGCGATCGCGCTTGCCTTCGACGATCGGGCGCTCGGCATCCGGGAGGTGGTAGAGAATGTCCTTCAGCTGTGGCTCGATCAGCGCGCGCTTGTGCTCGATCACCAGCACCCGCTCGAAGCCGCGGCAGAAATTGCGGATCGCGGTCGGCTCGAGCGGCCAAGGCATCGCTACCTTGAAGATCGAAACGCCAAGCTCTGCCGCCTGCTCGGGCGAGAGGCCCATTGCGGCGAGGGCTTCGAAGACGTCGCGCGCCGCCTGCCCGGCAACCACAACGCCCAGCTTCTTCTGGCGGCTCTTCAGCAGCGCCTTGTCGAGCCCGTTGGCCCGCACGAAGGCCTGCGCGGCCGGGATCTTGATCTGGCGCAGGCGCGCTTCCTTGCCAAGCGGCGTGTCGCCCATCCTCAGACCCAGCCCGCCCTCGGGGATCGCGAAGTCGCTGGGCCGCACGGTTGCGTGGCGATTGAGCCCGACCTCCACCACAGCACCCGAATCCATCGTATCGGCGAGGCAGATCATCGAGATCCACAGCCCGGAATAGCGCGACAGTTCCAGCCCGATCAGTCCGTAGTCGAGCACCTCCTGAATTGACGCCGGCGCCAGCACCGGCATCTCCGCGTCGATCATTGCGAATTCAGACTGCGAGGCGAGCGTGGAGGACTTTGAGTTGGGATCGTCCCCGCACAGCGCCAGGACTCCACCGCGAGGATCCGTGCCCGCCATGTTGGCATGCTTGAACACATCGCCCGTGCGGTCGACGCCCGGCGCCTTGCCATACCAGATCCCGAACACGCCATCGAACTTCGCGCCCGGAAAGATGTGCGTCTGCTGCGAGCCCCACACGGCCGTCGCGCCGAGGTCCTCGTTGAGGCCCTCCCACAGCTTCACGTCGTGTGCCTCGATCAGCTTTCCCGCAGCCCTGAGCTGCTGGTCGTACCCGCCGAGAGGAGAGCCGCGATAGCCGGAGATGAAGCCTGCCGTATTGAGGCCATGCTTCCGGTCCAGCCTCTTGCGGTCGAGCGGCAGACGCACCAGCGCCTGCACGCCCGTCATGAAGGCGCGGCCTTCCTCGAGCAGGTATTTGTCCTCGAGTGAAATCCCGCCGGATACCGGGCTGCCGTGCTTCACGTGGTGGCCTCCAGAGGCCAGATATGGCCGCGGCAAATATATTGCTCAACTTCACCGGAAGTATTTGCCATTCGGTGCGCGATCTGGCACACCACCAGCAAGATTTAACTACATACGCGACTAGGGACAGCAAAACATGGCCGCTGAGCTCGACGCCATCGACGCAAAAATCCTCGACCTCATCCAGCGCGACGCCGCCCTCTCCGTGGCCGAGATTGCGGAAAAGGTCGGCCTCTCCTCCAGCCCCTGCTGGCGCCGCATCAAGCGGATGGAGGAACAGGGCATTATTGCCCGTCGCGTGACGCTGCTCAACTACGACAAGCTGGGCCTTAACTTCGAGGTCGTGGCCAACGTCAAGCTCCAGCTGCCCTCCCGCGAGAACCTCGAGAAGTTCGAGCAGGCCGTCCGCAAATGGCCAGAGGTAATCGAGTGCATGACGGTCACCGGCGCCGTCGACTATGTCTGCCGCGTCGTCACCACGGACATGCACGCCTACGACAATTTCCTGCGCGACAAGATCCTTGCGCTTGGCCTCGTCTCCGACATCCAGTCGCGCATCATCGTCAACGTCGCCAAGCGCACCACCGCCGCCCCGCTTGGCCTCATCTCCCCCTACGTCCCGACGCAGGACCGCTGAGCCCCCTCATCCCTGACGCCTCGCGTCGCGTATCCGGATCGCGATCGCCCGGACGTCGCTCAAACATCTTCGTATCGGACCCCGGCGCCACCTTGGACGCCTCCAGCCGCGCCTCGTTCTTCCTGCGCGCTCACCCGCAGACCAGCACGATTTCCGCGCGCCGGTTCATCGGCTCGCGCACATTGTCTTCGGTGGGATACTCCGGTTCGACGTCGCTCTTGCCCGCCACGCCGATGGCCGAATCTGCTAGCCCATGCGCCACCAGGGCATCGCGTACGGCCCTGGCGCGCGCAGTCGCCAGCTCGGCTGGCGACTCCTCGCTGGTGTCAGCATGCCCAAGCACGCGCACGCCATTGCGCTCGCATTCCTTCACCATCGGCGCGGCCACCTCGATTGTCTCCAGACCCGCCTCAGTCACTTCAGCCGAACCCCAGCTGAAATAAACCTTTATGACGTCACGCTCATCCGCCAACGCTCCCGGCGCCAGAGCCAGTATAGCCATCCCGAACAACATGCACCGCAGCATTCCCCCCTCCCTCGATTCTCGCGCGTGCAGACGGCGCCTCACGCCTTCACCTTCACCTCACCGACATGCACCAGGTACTCGCCCATCTTTGCGTGCAGCGTATTGATCGCCTTGAGCGGCCGCACCATCACCTTGAAGTGCGTGATCAGCCCCGCCGCGTTCCAGCTGATGATGTCCACGCCGTTGATGGTGATACCGTCCACTTCGGAATAAAACTCCAGCACGGCGGATGTCTCGCCATACCATTCCGCGCCATAGCGGAAGTGCTCCGTGTTCAGCACATGCAGCGCGCCGCGCAGATACGCCTCCACGATTGCGCGGCCCTTCTGCGGCGTGTGCACCACCGGGCTCTCGAAAACGCAGTCTTCCGCGAGGATGCCGGCGAGATCATCCGCCCGCCGCTCCAGCGCGATGCGATGCCACCGCGTGATCGTCTCGGGAACTGCGCCCGCCATGGCGATACTCCTCTTCTACACCCGATCAATGCGCCTCTGCGATGCCAACGTCCAGACCCGGCCTACTCCCGCGCCAGCAGCAACAGGGCGTCATCTGGCGCGGACCTCCGCGGGTTCGGCGCCTGCGCAGGCTCAGCCGTCAGCGATATGCGCGCTTCTGCCGGGAAGGGGATCACCGGCATCGCCTTGGGAGGGGTCAGCGCCGCCACGCCATGTGGCGCGTACATCAGCAAGGAAAAGATGCGATGCCGCCCCGCGACAGGCTTGCTCTTCGGCCCGCAAACGCGCGGCCAGTCGGGCCAGAGCCGCGCGAAGAACATCGGCGCGACAAACGCCCTCCCGCGAGATTTCCCACATCCTGCACACATGCTTGATGCCATGCCGGTGAGTGCAAGGCTCCAGACGTGGGCGCCAAATGCGTCGATGGTCGCTTCAGGGTCGCCTTCCAAGTAGCGGGTGTCGCGATCCTTACCCCACCCGGTCCGCAACCGGCTCACCCATCTGTTCGATGATCCGGCACACAGTCGCGCGCGCGAAATACTCATCGCCCGGTGAGAGGGTCAGCGGCTCTGCCATGCAGGGCGAGGCCGTCCACCATTCGCCCGTCCAGGCGAGGCGCGCGTGGCGCGCGGCGATCTCCTTTGCAATCAGCAGACCGTTGTACTGGCCACGCATGTACGCTTCGCGGCACCTCTCGCCCAGTCGCGCGAGGCGCTCGCGCGCAACCTCCGTCCTGATCTCGCGCAGCAGCAGGCCGCACGACTTCCTGTAGGCATCGAGCAGGCCAGCGCTGCGCGCGATTGCTTTTGCCTCCTCGGCAAAAAGGCCAATGTGATCGATGTCGACGCTTGGCGCACCCCAGCGACGGGTTCGACGACCCATACGTCTTCCTCCCACTGTCCGAAGCAGAAGGGACGTATCAGAACAAAACCGGAACGTCCAGGCCTGACTGATTGCGCTCACAGCTTGCTTCAGGCCGACATCAACGACCGCCAGGCCCACATGATGAGGCCAACCACGATCACCAGGATCAGCAAGACGAATTCTCTCGAAAGGTCAGGCAGGCCCGCGAAGGCATTGAACTCGCCACGCAGCCAGCCCCACCATCCACCGGGGCTGACCCTGGGCGAGGAACCTCGCGACCGCTTTTTGCCGGGGTTGCCCGTCTTCGTCCCGCGGGCGGGCTTCTTCACGTCCCGACCCTCATCTTCAATCCGGCGGCGGCAGGACTGCCTCGACGCCCACGCCGATCTCGCTGTCGCGCAGCTTCTTCACCTCATCGCGCAGGCGGGCCGCCAGCTCGAACTCCAGATTGGCGGCGGCTTCGCGCATTTCCTTCTCGAGCTGGTCGATGACGCGGGTGAGGTTGTGGCCCTTGCCGATGTATTCGGCGCCCTCTTCCTCCATGCCCGGCAGCGTGTTTCCCCTGCCCCGCTTGTTGGGATCGCGCCCGCGCGGCAGGAGGCCTTGCGCCGCCTTTGAAGTGACGCCCTCCAGCACATCCTTCACGCCCGAAAACACCGTCTTCGGCGTATGCCCATGTTCGATGTTGTGCGCTTCCTGCTTGGCGCGGCGGCGGGCCGTCTCGGCCATCGCGCGCTGCATCGAGCCGGTGATCGTGTCGGCATAGAGCACGACCTTCGCCTCCGAATTGCGCGCCGCGCGGCCAATGGTCTGAATGAGGCTGGTCTCAGAGCGCAGGAAGCCCTCCTTGTCCGCATCGAGAATGCCGACGAAGGCGCATTCGGGAATGTCGAGGCCTTCGCGCAGGAGATTGATGCCCACCAGGCAGTCGAATTTGCCGAGCCTCAGATCACGGATGATCTCGATCCGCTCAATCGTGTCGACGTCAGAGTGCATGTAGCGCACCTTTACGCCCATCTCGGTCATGTGCTCGGTGAGCTGCTCGGCCATCTTCTTGGTGAGTGTGGTGACGAGCGAGCGATAGCCCTTTTTCGCCGTCTCCTTCACCTCGTGTATGCAGTCGTCCACCTGGTTGGCGTTGTCCTTGTAGACCGGGCGGATCTCGACGGGCGGATCAATGAGGTGCGTCGGGCGGATGATCTGTTCGGTGAACACGCCACCGGTCTGATTGAGCTCCCACGGGCCCGGCGTCGCCGAGACGTGGATGGTCTGCGGGCGCATCTTCTCCCACTCGTCGAATTTCAGCGGGCGGTTGTCGAGGCAACTTGGCAGGCGGAAGCCGTATTCGGAGAGCGTGAACTTGCGATTGAAGTCGCCGCGGAACATCGCGCCGATCTGCGGGATGGTCTGATGGCTTTCATCCACGAAGATGAGGGCGTTGTCCGGCAGGTATTCGAACAGGGTGGGCGGGGGTTCCCCGGGCTGGCGCCCGGTGAGATAGCGGCTGTAGTTCTCGATGCCGGCGCACGAGCCTGTGGCGAGCAGCATCTCGATGTCGAACTGAGTGCGTTGCTCCAGCCGCTGCGCCTCCAGCAGCTTGCCTTGCTGCGTAAGTTGGGCGAGCCGCCCGCGCAGCTCCTCCTTGATGTGCTCCACCGCCTGATTAAGCGTCGGCCGGGGCGTCACATAATGCGAGTTCGCATAAACCTTGATCCGCTCCAGCGGGCGCGTCGCCTTTCCTGTCAGCGGATCAAACTCGGTGATCTTGTCCACCTCGTCCCCGAAAAACGAGATCTTCCAGGCCCTGTCCTCCTGGTGGACCGGCCACACATCCAGCGTGTCCCCCTTCATCCGGAACGTCCCACGCCCGAAAGCCTGGTCGTTCCGCTTGTACTGCAAGGCCACGAGGTCCGCCGCCACCTGCCGCGGATCCCGCGCCTCCCCCTGCGCCAGCTCGAACGTCATCGCAGTGTATGTCTCGACGCTTCCGATGCCGTAAATGCACGACACCGAAGCCACGATGATCACATCATCCCGCTCCAGGATCGCCCGCGTCGCCGAGTGCCGCATCCGATCAATCGCCTCGTTGATCGATGACTCCTTCTCGATGTACGTGTCCGTCCGCGGAACGTAAGCCTCCGGCATGTAGTAATCGTAGTAGCTCACGAAATACTCGACCGCGTTGTCCGGGAAGAAGCTCTTGAACTCGCCATAGAGCTGCGCGGCCAGCGTCTTGTTGTGCGCAAGGATCAACGCCGGTCGCTGCACCGCCTCGATCACCTTCGCCATGGTGAATGTCTTGCCCGAACCCGTGACGCCGAGCAGAACCTGATCGAGCTCGTTGTCGTTGACGCCCGCAACGAGATCGGCGATCGCCTGCGGCTGGTCGCCCGCAGGCTCGTAGCTCGATGCGACACGGAACCTGCGACCGCCCTCGAACTTGTCCCAGTTCCGCTCTGGCCGATGCGGCGTCCAGACGTTCGAGGCCTCCGCAATCGCCACGGCTGACTTCTGCTGCGCCCTGAATTCCGCCATCGGCGCTTCGGAGACGCCCGCGCTGCGCTTGTGCTTCACAGGTTTCGAGGGTGGTTTAGCCATCACGGCAATATGGGCCGTTCGGCATGCGTTCGCCAGCCGGGCCGACGCGTGCTGCTGCCACGCCCTGGCACGAGCGAGCAATGCCGGAGGTCAGGAAAGAAAAGAAAGGGGGCTACTTGCCCTCCTCGGCTTCGTTGACCACGACGCCGGCCACGGCCCCGACCGCCGCTCCGACCGGGCCTGCGATGATCAGGCCGGTCGCCGCGCCAGTGGCGGCGCGCTGTTCCATGTTGGTGCCGCAGCCGGCGAGCGCCGCCAGGGTGGCCAGGACAAGGGTTGTTTTGCGGATCATGTACAGCCTCATATGGAAGGAGGAGACTAGCTGAACCAACCGTCCCCGCACAGCCGTTTTCAGCCGACGGCCTGCCTGCCAAACCCTCGTTCACAATTGCGCCACCGGGAGCGCCCGCCGGGGCGTCTTGCGCGCCCGCAACAAACAGTCCGGGCTGAACGCCGGCTGGCGCCCGCTGCTCCCTATCTTTTCAGCAGGCGCCCAGGAGCGCCTGGCCGAGCAGAACGACTGCCGGGCGCAAGGCGCAATTCAATTGGGCGATTCGCGGCGCCCGGGGGTTCAGGCGCAGCAAAGTTTACCGGCCGCCGCTGGCGCGGCCTGCAACGATCTCCATTCGCGCCGCCACCACGCCACACTTCCGGCTAAACTTGACGCGGAATCCTGGGTCATGCGACTCGCAGGACCGGGGATCGGATTTCGGAGGCAGTTGATGTCCAGACTGGTGCGCCCAAGGGTTGCGATCCTCGCTGCAATTGCGCTCGCCTTCCCGCTGGCTGCGGTGGCCTGGCAGGGGCCTGAATGGGCCTCGGGCCTGCGCTGGACCGATGGGCGCGAGGTTCAATGGCGCACGACGCCCGCACCCGGCTGTGACGGCTCCAATGTCGAGCTGAGGCTGGTCAACAACTCCCAGGCGTCCGGCCAGGCGATGATGAAGGAGATCACCTTCAACTGCATTCGCGGAACAGCGCCCTTCGTGACACCGGAACGCCCCATCGGCCAGATCAGTCCCGGGGGCACCTACGCGGTCGCCCCCATCGCCTGCGCGTGCGCCGAGAAGGGCGGCGTCCGGGACATCATGTCAGTCGGCCTCGACATCCTCCGCAATGGCGCCGGGGCCGAAACGCTCGCCAATGGCTGTACCTACACGGGCGGATTCGTCAGCGGGCAGCGCCACGGAACGGGCGTCTATGCCTGCCCCAACGGGTATGTTTATGAAGGCTCATACACGATGGGCCAGATCAACGGACGCGGCGCGGAAACGCTTCCCACCGGCGAAAGGTACGAAGGCGATTTCGTCAACGGCGTCCGCTCGGGCAAGGGCCGCATGGTCTTCACTGACGGTGGCGTCTACGAAGGCGATTATGTCAATGGCAAGCGGCATGGCACGGGTACGCAGAAATTCGCGGGCGGCGCTGTCTATGTCGGCGAGTGGAAGGACGACAAGCGCAACGGCCACGGCGTCTATACAACAGCAGACCAGCAGTGGACGTATGATGGCGCATGGCTGAACGATAAGCGCCAGGGCGAAGGCAAGCTGTCGCGGATCGATGGAGACTATGCCTACATCGGCCAGTTCACAAACGACATGCGCACCGGACAGGCTACAGCCACCTTCGGCGACGGCCGCGTCTTTCGCGGCGCGTTCGTCAATGACCAGCAACAGGGACCGGGCGAACTGACATTCAGGGACGGCCGCAAAATCACAGGGCAGTTCCTCGATCATCGCCCGCACGGTCAGGCGGTGGAGTTCGCCAGCACCGGCACGCTTAACGGCAACTGGACCAATGGCGTGCTGAGCGGGATGGTTACCGTGACCTACGCCAGCGGAGAGCATTTCGAAGGCCTGTACGCCAACGGCAAGCGCAACGGCAAAGGCACCGATTTCCTCAAGGACGGGTCAAGGCACGAGTGCAACTGGATCGATGATGTTCCCGAAGAACGCTGCACGCGCATTACCCCGGAAGGCAAACGGATCGAGTTCCGTGCAAAGCGGACCAGCACGCGGAACTGACGCACCAAAGTCCACTAAGCGACCAGCGCGGCGGTCTGCTTCAGGCCGTCCTCAAACAGGGCGGCCTCGCGGTCGCGGCGCGTGCACAGGCCGCGCAGCTTCTCCTGGCCTTCCCAGATGCGCTTCATGGCGCGGATCTCGGCCGGGACCTTTGCAAAGTCCCGCGCCTTCATGTGCGCTGCGATGCTGCGCATTTCCCTGCGCGAGTCGGCGGCGCCAAGACCTGGACCGCGGTTGAACACGAGCGAGACCAGCGCACCCATGCAGAGATCGTTGAGCTCGGCAGTGTTTTCGAAGCAGCGCTCGGTCCGGAAGGTTTGAATGGGGATCATCACCTCGTTGTAGACCTTCATGGCCGCCTCGATCGGGATGACGATATCGCTGAGCGATTTCACGGCCGCCTTGCGCTTTTCAGGATCGTCCTCGGCCAGGAGACAGAATGGCAGCAGACGGTCCACCACTTCGGCCGGAATGTGGTCTTTCCAGTCGGCCTGGAACTCGTCAGCCGAGGCATGGCGCAAGTCGTAGCCGACGCCGATCGTCAGGCCCGAAGCGCCGCCCGGCCAGCAAGGGGCCTGCAGCCTTTTCAGGTAGAAGGCGGGGCTCGATATTTCGAAGCTGGCGATGAAATCCGCGCAGACCGGCGCCAGCCTGCGCGTCGACCTCTGTGACATGGTCTCGAGCGCCGGACCGCGCTCGAAATCCGCATAGCCGTGGAGCGATTCAAAGGAAGCCTCCGAGGAAGAGGCCGGCTGCGGCGCGGAGGCAGGCGCTGCAGCCGGCGCGGACCTGGCGCCTCCGCCTTTCAGAAATGCCTCGAATGCATACGCGATGGCCCGCAGCGACTTGCCCTGGTTGGCCTGGTAGCCTTCCGGCGAAATTCCGGGGCGCAGCGGCGGCACATTGCCCATGTGGTGGATCGCCAGCAACTCAAGGGTCTGCGCATTGAATACGGGACTGCCAGACGAGCCGCCCTCAGTGGGCGCGCGATAGTGCACCCGCACCGGCTTTGCGCTGAAGGCTCCGCCGGGATCGGGCCCGTCATGGTCGATCAGCAGGTTGTTGTCGAAGGTGATCTCGAGCTTGCGTCCCTGGGGATGGCCGAGCACGAGCACACGCGCGCGTGCCGACTTCGTTTCCGTATCAGCGCCATCCGCGGCGCGCCGCGGCAGATTGGCGGCAAGCGCCGGCGCCGCGTCGTCCGCAAAGGCGGGATACTCCGACAGCTCGAGCACAGTGCAGTCATGCTCATTGATGGGAGAGGACCACAGCAGGCGCTTCACGCGATACTTGCGCGCCGGATCTGCCATCTGGAATTCGACCAGCGCCTCCTCAGGCGGGATCGCGTTGGCCTCGCCTGTCGTCGAAATCACGTGCGCATTCGTGAGGAACAGCCACTTGCCCTCGACGCCAGCCTTCTTCAGGACCGCAGACTTCGCTGCGTCGGCATCGGGCCCGCCGGGAAGCAGGTCGGACGCGCGAACCAGGAAGCCGGTCCCCAGCGCCGTTTCTTGGCCATAAAGCACCTTGCCGACAAAGCGCGACAGCCCAAGCGCCTTGTAGGCGCGCTCAACCGCCATACCGGCCTCGCCGGAGAAAAGCGCTTCGAGGCGTTGCGGCGGGAGGGGTCTGTTCATCAGCTGCCGCGCAGCCGTGGGATTGACCCTTGTCGCGGCGTTGGTCGTTCCCAGCGCCGCCAGCTGCAATGCCTGCACAATGGCGGCATGCTTGTGGTCCGGCCCTATGCCCCACAGCGTGGTCACCTGGCGGAGCGTGGAGTTCAGAGCGAACGAGTCGCCGTGCGCAACCATGACATAACGGTCGAGCCACTTTTCGGCTTCGGCATGATGGCCAAGCGCCAGAGACGCCTCTGCCGCGTTGGCGGCATCCCAGGGCTGCGTGTTTGGGTAGCGCCTGTCCACATAGTCGAGAATGCGGCGCGCAATCCTGGTGATCTTGCCAGCGCCTCCAACCCTGAGACCAGCCGCCCGGCCAGCATGGGCGAGCGCCATCCAGTTCACGGCGTGGTAAAAATCGCTGTCGATGTTCGAAATGCGCTCGCCTTCGCGATAGAAGTTGATGGCCTGGGTGAGAGCGTTCTGCCGCGCCCGCTTGTCCCGGCCATGCGCGAGCGCGACGAACCGGTCCTTCTGGATACGACCGAGGAGTCCAAAGATCTCGCCGCGCTCGGTATCATCCTTCATCCTGCGCGCCAGGTCTTCGGCCTGCTTCAGCATTGGTTCGGCCGCGGCTGCATCGCCCAGCTCGATCAACGCCTGGGCATGCAAACGCATGAAGAGCGGCCGCTTGAGGTCGGCCCGATCACACGCCTGGACCACCGCCTTCATGTCGTCGTAGCGACGGACGCGCCGCAAGCAGAGAAGCACTTCCTTGATGAGACCCGGATCGATGGGCGGGGCATCCGAACGGATTGCATCGAGGCATTCGCGAACCTGATCGCCCAGCGCGGCAAAGTCGCCCTCGCGCACCGAGGCTTGCAGCCGCCGTACTGCCCCGGCAAGCTTGTTCTGCCGCGCCGCCGTCTGCACGGCTGAATTGTGGGGTCCGAAGCGCTGCTCCAGGGCGTCGGCAACGACATCCTCAACGGTCGGTATGGCGGGCCTGGTCTGCCCTGCGGCGGATTCGAGGCCGCGCGTGCTCTCGAACAGCTGGCGCGTCCTGCGGAAGTCGGCAAAGCGCCTGGTCGCAGCATCGATCAGGTAGTCGCGGTCGACGGGAAGCAGGTCCGGACAGAAGGTGACTGCGTCCGCGTATTCCCGCATTACGCCGCGAACAGCCTCCTCGGTGTAGCCGCCGCCATCGATCACGGCGAGCACGCGTTCCATCGCCTTGCGGATGCGGGGGATCTTCGCAGCATCGGGACGACGGTCGACGCCTTCGATCGACA
The DNA here is from genome assembly GCA_041166025.1 of Pseudomonadota bacterium. Taxonomy (GTDB): domain Bacteria; phylum Pseudomonadota; class Alphaproteobacteria; order Caulobacterales; family Hyphomonadaceae; genus UBA7672. Next base: position 18,499 of record JBEAMJ010000072.1, on the reverse strand, counting down.
GCACGATATAGGGACGACTGACATTCTTGCCGGTCGCCGCATCAACCAGCCTGCCTTCCCTGAAGTCGAACTTGACGTCCTCGTCCTTGCGGCCCCGGTCGGCGTAGAGCGCGTAATAGCCTGTGGTGAGCGAGGGCTTGCTCGTCATCAGACCGACTTCGACGTAGCTGCCGTCGAGCGTCAGCAATTCGAGTGTGTTGGCAAGCGCGCCGACCGCCTTGGCGGCATCGCCGATCAGGGGCGCTGCGGCTTTCTCCGAAAGTTCGCGGACACGCTCCATCAGCTTCCTGGCGCGCTCGGAGCTGCGCACCGAGATGAGGCCGACGGCAAGACTCAGCGAGCCGAGAAAGGGCGAGGGCTCCATCAGGGTCACTTCGCTCAGCGTCGCGCGATCGGCGCCCCTCAGCCCCTCCGTGCTATGACCGGAGGAGACTGCCTTGGCGAACTCGGCATTTTCCTGCGCTGTCTCGCCGAGGGCGACGCCGGCATAGACCAACGGCTCGTAGGTCGTGAGCAGCTTGCGCGTGTAGGGCAGGTGCGCCGCCATCAGGCGCACGCGGACATACTCCTCGTTGGCGCGCAGCGAGCGGGGCGGCGGCATAGCCTCGCCCTGCAGCAGCGTCATGCGCGTTTCCTGACGCGGGCTCTGCAGCGCGTTGAGCGCGATCTCGCCGATCGAGCGCAGAATCTCGCCGCCAGCTCCCCCGCCCTTGGACATCACACCACCCTGCATCCCCGGCGGCCGGCGGACTTGCACTGCCCTGTCAGGCCGCTCAACAGCCCGAAACAAGGGGCCACCTTCTCTTAGGGAACTAAACCCCGCGGGGCGATGCTTGCCAAGCTGCGGCGCGCCGTTCGCCACTGGCAACAGCAGCTATTGGGCGAGCGGAACGACCGGTTCCTCCTCAAAACGGGAAATCACCGCTGGGAAAGGCTGCCGATTGCGGCTTCGGCGAGGATCACCCCTCGTCGCGGTCGCCGGCCTCGCGGATGTCGACGCCCTTGCGGTCGGCGGCGCGGCCGCCCTCGAGAATGCCGAGCAGGCCGTGATTGCCCTCATGGCAGGCGTATTCGTAGACCTGCTCCTTGACGCGGTTGAGGCCGACCTCGCCCTTCCACACCTGGCTGTAGAGCGCGGGGTCGTGCACCTCGAACTCGTAGAGCACCTGGGAATCGGAGTAGCGCGTGAAGCGCTCGATCACCTTGCCGGCCGGCGTCACCTGCGCCTGGCTGCCACCATCGGGATTGATGTTGATCGTCTCGACCACCAGCGTGTCGCCCTCCCACCAGCCGATCGAGTCGCCGAGATACTCGTTGAGCTGCGGCGGCTTGTGCTCAGCGTTGAGCCGGATGATGCGCGCATCGTGATTCATCTCGACGACGATCAGAACGTGATCCGGACTTTGGATGATCTGGTAGTTGTTGTTGTAGAGCACGTTCATCATGGGCGGGCCGCCCGAGCCGCCGAAGCCGACGATGCAGCGCTCGCCTGCTCCACGTTCTTCCGGATTGTCATAGCCGGAGCCCTGCCCGCGGCCGACGCGCTGCAGCGATGCGAGGCGCTTGCGACCCTCCTCCGAAAACGGCACCTGACCGCTGGGCGGATCGACAATCCATGACGTGCGCCACGTGCCCTTCACGTTTGCATATGTCGTGCCCGGATCGATCCAGAAGGCGTTGTAGCCACGACCGGCCGCGAGGTCCTTGCCGTCAAGCAACCCATCAGTGATCTTCTGGTTGTCATCGGTCTGCTGACGGATATTGGACGGGTTCGCGGCGCGCGCCTTGGCTTCTTCCTCATCGGTGAGCACCAGCGTTTTGAACGAGGCGGGCCTCGTCAATCGGGTGTTCGACGCGTTCGACCAGACGCCTTGCAGATCGGGCTGACCGAAGGACAGGCGTGGGGCGACATAGCCCGCGGCCACCCGGTCGCCCTCCTTCGCCGGCTTCTGGTTCGGCACGAACTCGCGCCCGTTGGTGTCCTGCGCTGCGGCGATGCCCGGCGCGGCAAGGACCAGAGCGGCGGCAAGAACGGCAAGCGAGATACTGCGGAACCTGGCCATGTGCTTCTCTCCCGTACGCCGGCTCTTGCCGGTCATGCTGCTTTAAGGAGGAAACATGCCGAATTGCGCCTTCGGCGACAAGCCGCTGCGCCCCTGTCAGCCCTTTGTCTCGCGTCGAAGTGAGGCGTGTGCGTAGGCAGGCGGTTGCCTACTCCTCCCGATCGCCTTCCTCGCTGATATTGCGGCCTTCCTTGTCGGCGACGCGGCCGCCTTCGAGGATGCCGAGCAGGCCATGATTGCCCTCGTGGCAGGCGTACTCGTACATGGCCGGCAGATGGTTCAACGACATCTGACCTTTCCACGACTGGGAGTAGGTTTCGGGATCGTGGACCTCGAACTCGTAGAAGATCTGTTTGTCATTGTAGCGGCTGAAGCGCTCGATGATCTTGCCGGACGGCGATAGCTGCACGGACGAGCCGCCGCGCGTCATGTTGACCGTCTCGACCACCAGCGTATCGCCTTCCCACCATCCGATGGAATCGCCCATCCATGGCGCAAGCGCTTTCGGGCGATGCTTGGCGTTGAGCGGAATGATGCGCGCGTCATGGATCATCTCGCTCTCGATGACGACGTGATCCGGCGACTGAATGATCCGGAGGCTGTTGTTGTAAAGGTAGTTCCCGATCGGCGGACCCGAGGTGCCGAGGATGATGCAGCGCTCATTGAGGTTACGCTCTTCGGGGTGGTCGTAACCGGTGCCAAGACGCGGACCGTAGGGGTTGAACGACACCCCTTTCTTCACCGGGATCTGTCCGTTCGGCGGATCGACGATCCAGGAGGTGCGCCAGGTGCCCTTCACATTGGCGTAGCTCGTGCCCGGATCGATCCAGAACGCATTGTAGCCGCGCCCCGACTGCAGGTCCTTGCCGTCGAGCAGGCCATCGGAAATCTTCTGGTTGTCGTCGGTCCTCTGCCGGATGTTGGCAGGGTTTGTCTCGCGCGCATGATCGTTCTCGGCATCCGACATCACCAGGTTCTTCATGTTCCCGGGGCGACGCAGCGTAGTGTTCGAGGCATTGCTCCAGACACCCTGCAGGTCGGGCTGGCCAATCTTCAGGCGAGGCACCACATAGCCCGGTTCGACCACGGGCGCGTTGATCGCGGCCTTGTCCACCTCCGGCCCCGTGGCGGGCGCCGTCTGCGCCATGGCCGTTCCGCCAAGGCTTAGCGCTGCCGCAAGAGCGGCCATCGACAAGTGGCGCAGCCTGATCATCTGATCCTCCCGGTCCGCCGGCTTCAGCCGGTCGTGCGTGTAACTTACCTTACGCAGAGTGATGCCGAATCCATCCCCGGCCCACAAGCGGCAGGGGTGTCGCGACCGGGCCTTCTCGCGCTGAAGTGAAGCCGGGTGAACCGCCGGTTCAGCTCTTGCCGTCCAGCACGGCCTGCACCAGCGCGATCGCCTGCGGCGAATCCCATTCCGCGGGGACCGTCAGCCGGGCAACTTCCTTGCCGGTCTTGTCGTAGATCATCGTCGCCGGCAGCGCCCCGGTCTGCGCCTCGGACTGAAGGATCTGCTCACCGTCAAAATAGAAGGGCAGGTCCGTTCCAACCAGCTGGCGGAACTTGGCCAGCGTCGTTTCGCGCGTGACGCCCTGACCGTAACCGTAGGCGACCGGCACAACGGCCACGTCCTTGCCCTCGAAGGCCTTCTGCAGCCTGGCCAGGCTTGGCATCTCCTCAACGCAAGGCCCGCACCATTCGGCCCAGATATTGTAGACGAGCACCTTGCCCCGATACTTCTCGAAGGTATGCGAGGCGCCAGCTTCATCGGTGAAGGCGGATGTGGGCGCCTGAAGCTCGACGTCGAAGTCCAGCCGCTCGAACTCACCCGTCTTGAACGACGCCAGCTGGCTGTCCGAGGCCGGTGCGGGGGCAGCCGCCTGGTCCGGAACAGAGGCCGGATCGGTCGCCGCCGGAGCTTGGGCCGCTGGCTGGCAGGCAGCGACAAAGAGTGCGAGAAGCGCGGCTGAAAAGGCGGGTCTGAGCATGTCCAAGAATCCCGAAGCGAACAGCCCTGTGGGCGGAAGCCCACAAAGCAACACGATGTGGGGCGGCCGGTTCTCGGCCATGCCCGACGAGGTCATGCAGGCGATAAACGCCTCCATCGACGTGGACAAGCGCCTCGCTGAACAGGATATCGCCGGTTCGAAAGCCCACGCCGCCATGCTGGCGAGGACGGGCGTGATCTCTCTGGCCGACGAAACTGCGATCCAGCGTGGACTGGACCAGGTTCTGTCCGAGATCCGCGAGGGAAAGTTCCAGTTTTCCAAGGCGCTGGAAGACATTCATCTCAATGTGGAATCCCGCCTCAAGGAAATCATCGGGGAGCCGGCCGGCCGCCTGCACACCGCCCGGTCGAGAAACGACCAGGTCGCAGTCGATTTTCGCCTCTGGGTCAAATCCGCGTGTGAAACGCGCCGCGACCAACTCACCGCCCTGATGAAGGCCCTGCTGACGCAGGCCGAAGCGTACGCTGACGCGGTCATGCCGGGCTTCACGCACCTGCAGACGGCGCAGCCCATCACCTTCGGTCATCACCTCATGGCCTATGTCGAAATGTTCGATCGCGACCGCGGGCGTTTTTTGGATGCTATCGTGCGGATGAACGAGTCGCCGCTCGGCGCTGCGGCCCTGGCCGGCACCGGATTTCCGATCGACCGCCACATGACGGCCAAGGCGCTCGGCTTCGACCGCCCCATGGCGAACTCGCTCGATGCAGTTTCAGCACGCGACTTTGCGCTTGAGGCGCTGAGCTCCGTCGCCATATGCGCGCAGCATCTCTCGCGCCTCGCAGAGGAGATCGTGATCTGGTCGTCCGCCCAGTTCGGTTTCGTGCGGATGTCGGATGCCTGGTCCACCGGTTCCAGCATCATGCCGCAGAAGCGCAACCCTGATGCGGCCGAACTGGTACGCGCCAAGTCCGGCCGCGCCATGGGCTCGCTCGTGCAACTGCTCACGATCATGAAGGGCCTGCCGCTCGCCTATTCGAAGGACATGCAGGACGACAAGCTGACAACGTTCGAGGCGTTCGACAGCCTCGATCTGTCGCTTCAAGCGATGAGCGGCATGATCGCCACCATGACGCCGAACACGGAGCGCATGCGCGCCAGCGCCTCATCCGGCTTCTCGACTGCGACAGACCTCGCCGACTGGCTCGTCCGCGAACTCAACATCCCGTTCCGCGAAGCCCACCACATCACCGGCGCCGCCGTGAAAGCCGCCGAGACGCAGGGCATCGCGCTACCGGACCTGCCCCTCGCCACACTGCAGAAACTCGAGCCGCGGATCACCGACAAGGTCTTTGCCGTGCTGACGGTCGATGCATCGACGGCCTCGCGCCAGAGCTATGGCGGCACAGCGCCTGCGCGCGTGCGTGAACAGGTTGCGGCGTGGAAGGGGAAGTTGGGCTAACCTAGTGCGTCTCTCAGTGCGCTAGATCCACCGCCTTGAAATTCTCCATCATGCCCGTCTGGCATGGCAGCCTCGAAGCCCTGTCCGAGATAGCTGGACAAACCTCCACCGCGATCGCCGCCCAACGCGCTTCGGCGTCGGGGGCGCGCGGGTCCATGTGCACCAGCGGCGGCAGCACGTAGAACTTTCCGAACGTCCAGCCATTCGCCGTCGGCGGCAGTTGAAACACCGATGCATCGACGCTGCGTTTGATCTCGCCGCCCGGCGTGTCGCACGCAAAGTGCGCCGTGCGATCGCCCTCGCGCGCCGTCAGCATCACAGCGCGATCCTTGTCCGGCTTGCCCTTCGCCTGAGGTCCGCCCCGCGAGAACAATGATCCCGACCGGCACTCTGTCGCGCCCTCCGGCGCAATCACGCGAATGCGCGTCCAGTGATCGATGCCCGGCCTGTTTCGCGGCGTCACACTTGGGATCCAGCCAAGCACAGCGTTCTTCGTGTGGTCTTCCGTCGTGACCGTACCGCCCGGTCCGACGTCTGCGTTCCGCACCTCGACCTGCGCGCATGCGCTCAGCATGCAGGCCAGGGCAAGCGCCTTCTTGCGTGTTTTCAGCATCGTCCACCTCCCAGATGCTGCGGTCAGCCTCCCCCGCCTTTGAGGCGCAACCGAGGCAAATTTCCCGACCATCCGGGCTTGCGAGCGCCGGGCAGGCGGGCGCACAATCCTCCCACGGAGACATCGCCCTTGCTTGTCCTGATGCACACCCATCTGTCCGACCGCTGGCGCGCCTAGCCCCAGCGAAGAAGAAACTGCGCGGCCGCGCCGCCGCGCCTGCATCGACACATCAATCCGGACACATCACATGTCATTCCTCATCCGCGCCTATACGCCATCCGACTTGCCCACGCTTAACGCCATCCGCGCCGCCGCCTTCGCGCCGGTGTTCGCCTCCTTCCGCAGCATCGTCGGCCCGGAGATCGCCACCCTCGGCCTTGCCACCGCCGAGCAGGAACAGGCCGACCTGCTCGAGGCCATCGCCAGACCGGACAGCGGCCACACGATCGCTGTCGCTGAATCGAGCGGCGCCCTCGCAGGCTTCGTTTCGTGGAAATCCAACGTCGCGCCAGGCATCGGCGAGATCACGCTCAACGCCGTACACCCCGATCACAGCGGCAAGGGAATTGGCACGGCGCTCTACGAACACGCCCTTGCAGCGCTCAAGGCTGCTGGCATGCAGCTCGCCACGGTCGGCACTGGCGGCGACCCGAGCCACGCGCCGGCCCGGAGGACCTACGAGAAGGTTGGCTTCAGCGTGCACTTGCCATCGATCTACATGTACCGGAAGCTCTGACCATGTTCGGAAAGCCAAGGCCGAAACCGATAAAGGTCTGGCAATTGCCCGAGGGTGCAGCCGCCGGCTTTGTGCGACATCCGTGCGCCGCCTACCGCTGCGAGAACGTCCCGTCCTTCCAGGCTCTGCTGGACCTTTTGCGCCAAACATCCGCCGCGCATCCGGACCATATCGTTCTGGCCACGCTCGATGACTATGGACAGGCCTGCTACACGTCAGGTCATGCGCGCGACATGCACGGGTTGGAGGATGACGGAACGGATTGGCCGGACGATAGCGAGCCTCCACCTGCTTCCATCGCAACGCTGCACGCCAACCTGGCGGCGAAGGCGAAAGACGTAACGCTGCAGAGCCTCGCGGGAAGGCTGTTCTGGAGTCATCCAGACACCCCGCCCTTCGTCCAGCTCCAGCATGAACCCGACACGGTCATCGACAGACAGGAGACCTATCTCCTGCTCGCGCCGGTCGCTCACGCGAGCGAGGCGGTGGCGGCTTTTCCGAATGGCTATTTCTCCAGCGATCTCTCGCCGATGGAAAACCTGGCCCTCGCGCAACATCTCGAGCGGGCCTATGGCTACCGGCTGTTCGGCCTCGGCGCCTCCTATATTGGCTTCCTTCGCAACGCACCCCTGTCGGATGATGCGGCCCGAGCCCTGGCCGCCGACATTCAATCCCTCCACCGGGACGCTGATCCTGCCGAAATCCCGGCCATGGCCGCCGTCCTGCAGACCAATGATTGGCTCCTGCTCTTCTATTCTGGCCGCTAGCGGCCACTTACGTCTCCGTCATGCCGCCCGAACTTGACCCGCCCCGCGCTGCGGTCGATTGTCCACGTCATGCGTACAGTCCTGCTTCTTGCCACGTCAGTCCTCGCCCTTTCCGGCTGCGGCCTCAGGGGCGATCTCGTGCGGCCCGTGCCGCTCTGGGGTGATCCGCCGAATGAGGGGCCGAACGATCCGCGCACGCTCAGGGCCGAAGAAGAACGTCGCGCCGCCGAGGCGGCCGCCCGCGAGGAGCGCGAGCGCGCCGAGGCGGCTGGCGAACGCGAAGCCCTCGAGGCGCAGACGCAACCGCCAGCGACGCCGCAATAAGCGGACCACGATCACGCGTTCCTGCGGAACGGTGCGGGGTGACATCCCCATCCCCTTCCGCTACTCGCTCGCACGAAGCGCGGCTGGATCACGACGATGCATCACTTCACCTATCGCAACGGCCTCCTGCACTGCGAGGATGTGTCGCTCGAGCAGGTCGCACGCGAGCTCGGCACGCCGGTCTATGTCTACTCAGACGCCACACTGCGCCGTCACTATCAGGTGCTGACCGACGCCTTTACCGGCCGCGACCTCCTGATCGCCTTTGCCGTCAAGGCCAACTCGAATTTGGGCGTTCTGGCGAGCCTGGCATCGCTGGGCGCAGGCGCAGATGTCGTCTCGGGCGGGGAACTCCAGCGCGCGCTGGCGGCCGGCATCCCGGCCAGCCGCATCGTCTTCTCAGGCGTCGGCAAATCCGAGGCTGAGATGCAGCTCGGCCTGGCGCGCGGCATCTTCCAGTTCAACGTCGAATCGCTGCCTGAGCTCCACCGTCTTTCACGTGTCGCCAGCGAGATGGGCAGGCGCGCGCCGATCGCCTTCCGCGTCAATCCGCATGTCGAAGCTGGCGGCCATGCCCACATCTCCACCGGCACGCCCGACACCAAGTTCGGGATCGCCTGGCACGAGGCCGACGCCTTCTATGCCGAGGCCAGCCGCCTGCCCAACATCGACCCGGTGGGCATCGCCGTTCATATCGGCAGCCAGATCCTCCGGGTGGAACCCCTGCGCGAGGCCTGGGAGAAGATCGTCGCCCTCGCCCGCCGCCTGCGCGAGCGCGGCCTTGCGATCAGCCGTGTCGATTTCGGCGGCGGCCTCGGCGTGCCCTACCGGGATGAAGACGATCCGGACAGCCCGGCCGTCTACGCCCGCCAGGCGCGCGAGGCGCTCGGCGACCTTGACGTCCAGCTCATCCTGGAACCCGGGCGGCTGATCGCCGGAAATGCCGGAGTTTTGATTTCCCGGGTGGAATGCATCAAGGAGCGCGACGGGCGAACCTTCGTCGTGCTGGACGCCGGCATGAATGACCTCCTGCGGCCGGCGCTCTATGGCGCCCACCACGAGGTCCTCCCTGTCAGAGCCGCAGAAACCGGCGATAAAGCGGCTCCCGTCGACCTGGTTGGCCCGATCTGCGAAAGCACCGACCGTTTCGCCCGGGACCGCCCGATGCCCCCGCTCCGGGAGGGCGATCTGGTGGCCTTCATGACCGCCGGCGCCTACGGCGCCACATTGTCGTCCCAGTATAATTCGAGACCACTGGTTGCAGAGGCGCTGGTTCGGGGTGATGCTTGCGCGGTCGTCCGTCGCAGGCCGACGTTCGATGAAATGATCGCCCTGGAACGGGCCCCGGATTGGATCGCGAGTGGCTGACGGATTTGGCCTGAGGGATAAGCTCGACGCCCGGATCGCCGTGGCTCGTCGCAAGCTCTTCTGGCCCTCGCTCGTCAGGTCCGCCCTTCCTGCTGCGCTGTGGTTTGTCGGCTTCGCCGCTTTCTGGCTCACCGGGCTCCATACGGCCCTCCCCGTCGAGGCGCAGGCGGTTGCAGGCGTCATCTTCTGGCTCGGCCTTCTCACCTTCGTCCTGCTCGGCCTGAAAGTCTGGCGCAACCCGACCCAGGACGAGGCGCGCGACCTGATCGACAGTTCGATCGAGGGCCGTCCGCTCAGCGTCTGGACAGACCGACCGTCGAAAGCCGACACGACCGGCTGGACGCTCTGGCAGGAACACCGCGACCGCATGGCCGCACTCGCCCTGAAGCAGGGCCGCATCGATGTTCGTCCGCACTGGAAGCAGGCCGACCCGTTCTATCTTCGCTTCGCCGCGCCCGCAGTGCTGGTCGTTGCAGGCGTGGTTGCCGGAACTGCCGTGATCGATCGGATGGGCAAGGGCCTGTTCCCCGATTTTGGCGCGCTCTTCGGCGCCCACACCATCAAGGTCGAAGCATGGAACACGCCGCCCGGCTATACGGGTTCGGCGCCCTTCGTGCTCACGCCCGGTGAAACCGCCAAGGCGCCCGAAGGCTCGGAGATCACCATCCGCATCGTCGGACCGGGACGCCCCCAGGTCAGTGTCATGCCCGCCGATGGCGGTGCGGTCGCGCTCGATCCGCTGCCGGGCATCGACGGCGCCTATGAGGCGCGTGTGGTCGTCACCGAACCGATGCGTGTGGCCGTCAATTTCTGGGGCGAGCGCGCCAGTTTCAACTTCACGATCATCGAGGATGCAGCCCCGACTGTCGCCTTCGTTGAACCGCCCAAGCTGGGCGAAGGAGACCGCACCGAATTCAAGTACCGCACGGCGGACGATTACGGCGTCGAAAAGCTGGAGATGATCGCCTTTCGCATCGATACGCCGAAGGAGGCAGGGACGATCGAGGAAGCCACTCCGATCGAAACCGTCACGCTCTCGCCGAAGGAAGAGGAAGGCGATTTCAGCCAGGATCTCGTCCGTCATCGCTGGGCCGGTCTCGACGTGATGGTCAAGCTGCGCGCGACTGACGCGGCCGGACAGGTCGCCGAAAGCGAGGCCGTCGCCTACCGGATTCCCGAAAAGATCTTCCTCCAGCCCAACGCCCGCATGGCGCAGGAAGCGCGGCAGGTTTTGCTGCGCAACTGGGAGGAGTATTCAACGCCCGAAGGCGCCGACAATTTCACCAATGTCGCGGGCGCGGGCTATAACGCCATCGCAACCGCCGCCGCCAACCGGCTGAGCTGGGCGCCGACCGAGATAAAGCGGTCCGTCATGGTGCTCGATGCGATCACCTGGCGCGCAGAAGACTATTTCGAGGACCCTGTCATCTTCCTTGGCTTGCGCAATGCGCGCGGCGTCGTTGAGAGCGCGGCCAACCGCGAAGAAGCCGAAAGCGCCGAGCAGCTGCTCTGGGAGATTGCGCTGCGCGCCGAGTATGGATCGCTCGCCGACGCCTCGGCTGCGCTGGAAGCCGCCCGCCGCGCGCTTGAGGATGCCCTGCGCCGCGGCGCCTCGGAGGAGGAAATCCGCCGCCTGATGGACATGTACGAACAGGCGATCGAGAACTATCTCGCCGCCCAGATGGCCGAGGCGCTGCGAAACGGCAATGTCACGCAGGGCGATCAGATGCAGGGCATGCAGGGCGGCGGCGTGCAGATGGGTGATGATGAACTCACCCGCATGCTGCAGGCGCTGCGCGACCTTGCCGAGACCGGCGCACGCGACCAGGCCCGCCAGCTGCTCAGCGACATGCAGCGCATGCTTGAGCAGATGCAGAACATGCAGATCCAGATGGGTCGCGGCGGCCAGGGCGGACAGCAGCAGGACGGCCCGATGAACCGCGCGATGAACCGCGCCCTGCAGGACACCAATCGCGCGCTGAACGACCAGCGCGACCTCAATGATGCGACAGAGGAGGCCCAGCGCGACGGCTCGGGCGCCCAGCGCGGCCAGGAACTTGCTGACCAGCAGCGCCAGCTGCGCGAGCGCCTCGAACAACAGCAACGCTCCGGTGGCGGCCAGCCGCAGCAGCCCGGCCAGCAGGGACAGGGCCAGCAACAAGGCCAGGGCCAGCAGGGACAGGGCGAACAGCCCGGCGGCCAGCAGCAGGGCCAGGGTCAGCAGGGTCAGGGTCAACAGCCAGGACAAGGCCAGCAGCAGGGCCAGGGCGGCCCCGGCCAGCAGCCGGGCCAGCAACCCGGACAGGGACAGCAGGGCGGCCAGCAGGCGGACCGCGGCGGCCCCGGCGGTCAGCCTGGCCGTCCCGGCGTGCAGGGCGATGGCCGCTATGCGCAGGAGAATGATCGCACGCGCCGCCTCCTCGGAAATGCAATCGAGATGCAGCGCCGCGCCGAGGAAGCGTTGCGCCGTGGCGACTTCCAGGCCGCCCGCGACGCGCAGCAGCAAGCCATGTCGGCCCTTCAGGATCGCTCCAGCGAGCTTGCCCGGCTCAACGATGAAAACGATCCGGAAGCCCGCGCGAAACGCGACGAGCGCGACATTCTCGGCCGTCTCAACAACGGCGAGAGCGGCTATGGCGACAATGTCGAAATCCCCGACGAGATCGAACGCCAGAAGGCGCGCGACATCCTCGATGAAATCCGTCGCCGCGCCGGCAATCGCGCCCTCACGCGCGAGGAACTGGAATACCTCGACCGCCTGCTGGATCGGTTCTGAATACGCAGGGCTAGAGCCCCAGCGCCGTCGCTGTCCAGAAGGTTGCGAAGGAGGCGAGCCAGGCAAGGGACATCAGGTAGACGAACATGAAGCCCGTCCATTTCCATGAATTGGTTTCGCGGCGGACGGTCGCCAGAGTGGCGAGGCATTGCGGCGCGTAAACGTACCAGGCGAGGAAAGCGAGAGCCATCGGCAGGGTCCAGTCGCTCTGGAGCAGCTGGGTCAGGCCCTCGACATTCTCTTCTCCACCCTGCACCGCATAGATTGTCGCCAGTCCGCCGACCGCGACTTCGCGCGCGGCAAGCCCGGGCACCAGGGCGATCACCATGGCGAGGTTGAAACCCACCGGCTGGAAGATCGGGTAAAGCACAGAGCCGATCATGCCGGCAAAACTGTTCGCCAGCTCGGGCGCCTCGCCATTGGCCTGCGGAAACGTCACCAGGAACCACAGTGTTACGGACACGGCGAAGATAATCGTGCCGGCGCGTTTGAGGAACGCCCAGGCCTTCTGGACCAGGCCGAGGAAGTAATCGCGCCAGACCGGCAGCTTGTAGGTCGGCAGCTCCATGACCAGCGGCTGGGTCGAGCCCTTGGTCGCCGTACGCTTGAGAACGAACGCCACCAGAACCGCGCTCACGACCCCGGTCAGATAGAGCCCGAACAGCACCAGTCCTTGAAGATTGAACGGGCCGACCTGTTGCGCCGGAATGAACGCGCCGATCAGGAGCGCATAGACAGGCAGCCGCGCCGAGCAGGTCATCAGCGGGGCCACCATGATAGTGGTCAGGCGGTCGCGCTCGTGCTCGATCGTCCGCGCCGCCATGATGCCCGGGATCGCGCAGGCAAAGCTCGAAAGGAGCGGAATGAACGCGCGGCCATTGAGTCCGACACGCAGCATCAGCTCGTCCATCAGGAAGGCTGCGCGGGCCATGTAGCCGGACGCTTCAAGAAACAGGATGAAGGCAAAGAGGATCACGATTTGCGGCAGGAAGACCACGACGGATCCCACGCCCGCGATCATGCCGTCGACGACCAGGCTCCGCAGCATCTCATTCGCAATGCCCGCGCCGGCCATCTCGCCCAGCGCCGAAAACCCCGCTTCGATCGCATCCATCACCGGCGTCGCCCACGCGAACACGGACTGGAACATGACGAACAGAACCACGCCCAGGATCAGGAGGCCGGCCATCGGATGCAACAGGACCGCATCCACTTGCCGGGTGAGCTTGTTCATCGCCGGTTCGACCATCGTCTCACCGGCAATGCGGCGCGCTTCGCGCTGAAGGGCGCGCAGGTCATGCGCCGGATCGGCCAGGGACGTGACCGGGCTCATCGACTTGAGAACGTCATCGATCTTGGCGACAAGCTCCTCGCGGCCGGCCTTGCGTGTCGCGCGCGTGCGCACCACCGGCACGCCGAGCAAGGCCTGAAGCTTCGGCACATCGATCTTCACGCCGTCGCGCTCGGCCAGGTCGATCATGTTGAGCGCCACGATCACTGGAAGGCCGAGCGATTTCAGCTGCAGCACGGTGTGAAGGTGGGTGCGCAGGTTGGCAGCGTCCGCCACCAGGATCAGCGCGTCAGGCGCGGGCTCGCCACGCTTGCCCTGGATCGATTCGACCGCCACGCGCTCGTCCATCGAGCGCGCCTCGAGGCCGTAGATGCCCGGCAGGTCCACCAGCGTGACACTGGCGCCGCCTGGCGTCTCGAAGCGGCCGGTGCGCGTCTCGACCGTGGTCCCGGCATAGTTCGCGGTCTTGGCGAGGCCCCCGGTGAGGCCATTGAAGAGCGTGGTCTTTCCGCTGTTGGGCGCGCCGACCAGAGCGAGCCGCACGCTTGCCGCGCTCAAGCTGCTGGCTCCACCAGAACCATGGCCGCCTCGGCCTTCCGGAGCGCGATCACCGTGCGGTTGAGCCGGAAGGACAGCGGCGCGCCACCGAGCCACCCTCTTGCAAGGAGTTCCACCTCATCGCCCTCGGCAAACCCGATCTCGCGCAGTTTGGCGACGAGGCTCTCATCGCCCGGGCCAAAGCCGGTGATGCGGGCCTGGCGACCCTTGGCCAGCATATGAAGCCCTACCGAAGCCGACCCAGTGTCCATGGGCTGGTTCTATTGAGAACCATTCGCAAAAGCAATGGACTTCATGCCGCGCCCGGCGCGCGGCCGACGTCAGTTGCCGGCAACAGTCGCAGCAGCGGCGGCAGGAACAGGCGTCGTCGCATCGGCCTTGAGGAACTTCACCAGCACACGTTGGCCGACCAGGACAGGTGCAGCTTCAGCGTCGATGACAACCTCCACCACCCTCTCATCAGCCCGTTCGCTCGGATCATCGGAGCGCAGCTTGCGCGCGCCCATCACGGCGGCGATGCGCAGGACTTCTCCGGGATACTTCGCCTCCTGGTCGGACTCGGGCACGATCTCGACCTTCTGGCCGACCTTCACCGCGTTGATCGAGCGCTCCTCGACCTCGGCTCGGACGATGCGTTGCGCCGCCGGCTGGAGCTGGAACATCGCGGTCACATTGAACGTCGAGGCGCCTGAACCGGGATTGGCATAGCGCCGCACGATCACGCCGTCTGCTGGCGCGCGGATCGTGTGCAGCTCGACCTGGAAATTGGCTTCGGCCAGCTGGGCCCGCGCCAGGGCGATAGCCGACTTTTGGGCCTCGACCTGCGCCTGCAGCTGTTTGGTGCTGTCCTGCGCCTGCTCGAAGGCCTGCACCGACACAGCGTCTTCGGACGTCAGCCGCCGCAGCCGCTCTTCTTCCCGCTTCGCCGCATCAAGCTGCACTTCCAGGATCGGCAGCTGCGCCTCTGCCTGCTGGAACTGCGCGGCGACGCGGTTGCGCTGCAGGCGGGCGTCATCATCCTCCTGCCGGGCCAGCACCTGGCCGGCGGTGACCGTATCGCCCTCCTGGACGAGAACCTCCTCGACAATGCCAGCCACCCGCGCGGCGATGTCCACAAGTCCGCCCTCGATGTCCACCTTGCCCGCGGAGATGGCCGCATAGGGCGTCGCGATCGAGGCAGGGTCAATCTTGGCGGCGCCGCCCCCGCCAGCGGCCGGCGGCGGACCTCCGCCTCCGCAGGCGACCAGCGCAAGGGCGCTGGCGGCAGCAAGGAGGAGCGTGGGGAGGCGGGTCATGACGGTGTTTCCGTTCTAGTGATGGTGCGCGAAGCTGGCCGGGTCAGCATTGGTCGACGTGATCTGGCCGTCTTCGATGGTGATGATGCGGTCGGCAAACGAGGCGAGGCGGGCGTCGTGCGTGACACACAACACCGTCGCGCCCTGCTCCTTGGCGCATTTGCGCAGGAGCGTCATGACGACGTTGCCGTTCTCGCCGTCCAGCGCCGATGTCGGCTCGTCGGCAAAAATCAGCTTGGGCTTCTTGGCCAGCGCGCGGGCGATGGCGACCCGCTGCTTTTCCCCTCCGGAGAGGCGATCCGGCCGGTTGTTGAGGCGATGGCCGAGATTAACGTCGTTGAGCGCGCTCGTCGCGGCCGCCTTGCGCGCCGCCGGCTTGAGCTTCATGAATTTCAGCACGATCTGGACCTGCTGGCTCGCCGTCAGCGCGGGGAACAGGTTGAAGCCCTGGAAGATGAAACCGCAATTGGCGAGGCGGAAACGGTCGATCTTCGGGCGCGACAGCTTCCAGATGTTGGTGTCGAGGGCGACGACGCTGCCCTGGTCGGGCTTCATCAGGCCGGAAACCGCCGCCAGCAGCGTTGACTTGCCCGAACCCGACGGCCCCATCACCAGCACGATTTCACCCGGCTCGATCAGGAGGTCGATGCCCTTCAGCACGTCCACCATCATGTGCCCGGCCTTGAAGCTCTTCCTCAGGCCGCGCGCCTCGATGGCCCAGCGCTTGCCGGCTTCTTCCGGACGCGGGGCTGCGACCGGCGCGGGCGCTTCTTCGATCTCAGGTGTATTCTTGCGGAGTGCGTTGATCATTTGAGCAGGTCCGCCGGTTCACCCTTCTTGAGGGCCCCAAGGGTCAACGCGCCCGATCCGATGGAGATGAGCAACAACAGCATTCCGGTTGTCAGCAGCGAGACTGGTTCATAGCCCATCGGCAGGTTCACCATGCCGGCAAGGAAGTTGATGCCGATCATCAGCACGGCGGAGGCGACAATGCCGAGAAGACCGACCCATACCGACAATTCCATCACGACGCCCCGCAACTGTCCGATCGACACGCCGAGGGCCCGCAAACTGGCGAACTCCTTGATGTTGGCGAGGATGGCGCCCCGCAGGGTTTGCCAGGTGATCACGACGCCGATGATGAAGCCGACGACGCGGACGGAGTTGAGCAGGATCGCGATGAAGCCCGTCTGCATGAGGACGCGCGATGTCGACTCGGTAAGCTCAGGCTTGGTCCAGGCGCGATAGAGCCCATCCGACATTGCGTTGAGCTCATTTCGGATCCGTTCGACGTCCTTCATCGTGCCGTTGTTCTTGACGCGAACCATAAGGAGGCCGAGCTGATCGTCATTGGCGCGTCCCATCAGGCGCTGCGTCTGGCGCGACATCACAACGCCGGGCACCTGGGTGTTGGCGTAGCCTGTCATGATCAGCGCCACACGAACCGTCCGGCCATTGAGCACGGCCTGATCGCCGAGCTTCACACCCAGCTGCTTCTGGGCAGAGACATCAATGCCGACCGCGAAGGGCGCCTCGATCGCGCGGCGCATTTCGTCGGTGAAGTCCTCCGGCAGGGTCACACCATTGGGTGATGTGTCGATGATCATGATGTTGACCAGCGACGGCTGCGACTGTCCCGGACCGATGAAGCGGCCGAAATCGTCGGGAAGGTCCTGCACCACAAGGACGTCGGGGTGGCGGTAGATCAGCGGCAGAACGCGTTTCGGCAATGGTCCTGGCCCGCCTCCAGGGCCGCCGCTCACTTCAGCATTCGGCGACAGGATGATGAGCTCGGCGCGCGACTTGTCGATCGTCGCGGTGAACGAATTCATGATGCCGATGAACATCGCGCCAAGCGCAATCATCATGACCCCGGCGAGCGCCAGGGCGATGATGGCCGCAAGATAGCGGCGCCACTCGTACAAGAGCGTCGAGAGCGCAAGGCTCATCGCGGATCCCTCATCGGAAACCAGTTACGTTGTGAGGGGCCCTGACACCCGCATTATCGTTATTCGATAATGCGTCCGCATGCAACCACCCAGTCGCTGGTTCTACGGCGAAGAGTGGCACAAGGATGTCTCGATCACGTAAAAGAGAAACTCTCTGGTTTCCCCTCAACTCAGGCGTGAGTTCCGGCCCGAGCCGTTGTCGCGCGGCCGGCCAGCGCCGAAGCAGGATCCGTTCAATGACGCCGTTTGCATTGCAGAAGAGATTTCACGCAAGGCGCATCGCCAGTGTGAACAAGACCGTCTGGCGTGTTGTGAAGCCTGCTGAGTGTCTGGCCAGGATCACGCGGCCAAAAGCAAACGGCCCCACGATTGCTCGCGGGGCCGTTCCGGGTTGGGTGCGGGGCTAGGATTTGAACCTAGGACCTTCAGGTTATGAGCCTGACGAGCTACCGGACTGCTCCACCCCGCGTCACCGAATTCCGCACCGCGTCCGATACGCGAAACGAACCCCTGAAACGACTTCGCGGCCCATTCCGGCCGTCGTGGACGAGGTCCACATCGCACCGGCCGAGCCGCGTTCTGCGCATCCGGGGCGGATGCGAAGATCTTGAAGGAGGCCCTGCTCTTCTAAGAGCAGCTGTTTGCAGTCGGCTTGGCAGACCTGGCAGCGACTTACTCTCCCGTGCCTTAAGACACAGTACCATCAGCGCTGGGGAACTTAACGACCGAGTTCGGAATGGGATCGGGTGGGGAATCCCCGCTAAAACCACCAGGTCGGCAAAGCCGACTGAAGAACAACAACCGATCGTCATGACGATCGCAGATTAGACTGCCGGATCAAAGACTAGGATCCGGCGCTAATGATTGGGCGACATGCTCGTCGCCACGTATGGGTTTAGAGAGTGCTCAAGCCTATCGAGCAATTAGTACCGGTAAGCTACAGTCCTCGCGGACCTTCCACACCCGGCCTATCGACGTGATGGTCTATCACGGCTCTCAGCGAAACCTGGTTTTGAGGTGGGTTTCCCGCTTAGATGCTTTCAGCGGTTATCCCGTCCGTACATAGCTACCCAGCTGCGCGGCTGGCGCCACGACTGGTACACCAGAGGTACGTTCATCCCGGTCCTCTCGTACTAGGGACAAATCCTCTCAAGTTTCGAACACCCACGGCAGATAGGGACCAAACTGTCTCACGACGTTCTGAACCCAGCTCACGTACCTCTTTAAATGGCGAACAGCCATACCCTTGGGACCTGCTCCAGCCCCAGGATGAGATGAGCCGACATCGAGGTGCCAAACGATGCCGTCGATATGGACTCTTGGGCATCATCAGCCTGTTATCCCC
>JBEAMJ010000071.1:0-27101 GCA_041166025.1 Pseudomonadota bacterium | reverse complement strand
GGCGACATCCGCCTGCGCCAGCTGACCGAGACATCGGGCGTCTCTTCTGAGTCCGGCCTCCTCGAATATCTGTTCGGCGAGGCGAGCCTTGCCGATGTGATCAAGACCGACGAGAAGACCGGCCTGCACATTCTGCCGCTGTCGGACCGCAAGCACACGCCGCGTGACGTGTTCGGAAGCCGCGCCTTCGATGCGTTGCTGCTGCAGCTGCAGCAGACCTACGATCTGATCGTGATCGACACCGGCCCGCTGCTTCTGATGGCCGAAGCGCGCGTCGTGGTTTCGAAGGTGGACCAGGTTGTCGTCGCCACGCGCTGGCGGAAGACGCAGCGCAACACCCTGCGCGACACGATGAAAATCCTGCGCTACTTCCATGCCAATGTGGCCGGCGTCGTGCTGACCTTCGTCGACCTGCGCAAGAAGGGCCACCACGCCTACACGTCGGCCAGTCACAGCGCTTATGCAAAGTATTATCAGGACGCCTGAGCGAGCGCCTGGTCGAGATCGGCGATGAGATCGGCCGGGTTTTCGAGGCCGACAGACAGCCGGATCAGCGGCCCGCCAAACCGGGGCTCTGTCGCTGTGCGCTTGAGCTGCGGGTCGCAATGGATGGCGAGGCTCTCGAACCCGCCATATGAAAACCCGAGGCCGAAGAGTTCCAGAGCGTCGAGGAAAGCGTGGACTTTCGCTGTCGGTGTCGGCTTCAGCACGATGCTGAACAGGCCGGATGCGCCGGTGAAGTCGCGCTTCCACAGCCCGTGCCCCGGGTCATGTTCGAGGGCAGGGTGAAGCACGCGCAAGATCGCCGGATGCCCATCGAGCCACCGCGCGACCTCGAGCCCCGCCGCCTGATGGTGCGCCATGCGTGTCGCAAGTGAACGTGCCCCCCGCAGGATGGCGTAGGCATCATCTGGCGCGACATTGACGCCGAGATCGGCGACCGTGTCCTTGAGCGGCCCGAGCAGCCGGTCGTCATTCAAATGAATCGCGCCGTTGAGAATGTCGGCGCCGCCGCTCACATACTTGGTGTTGGCCTGCACGGAGAGATCGAAGCCGAGATCGAGCGGCTTGTGGTAGACGCCTGCGCTCCACGTATTATCCATCACCGACACTGCGTTCGTCGCCCGCGCGGCCGCCGCGATCGCGGGTGCATCGGCGATCTCGAACGTCATGGATCCCGGGCTTTCGAGAAAGACGAGCTTTGTCTCGGGCGTCATCAGGCCAGCGATCCCGGCGCCGATGAGCGGATCGAAGTAAGTCGCGCTGCAACCCCAGCGAGGAAGCATCCTGTCGACGAAACGGCGCGTGGGGCCGTAGACATTGTCGCAGACGAGCACATGTCCACCGGCGCCGGCGTAAGCGAGGAAGGGAAGAATGCAGGCCATCAAGCCCGACGGCGCGAGCACACAGTGCCGCGCGCTTTCGATTTCGCAGAGAGCCTGGCGCAGAGCTTCGTGTGTGGCGGTGCCGTGGCGACCATAGGTCCAGCCGCCCGGCTCGAACAGTTTCGAAGCGCTTTCCACGATGACGGTCGAGGCTTTCTGAACGACGGGATTGACGCCGCCCTGTGTAAGCTTGCGATCGCGTGCGGCATGAGAGAGGCGCGTGCCGAGGCCGCGTGGTGTGCCCGACTTGCCTTTTCCGCCCATGGCTCAGCCCGTTTCGACTGCGCCGCCGCTCTTGGGCGCACCCCATTCGGCCCATGAGCCGTCATAGACGGCTGCATCGTCACGCCCGAGCATCGACTGGGCGAGCGCCAGAATGGCCGCTGTCACTCCGGAGCCGCAGGTGTTGACGATGGGTCTTGCGAGATCGACGCTCGCCTTCTCAAAGATCGCGCGCATCTCCGGCTCGGGCTTGAGACGTCCGTCGGCCCCAATCAGGTCGCCATAGTAAACGTTGAGCGCGCCGGGCATGTGGCCGCGCCGAAGGCCGGGGCGCGGCTCCTCAATCTCGCCGCGGAAGCGGGGGCCGGAACGGGCATCAACCACCTGCGCGGCCCCGCCAACCAGGTCCTTCATCTGCTCGAGACTGCGCACAAGGTCCTGCCGCGGCCGCACTGTGAAGTGGCGATCAGCCATGACGTGTGGCGGCAGGTCTTCGACTGCGCCTCCGGCTTCACGCCAGGCGTTGAAGCCGCCGTCAAGCACCGCGACGTCGGCATGCCCCATCGTACGGAACATCCACCAGACACGGGCTGAGGCGAGGAAACCGTTCTGGTCATAGCAGATGATGCGATGGCCATCGCCAAGCCCCAGGCGGCGGACCCGCGAGGAGAACTTTTCCGGGGGTGGCAGCATGTGGGGCAGGTCGAGCGTCGTATCGGCTATATCGTCGATGTCGAAATGGCGCGCCCCGGGAATGTGGTGGTTGTCATAGGCCTGTTTTCCGGTCTGCGGCGAACCGGGCATGAACCAGGAACAGTCAAGGACGCGCACATCCGGCGCGTTCAGGTGGGATTTCAGCCACGTGGCCGAAATGACCGGCTTTTCCGGTGTGAAAGGCGCGACCATCCTGGGCCGGCTCCATGTTCGGGCAACTGACCGGACCCACCTAGCCAGAGCCGTCGCCTCCGGCAAGGCGAGCAGGTCAACTCAATGGCGCCAGGAAGGCGAAAAGCTTCCTCGCCGGGCGTCCGGCGAACGGCTTGAAGCGTTAATGCGCAGATCCACCGTTGTCCTAGTGTGGTTTATGACGGTTCCATAGCCCTGTTCGGAAACGCAACAGGTTGGCTGTGGTCTTGGCCGTCCTGCTCAGGATTTCGGATCGTAAGCCTCGCGCGCCGCGGGTTAACTTCGGCACGCAACGCCCGCAAACATGGCTAACGCGCGCGCCTTACCTGTCCGGGCGCGCAGGACGGCCACCAAACTCGCTCCGATCGGGAAAATGAGACCGTCAGGACGGTTGAGGCAGTTTCTGCAGTGAGGGGTTGGCCGTCAGGCCGTCCGGGGTCGTTTGCCGCGCCGTGCTGGTTCGGGGATTGCGATGGCAGGAGGGAATATCCGGCTGAGGGTAGAATTATGGAAAAAGGCGGCGGCCTCAACGCCGGCCGGTTCGACGTCTGGGGCGATGCGCCCCCCGCCGGAACCAGCTATCGCGTGCAGACCAGCGGCCTCAAGCGCGCGATGGATGTCGCCATCGCCTTTCCGCTGGTCATCTTTCTCGCCCCGATGCTGCTCACGATCTAACTGGCGATCCGGATTTTCGATCCGGGTCCGGCCCTGTTCCGCCAGCTTCGGGTGGGGCGCGGCGGTCAGCAGTTCATGGTGCTGAAGTTCCGCTCGATGCGGATGGACGCCGAACAGCGCCTGGCCGAACTGCTGTCGGAGAACCCGGCCGCCCGCGACGAGTGGGAGCGCTACCAGAAGCTGCGCTGCGACCCGCGCGTGACGCTTGTCGGGCGCATCCTGCGCAAGACCAGCCTCGATGAGCTCCCGCAGCTGGTGAACATCCTGCGAGGCGAAATGTCCCTCATCGGTCCGCGGCCGGTGACGGCAGGCGAACTGCACCGCTATGGCTCCGATTTTCCCTTCTATGCCGCGGTTCGCCCCGGCGTACTTGGCCTGTGGCAGGTGAAGGGCCGCAACCGGCTGAGTTATCCCGAACGCGTCGCGCTCGATGTCGAGTATGTGAAGACCTGGTCGATCTGGAAGGATGTGAAGATCATCGCGCTCGCCATCCCTGTGGTGCTTCTGGGCTAGGGCGCTTACTGACACGCCGCGCTGCGGCAGAATTTGGCGCGATTACAGCGCTTTCACGCTGATGCAGCGTCTTCAGATTTTTCCGTGCAATTCTGACGGCGCGATCAGCGAACTTCCTGCTTTGCCCGGCTTGAAGAATTCTTAAGCAGCCCCCCCAATTGGAGGCAGTTAATCTGACCACGCATTGATTCCTGCGAGTCGGGTCGAATTTGCTGGAGCTATAGTTGGCCGTATCCGAACACACGTCGATCTGGCGCACTGCCGCCCCGTCGCACATCCGCCGTGAGGCTCAGGACGAGGCGTTTGAACCGCGCTGGCCGCGCTGGAAGGTGACGCTTGCGGTTGTGGTGTTCTGCGCCGCCTTCTGGTCGGGCATCGGCTACATCGCCACTCGCCTGCTCGGTTAACTTCCTCGCGGGCTAGTCTTCGTACCAGGACGGGGTTGGCAGACCTTTCTCCTTGAGAAACGCGGCGTTGTAGAGCTTCGACAGATAGCGGTTGCCATAATCGCAGAGGATCGTAACAACGGTCGAGCCTGGTCCGAGCTTGCGCCCCAGTTCGATAGCGCCGGCGATGTTGATGCCGGACGATCCTCCCAGGCACATCCCTTCCTGCACGGAAAGGTCAAACACGATGCGCAGCGCGTCTGCATCATTGATCCGCCAGGCGTCGTCGACCTCGACCCCTTCGAGATTGGCGGTGATGCGCGACTGGCCGATGCCCTCGGTGATCGAGGTGCCTTCAGACTTCAGTTCGCCGGTCTTGTAGTAGGAAAAGAGCGAGGCGCCGCCGGGGTCGGCCAGACCGATCTGGATGTTACGATTGCGCTCCTTGAGCGCCATGGAGACGCCGCCGAGCGTGCCGCCCGAGCCGACCGCACAGATGAAGCCGTCGACCTTGCCCCCGGTCTGTTCCCAGATCTCCGGGCCCGTGGTTTCGTAATGCGCATGGCGGTTGGCGACATTGTCGAACTGGTTGGCCCACACGGCCCCCAAAGGTTCGGTCCTGGCCATCTCCTCTGCGAGCCGAGCCGAATACTTCACATAGTGATTGGGATTGGCGTAGGGGACTGCATCGACCTCGACGAGTTTCGCGCCGAGGCTGCGCACGGCATCCTTCTTTTCCTGGCTCTGTGTGCGCGGCATCACGATCACGGTGCGATAGCCCAGCGCATTCCCCACGACCGCGAGACCGATGCCGGTGTTGCCCGCTGTTCCCTCGACAATGACGCCGCCTGGCTTCAGGCGGCCTGAGCGTTCGGCGTCCCGAATCATCCCGAGAGCGGCGCGATCCTTCACGGACTGACCCGGATTGAGGAACTCTGCCTTGCCATAGATGTTCGCCCCGCTGAGTTCCGAGGCGCGCCGAAGCTTGATAAGTGGTGTCCGGCCGATGGCCTCGATTACATTGGCGTAGGTCCGCATCGCTTGCCCCATCAGGGTCCGGACCGTTCCGGAGTGCTCTATCACCTAGGGAGATTGCAAGGCCGGATCAACAGCATGCCCCTGATCCGGTCGGGGAATGAACGCGTAACAGCCCAGTATGAGAGGCCTCATGATGAAGTGGATTCCGCTGGCTTTCCTGATGGTTCTGGCCCCGCTGCCGGCTCAGGCTTCGCCCTGGACGCCCGCCGACGGCGCTCGCCTCGAATTCGATGTCCTGCGCGATGGTGGCAAGTTCGGCACCCATATCCTCAAATTCGATCGCGAAGGCGACACCCTGACGGTCGATACCGACGTCGAATTGCGCGTGACCCTGGGACCCATCACCCTGTTCGAGCATCTTCATGACGTGACCGAGAAGTATTCCGCCAACCGCCTGGTCTGGATCGGCTCGCGCACCAAGACGGGCGGCAAGTGGAAGACCTTGTCGGTCGAAGCGGTAGAGGGCGGTTTCAACGTCAAGGGAGAAAAGTTCAAGGGCCTGCTGACCTCACCCCTCATCCCGTCGACCCACTGGAACGAGGACCAGATGCGGCAGGGCTTCCTTTTCTCCACCGAGACGGGCGAGAAGCTGCCAATGAAGGTCACGGATCGCGGTATCGAGAAGATCAAGGCGGGTGGCCGCATGATCGATGCGCGGCGCTATGACGTCGACTCTGATCTCGACGCCAGCTTCTGGTACGATGCGCAAGGCCGCTGGGTGAAGACGGCCTTCGAGGCGCAGGGCTCCAAGATCGAGTACGTGCTGCGCTAGCTGCCGCAGGCCAGACTACGTCTCAGCCGCCAGCCTCAGCCCGATCATCCCCGCGACGATCAGGAGAGCTGAACCGATCCGCATCGGCGTTGCAGCATCGCCCAGCAGAACGATGCCGAGGATGAAGGCGCCCACCGCGCCGATGCCGGTCCAGATCGCATAAGCAGTTCCCAGTGGCAGCTCCTTCATCGCCAGCGACAGGAGCCAGAAACTGCCGATCATCGCAACGATGGTGATCGTGCTCTCGACCGGCTTCGAGAAGCCCTCCGACACCTTCATCATGTAGGCCCACACGACTTCAAGAAGGCCGGCCACTGCAAGATACATCCAGGCCATGCGGCTCTCCTTGGAATGGCCGGGCCGTCCCCATGCTGCGGCACGTCGGGGCCGGAGTTGGGGAAGGGCGAACTGCCTCTGCGGCATGTGGGACAGCGATCCGCGTCGGTCAACAGGCCAAGGATAATGCCGGCGGCTTGCCTTCCCATCGCATCGGCCTATGCCTCCTTCATGGCGGAATGGAGCGACCGGGCGATCTCGCTGGGCTTGAGGCGTTTCGGCGAGACCGGAGCGATCCTCGAAGTCTTCGCGCGCGCGCATGGCCGGCGTCGCGGCATGATCTATGGCGGCGCAAGCCAGAAGAAACGCGCGCCCATGCAGCCGGGCAACACGCTGGCTGTGACCTGGAAGGCGAAGTCGGACGACGGCCTTGGCTTCTTCAATGCTGAAACAGAGATCGAGCGCGCCGCTGTCCACATGGCAAGCGGCGAAGCGCTGGCGGGCCTTTCGGCGCTCTCTGATCTGCTCGCCGCGGCCCTGCCGGAAGGCGAGGCGAAGCCAGCGCTCTATGACGCCGCCGAAACGCTGCTCGACATGCTGGGCGATGACGACATCTGGCCGGCATTGTTCGTGCGCTGGGAACTCGGTCTTCTGGCAATGCTCGGTTACGGGCTCGACCTGGAGACCTGTGCTGTCTCCGGCGCCAATGATGGCCTTACGCATGTGAGCCCGAAATCGGGCCGGGCCGTGCGCGGATCGGAAGCCGGAGACTATCTGGCGCGGCTGCTGCCGCTGCCACAATTCCTGATCGACAGCCGGGCCCCGGCAACGCCTGTGGATATCCGCGCGGGCTTCCGGTTAACCGGGCATTTCCTGTCGGAGCGTCTGTTCTCCGATCTCAACAAGCCGGTCCCCGAAGCGCGTCACCTGATGATTGACCGCCTGGAGCGGGCAGGGCGAGTGTCGGCGGTCTGATTCGAAACGGGCAGGACATGGCGAAGAACACGATCGATCCGCCGGACAATGGCGGGGACATCATCGAGGAGCCGATGAACGAGGCGCTGTCGAAGCGCTACCTCGCCTATGCGCTGTCAACGATCACGGCCCGCGCGTTGCCCGATGCGCGCGACGGGCTGAAGCCGGTGCACCGGCGCGTGCTCTATTCGATGATTCAGCTCGGTCTCAATCCGAACGGCGGCCATCGCAAGTCGGCCACCGTGGTCGGCGAGGTGATCGGCAAGTATCACCCGCATGGCGACCAATCGATCTACGACGCGATGGTGCGCCTTGCGCAGTCGTTCGCGACGCGCGCGCCGCTCGTCGACGGACAGGGCAATTTCGGCAATATCGACGGCGATGCGCCAGCCGCCTTCCGCTACACCGAAGCCAAGCTGACGCCCGCGGCGATGCTGTTGCTCGAGGGGCTCGACGACGACGCTGTCGACTTCAAGGAAACCTATGACGGCACGCATAAGGAGCCCGTGGTCCTGGCCGCGGGCTTTCCGAACCTGCTGGTCAACGGCTCATCCGGCATCGCTGTTGGCATGGCGACGTCGATCCCGCCGCACAATCCGGCCGAGTGCATCGATGCGGCGATCCATCTGCTCGATCACCCCAAGGCGAATGTCGATGATCTGATGAAGATCGTCTCGGGCCCGGACTTCCCGACCGGCGGCGTGATCGTTGAGACAAAGGAAGGCCTGCGCGAGGTCTACGCCACCGGGCGTGGCGGCGTCCGCGTGCAGGCGCGGTGGCGCAAGGAAGACCTGGGTCGTGGCATGTGGCGCATCATCGTCACCGAGATCCCCTACCAGGTGCAGAAATCAAAGCTGATGGAGCGCATCGCCGAGCTGATCGAGACCAAGAAGGCCCCGATGCTCGAGGACGCAATGGATGAATCGACCGAGGACGTCCGCATCGTGCTGACGCCGAAGTCGCGCGCCATCGAGCCAGATGTCCTGATGGCCAGCCTGTTCCGCCAGTGCGAACTCGAGACGCGATTCCCGGTCAACATGAACGTGCTGGATCATGGCGTGCCCAAGGTCATGGGCCTGCGCGAGCTGCTGAACTGCTATCTCGACCATCGACGCGAAGTGATCGTGCGGCGCGCACAGCACCGGCTAAAGAAGATCGAGAACCGCCTCGAAATCCTCGACGGCCTGCTCAAGGCTTATCTCAACATTGACGAGGTGATCCGGATCATCCGCTACGAGGATGATCCCAAGTCCGTGATGATGAAGAAGTTCCGCCTGAGCGAGCTGCAGGTGGAAGCCATACTCAACATGCGTCTTCGCGCGCTGCGCAAGCTCGAAGAGATCGAAATCCGGCGCGAGCACAAGGAGCTGTCGGAGGAGAAGCGCGAGATTGAACAGCTTCTCAACTCGACCGGCAGGCAATGGACCGAAGTAAAGCGCCAGCTCAAGGCCGCGCGCGAAATCTTCGATCCCGGCAAGAGCCTGGGCAAACGCCGCTCCAACTTCGGCGAGGCGAAAGAGATCGACACGGAAGCTGCACTCGAGGCCCTGATCGTCAAGGAGCCCGTGACGGTGGTGCTGTCCAGCATGGGCTGGATCCGTGCGCTCAAGGGCCACAACCAGAAGCTCGACGACCTCAAGTTCAAGGAAGGCGACGGCCTGGCCCTGTCGCTCGAATGCCAGACAACCGACAAGGTGATCCTGATGGCGTCGGGCGGGCGTGCCTTCACCATCGGCGCCGACAGGCTGCCGGGCGGCCGCGGCCATGGCGAGCCGATCCGTCTCAATCTTGAAGTGCCCGAGTCCGAAACGATCGTCGCGATGCTGATCCCGGACGCGAAGGCCCGGCGCATCGTGGCGTCCAGCCGCGGCTACGGCTTCATCGTGCAGGACGCGGAACTGATCTCGTCCACGCGCAAGGGCAAGATCATTCTCAATGTCGGACCGAAGGAGAAGCTCGCAGCCTGCGTGAAGATCGAGGGCGACCTAACCGCCGCGATCGGCAAGAACCGCAAGCTCGTGATCTTCAGGACGGATGAACTCCCCGAGATGACGCGCGGCAAGGGCGTCAAGATCCAGTCCTATGGGGATGGTGGTCTGCTCGACCTCAAAACCTTCAATCGCGCCGACGGCCTCACCTGGACCGATACGGCCGGCCGCCAGCAGTCCGCGGACGACTGGAAGAACTGGATCGGCAAACGCGCACAGTCCGGCCGGCTTGCCCCGCGCGGCTTCAACAAGAACGGGAAGTTCTCAGGCGGGTAGCTAAAGCTTGAACATCTCCACCAGCCGGTCAGATATCTCCTTGCCCTCGGCAGGCGTGAGTGACGCCGTTTTCGTCGCAAGGCGGGACTTGTCAACTGTCCGAATCTGATCGAGTGCGGCTTCGCCAGACCGCCGCCGCACCTGCACTTTCACACGCGTCGGCCACCCTTTGATGGTCGACGTAAGGGGCGCGACAACCACTGTCCTCAGCGCACTGTTTGCGTCATCGGGCGAAACGATCACGGCAGGCCGCTTCTTGCCGACTTCTGAGCCGACGACGGGGTTGAAGTCGACGATCCATACCTCGAAGCGTTTTGGCACCTAATCGTCCCACGTCTCGCCAAGGTCGGCTTCAAGCCATTCGCGATCTTCGTCGGTGAGGGAGGTGTCGGCGGCCGCGAAAGCCGCGGCCCACCCTTCCCGCGCTTGCCTTTCCGGCTTGCCTAGAACGACCTTGCCGCGTTGCACCGTCATCTCCACCGTGTCGCCGAAGCCGCATTGCTCAAGCACCGCTTTAGGCAGGCGGACGCCGCGAGAGTTGCCGATCTTCACGAGAGAAACCTTCATGGCGTGTATATACGATGTAATTACACTGACGACAACCCTAGTGTTTGCCGATCGGAAGATTCTCTGGCCCTGACGCAAAGGCGCCGGTTGCCGGCGTCTGTCACCTTGCCTAGCCTAGCCGAAAGCCGGGGAGGGCGTCATCGCATCGCAATCGCCATCGCTGGGCGCCAAGCTGGCCTACGGCTTCGGCTCGGCTGCGTTCGGCATCAAGGACGCCGGGCTCCAGATCTTCCTCCTGATGTACTACACGCAGGTCATCGGTATGCCTGCCCCGCTCGTCGGGCAGGCGCTGACGCTCGCCCTCGTGCTCGACGCGATCTCTGATCCGATCGTGGGCTACTGGTCCGACAATTTCCGCTCGAAATGGGGCCGGCGGCATCCCTTTATGTACGCCTCCGCAATTCCGGTCGCGATATCGTTCTTCCTCCTCTGGACGCCGCCGCGCGATTGGGATCATGGCGCGCTGTTCTGGTATCTGCTCGCGACGGCTGTCGCGACGCGCACGGCGATCACCTTTTTCGAGACGCCGAGCGCCGCGCTCGCGCCGGAACTGACGCGCGATTACGCTGAACGGTCGACCCTCCTGTCATGGCGCAATTTCTTCGGCTGGACGGGCGGCAACGCCATGACGGTGATGATGTTCTTCTTCCTGTTTCCGGCCTTCACCACGCCGGCAATTCCGAACGGACAATTCAATCCAGATGCCTATGTCGTCTATGCCTGGGTGGCGGCCAGCGTGATCTTCACGGCGATCATGGTCTCCTCGCTTGGCACGCATGGGCAGATCCCGCGACTCACAGCGCCGCCGCAGCGCAGGCTGACTCTGATCGCAGTGTTTCGAGAAATCTTCGAGACACTGCTCAACAGATCGATGGGCGCAATCTTCCTGACATCGATCATCGCCAGCACGACGCTCGGCCTGGGACAGACGCTGTCCACCTTCATGACCACCTTCTTCTGGGGCTTCCAGCCGCAGCAGATCGCCATCATCACGCTGGTGATCTTCCTTTCCGCCGCGATCGGCGCCGCGCTAGCGCCTGTGCTGACGCGCGCAGTCGGAAAGAAACGCGGGATCATCATTGTTGGCGTGCTTGGGCTGCTGACCTTCCCGATCGGTATCCTCCTGCGCCTCACGGGGGTCGTCGCGCCGGGCTCGGACGCGGCCTTCTGGGTTGTCATGATCCAGGGGCAGGTCGATGTCGTCCTTGCGGTCTGCCTGCAGGTCCTGCTGGTGTCGATGATTTCCGATCTGGTGGAACAGAGCGAGGTCCGCACGGGCCGGCGGTCGGAAGGCGTGTTCTTCGCCGCCAACACCTTCATCATGAAGGTCACGGCGGGGCTCGGCGTGATGGCCGCTGCGCTGCTGCTCGCCGTGGCGCAGTTTCCCTCCGGGGTCGCGCCCGATCAGGTTCCCGACACTGCGCTGCAGACGCTGGGCTGGTGGTACCTGCCGGCCATCTGCCTGCTGCGCTTCCTGATGATCCTGTCGATCCTCCCCTATGCGATCAGCCGGGAGACGCACGAGGAAGCGCTGCGCAAACTCAGTGAGCGCGCCAACTGATCAGTCCCGCCGCATGAAGACGCGCGTCGACAGGTCGAGGAAGGCTGCCTGGGAGGCTTCGAGCTCGCTCATCCAGGGCAGGTAGTCCGCGTGCGCAACCTCCCTGAAGCCGAGGCGCGCGTAGAACGGGGCGTTCCAGGGCGGCGTACGGAAGGTGGCGAGATAGATATGGCGGGCGCCCTTCGCGCGGGCCGCAGCCGCGAACGCCTCGACCAGTTGCGCCCCGAAGCCGCGCTTCTGATGCGCGCGCGCCACGTCGAGCTCGCGAAGGTAGGCGTCAGGGCCCTGCATCTCGCCCATGGCGAATCCGACTATCCGCTCATCCGCCTCAACCACGATCGACAGCCCCTGCTCGATCGAGCGAAGATGATCGGCCAGTGCGATCACCGATGTCAGCGCATTCGCGTCAATGCCGGGCCAGTCGCGGAAGAGCGTGGCGGCGTCGCGCTCGATCTCCTGCAGGCGGAAGATATCGGCTGCCGTGCCGGGCCGGAGCGCCCCGCATGCATCAGCCCGCGTCATGCCATCGAACCCTGCAACGCAGTGAAGAAGCGTACCGCGAGGGGACCTGAGCGCAGCGCATCGGCGCTTTCAATCATGTGGACGAGGCGATAGCGCAGACGCCGGAACTCCAAGTCTTCGTCCGCCAGTTTCCGCAACGTGGCGGCCAGAGCGCGGCTCATCGCGAAGTTGGCGGGGCGCTCACCCTCGGTCTCGGGATAGACGTAGTCCGAATTGATCGACAGGCTCCATGCGCGGTCCGAGATCTGGCCGGCCATCGGCAGATAGCGGTTCGCGAGATCGTCCGGCGGCGTAGCGTCAGCAAGGAGGGCCTCCAGCGCCTCCGCCTCGCAGGCAGCAACCGTCATGCCCTGGCCGTAGGTGGGGTTCACACTGCTCATCGCATCGCCAACAGGGATCAGGCGCTTCGGCCACTTTGTTGCCTCCCAGATGCGGTGGCGTGTTGCGGCCGGCTTGCGGAAGGTGCGCAGCTCGCCCACGACCTCTGCATCCCTGATCCGCTCATACACTTGCGGTTGTACCAGGCCCATCGCGTAGTCCTTGAAACCCTGCGGATCTCGCGGCGGGACGGCGCCGCCTCTGCGACCGAGAGACAGGATCCACTGTCCGTCCTCGATGGGCAGCATCAGGCCGAAATGTGTATCCGGCGGCGAGGGCAGGATGAAGAAGCCCAACTGTTCGTCGCGCCACTTTTCTGGACGACGGAAGCGCCCGGTTGTGTAGGCAACATTGATGCGTATTTCTTCCGTCGGAAACTCGGCGTGACCATCCTCGCGGAGCTGTTGCAGGAGCGGCGCTGTCAGCCCGGTCGAATCCACAATGATGTCTGCACGCAGGCGCGCGTCATCCTCGAGCTCAACGCCTGTGCAGCGGCCGTCTTCGACCACGAACCGCCTGACCGGCGATTCGGCCATGAAGCGAACATTCCCGAGCGCGGCGACACGCGTTCGCAAGACGCTTTCATAGACCGGGCGCGACAGGCTTGTGACGGTGAAACCCGCATCGCAATCGTCCATCCAGCCGCCGAAATCGTAGACTTTCACATCACGGCCCACCGTCATCTCAACGGCGCCAGCAGCAACGAAGTCCCGCGTGATCCCCGGGAGCAGCCGCTCCAGCGCAAGTTCGCCCGCCTTGAGGAGCTGGTGAGTGTGTGCGCCCTGGCCGACGCCCAGGCGCGGCGAAGCGGCGCCGGGAAGCGTGTCGCGATCGACGACCAGCACTTCCTTGAGGTGAGGCGACAGGGCGGCCGCAGCGGCCAGGCCGCCAATGCCTGCGCCAACGACGATGGCTGTCGATCCATTGGCCATGTAGGTCCGGTCCCGTTTTCAGCCTGCGCCGTGCAGCGAACGCCACGAGCACGCGCGCATTCATCTTGGACGATCGCAGCGCCCTATCGCAAGCAAGCCGTTGGTCGCGCATGATGGCAAAAGACCTCGGATTCGCTGTGGATTCGCGCTGGCCTTGCTGTAAGTTGTGGCCCCGGCCGGGAATCGGCCAGGCGGTCAAACAAGGGGCGGCGGAATGCTTCCGATCTACATCGCGCTGGGCGTCATCGCCCTCATCATCATCCTTGCGGCGATCCTGATCTACAACGCTCTGGTCGCCAAGCGGCAGACTGTAAACGAGGCCTTCTCAGGCATCGACATCCAGCTGAAGCTGCGCCGCGAGCTCGTGCCCAACCTCGTCGAGACGGTGAAGGGGTATGCAGCTCACGAGAAATCGACGCTTGATGCTGTGATCGCCGCGCGGAACGCGGCGGCCGCTGCCCAAGGCCCGGCCGCGATGGGCGCGGCGGAGGGTGCGCTGAGCGGCGCGCTGGGCAAGCTGTTTGCGCTTGCCGAAGCCTATCCCGACCTGAAGGCCAGCGCCAACTTCGTCCAACTGCAGACCGAGCTCTCCGCCATCGAAGACAAGGTTGCGGCCTCGCGCCGGTTCTACAATTCGGCCGTGAACGATTACAACACGGCCATCGAGCAGTTCCCCGCTTCCATGATCGCCGGTTCCACCGGCTTCACGAAGCGCGACATGTTCGATGTCGGCGAGGCCGAACGCGCGCAGATCAATATCGCGCCGGAAGTGAAGTTCTGATGAGCCTTACTGTCCGCCCGTTCCGGGCCGGCGATGAGGCGGCCTTTCGCGACATCAACCTTGAATGGATCGAGCGGTTCTTCGCCGTCGAGCCGAAGGATCGCGAGGTCCTCAACAATCCACACACCCATATTCTCGATCCCGGCGGCGCAATCCTGCTCGCCTGCGAGAGTGATGAACCCGTGGGCGTTGTCTCACTGATCGTAATCGGCGACAGGGAGGTCGAGCTGGCCAAGATGGGCGTTCGCCCCGCTGCGCAGGGCAAGGGGGCCGGCCGCATGCTGATGGATGCCGCAATCGCTACCGCCCGCGAGATGGGGATGCGGCGAATTTACATCGAAACCAACTCGGCACTCGGGCCTGCGCTCCGGCTCTATCACGCGGCGGGGTTTCAGCCGTTGAAGCAGGCCGTGCCGTCGCCCTATGCGCGCGCCGATGTGCAACTTGAGCTCTTCCTGTAGACGGGACGCGAAGAGGCGCTCGCCGGACGATGTGGGCTGAACACTGGCCCCACGATGGGCGGGAGCTATGGTCGCGGCGCCCTCGCTATCCCATCAGCGCCCTGAGGCCTCCGCCATGCAGTTCATCGATACACTGATCACCTGCCCGGACAGGGCCTGCGCCGACCAGATCGCGCGCAGCCTTGTGCAGGAGCGGCTGGCCGCATGCGTCAACATCGGTGCCGGCGTCACCAGCATCTATCGCTGGAAAGACGCGATAGAGGAGGTGGACGAGATACCGCTGCTGGCAAAAACGCGCGCTTCCCTGTTCGAGCGGCTCTGCGCGCACGTCAAGGCCATGCATCCCTACGAGGTCCCGTGCATCATCGCGACGGAGCTTGTTGCAATCGCGCCCGGGTATGCTGCATGGCTGGAAGCCGAAACCGGCTAGATCTCGTCCTCGCGCAGCGGCCGCCAGGTCTCCCCGTCGAACACTTCAAGGGGCATGAAGTCGGACTTGTAGTCCATCTTCTCCGATCCGCGCACCCAGTAGCCAAGATAGACATAGGGCAGGCCGAGTTCGGCGGCGAAGCGGACATGGTCCAGCACCATGAACGAGCCGACGCTGCGTTCGGCCAGCTCCGGCCGATAGAAGGAATAGACCATCGACAGCCCATCCCGCAGCACGTCGGTCAGCGCTGTGGCCTGAAGCACGCCGTCATTGCCGGGCTTCACGTCAGCGCGGCTGCGATACTCGAACACGGCCGTGTGGACGGGGCTCGCATCGACCATGCCGGCATAGTCGCGGATTTCCATGTCGGTCATCCCGCCCCCGGGATGACGATGATCGAGATAGCGCTTCAGCAGGCGGAACTGCTCGCGGGTCGCCCGCGCGGGATTGGCCTCGCGCTCCAGATCAGCATTGCGCGCAAGAACCCGCCGCCAGCGTCTCGACATCTTGAACGCCGCGACATCGATACGAACCGAGCGGCAAGCGCCGCAACTCTTGCAGGCCGGGCGATAGGCGATCGTCTGCGAGCGGCGAAACCCGGAACGGGTGAGGCTGTCGTTGAGCCCAACGGCGCCATCCACGGCAAGGTTGGCGAACACCTTTCGTTCCGATTTGCCGGGCAGGTACGGGCAGGGCTGGGGTGAGGTCAGGTAAAACTTCATGCGCCGGACAAAGTCCGCCGGGATGATGTCCCTGGTGTCAGTTTCCTTCATGTCGAACCGACTGTAACCGCCGCAGGGCCGGATGCGCCACCGAAAAGTAGTCTGCACTGCTTGTCGCCGCCGGTCGATGGCGCAGATGCGCCCGCCCCGCGATGTTCAAAGTTCGTGGTCGGACGGCATCACAGGCGCTTCGCGCAGGAGCAC
Organism: Pseudomonadota bacterium; assembly: GCA_041166025.1. GTDB lineage: Bacteria > Pseudomonadota > Alphaproteobacteria > Caulobacterales > Hyphomonadaceae > UBA7672. The sequence goes on along the minus strand of JBEAMJ010000071.1, from coordinate 11,131 downwards.
GATGCTGATGCGGCGGTTGGCTGGCAGGTCGGGATCGTCAGGATAGAGCGGTTCGCGGTCGCCTTTGCCGGCCACTTCGTAGATTCGATCGCCTTCCACGCCGGCTTTCTCGAGAATGCGTCGCGCAGCGTTGGCCCGGTCGGCCGAGAGGTCCCAATTCGAGTAGCCCGAAGCGCCCGGCGCGATGCTGTCGGTGTGGCCGGAAATGCTGATGCGGTTCGGCAGCTGCTGGATCACCTTCGAGACCATGTCGAGCAGGTGTTGCGTGCGGGGCAGGGGCGTCGCCGAGGACCCCTGGAACATTGCGCGGCCTTCCTGGTCGACCAGCTGGATGTTGAGGCCTTCCGGCGTCTGCTCGATGATCAGGTTGCGAGACAGTTCGGCATAGTCTGGCAGGTCCTGCATCGCCTGGCGCAGCGAGGCCTCGGCGCTGGCGAATTCGGCGGTCTCGCGATTAGCCATGGCCTGAGCGAGGGCATCCTCGGTCGGCTCGCTGGAACTTTTCTGGCCTTCGGCGGAACCGCCCGAGCTGGAATGCTCGGTCTCCTCGCTCAGTTCCTCGTCGATCTTGCGGTTGGAGCCGGAGGCGCGCGCGCCATCCTCCTGGAAAGCCGTGCCGCCAAGAAGGCCATCTGAGCCCTGCGAGGAGCGTGACACGCTGGCGGGTGCAAAATAGTCGGCGATGCCGCGCTTCTGTTCGGGTGAAGTCGTGTTGATCAGCCACATCAGCAGGAAGAACGCCATCATCGCCGTCACGAAGTCGGCATAGGCCACTTTCCAGGCGCCGCCATGATGGCCGCCGCCAATGACCTTCTTCACCTTCTTGATGACGACTGGCTTGTTGCCACTCATGGCGAATTGTATCCCGGGCGTTAACCGGGACTTATAGCCTCGGTACAGTTAAGGTCGCGTGCATGAGCGGTGCAGACATCCCTTCTGACTTCGATGCGCGGGCCTATCGCAGCGCCCTCGGCGGCTTCGGCACGGGCGTCGCCCTGGTGGCGGCGCGGGATGCGGCCGGGAATGCGCACGGGATGATCATAAACTCCCTGACGTCCGTTTCGCTGCATCCGCCGATCATGCTCTGGTGCCTTGCCCACTCCAGCGCCGCCTTCGGGGTCTATACGGAAGCGCCCGCATTCTCGCTCAACATCCTCCGCTCCGACGACGCCGAGGTCGCGCAGCGTTTTTCCCGCCGGGGAGACCGGATCATCCCTGCCGACCAGGTCACCACGATGGAAACGGGGGCGCCCGTGCTGGTCGCCGCCGTGGCCTCGCTCGATTGTCGCATGCGGCTGCGTCAACCCATGGGCGATCACGAAGTGATCTTCGGCGATGTGCTCGCCTATCGCGCAGACGCCGGCGTCGATGCACTGGGCTTCTTCAGGGGCCGGTTTGTGACCCTGAAATCGGAGAACTAGGCTATGGCGAGTTGTGCATTCCTTGGCCTTGGCGTGATGGGCGCCCCGATGGCGCGCCACCTGTCGGAGAAGGGCCACGAAGTGACGGTATGGAACCGCACGGAGGCCAAGGCGCAGGACTGGGCCGGAAAACACAAGGGTAAGGCAGCCGCAACGCCCGCTGAGGCGATCGTGGGTGCAAGCCACATCTTCATGTGTCTTGGCGACGATCCAGACGTGCAGGCCGTGTTCGGCGCGTTCGAGCCGGCTCTGAAGTCCGGGCAGGTTGTGGCGGATCACACGACGGCATCGGCCGCGCTGGCGCGGCAGTTGGAGCAGGCGGCGAAGGCAAAAGGCGCCGGCTTCATCGACGCTCCCGTGTCGGGCGGGCAGGCGGGGGCTGAGAACGGTCAGCTGACGGTGATGTGCGGCGGCGATGTGGCGACGTTCGCAAAGGCCGAGCCGGTGATGAAGGCGTATGCAAAAGCCATCACGCTGATCGGAGCGTCAGGCGCTGGGCAGCTGGCCAAGTCGGTAAACCAGATCTGTATTGCAGGCGTGGTGCAGGGCCTCGCCGAAGGGCTGCATTTTGCGCGGAAGAACGGCCTCAGCGAAGCAAGGGTTATCGAGGCGATCTCAGCCGGCGCCGCGCAGAGCTGGCAGATGCAGAACCGCTGGAAGACTATGGTCGACGGCAAATTTGACTTCGGGTTTGCCGTCGACTGGATGAGAAAGGATCTGCGCATCGCGCTTGATGCAGCGCGCGCGACCGGAGCTTCTCTGCCCCTCACGGCGCTGGTGGATCAGTTCTATGCCGACGTACAGGCCGAGGGTCATGGCCGCTGGGACACCTCCAGCCTGCTCTCGCGGCTCAACAGGTAAGCCGTGCCCAAGGTCTTCCTGCACAATTTCGAGCACGAACTCGACGAGAAGTTCGTCACAGCGGGCGGACCTGGCGGACAGAACGTCAACAAGGTGGCGACGGCCGTCCAGCTGCGCTGGAACGTGAAAGCCAGCCACGCCTTCGACGACGAACAGAAATGGATGATCCGGCGAGCGCTTGCCAACCGGATCAACGAGGCAGGCGAGCTTGTCCTTTTCATCCAGACCCATCGCAGTCAGGCGCGCAATCGTGAGGAAGCCCGCGAACGGCTGGTGGAGATGCTGGAGAAAGCGTTGGTGAGACCCCGGCGGCGCGTGGCGACCAAACCCAGTAAGGCGCAGAAGCAGCGCCGCCTCGAAGGAAAGGCGCATCGTTCGGAAACCAAGCGCAATCGCGGACGAGTAGCCGGCGATCAGGGATAACCCTGTCTGGTCAGGCTCCGCTGCGTGTGGACAACCAGTGTGAGCGAAGACCGAGATACGAATGCGCCGGACAAGGGGTCAGTATCGAGCACTCCTGCCGTCCCGACCAAGGCCGAGCGGCCTCGGAACGATGGCATTCTGGTTCTGCTGTTCGGCGCCGCGGGCAAGTCTACCGGCTGTTTAACAGTGCAGGTCTCGCCCCATTGGTTGCCCGTCAGTTTCGGCAGGGCCGTGAAGGCAAAACGGCAGGGCAGGGGTTTCGACGGCGCCTGCGGGCGGGCCACTGTCGAATGCTGCTGTGGTCGGCTGGCGCGCCGGCTGAGCGGAGCGCTCAATTTGCGTAAAACTTCACGGATGCGGGGTCGCGTTTCTTAAGGCGGAAAGCCCAGTCTGTAACCTCGGGCAAGAGGCCGGATTCCCATGACGCCAGCACCTGGTCACACTCAACCGACAATCGACACGCGTGTTGCGCAGCAGGTTCGCCGCGACATTCTGATCTTCGCCGGCTTCATCGCAGCTGGCTTCATCCTGTCAGTCAACCTCGATGCTGTCGGGCTGATCTATGGCTGGGCGACAAACTTCGAAGACCTTCAGATGTCGAAGTTTCTCGGTACGGTGATCATCGCCAGTGTCGGACTCACGCTTTACATCGTCACCCGCTATCACAGTCATGTTCGCGGCCTGCGCGAACGTCTGGAGGCGGAGGAGCGTGCGCGTCGCGTCGCCCTGCATGACCAGCTCACCGGCCTGCCCAACCGCCGCCATCTCAAGGGCGTGCTCAACTGGCTGCTGAGCGAGAATGACGGCGGCAAGCGGCTCGCCGTTGCGATGTTCAATCTCGACAAGTTCCGCGAGTTCAATGACGCCCATGGCCGTACTGTCGGCGACGAGATGATGATGCATGTCGGCAAAGTGCTGAACGTGCGCGCAGGCGTCGATGGCTTTGTCGGCCGTCTGGAGTCGGATGAGTTCGTTGTCCTCATGCCCAACCAGGGCGAAGACGAGCTGATGGACTGGCTGTCGGCGACGCTGACCGCCATAGAGGCGCCGCTGGCGTCCGGCGACAAGTCCTTCACGGTCAGCGCGACAGCCGGCGCAGCTGTCGGACTGACGGATGGACGCGACGCCGAAACCCTCCTGCATCGCGCAAGCCTCGCGCTGCGTCGCGCCAAGGACGCTCATCGCGGCTGGTTCGCCTTCTTCAAGACCGGCATGGACGAGCTTGTCCGCCAGCGCGCGCTGTTCGAGAGCGACCTCTGGAACGCCATCCGCGAAGACCAGATCGCACCGCACTTCCAGCCGCTGGTGAACCTGCAGGATGGCAGCGTCCGTGGCTATGAAATCCTCGCGCGCTGGACGCATCCGACGCGCGGACCCATACCGCCGAGCCATTTCATTCCTGCCGCCGAAGCCAGCGGGGCCATCGGCGATCTGACCTTCAATCTTCTCCGTCGCGCCTGCACTGAAGCTGGCAAGCTGCCCGGCGCGCCCTACCTCTCGCTCAACGTTTCGACGGTGCAGCTTGAGCAGCCCGGCTTTCCGCACCAACTCCTGAAGGCGCTGGACGAGCTGCAGTTTCCGCCCTCGCGGCTCCAGGTCGAACTGACAGAGGCTGCGCTTGTGAGTGACCGCGACGCGGCCCGCGCGGTGGTCGACATCCTGCAGGCGAAGGGTGTCCGCTTCGCGCTCGACAATTTCGGCGCCGGCCATTCCAGCCTGATTCAGCTGCGCCAACTGCCGTTTGACAAGCTCAAGATCGACCGTGCCTTCGTGCGAGCGATGGGGCGCGACACCGAAGCCGCCGTAACGGTACGCACGATTATCGCCATGGCGAAGGGCCTCGGGCTTACTGTCGTGGCCGAGGGCGTTGAAACCGAAGAGCAGGCGCGCAAACTCGCCGGGCTCGGCTGCGACATGGCGCAAGGTTACTATTTCGGCCGTGCAATGCCCGGCATAGATCCCTCGAAGGCGGCGCGCAGCACCAAGGCAGAAGCTGAAGCGCCAGCCATCGCCTCTACATCCTGAGGCCGATTTCTTTCAGCCGGATTTCGAGAAAATCCTGCGCCTTGAGTGGTTCAGGATACTTGTCCGGGCGTTCCGCCGAGATGCAGCCGGGCAGGGTGGTGATCGCATAGTCCGGATTGAAATGCAGGAAGAACGGTGTCGAATAGCGCGGGAAGCGCGAGCGCTCCGGCTTCGGGTTCACCACCCGGTGCGTCGTCGATGGCAGCACGTCGTTGGTCAGCCGCTGCAGCATGTCGCCGATATTGACCACCAGCGATCCTGGCGGTGGATTGACCGGCAGCCACTCCCCATTGCGGTGCAGCACCTCCAGTCCGCCTTCCTCGGCGCCGAGGAGCAACGTGATCACGTTGATGTCTTCGTGAGCGCCTGCCCTCACTGATCCTTCCGGTGGCGGCTCCGTCTGTGGCGGATAGTGCAGCAGGCGCAGGATCGAGTTTCCGTCCTGCACCTTGTCGGCGAAGTAATCGGGCGGCAGCTTCAGGTGCATCGCAATGGCTGCAAGGATGTCCAGCCCGAACGTGTCGAGTGCGCGGAACATGCTGTTCGTCGCTTCCTTCCAGCCGGGCACTTCCTTCACATAGAGGTTCTCGCCCATCAGGTCCGCATATCTGTGGCCGCGTGGCAGTTCGCGCGCGACATGCCAGAACTCCTTCAGGTCCTTCGCCTTGGCGCCCTTCGCCACTTCTGTGGCGAAGGGCGTGTAGGCGCGTTGCCCGCCGCCGCCGGGAATGTAGTAAGTGCGCTTCGTCGTATCCGGCAGAGCAAAGAACTGCTTGCCTGCGCCGACACCTGCATCGATCACCGCCTGGTCGATGGGATGATCGCTGATGACGGCAAAGCCAGTCTCGCGAAAGCTTCGTCCCAGCCCATCGGAGAACGCTTTCGGGTCCTTTTTCCAGAGCGTGTAGGAGATCGGCTCGAACAGGTTGGTCGTGGTGCTCATCGCTGGCTCGCAGAAATCCTGAAGTGTCGTATCGCTTCGTCAATCTGGCGCCCGCAAGCCCGGGCCGCTACACCATCCAGTATATAGCGACAGGACGATATGCCCATGGCCCAGCCCGCCCCGATCGATGTGTATTTCTGGCCGACGCCCAATGGCCGGAAAATCACCATTGCATTGGAAGAGATGGAGCTCCCTTATCGCTTGATCCCGGTCAATATCGGGAAGGGCGACCAGTTCAAGCCTGAGTTCCTCGCGATCAGCCCCAACAACCGCATGCCGGCTATCGTTGATCCGGATGGCCCCGATGGCCAGCCCATCTCCGTTTTCGAAAGCGCAGCAATCCTGCAATACCTCGCCCGCAAGACCGGGCGGTTCGGCGGCGCCAACGCCCGCGAGCAGGCCGAGGTCGAAAGCTGGCTGGCCTGGCAGGTCGCCAACCAGGGGCCGGTGATGGGCCACCACAACCATTTCCGCAACTACGCGCCCAAGATCGAACCCGACCCCGAAAAGCTGAAATACGGCCAGGACCGCTTCTTCAACGAAACAAACCGGCTGTTCGGCGTGGCCGAGGTCCGCCTGCGTGATCGGGATTATCTTGCCGGCCCCCTGTCGATCGCCGACTTCGCCTGCTGGCCGTGGTTTGCCGCCTACAAGAGCCAAGGCCAGGAGCTGTCGGATTTTCCTGCGCTCGAACGATGGTTCGTCCGATGCAAGTCGCGCCCCTTGTTCGACATCGGCCGGAAGGCCGGCGAGGAGATGCGCACGAGCGCACTCACCGACAACACCAAGGAAGCGGAGGAAGCCCGCAAGATCCTGTTCGGCCAGAAGGCGCGCACCTGATGGCGCAAGCCGTCGTGCTGCGGATGCGGCGCGAACTCTCCGGCCCGCTCGAGACCCCGCTCTGGCCGGCCGGTGTGACGGTCCGTACGCTGGGCCCGAAGCTCGACAAGAAGCTGGCGCAGGGCGCTCACGCCGTGCTCGAAGCCGGCTTCTGGCAGGGAGGCGGCGGGGCGCCGATCTTCCGCCACTGGTGGAGCGCCTTGCGCAAGGACCTCGAATTCGACCCGAGCCTGATCTTTCTTGCGATCGAGCGTGGCGAGGTGATCGGGATGGCGCACTGCTGGACCTCAGCCTTCGTGAAGGACCTGGCGGTCCATACGCGCGCCCGCCGCCGCGGCATCGGTCGCGCACTCATGTTTACGGTGTTTCACGCATTTGCGCTCAAGAGCGCGCCGCACGTCGAGCTCCGGGTACGCGAGGAAAACGCGGCCGCCATTGCGCTCTACAGGTCGATCCGTATGCAGACGATCGCACGCGAGCCGGGCTAGATTCATGAATCCGCGATTCAGACTCCTGAATCGAAATCAACACAATAATTCGAAGAAGACTGTCGAAAATCTGCAGTATTAACTACGCTGCAAATCTTCTCCGCTTCACTTGTCCCAAGTCCGCAGATGCGGCGGTGGGTGCGGAAGCAGCGACGTCCGGAGAGAGACGAAGCCGACTTCCCGAAGACAGAAGGATGCCAGAATGGCGTACGCGGATATTCGGATCGAGTCCCCCGAAGCCTTCCTGACAAAGGAAGCCTCGGCCGAAGAGCTCTACCGCGTCGCGCTGGCCTACTCCGAAGGACTCGATGTCGCCGTCGATCTCGTCTCGGCACACAAGTTCTTCAACCTCGCCGCGACGCGCGGTCACCGCGAAGCCAAGCTGTGCCGCCAGGAAATGGCCGACATGATGTCGACCGCCGAGATCCAGAAGGCCCAGCGCGCCGCCCGCGAATGGATGAAGAAGGCCAACTAAGCGATGTCTGGATCGCGCGGACCAGGTTAGCTGCGCAGTTCCGCGCCCGCAGACAGGATTGTCCGCTCCACCAGGACGTCCGTCGAGCTCACCAGTTCGCCTTCAATATCGTCTGCTGTCAGCACGATTGGAATTTCCGTGCACCCGGCGATTATCACCTCCGCGCCTTGCGTCTCCAGCTTGCGCGCCAGCGTTGTCATCGCCCGTTTGACCGTTTCGCCGGTGTCGCCGGATTTGATCCGGTAAATCAGCTCCATGAAGCTTTTCTGCGATTCCGCGTTGAGCAGGACCGGCGTCACGCCGGCTGCTTTCAGAGCGTCCTGATAGAGTCCGGCGCCAAGACAGGCATCGACCGCCATCACGCCGGCTGCTGCCGGCCTTAGATCGGCCACCACGCCGGTCGTTTCCCTGACCATGCTCAGAAAAGGCACGGTGATGGCGGCGCGGATGTCGGCTTCCCAGGCATGCGCCGTGTTGCATGCCATAACGACAAAGTCGGCGCCTGCCGCTTCCAGTCCCTTCGCGCAGGCCGCCAGCGCAGGTCCGGGCGAGGGGCCTTCGCCACGCATGAAGGCGTTGCGATCGGGAAGCTTGGGATTGTTGTCGATGATCAGCCGCAGGTGGTCCTGCTCGCGAAACGCACGCGTTCGCTTCAGCACCCGGTCGAAGAAATCCAGCGTGGCCAGCGGACCCATCCCGCCGATGACGCCGACGGTCCTGCTCTGCGACATGGGTCTACCCGCGCCGGAACATGAACATTGGCGCAACGGCGATGGCGGCCAGCGTCACGGCGGCGGCAATCATCACATACTGTCCCGGCGGCCGCGGAATGTTCAACATGTCGGCCAGCACATGTCGTCCGAGGCCGACGACCACGGCGGCCAGCCCCAGCAGCAACATCCAGACAGTGCGAAACGTCTTCATGCGCTCGCCAATACGGTCTGGTAGGCAAAGAGGGAAGGGGCGCCTCCTGTATGCACGAAGAGGATGCGCGCATCCCTGGCAAAATGGTCCCGCCGTACGAGCCCGATGAGCCCCGCGGCCGCCTTGCCGGTGTAGACCGGATCGAGCAGTATGCCCTCCAGCCGGGCAAACAGGCGCACCGCCTCGACCATGTCCTCCGTCGGCAGCGAGTAGCCGGGTCCGACCCACTCATCGAACGCAAGCACGCTCTCGCGCACCGGCGCCGGCAGGCCTGCGAAAGCGGCCGCTTCTACGGCGAGCTTGTGTACATTGTCTTCCTGCTCGGCGCGCGGGCGGCGTACATTGACGCCGGTTAGCGCAAGGCCGGCATTTGCGCCATGGAAGCCAACCAGCAGCCCGGCATGTGTGCCTGCGCTGCCCGATGCAACGACGACGTCCGTGAAGGCCAGGCCTTGTTCGAGCGACTGCTGCAGTATCTCTCGCGCGCAGACGACATAGCCCATCGCGCCCAGCGCATTCGATCCGCCGCCAGGAATGATATAGCCTCTGCGGCCCAGCGCCTTCAGCTTGTCCGCCTCGGCCTGCATCGCGCTGGCAAGATCGCTTCCGCCTTCCACGACCGTCAGGCTTTCCGCGCCGAGGAGGTCGAACAGGAAGTTGTTGCCGCTTGCATCTCTGCGATAGCTGCCCGGAACGCGCTGTTCCAGAACAAGGCGGCACTTCAGCCCCTCGTGTGCCGCCGCCGCGAGCGTCAGGCGGCAATGGTTGGACTGCACGGCGCCCACGGTGATCAGCGTGTCAGCGCCCTGCCGCAGCGCATCGGCAAGAAGGAACTCCAGCTTGCGCGTCTTGTTGCCGCCGCCCGCAAGCCCCGAAAGATCGTCGCGCTTGATCCAGATCTCAGGCCCGCCGAGATGCCTGGACAGCCGTTCCAGCTTCTGGATCGGCGTTGGATGCGGCGTGTATCGCCGCCGGGGCAGAGCTTCGAGTTTCATCGGGGTGTTCTAGTGCGACGCTGAAAGTTGGGAAAGATGCCGTGAATCGAACCCGGTCGCAGCAAACAGCGGAAGCCAGATGATATGGTCAACTGGCTGGAAGTCGCCCAGTTGCCGACATCCGTTCAAACCGCCAAACTCGCCCGCCATGAACCCTGCGGACACTTTCAAGCGCGTTGCCGCCGATCTTGTCGGGATGGAGGTTAACCTCCTTTGGAGAGGGTATGGCTCCGCGATCTTCTTGGAATTTGGCGACCTATCACCGGGATGGGTTCCACTGCACGGTCGTCCTCTTCGTCCGATGGGAGAGCTCACACTTTCCATCGAGTGGAGTTGGCGCATCGAGGGCGCGGCGTCGATAATCTGCGGAAGTTGGAGCGAAGAGGAGCTTTGGGAGCCTGCCTTCGATTTGCTTCGAGGCTCACGCGTGACAGGCCTAGGTTTGTTTGGACGGCTGCCCGAAATCAGTCTCGCGCTGAGTGAGGACCGATATTTGTTGTCGTTCGCAACAGCCGAGGGACAGCCCGCATGGAACCTCACCGACCGGCGGTCATCACCCGACGTCTGGCTGTCGGTGCGCGATGGGTTGCTTTTTGAAAGCGATGGGACCGACGTTCCGCCATAATGACCGCGTCGAGGCCCCAACGTCACGCAGCCTAGCCTGATGACCCAATGGCGGGGTCGCCCGTGAATTAACCTTCACTCCCGCGCTGCTGATCAGGCAGGAGCTCGCCCAAAGACCGCCGTTCGACGCTTAAATCCAGCTGTGCCGTTCGCTCGCCGGCCGCAACGCGCTTGACCCTTATAACGTTATGCGGTATTGATGCCAATGATCCAAGGGTTCGCTGATCTCGAAACGGAGAAGATTTGGTCGGGACGCCGAAGTCGTAAGCTGCCGACGGATATCCAAGCAGTGGCGCTAAGAAAACTGCGGATCCTCAATAGTGCGCGTGTCCTGCAAGATCTTCGCGTACCTCCAGCAAACCGGCTCGAGGCGCTGCGGGGTAATCGGGCAGGCCAGCATTCGATCCGTATCAATGATCAATGGCGAATTTGCTTTGTTTGGAAGGAAGGAGGACCTGCCGATGTCGAAATCGTTGACTACCATTAAGGACGCGCTTCTGCCGAACCCGACCCCGGGAGAAATTCTCCTGGAGGAGTTTTTGAAGCCAATGGGCCTTAGCCAAAGCGAGTTGGCCCGTGCAGTCCATGTGCCGCCGAGACGCATCAACGAAATCGTGCTGGGAAAGCGCGCCGTCACGGCGGACACGGATCTCCGCCTCGCCCGGTATTTTGGAATGTCCGAAGGGTTCTTTCTAGGACTGCAGGGCGATTACGACTTGATGCAGCGGCGACGCGAGATTGGCGCCGACTTAATGTCGATTTCACCCCGCGCGGCATAGGTCGGGTCCGTATCACTGCGACTCCGCTGGAGCGGGGCCAGCTTCGGCGCGAGCGAATTCAGACGGTCTCGGGCTCCGACCAAAAGCCAAATGGCTAGGACGGGGCCCGTGGTCGCCCTAACCCGAATTGTGGCCATTCGGCTGAACTCATCCAATCGAGCCAGTCACCCTGCCCTCGCGGACCCGGCAGCTCATCGCCCATGTGTGGACGGCTCTCCTTTGGCAAGTGCAAACTGAAGTCTTACAAAGCTGGTCGGTGCGGCCATGTGTTCGACCTGTTGGTGCGGCACGAATGACCGCTGGCCATAATGCCTTCCGCGAAGATGGGTCCCG
>JBEAMJ010000070.1:0-59129 GCA_041166025.1 Pseudomonadota bacterium | reverse complement strand
AATTTCGAGACGGTGAAAGCGTTCGCGGCGGAGGGGCGCGAGACCCGGCGCTATGACGCTGCGATGCAGGTCTATAACCGCAACATGGTGGATGTGTCGCGGTCGCTGGCGCTGCTGAATGCGGGGCAGGACATCATCATGGCGCTGGGTCTCACCGCTGTGGCGGCGATCACGGCGCTGGCGACGTTCAACGGGCAGGTGCAGGCGGGCGACATGGCGGCCGTGGTGCTGATCATGAGCAATCTCTACCGGCCGCTGTCGGTGCTGGGCTGGGCGTTCCGCGAGATCAAGCAGGGGGCGATCGATCTCGAGAAGCTGTACGGGCTGCTCAACATGAAGCCCGAGGTGCAGGATGCGCCGGATGCGCGGCCGCTGGCGGTGAAGGGTGGCGAGGTGCGGTTCGACAATGTGTCGTTCACGCACGATGCGCGCTCGGCCGGGATCGATGGCGTGTCGTTCACTGTGCCGGCGGGGACGAAGCTGGCGGTGGTGGGGCCATCGGGATCAGGCAAGTCGACGCTGCTGAAGCTGCTGTTCCGGTTCTACGACACCAAGGGCGGGCGCGTGCTGGTGGATGGGCAGGACGTGCGCGGGCTGCAGCAGGAGAGTCTGCGCGATGCGATCGGGCTGGTGCCTCAGGACGTGGTGCTGTTCAACGCATCGATGAAGGAGAATCTGCTCTATGGCCGGCCGGAGGCGAGCGATGCGGAGCTGCGCGATGCGGCGAGCCGGGCGCAGCTGATCGAGTTCATCGATAAGCTGCCGAATGGCTGGGAGACGCGCGTGGGCGAACGGGGCGTCAAGCTGTCAGGCGGCGAGCGGCAACGGGTGGGGATTGCGCGGGCGATCCTGAAGAACCCGGCGATCCTGGTGCTGGACGAGGCGACGAGCGCGCTGGATTCAGCGACGGAGCAGGAGGTTCAGGGTGCGCTGGACGAGGCGGCGCGGGGCAGAACGACACTGATGGTTGCCCATCGGCTTTCAACCGTGGCGGGCGCCGACGAGATCATCGTGCTGAACGAGGGGAAGATTGTGGAGCGCGGAAGTCATCGCGAGTTGCTAGATCGCGGCGGTCTCTATGCGGATCTGTGGTCGCGCCAGTCGCGGGCGCATGAGGATGCGGATGCGGCCGTGCGCGAGATCGCGGTAGCTTAGGGGTTTTCGAAGTAGGTGCCGAAGTCGGACGCGGCATGGGGAATGCCAGCGATCTCGATGCCGTCTTCGATGGCCCGGTAGAAGATCATATGGGACCCTTGGGGAAAAGATCTCAAGCCGTGGCGGACTTCATCTCGCGACCGTCCGAGCATGGGATTTGTGGCGAGCCATTCGTATCACTCTTTGATAGCATCGATGTATGCCGCGGCCTTCCGGTCGCCCCATCGTTCCAGCGTGAAATCCGCAATGCTCCTCATGTCGGCCAAGGCTCGAGGAGAAACGACGATTCGTGTCACGCCCGCTTGGCCTTTTTGACGAGCCGCTTTTTCGCTTCTCGGATCAACTCGTCAGTGGATGGCATTTCCGCGGACTCGCCGCGATCCACCTGAGCCAGTCCTTCGTCGAGGTGGGCCCGCAGTTTCTCCAGCTTCTCCTTCCGCTCTTCCAGCTCGCGCAGCCCGGCGCGGATGACTTCGCTGGCGGAGGCGTAGCGGCCGCTCGCGACTTCCTCGCGGATGAATTCTTCCCAGTGCGGGCCGAGCGTCATCGAGGTCGAGGCCATAGTGGAACTCCTATATTCAAAATGAATACATGGCCGGGAGTCCATTTCTTCAAGTTGGGTCTGTTGCGCCAGGCCGGACGTGGCCGATGGATTGGCTGGAGCTTCCTCCTGCGAGATACTCGAGAGGCTTGGGGCACCGATAACCGCCTCCGGCGCTATTGATGGTTATCAGGCTCGAGCGTCCGTACTGATGCATGCCGCCTTCGATCCGCGTGCCGCGCTCCGAGTAGGCAATCGTATGATAACCATCGCCGACCGCGAACACTGCCGTGGCTTGCTCTCCCGGAGGAATGTCTCCAAGCGCCTGACTTTCGATCACGACGTTGTTCAACGTCGTCTGACCAGTATTGCGAAACGTAAAGGCGACGCGCTCGGCGTCCCACAGAAGCCACATGCTCGCGAGCCCAACTGACAGTGCGATTCCAGATACGAGGCCAAACAGGAATCCGCGGCTCATTGAGAGACTCCTACTGCCCCAACCACTTTGTCCCTGTCGGGGCCATGCCGGATTCCTGGTAGACGGCGTCGCCCTTGCCGATGGCGTAGTGGGGCTCGTTGGCTTTCGCCATGAACGTGCTGCCGGCCGGATAGACCTTCGTGGCGTTCGGATCGGCTATAGTGCCGAAGCCGTAATGGAGGACGCCGGAGAGGACGGTGATCATGCGGTCGTCGGGGTGCGAATGAGGGGGCATCAGGCCGCCGTCTTCGATATGGACGCGGATGGTGTAGAGGCCGGGCTGGCTGGGTGAGCCGACAACGAAGGCGGCTTTCATGCCGGTTGCGTTGCCGATCGGGGCGTAGGTGACGCCGGCGAGCCAATGCTCGTGCACGGCGGGAGCGCTGGCGCACGCGGACAGCGCGACAGCAGCAAGAAAGGTTGTGGCGATGCGCATGTGTCCTCCGTTGGGTTGGACGCTATCGCGTCTGCGATGGGTTGCAATGCTGTGGAAATATTTGACCTCGCGCGATGAAAAATGCCAGCAACTGTGCCTGTCGACCGGCAGAGCGGAGGGCTGAACATGCGGGCGCTGGTCTTCAATGTCGGGTTCTGGTGGGTGTCGTTCTGGTATGTGCTGATGGCGGCGGTACTCGCGCTGACGCCGGGACGGGGCGGCGTGCGGTGGGCGGTGAAGCGTTATTCGCGCCGCATGGTGCAGCTGATGAAGCTGGTGGGCATACAACCTGAGGTTAGAGGGAGGGAGCGGTTGCCACCGCCGCCGTTCATCGTGGCGCCGAAGCATTCAAGCTATGGCGACGGATTCCTGATGTATGTGCAGTTCGATGATGTCGCATTTGTAACGGGCGACCATCTCGAACGGTTCCCGCTGGTGCCGAAGGTGCTGGAGAAGCTGGGCGCGATCGTGATCGACAATTGCGGCGGCTCTGACGCACGCAAGGATCTGGCGGCGAGCTTTGCCAAGGCGGCCGAAGAGAAGCGTATCGTGCTGATCTATCCGGAGGGGCACCTCACCAGGGTGGGCGAGCACAAGCGCATTCGTGCAGGCGTGTGGCACATGCAGGAGACGTCGCAATGGCCGGTTGTGCCGGTGGCGACCAGCCTCGGCCTGCGCTGGCAGGAGCAGGACTATGCGAAGTATCCTGGACCGGCGGTGATCGAGTTTCTCGATCCGATCCCGCCGGGACTGGGCAAGGACGAGATGGTAGCGCGCCTGGGCGAGGCGATCAGAACGCATACGGACAGGCTGATCGAGGAGGGGCGGGCGTGGGATCGCTCGAATGGCGTTGAGCGGAAGCCAGTTTCTGCGTCGCCTGTTGTGAAGGATGAACCGGCCACCTAGCTTGTGGCGACAATACAGGAGCAAGCATGGCTCGCAAAGCCCAGCGCGACGTCGAGAAGGTCTACACTCGTGCGCAGTTCGTCGCAAAACTACGACGGTTTGCCGATAGCGTGGAGCTGGGCGAGCCATTCGTGATCCAGATCGCCGGAGAGCGCATCCATGTGCCGGCGCGCGCCGTATTCAATATCGAGCACGAGCGCGGAAGCGACGGCGAAGAGATCGAATTCCAGATGAAGTGGAAGGCCGGACAATGACCACTGCCCATGATTTCAGTTTTTCCTCGATCGACGGGAAAGACCTGCCGCTGAGCCAGTTCAAGGGGCGCCCGGTGCTGGTGGTGAATGTCGCTTCCAAGTGCGGGCTGACGCCACAGTATGAGGGTCTGGTTTCGCTGTATCACGAGTTGAAAGACAAGGGGCTTGTGGTGCTCGGCGTACCGTCGAACCAGTTCATGGGGCAGGAGCCGGGGACGAATGAGGAAATCCAGACCTTCTGCTCGACCACCTATGGCGTCGATTTTCCGCTGACGGCGAAGACGGATGTGAAGGGCGACACGGCGCATCCGTTCTACAAATGGATGAAGCAGGAGCTGGGCGAGCCGGCTGACCCGCTATGGAACTTTCACAAGCTGCTGTTCGGGAAGGACGGACAGCCGATCATGGCGTTCGGTCCGCGCACGGAGCCGACGGCGGCGGAAATCCGGCAGGCCGTCGAGGCGGCGCTGTGACGACGGCGTTCGACTTCGAATTCACCGGCATCAACGGCCAGCCCTTGCCGCTGAAGAGTTTCGAGGGGCGGGCGCTGCTGGTGGTGAATGTGGCTTCGCGCTGTGGGTTCACCCCGCAGTATTCCGGACTGCAGGCGCTCTACCAGGAGATGCAGCCGCGCGGGCTCACCGTTGTCGGCGTGCCGTGCAACCAGTTTCTCTGGCAGGAGCCGCAGAAGGAAACGGAGATCGCCGCGTTCTGCGAGGTGACCTATCACATCACCTTCCCGATGACTGAGAAGACGCATGTGAAGGGCGGCAAGGCGCACCCATTTTACAAATGGATGCGCGACAAGCTGGGTAAGGCTGCGTATCCGGCGTGGAATTTTCACAAGCTGCTTACCGACCGGAAGGGTGCCCCCGTTGCTGGCTTCAAGTCCAAGGTCGAGCCGCAGAGCGCTGAACTGAAGGCGGCGATCGAGCGGGCGCTGGCCTGAGCCTCTATGCGTCTCCCAGCAAGCGGCCGGCCTGTTCCGGCGGCGAAATCTTCGGGGCGGTCCATCCGGATCGCCCCGTTTCTGTTTGTGCTTGATCCGCTCGCGCTTTCGTCGTTGCCTCCGCGGCGGAGGACGCGATGGATCCGCTGGCGCAGCTCGGGCTTCTGGCGACGATTGCTGCGACCTATTCAGGCTTCATCGCCGTGTTCATCGCCTTCACAAAGGACGGGCGCTTCGAGGCGGCCGACGCGCATTTCATCCAGGCCATGGTGCTGGGCACGATCGGTGTGATCGTGATGGGGCTGGCGCCGCCGGTGCTGGCGATGATGATGCCGATTGAGCAGGTCTGGCTTGCCATGACGGTTGTGGCGATCGGCGGTGCGGTTCCATCAATGGTCTATCAGGCCTGGCACCAGGCGCAGCTGTCGAAGGCGGAGGCGGCGCGTGTGCCGGCGGGCTGGCATGCGCCGGGATGGGCGCTGGGGTTTCTGGCGGTGGCGGCATTCGCCGCGGCGCTGGCGCGCGAGGAGTTGCGCGCCGGGCTCTATGTCGCAGGCGTGACGTTGATGCTGGCTGTGTCGGTGTGGTGCTTCATCGCCGTAGTGTTCCGGCGCTTCTTCTAGACATCCGGGCTTTCGCGCGGTGCATCCTTGGCGTGCATCCAGCGCAGCAGCGGGCGAAGGGGCAGGACCCAGGCGAGGCCGACAACCGGGAAGTAGAGCAGTTTCCAGGCCCAGTGTTCGGACGCGATGCGATCACCCACGACGCCGGCGACGGCGATGTAGGCGACCATCCAGGCCACCAGAACCAGCGATCCGACCAGCTTGCGCATGGGCGCGCCTCCTGCGGCTTTCTCTCCGCTGGCCATCCGTTGTCACAGGCAGGATAAGGACGCAATGAGCGAGGCTGTCGCGATATCTGGGCACGCGAATTCCATGGCGCCGGAGAGGGGCGTTGTGCTGGTGCGCGGCTGGCTGCTGCTGGTCGCCGGCATGGTCTACCTGATGATCCTCGTGGGCGGGGCGACCCGCCTAACCGACAGCGGGTTGTCGATCACGGAATGGCAGCCACTGCTCGGGGCCATTCCGCCGATGTCGGATGCAGACTGGCAGGTGGCCTTCGCCAAGTACCAGACCATGACGGCGCAGTTCCACGTGATGAATGCGGACATGACGCTGGAGGGCTTCAAGGGCATCTACTGGTGGGAATGGGGGCATCGCCAGCTGGGCCGCGTGATTGGCGTGGTATTCGCGATCCCGTTCCTGTTCTTCTGGCTGACGGGGCGGCTGTCGCGGAAGCTGATGCCGCATCTCGTGGTGCTGTTTGCGCTGGGCGGTTTGCAGGGGCTGATCGGCTGGTGGATGGTGGCGTCGGGCGTGAATTCCGAGCTGACGTCGGTCGCGCCCTATCGGCTGATGACGCACTTCTGCCTGGCGCTGTTGATCATTGCCTACTGCTACTGGCTGTGGCTCGAACTGGGAGCGGAGCGACACGGAATCCCTGCGACCGCCAAGGGCTGGGCGTTCGCGCTTCTGGCTGTGACGGGCATGCAGATGGCGCTTGGCGCGCTGGTGGCGGGGCTGGACGCGGGGCGGGGTTTCACGGACTGGCCGCTGATGGCGGGCGAGGTCGTGCCCGAGACGATGTGGACGATCGATCCGGTGTGGCGGAACCTGTTCGAGAACCCGGCGACGGCGCAGTTCTTCCACCGGCTCACGGCATATGGATTGCTGGCGATGGCGCTGTGGTGCGCCTGGCGGTTCCGGGCTCAGCATTGGTCGCTGTTCGCGGTGTTCGGCGGGCTTGTCGCGCTGCAAGCATTGCTGGGCGTCGTGACACTTGTGAATGCCGCGCCGCTCGATCTGTCTCTGTTGCATCAGGGGCTGGGCGTGATCCTGCTGCTGGCGGCGACGCGGCTGGTGTGGACGACGCGCGGCGGTCAGGCCGATGTCGCCGCGAAGATCTTCCGGGCTAATGGATAGTCCGGTTTGCCGTTGGGCGCGCG
The DNA here is from genome assembly GCA_041166025.1 of Pseudomonadota bacterium. GTDB lineage: Bacteria > Pseudomonadota > Alphaproteobacteria > Caulobacterales > Hyphomonadaceae > UBA7672. The sequence continues at coordinate 52,405 of JBEAMJ010000070.1, read as the reverse complement.
CGGGACTTTCGCCACGATGAGCAGGCGACGCGGCGCCTTGTAGCGGCTGAGGCGGGCTCGGACATGCTCGATAAGGTCCTCGGGCGATGCGGTCGTTCCCGGCTCCAGCGAGGCGATGGCGGCGACCGACTGGCCGAAGCGCTCGTCGGGCAGGCCGAAGACCAGCGCGTCGACCACGGCGGGATGGGACTTCAGGCTTTCTTCGACTTCCTCGGGATAGATCTTTTCGCCGCCGGAGTTGATGCAGTGGCTGCCACGGCCAAGCAGCCGGATGCGGCCGTCCGCCCCTACCGTGGCGTGATCGCCGGAAATGAGGTGGCGTACGCCGTTGATCTCGATATAGGTGCGCGCGGTCTTGTCCGGATCCTTGTAGTAGCCGAGGGGCAGGTTGCCCCACTTGGCGACGAGCCCCACTTCATCCGAGCCGGGCGCGATGGGCGTGAAATCGCCCGGCCGCACGACGATCGTGTTGGGCGCATCGAAGCGGGCTTCCTCGGGCTTGATGTCGCGCGTGACGATGGAGGCGCCGAGGCCGGTCGCCTCCGATGCGCCGAAGCTGTCGTAGAGGACGACGTCGGGCATGAATTCGAAAAGGCCCTGCTTGACCTCCGGGCTCCACATCATGCCGCTGGATGTGATCGTCCGCATCCCGCGCACATTGTAGCGGTGCGGCTCAGCGCGGAGGGCATCGAGCAGCGGCTTGGCAAAGGCGTCGCCGACTATGGCCATGCCGCCGGCCTGATAACGTGTCATCGCGTCGAGGGCTTCGGAAGCGTTGAAGCCGGCGGCGCGCGTGAGGATGACCGGCGCACCCTTTGAGAGCGCGCCGAAGCCTGTGAACATGCCGGTGCCGTGCATCAACGGCGGAGCGATGTAGACCGGCAGCCGTCCCTCATTGCGGCGGATCTGGGCTTGCAGCGCATCGAGCGTGGCGGGCGGCTCGAGGCCGAGCTGCGGCGCCCGGCCAGGACCGAGCACTTCCCACCAGACATGTCCGGGCCACATCACGCCCTTCGGCATGCCGGTCGTGCCGCCCGTGTAGAGCAGGAACATGTCGTCGGGTGAACGCTTGACATCGAGCTTTGACCCGTCGCCCGTTGCGAGGTCGTCCAGCCAGGCGAAGTCGTCGAGGCGGGCGCCGGCGCTGACCCACAGCTTCACCTTGGACATTCGCGGGCGGAGGGCGCGGGCGTTCTCTGCGTAGTCCGAATCGAAGACCACGATCTCAGCATCGCTGTTGTCGATGAGGTAGGCGAGCTCGTCTGGGCCGTACCGGTAGTTCACGTTGACGGGGACCAGGCTCGCCTTCATCGCGGCGACGAAGACGAGGGGGTAGCCGGCGCTGTTGCGCATGTATTGTGCGATCTTGGCTCCCGGCTGAAGGCCTGCAGCTATGAAGGCCCGGGCAAGGGCGTTCGAGGCGGCGGTGAACTGGCCCCAGGTGTAGCATTCTCCGTCGCAGTAGATGGCTGGATCATCGGGCTGGACGGCCTCGCCCACGGCGTCGAAAACATCACCGTAACCGAAGGACATTGTGTGGTCTCCGCGTCCGAGGGGCGATCAGCGGGACCAGCGTAGCCGCGTCAACCGGCGTCCGCACCAAGAATCCGGGCCCAGATATCCCGCGGCCTACCTCATGCGGGTACCCCTTCAGAAGCGATGCTCGACCAGCCAGGCGGATATGGCGCCGACCGCGACCGGCAGCAGGTCCGGGCGTTCGATGTAGTAGTGGTCGGCCCCGTGTACGTCGACATAGGTCTTGTCGCTGGTCGCCACGGCATCGTGCAGGCGGCGGGCGTGGCTGGGCGTGCAGGCGAGATCGGCGGTGTTGTTGATCGTGAGCACTGGCGCGGTGATACGGGCGGCGTTGAGGACGCCGTTGGCGCGACTCTCGTCATAGCTCCATTGCGAAAGCCAGGAGCGAAGCGTGGTGAAGCGGGCGAGGCCGACCGGCCCATCGTTGGCGATGTAGGGGTCGCCGAGATAACAGGTGTTCGGGCGGCGGTCAGACGGGTCCTGCGCCGGGTCGAGCCAGCGGACGTCGCACATCGTGCCGCTGACGACGAACGGGCGCTCGGCGTGGGGCTCGCCGGAGGCTTTCAGCTCCGCAAGGCTCGCCTTCACGCGGGCGGTGATGCGGCGGTTACGGGCGACCTGCGCCTCGCGGAAGCGCGCGACGAAGGCGGCGGAGTAGGGTGGCTTTTCTGCTGCGCGCTTGCCATAGATGTTGAGGTCGTTGTCGCGGTCGAACGGGCGGGTCTCGTCAAGGATGGAGGGGTCCATCCATTCTGTGAGCGTGACCGAGCGGCTGATATGGGCGGCGAGCAGCATGACGCCGTCGGCTGGCTGAAGCTTTGCGGCGACAAGGTCGACCGGATCGCCGGCTGGCGTATGCGTGATTGTGGGGTGCTCGGCCTGGTCCTGGTAGAACAGCAAGAGCGAGCCACCGCCGGACCAGCCGCCGAGGATGATCTTGTCATAGCCGAAACGCTTCTTCGCGTCAGCGATGCAGGCGCCAACATCGAGTACGCACTTTTCGAGAATCAGCGCCGTGTCGTTTCCGCGATAGCGTGTGTTGCAATAGATCACGTGGTGGCCGGCGAACGCGAGCGCTGTGACCAATGGCAGGAAGGCGCCGCCGCCGATAGGATGGCTGAAGAGCAGCGCAGTGCGGGATTCGCGATCGGTCGGACGGATGCGCATGCACTCGACGAAGACCTGTCCGCCCGGGCCGCCATAGACTTCCTTGAGCGCGCTGGTCTCTGCATAGACGTAGCCGTAGGGCTCGCGGATGATCGACATGGTTTCCTTCCGGGCGCTGGCGGCTGTCATGCAGGATAGGCGGACGCAGTCTCAAGTCTACGCCGGTTGCGCCGTGGATTCCGCGGCGGACGTAACGACAATCCCGTATTGGGGAGCTGGACGCGGGCGGGAGACCTGCTTCAAGCTGGACACGGCAACGCGGAGGCGAAGCGGCGCATGACACAGGCACCGAACGGCATTCATCATCTCGCCTTCATGGCGGGGGATATAAAGAAGCACATTGCCTTCTTCTCGGAGGTGATGGGATGTCCGCTGGTGGCGCTGTTCGACATGCATGGCGTGCCGGGCGGACTGCACGCCTTCCTGCGCATGAACGACCGCTCCTATTTCTCCATCGTGCAGCTGCCGAATACCGACCAGATCCCGATCGAGGTGGGGAAAACACACGCCGGAAACGGCGCACTGCCCTGTGCCCCGGGGACGCTTCAACATCTCGCGTTTCGCGTGGCGACGGACAAGGACCTGATCGCGATGCGTGACCGGATCCGCAGTCATGGCGTCAACGTGCTGGGACCCATCGACCACGGCATGTGTCGGTCGATCTACTTTGCGGGGCCCGACCAGATGACGCTGGAAGTTGCTACCTCGCACGAGCCGATCGATCCGAAGAGCTGGATCGATCCAGCAGTGCTGGCCAAGGCCGGGATATCGGATGCGGAGGCTACGCGGTTCAGGTCGCCTGCGCCGTATGAGGGACCCAGCCCCGTGCCGCAGCCGGACTATGATCCGGCAAAGCCGCATATGGCCTATCCGAAAGAGCTCTACCTGCAGATGCTGAAGGCGCCGGATGAAGCGATTGCGGCCGCGGCATCCTATCGCGATCCGCCGGTGAAGGCGTCAGCCTGACGCGCCGGGATGGAAGGCCCTATTCGTAGTAGACCGTCTGGTAGCGGAATTCGACGGATTCGTTGGCTGGCACGGTGACGCGGAAGAGGGGGCGGCCGTTCTTGCGCTCCGGCTCGCGATCTGCTCGGACGAGTTCCTCACCGCCGTCAATGTAGACCTCTACCTCGGCTTCTATCGGGAAAGGGTGCGCGTTGGTGATTTCGACGCGATCCACCAGGTTGAAGCGCGCGTCGGTTCGGATGGTTTGTCCCTTGACGCCCGGGGGCGGAGGATCGGGGCGCTCACGGCTTTCGGTGGTCTGACGAACCTGCACGGCGGGCCCGCCTGAGAGCCTGAACTCCGTCTCCTCGTTGACGGCGAGGTCGCGCAGGCTGGTTTCGCCGGCGAGAAGCTTGCGCGTGGCGGCGCCGCTGCCGGCTGTCTCGAACACAGCGACGCGTCCGGACGGCAGGGGCACGCCGAGATTGTTGGCCTTGTCGTTCTGGGTGCGGAGGATGACCTCCATCGGTTCGAATTCGGTCGTGTTGTTGGGATAGGTGTCGAAGGCATAGATGCGCTTCACGGGCACGGCGAGGCTGTCGATGAGCCGGACCTGTTTGGCCTGGCGACTGGCTACAGTCGAACGATCAGGAACGCGGTAGAGTTTGAGGTCGCCAAGGTCTTCCTGTTCTGCGCGGCCGGTGGCGGTGACGACGATGTCGTCCTTGGCCATCGATTCTGCAGACATCGCAGCAATCGGCGCGGGCATCGCCATCGCGCGTTGACGGAACCGCCAGGGCTCGAACCCAAGCGGATAGGCGCGTTCGATGTAGATGGGGTCGGGCGTGTCGCTGGTGGAGCCGCGCGGCCAGCAGCGAGCAAGGATGGGACGGCCGAAGTCGATGGGCTCGACCTCGCCGCTGTCACGGTTTAGGCGGCCGGCGACGATCTGCACGCTGGCGCCGGGGAAGCCCGTGCCGTTGCCGTTGGCGAGCGTGATCCAGCCGCCGACGTCGAGCGTCTTGCCGTCGGGCGCGAGGCTGACGACGTAGTCGGCCGCCCAGTCGAACCCGCGCGCGAGATAGGAGAGCTGGATCGTCGCCTCGATGCGACGGTTGACGCGCGTGAGCACGGAGAGCGTCGGCTTGGCGGAGAGGCCGGTTCGGCTGGCTTCGAAGCTCACCGATTCCTGGAGGCCGGAGCAGCGCAAAGCCTCGATGCCATCAGTCGTCTCGATTACCACGCCGCCATCGGCGCCGGAGCGGATTGTGCCCTCGCTGCGGGTGGTGAGGCCGCTTGGGGTCGTGCGACTTAGGAGGACGCGGCCCTGCTGTGCTTCTGCGGCGTCGATGAGCGCGGCCGGGCTGAGCAGGGCAGCGTCGCGGTTCTTCTCGATCACGCCTGTAGGCAGGCCGGAGACGATGGCCGAGGCAGGCTCGATGCCGTCGGCCACGCCTTCGAAGCGCAGGCGGTGCTGGCCGGGAGTCAGGACGACGCGGCGGGTTTCCGTGACCAGCGCGAAGCCGTTGAGGTCGTTGAGGTCGAAGCCGCCTTCGTTGCGATAGGGGTCGCGGTAGACGGTGACGGAGACATCGACCGGGGCGGATGCCGTGATGTCCTGCGCATGCGCGGCGGCCGGCGCCACAAGCACGGTCAGGGCCATCAGGATCGAACGAGTGGGATGCGCCCGGCGCATGGGGCCGGCCTCAGTAGCTGGAGTCGAAAACGACGCTCAGTTCGCTCGTGCCGTTGGCGGGCACGTTGACCTGCCATTCGGCCATGTCGGCGTTGGGCCGGGTGGAGCGCATCGTCTCGCTCTGGATGCGCGTGTCGCCCCAGAGACCATCCTGCTGCAGTGTGACGGTGACGGCGCGCGGACTGGCGTTGCTGAGCGTGTATTTCATCGTTGTCCGCCAGCGGCGGGAGGACAGGCGTTCGCGTTTTTCGACCACCGGCTTCACCTTCACGTCGAAGGCGTCGCCCGTGGAGACGGAGAGTGTGGAACCCATCGGCGTGTGATCAATCGTGCTTTCGCCGATGAATTGAGGATCGCCCTGCTTATCGCGCATGTAGAAGCGGAGCACGCCTGCGGGCAGTTGGTCACCGAGGCCCTCGGCGGAGCCGGTGGCGAAACGATAGACCGTCTTCGCGCTCTGCGGCTCTTCCTGCGTGCCCATCCAGTAGTTGCGGAACTCATAGCCGTGCTTGGCCGGCACGCCATGCACATCGAGGAAGGAGACCTGCTTGGTCTGCATGTTGGCGATCGTTGTGCGTTCGGCCAGCGGGTATAGGTAGAAATCGCCCAGTCGTTCCCGGTCGCCCGTCTCCGTTCCCGCTTCCACGAGCTGGGGGCGTTGCGGGCGACCATAGGGCCCGCTGTCGTATTCACCCGCACGCAGTGGCGAGCCCGCGACCAGCGTCGTCTCGGCGTTGTCGTAGGTCGTGCCGCTGGAATTGGTGAGTGTCACCCAGCCCTGCACGTCGATCTTGGAACTCGCGTCGTCATAGAGCGCGACGTAGTCCGCGCGCCAGCCGAGGCCCGAGGTGAGGTAGCTGAGCGTTGCGGGACGTGAACCACGACGATCGCCATCGACGGTAACGGAGAGTGTCGGCTTGGAGCGTAGGTTCTCCGGCACCTTGTCGAAGATGACGCGGACGGGCAGGCCATCGTCGCGCAGGACTTCGATACGTTCGCCGATCTTGAGGACGACGCCATTGTTGGTGGCCAGAACTTCGGCCTGCTCGCGGGTTTCCTGGCCGGTGGCGGGATTGACGCGGACGATCGTGACGACACTGCCGACGGCCTTTTCCATCAGCTTGGCAGGGGTCAGCAGGTCGAAGTCGAAATTCTGTTCGACAATCGTGATGCCGTTGGCGGAGAGCGACACGGTTTCGGGCCGTATCTGGGCGGAGACGCCAGCGAACTCAATGCGCTGCCTGCCGCCTGTCACGTCGACCGGGCGCTTGTCCTGCACCAGGGCGAGATCGTCTGCGTAGATCGTGATGGCGAGCGCCTTGTCCTGCGCAAAGGCGGGCAAGGTGGACTGAAGCGCAGCCAGCGCGCATGAGGCGACCAGGACGGTGCGGATGTTCATGGCGTTGTCTCCCCGACTTTGTTGCCCGGAAGACTAGACCCGTTCCGTGAGGCAGCGAAAGGCGGAAAGAGGCCAACGTGGTGTCGGAATCGACGCAAAATCCCGGCGGCCGCTCATTCGCAGGTGCGTCAGACGGCCTTCAGGCGCGCGTGCCGCTTCTTGCCGACGGAAAGGCGGGCTGTTCCGTCGGACTCGAGGGCGGCTTCAGCGATGGAGTACTTGTCGTCTGTGACCGGCTCGCCGTTGAGCTTGACGGCATTGGCGGCGATCTGGCGGCGAGCGTCGCCCTTCGACTCGACGAGGCCAGCAGCGAGGAGCGCATCTGTGATGGCGTATCCGCTCGCGAGCGTCGCCCGCGGAACTTCGAAGGTCGGCATGCCTTCGGCGCTGCCACCGCCCTTGAAGATGGCCTCGGCTGCAGTCGCGGCCTTCCGGGCTTCCTCCTCGCCGTGCAGCATTGCGGTGGCGACGTCCGCCAGGCGTTTCTTGGCGTCGTTGATCTGCGCGCCCTGGGCCTTGGCGTGTTCACTGATCTCGCTTTCCGGCAGGTCAGTGAACAACCGCATGAAGCGGGCGACATCGGCGTCTTCCGTGTTACGCCAGAACTGCCAGTAGTCATACGGGCTGCGCATGTCCGAGTTGAGCCAGACGGCGCCTTCCGCGGTCTTGCCCATCTTGCCGCCGCTCGCCGTGGTGATCAGGGGCGTGGTGACGCCGAACACCTGGCGGTCGATGATGCGGCGCGTGAGGTCGATGCCGTTGACGATATTGCCCCACTGGTCCGATCCGCCCATCTGGATGCGGCAGTCGAAGCGGCGGGCCAGCTCCAGGAAGTCGTAGGACTGGAGCAGCATGTAGTTGAACTCGAGGAAGGTGTACGGTTCCTCATTGTCGAGCCGGCGGCGCACGGTTTCCTGAGCGATCATCTTGTTGATCGTGAAGTGCTTGCCGTAGTCGCGAAGAAACTCGATCCACTTGATCTCAGCCAGCCACTCATCGTTGTCGACCATGATGGCGTCGGTGGGACCGGAGCCGAATTTCAGGAAGGGTTCGAAATTCTTCCGGATGCCCGCCATGTTGCTGGCGATCTCCTCGGTGGTGAGGATGGGGCGCGACTTCTCCTTGTCGGTCGGATCGCCGATCTTGGTTGTGCCGCCGCCCATCAGCACGATCGGCTTGCCGCCGGCCTGCTGGAGGCGACGCAGGTTCATGATCTGGACGAGGGAGCCGACATGAAGCGACTTCGCCGTGGCGTCGAAGCCGATATAGCCGCACGGGACTCCGCCGGCGGCGTAGGCGTCGAGGCCCTTCTCGTCGGTGACCTGGTAGACATGCCCACGCGAAATCATCTCCCGTAGGAAGGCGGATTTCTGGGCGGAGGGATCGAGTGTCACGAGAGGCTCCTACAGGGTCTATCCGACCGGAGGCCATCTCAGTATGCCGCCGGCATGGGCGGCATGCATGATCGCACCGCCCGCTATGTCAGCGTGCGGCAGTAATACGCGGAGAGGGTGGCGCGGTGCGACATGGGCGTGGGGATAGCGAGTTGAGCATTCGAGGTCAATTTGATCGACCCTTGGCACTCCACCTAAAGATATAGTTGACAGACAGCTGGCCTCGTCGGAACGTTGGCCGGGGTCGCTCGACACAGGGGACGCGGATGCGCGTGTTGGCGAATTCCATTGCAGCGATGATGCTTGCGGCGTGCGCGGGAGCGGCGCCTGAGATCGTGCCGGAACCCGCGATTTCGGTGGTCGAGACGCCTCCGCCGGCCCTGACATTGGAGCCCTACACCTTCACGGCGGGAAACGGCACGAAGGTGGATGCCGAGAAGGGCACGTTCGAGGTTCCGGAGAACCGGCGTGATCCCAATTCTCGCAAGATCAAGATCAGCTTCGTTCGCTTCAAGTCGACGTCGGAAACGCCGGGCGATCCCATTGTCTATCTTGCCGGAGGGCCGGGCGGGGCCGGGACAGGCACGGCGCAGGGCGCGCGCTTTCCGATCTTCATGGCGCTGCGCGAGGTTGCCGACGTCATCGCCTATGACCAGCGGGGAACCGGACTGTCGCAGACCATGCGGTCATGTGTGCCAATGCCTCCGTTTGGCATGGATACGCCGGTCACGCGCGAAACGCTTGTGCCATTCTTCAGGGATCGGCTGGCGAAGTGCTTCGACTGGTGGGAGTCGCAAGGCTTCGATATCGACGGCTACTCCACCGCCGAAAACGCCGACGACATCGAGGATCTGCGTCGGGCGCTCGGCGCCAGGAAACTGAATCTGTGGGGCATCAGCTATGGCTCGCACCTGGGCCTTGCCTTCATGAAGCAGTACGGCGCGTCGGTGAACCGAGCCGTGCTGTCCGGCATCGAGGGGCTGGACCAGACGGTGAAGCGGCCGGCGCTGACCGACAAGATGTTCACGCACGTGCAGGAGCTGATTGATGCCGACCCGAAGGCGAAGGCGCTCTATCCCGATCTGGCAGGCACGATGCGTCGCGTGCATGCGAAGCTGAATGCAGAGCCGGCAAAGGTCACGTTCACACCGGCGGGCGCGAGCGCGCCCGTGACGCTCATTTTCGATGGTTTTGCGGTGCAGCTGCTGGCGTCGGGCTCGATTGCCGATCCGCCGGCGATTGCGCGGCTGCCGATGCTCTATGCCGAGCTGGACAGGGGCGAGTACGCGCGAGTGGCGCCGATGATCTGGGGTCTGCGGCAACAGACAAACGCGTTCCGTGGCGTGCCGGAAGCGATGGACCTTGCCTCAGGCGCGACCGCAGTGCGGCTCGATCTGGTGAGGCAGGAAGCCGCCACATCATTGCTGGGCGACACGCTGAACTTCCCGATGCCGCATGTGATGGGGATACGGCCGCAGCTGGACGCAGGTGATGCGTTCCGGAAGCCGTTGACGTCCGACATTCCAGCGCTCTTCATCTCGGGCACGCTGGATGGACGGACCTATCCCGATGAAGCGGAGGAAGAGATAAAGGGCTTCCGCAATCGCAGCCGGCTCGTGGTGGAGAATGGCGGCCACAACATCTACGAAGCCGACAAGCGCGTGGCGGATGCCGTGCTGGCGCACTTCAAGGGCGAGCCGACACAAACGCGCATCGAGATGGCGCCGCCGAAATTCGCGATGCCCTAGCGCCGGTTCTGCGCCAGCGCCGCGCAGGACGAGAAGCCGATCGGGCCAAGTGTATCGTGAAGCGTGCAGTGCCCGAGCGCCACGCCTTCGGCGCTCTGGTGGCCTGTCACCTCATAGCCGATCCATTCGCCGACAGGCTGGCGATGGAGATAGAGTGTCACGTCGGAGTTGATGAAATCGAGGCCGGTTTCCGAGCCATTGGCAATCGGGCTGGTGTAGTCGACGCCGGTGGCGACACGGCTGAACGGCGTGTAGGCTTCGCCGCCGACAAGCGGCCGCACTTCGCGCAGCCAGGTGCGGCGCGGGCCGGGCGCGCGCAGGTCGTTTGCTACGGTGGCGCCGGGCGGAAGGACGGGACGCATTTCCCATTTGTCGGTGAAAGGTTTCGCCGGCGGGGCAACCCGGTCCGGCGGCGGCGCATCCCACGCAGCGCCGGCCCAGACCGGCGCATCCGGCTGCTGTGACCGGCGCAGCAGCTGGCAGGACGCACGCGCAGACGAGACGCCGCCTGAGAACAACTCGGCCTCGATCACCTTGATCCTTCCGCCCTGCCGCACGAGCCGGGTGGTGACCGTAATGGGATCGAGCTCGGGCAACCGGTAAAGATCAACCGTCAGGCGGGCCGGTTGCAGGCTGGGCTCGCCGAACTGCTGCTCGATGACATGCGCGAACAGGCCGATCATCACGCGGGCGTGGAGATTGCCGGTCGGCCGCCACCAGCCATTGGCGCGCAATGTTGGCGTGTAGGTGTCGCCGTCGCGATGGAAGAACGGTTCGGGCGTCTCGGACATGGTACGGCCGCGGGTCCGGTTCACCCCTGTTTTGGCGGCGGCGCCAGCTTGGCGGCGTCCTTGACGGCCTTAGCCTTTGCCGCTTCCTCCTGTGCCTTCTCGAATGCTTTCATGCGCTTCTTGAGATATACAGCGGCGGTCTTCTCGAGATCGTCGAGCTTGCCCTGGAAGAAGTGATTGGCGCTCGGGACGTTTGCGCGCTCGATGACTTCGCCCTTCTGAACGCGCACCTTGGTGAGCGAACGGTCGATGTCCTGCGGCGGAGCGACCACATCCTTGTCGCCCGCGATGATGATGCCCGAGGCAGGGCAAGGCGCGAGAAATGACAGGTCGTAGTGATTGGCGGGCGGGGCGACGGCCACAAAACCATCAATCTCCGGCCGGCGCATCAGCAGCTGGAGGCAGATGTAGGCGCCGAAGGACGAACCTGCGACCCAGCACTGGCTGGGCGCCTCGTTCAGCGATTCGAGATGATCCAGCACGTAGGCCGCGTCGGACAATTCGGCCACGCCTGCGTCGAACTGCCCCTGGCTCCGCCCGACGCCCCGAAAGTTGAACCGCATGGTGGAGAAGCCGTGGGCCGCAAACATTTCGAACAGGGTGATTGTCACCGGATCCTGCATCGTGCCGCCGGCCTTCGGATGCGGATGCAGAATCAGCGCGATGGGAGGGTTCTCGCCCGGCGCCTGGGCATAGCGGGCTTCGATCCGGCCAGCGGGACCCGAGATGATCAATTCGCCCATGATGTGCTCGCGTTGACTGCGTAACGGGCGCTACATGAACTGGTGCGCCCAAGGGGGCCGACAAACACCATTTCGGCCGTCCGTTTCAAGTATTTCGTGTGATCCGCCCTACCTGACGACGCGTAACACCGCCGTGGGCGCGCAACAGGCCGCTTGAGCCAGGTATATCCATGCGGATGAGTTCAAAAGGGCGGTATGCTGTTGTGGCGGTGCTGGACGTCGCCGCGAACGCGGGGGTGAAGCCCGTCTCGCTGGCGGACGTGGCTATCAGACAGCGGATTTCGCTGTCCTATCTCGAACAATTGTTCGCGATGCTGCGCCGGGCTGGCCTCGTGGCGGCCTCCCGCGGGCCTGGCGGTGGCTACCGTCTCCAGCGGCCGGCCGCGGAAATCACGGTGGGGCAAGTGTTTCAGGCGGTCGAGGACGGCGGGAACAGCAATGAGAATGGCTCACGCGACTGGACCGAGGGGCCGGCCGCCGCGCTTTGGCAGGCCTTGGATGCCCATATCGACCGTTTTCTCGAAACTGTGACCTTGGCGGATCTCCTAGCCGGAGAGGTTGAAGAGCCCGTCCGCCGTCGCACCAGCCTGTCAGCCTAGCGGGAATTGGCGTAGAAGCCGGGGATGAGCCCCGCCCACCGGATTTATGCAGACTACAATGCGACGGCGCCGCTTCGCCCCGAGGCGAAGGCGGCAATGGCAGCTGTGATGGAGCTGACCGGAAATCCGTCCTCTGTCCATGCCGAAGGGCGCAGGGCGCGCGCGCTCGTGGAAGGAGCGCGGGAGGTTATCGCGGCCGCGATTGGCGCCTGCCGGGACGACATTGCGTTCACAAGCGGCGGGACCGAGGCCGTGCAGGCGCCGCTGCGGGGTGCTCTAGCTGCGAGCGAAGCGGAGCTTGTCAGGTCTGCGATCGAGCATGATGCGGTTGCCAGCCTTGCTGACAACTCAGGCTGGCCCGTGCGTGCAGATGGAGTGGTTGATCTCGATTGGTTGCGCGCGCGAGTTGCACAAGATGGTGCAAGGCCGCTTGTTTCACTCATGTTGGTCAACAACGAGACCGGTGTGATCCAGCCTGTGGCGGAGGCCGCGGAAATCGTGCATGCGGCAGGTGGGCTGATCCACTGCGATGCTATCCAGGCAGTGGGCAAGATCGATGTTTCGGTGATCGACCTCGATGTCGACTACATGTCGCTCTCCACGCACAAGTTCGGCGGGCCGCAGGGCGTTGGCGCATTCTACGTTAAGCCAGGAGCGGCATTTCGCGCGATGCAGACGGGTGGCGGGCAGGAATTCGGGCGCCGGGCTGGGACGGAAAATGTCGCGGCGATCACAGGCTTTGGAGCAGCCACGAAAGCCGCGTTGGACGGCCTCTCGAACTACCGCGGGCTGGCGCCGCATCGTGATCGCATGGAAGCGCGGTTGAAGGCGGCTGCGCCTTCTCTGACCGTGCATGGCGCCGCTCCGCGCGTCGCAGGCGTATCCTGCTTCGGTGTTGAAGGCCTACCTTCGGAGACCCAGATCATGAATCTCGATCTGGCCGGATTTGCGGTTTCTGCGGGATCGGCGTGTTCGTCGGGCAAGGTCAAGCCCAGCCGCGTGTTGACCGCCATGGGCTTGAACGATAACGCCGCGCGATCGTCGATCCGTGCGAGTTTCGGTTGGGCCTCGGCGCCCGATGACTTCGATGCCCTTGCCGAGGCATGGATACGAATGGCGGCACGGGCGCGGCCGCAACTTGTGAAACTGGATACGCATGTCTGAAGGCACGGAAATTCTGGTGAAAGAAGGCATCGACCGCGGGACGGTCGATGCAGCGCGCGGGCTGGAGGCGGACAAGTATGCTGAGGGTTTCGTCACCGACATCGAGATGGAACTCGCGCCCAAGGGACTGAACGAGGACATCGTCCGCTACATCTCGGCCAAGAAGGAAGAGCCGGAGTGGATGCTCGCGTGGCGGCTTGAGGCGTTCAAGCGCTGGAAGGAGATGGACGAGCCGACCTGGGCGATGATTCACTACCCAAAGATCGACTATCAGGACGCCCATTACTACGCCGCGCCGAAGGGGGGCGCGAAGTACAAATCGATCGACGATGTGCCGAAGGAAATTCTCGACACCTACGCCAAGCTCGGCATTCCGCTCAAGGAGCAGGAAGTGCTGCTCGGTGTGGAAGGCGCAATGGAAACGGCGGCGGCGGCGCGCGAAACCCCGCGCGTAGCGGTGGACGCAGTGTTCGACTCGGTGAGCGTGGCGACAACGTTCCGCGCGGAGCTGGCCAAAGTCGGCGTGATCTTCATGTCGATCTCAGAGGCCGTCCGCGAGTATCCGGACCTCGTGAAACAGTATCTCGGCTCCGTCGTTCCCGTGACCGACAATTTTTTTGCGACGCTGAATTCGGCCGTCTTCTCTGACGGGACGTTTGTGTATGTGCCCAAGGGCGTGCGCTGCCCCATGGAGTTGTCGACCTATTTTCGCATGAACGCAAAGGGCACGGGGCAGTTCGAGCGGACGCTGATCGTGGTCGATGAAGGCGGCTACGTTTCCTATCTCGAAGGCTGCACGGCTCCGATGCGCGACGAAAACCAGCTGCATGCGGCGGTGGTCGAGCTTGTCGCGCTAGCGGACGCGGAGATCAAGTATTCGACCGTGCAGAACTGGTGGCCGGGAGACGCCGAAGGCAGGGGCGGCATCTACAACTTCGTGACCAAGCGCGGCGACTGCCGGGGTGCGCGCTCGCGCATTTCGTGGACGCAGGTGGAAACCGGTTCGGCGATTACCTGGAAGTATCCCAGCTGCGTACTGCGCGGAGACGGCAGCCAGGGCGAGTTCTACTCAATCGCGGTGACCAATGGCCGCCAGCAGGCCGACACCGGCACCAAGATGATACACCTCGGCCGGAACACGAAGTCACGGATCATCTCGAAGGGGATTTCCGCGGGCAAATCCAACAACACGTATCGCGGGTTGGTGTCGATCCACGGAAAGGCAACCAAAGCGAGGAACTTCACGCAGTGCGACAGCCTCCTAATCGGCCAGGACTGCGGCGCGCACACCATCCCCTATGTCGAGAATCGGCGCGGCGATGCCCAGCTGGAGCATGAGGCCACAACCACGAAGCTGTCCGAGGACCAATTGTTCTATGCTCGCCAGCGCGGCATCGGTGAGGAAGCGGCCGTTGCACTGCTGGTCAATGGCTTCGTGCGGGACGTGCTGCAGAAGCTGCCGATGGAGTTTGCCGTGGAAGCGCAGAAGCTTCTAGAGGTGAGCCTCGAGGGAAGCGTGGGATAAGGTACGCTATCTGCGGTCCTTATGCGCCCCGTCGCTGTCCCACAAACTCTCGAAGGCGCCAACAGCATCAGCGGCGTGGATGTTTCGGTGCAATTTGGCCCGCCAAAACTCGGGTCGCCCCGCCGCCCCTGTGCATTACGACATGCAAACTGGCGTGGGATGTACAATTGATCTATGCCCGCCCGACCAGCAGGGGTCAGATCATGAAACACACGTCCATTGTCGGTGCGGCCATTCTCGCGATCACCGCCTGTTCACCCGCGCCCGCCCCCGCTGAAGACGCGGCTGCGCCGGCTGCCGCAAAGCGGATGCCGCTGCCCGAGTGCACAGCTGTGGAGGCGCAGGACGCCGGGGCGGATGGCTGGAAGCATCCCGACTGCCGGATGATGACGCCGGATCCGTCGGGCATAGTCATCGAGGTACGCTATGCACCGGCGGAGGACGACTCGACGGAGATCACCATGCAGATCGTCGGTCCGGGCGATGCGACTCTGCAGACCCTTACCGAGCGGATGGGCAACACGTTCAACGGGCCGACTGTCGAGGACGTTGACAGAGATGGCTTGACGGATGTGCTGATCCCGCTGGAAACCGGGAATGTGAACACGACCTGGGCCTTCTGGCGGCAGGTGGCCGGACAGAGATTTGTGCGTGTGGGCGAGCCTTCCGGCGTCGACATTGACAAGACCGACACGGGCTACCTCGCCGTCCAGGGCCGATCAAGCGCGGCGGAGTACTACGTCACATTCTACAAGCTCAGTGATGATCGACTGACGCAGGGGGTGACGGCGCGCGTGGCGCTCGAAACGTCAGACGACAACGCGGAGAAGGTCACCTGTTCAGTTGAAGAGGACGATGCGCTAGCGGCCTCCGGACAGTCTGTTGCCGCGGCGACGGCGCAGTTCTGCGCTGAAGCGCCAGTTGAGGCCCTGATCAAGGACATGCAGCCAACGCCTTAGGCGATCTTACTGGACTTTTGGCCCGCGGGGCTGGAAACACCCGGCCAATCGGGCCAGGAGCCTCGCATGTGCGGGGCTGCGGGCCTATCTTGAGGCTGCGGAACGCGTAACGTCCCGCTTTGGCAGGCGTTTCATGCTAGACCTGAAAAACCTTCATGCGCGTGTGGTTCCTGAGGATGGACCCTCCCGGGAGATCCTCAAGGGTCTTTCGCTTCATGTGCCGGCCGGGGAAGTGCACGCCGTCATGGGACCAAACGGCTCCGGCAAGTCGACCCTGTCCTATGTGCTGACAGGCAAGCATGGCTATGAGGTCACAGGGGGCTCGGCCACGTTCGAGGGCGAGGACCTCCTGGTGCTGGAACCGGAGGTGCGGGCAGCAAAGGGCCTGTTCCTGTCGTTCCAGTATCCGCTGGAGATTGCAGGTGTGCCGGTAATGACGTTTGTGCGCGCTGCGATGAATGCGCAGCGCAAAGCCCGCGGCGAGGCAGAGGTGTCGGCGCCGGACTTCCTCAAACTTTCGAAGGCCGCAGCGGCAAGGCTGCGTATCGATCCGGAGATGCTGAAGCGTCCGCTGAATGTCGGCTTTTCGGGCGGCGAGAAGAAGCGGCTCGAAATCTACCAGATGCTGATGCTCGAACCGCGCTTCATGATCCTGGACGAGACCGACAGCGGGTTGGATATCGATGCGCTCAAAGTGGTCGCTGATGGCGTCAACGCGCTGCGCGGGCCCGGGCGAGGCATGCTGGTCATCACCCACTACCAGCGGCTGCTCGACCATATCCGTCCAGACAGGGTGCATGTCTTGTCAGCCGGCCGCATCGCAAAATCCGGCGGACCGGAGCTGGCGCTTGAACTCGAGAAGTCCGGCTATGACCCGTTCCTGAAGGCCGGCTGATGCAGCTCGCCGACCTCCCCTCACGCAGGACCGAGACCTGGAAATGGTCCGACCTTCGCGCTGCGATGGCGGGGCAGGAAGCTGTCCTGATCGGCACGGGAGCGATGCTTGCCGAAGGTCCAATCGCCGCGTTCGCGGAGATGCTGGGCGACGGCTACGGGCCGAGCGAGCTGGTGATCGCGGGGCAGGACGAAACCTTCGAAACACGGATGAGCCAGGGCGACGCCGGCCAGTTCGGCAGTGTGACGTTGAAGGCCGGCGCGAGTGCGACACTGCTTGAACGGATAGCCGTTACTGGCTCGCGTTTTCGGCCCTTCCTGCCTGCGCATGCGCGGATCACGCTCGAGCCCGGCGCGACATTGAAGAGGATCGTGGTGCAGACCAATGCAGCCGACGCAGTCGACGCGGCGCTGGTGCTGAACGAGGCGGTCGTGACGCTCGGCGCCGGCGCGACATTCCGCCAGTTCGTACTTGGCCAGGGCGCCCGCCTGGCCCGGATCGAAACCTCGGTGACGGCAGCTGAGGGCGCCACAATTGAAATGAACGCTGTCTACCTTGCGGCTTCAAGGCGGCATGTCGACTTGACCTCGCGCGTCACCCATGCCGCGCCGGGCGTCAACACGCGCCAGCTGGTCCGTGGCGTCGCGCGAAAGGGCGGGCGGGGCGTGTTCCAGGGCAAATTCCTGGTCGAGCGAGCCGGGCAGAAGGCGGATGCCGCCATGCAGCACAATGCCCTCCTGCTGGGGGAGGGCGCGGAAGTCTTCGCCAAGCCCGAACTTGAAATCTATGCGGACGATGTCGCCTGCGCCCATGGCAACACGGCGGGCCAGATCGACGAGAATGCGGTGTTTTATCTGAGGCAGCGCGGCCTACCCGACGACGAAGCTCGCGCGATGATCACCCGCGCTTTCCTGTTCGAGGCCCTACCATCATGGCTCGACGAGCCGCTGCGCGGGGAAATCGAAGGATGCATCGATGCGTGGCTGAGGGCGTCATCATGACCTTCGACGTCCACGCCATACGCAAGCAGTTCCCCATCCTCTCGCGCACCGTGCACGGCAGGCCGCTCGTCTATCTGGACAACGCGGCTTCGGCGCAGAAGCCGGCTGCCGTGATCGATGCGATGGCCGAGGCGTTGCGCAACAGCTATGCCAACGTACATCGCGGCCTTCACACGCTGGCGAATGAGACGACGCAGGCTTATGAGGCCGCGCGTGAAGCCGTGCGGCGCTTCATCAATGCTGCCTCGTCCGGCGAGATCGTCTTCACCAAGGGCGGTACGGAAGCGATCAACATCGTGGCGGCAGGGCTCGGCGCAAGCATCAAGCCGGGTGATGAGCTTGTGCTGTCGATCATGGAGCATCACTCCAATATTGTACCGTGGCATTTTCTGCGCGAGCGCAAGGGCGCGGTGCTCAAGTGGGTCGAGACCCTGCCGGATGGCTCGCTGGACATGGCGAGTTTGGCAAAGCAGCTTTCGCACAAGACAAAGCTGCTGGCCCTCACTCACATGTCCAATGTGCTGGGCACTGTGCCCGATGTGAAAGCGGCAATCGCCATGGCGCACAACGCCGGCGCACAGGTGCTGCTCGACGGGTGCCAGGCTGTCGTCAATTTGAGCGTGGACGTGCGTGATCTCGATGCCGACTTCTACGTTGGGACCGGACACAAGCTCTACGGGCCGACCGGCATCGGCTTTCTCTATGGCAAGCGGGAGAGATTGGAGGCGCTGCCGCCTTTCGAGGGCGGCGGGGAAATGATCGAGACCGTCAGCCGCGACCGGGTGACCTACAACGCGGCGCCGCACCGTTTCGAGGCCGGTACGCCCCCCATCGTGGAAGCAATCGGGTTGGGGGCGGCCATCGCCTGGCTTGAGGCGCAGGACCGGCGGGCCATCCATGCCCACAAACAGGCCCTGCTGACGCGGGCGACGGAGGCGCTTCGAGGCGTAAATGGGCTGAGACTGCACGGGACGGCGGCCGGCAAGGGGCCCGTGCTGGCCTTCTCCATCGACGGCGCGCACCCTCACGATCTTGCGCAGATCCTCGACCGCCAGGGGGTGGCGATTCGCGCCGGGCATCATTGCGCCCAGCCACTGATGTCCCATCTTGGGGTCAGCGCGACCGCCCGGGCCAGCTTTGCCCTCTACAACACGGAGGAAGAGATCGACCGGTTTGCAGAGGCGCTTTCCAAGGCGAGACTTATGCTATCATGAACCCGGCGCTGACATAGAGTAACCATGGCCGACGACCTCACATCGCGGATCGCTGATGCCGCCGCCACGCCGGGGGACGAGGCGCCGTCGGCAATTCCCCAGGACGAACTCGACCGAATAACCGACGACCTGATCCAGGAGCTCAAGAAGGTCTACGATCCTGAGATCCCGGTCGACATCTACGAGCTCGGGCTGATTTACAAGGTCGACATCAATGACGACCGGCACGTAGACATAGAGATGACTCTGACCGCGCCGGCCTGCCCGGTTGCGGGCGAGATGCCCGGGTGGGTCGAGGATGCAGCCCGCAAGGTCGAGGGGGTGAAGTCCGCCAAGGCAACCATCGTATTCGACCCGCCATGGGACCCGTCGCGGATGAGCGATGAAGCCCGGCTCGCGCTCAACATGTTGTAAGCTGTTTGGACGGTATCCACATAAGCATAATGGCCAGACGCCCCCGCCCCAAGGTTGTGACCCTCTCAGACGCCGCTGCTGCGCGCGTTCGCGAGGTGTTGGCTGACAAGGGCGGCGGCTTCCTGCGGGTGGGTGTCAAGAACGCCGGTTGCGCCGGCATGGAATACACCATGGACTTCGTGGACGCTGTCAGCCCGACCGACGAGCGCGTCGACGACAATGGCGTGTCCATCGTGATCGACGCCAAGGCTGTGCTGTTCCTCCTCGGGTCCGTGATCGACCACGAGGTGACGCCGATGCACTCGAAGTTCACCTTCCGGAATCCAAATCAGACGGATGCCTGCGGGTGCGGTGAAAGCGTGACAATCGTCCCGGCCCACGCCGCCGAATAGGGCCTTGCGCCCATACTCTCTTTTCCCCAGCCTGTGCGACGGTTGCATCGCCGAGCATTGTCATGCCCCTCTCGCCCAACTTTATGGCCTACGCGCTGGACCTCCTGGCGGGCTTCGGCGGGATCGAGGCCAAAAGCATGTTCGGCGGCGCTGGACTTTATTGCGATGGGGTGATGTTCGGCATTCTCGACGATGATGTCATCTATCTCCGGGTGGATGACGCGTTGCAGGCCGAGCTTGAGGAACACGGCTCTGCTCCCTGGAGCTACTCCGTGAAGGGCGATGGCGCAGTTCGCAAGATGGGTTACTGGAGCCTTCCGGAAGCAGCTGCTGATGATCCTGACGAAGCAGTCATGCTCGCAAGGCGCGCCTACGCCGCCGCGGTGAAACGCCAAGCGCTCCACGCGACGAAGCCCAGATCCAGGGACAATACTGCCAAGGCGAAGCCAGCGGCCAAAACGAAAAGGGCGGTAGCCACAAAAACGCGAGGACTCGCGAAGGCAAAGAAATGAGCGCGTCGGTTAAGCAGCGTTTGTCGCCGTGAGCGGCGGCAGCTGGCTTTCTAGCGTCACTCGATTGCGGCCGTTGCGCTTGGACATGTAGAGGCACTCATCGGCGCGCGAGATCAGCGTTCCGAGGGTTTCGCCGGGCGTGTATATCGCGGCGCCGAAGGAGACGGTGACGGCGCCTATCGTCTCGTTTGTGGAGCGGCGGACGAGGCGTTTGGCCTCGATGGCCATGCGGATCTGGTCGGCGATGCGGCCTGCATCCGTGAGCGATGTCCGCGGCATGATAACTGCGAACTCTTCACCGCCGTAGCGGGCCACGAGATGGTCTGGAAGCGCGAACTTGGTCAGTGCGGAGGCTACGAAGCGAATGACCTGATCACCGGTCTGGTGGCCCCAGGTGTCGTTGAACGATTTGAAATGATCGATGTCGCCGAGGAGCAGCGCAAGCTCGGACTTGTCCGAGTCAGCTTCCTCTTTGCGCAGGCGTAGCGTCTCGTCGAACAGCTTGCGGTTTGCGATGCCGGTGAGCGCGTCGGTCAGAGCCTCCGCGCGGGCCTGGCGCAGTGAGGTGCGGAGCTTCTCCATCTCCTGGCTCGACTGGGCGAGCTTGTGGGAGAGGCTGGAATTCTGCTTCGACATTTCGGTCGTCGCCGAGGCTAGGACACCGATCAGGCGCTTCAGCGCATCGCCGTCGATTGTAGCGCTCTGCAGAGAGTCCGCCGCGATGTTGAGGGTAGCGCCGTAACGTTCCGTGGTGGCACCGGCCTTCTTTAGAGCATCGAGCGCATCAGCAATCTCATGGGCGATACGTGTGCCCGTCTCCATGACCTGTGTGGACAGGTGCGTCGTCGAAAAAAAGCGTTCGTAGATCTGCTCCATGTCGTCGGCCGTGATCGGTCGACCGGAAGCGATGAGCTTGTCGACGGCCTGGCGCAAGTCCGGTGAGCTATGGGTCAGATAGGTCAGCCAGACTTCGTAATTCTGGGGGCTTACTGCCAGCATCTGGCGCGCGATCTCGTCGATCGTGCGGTGGCCGAGCAGTGCGCCCTCCGGGCCGGTTAACAGGCTGTTCTGCATATCGTGCAAACCTCGGGAACGGCTGCGCGTCCCACGCAGATTCCATCCGCACGAATGTGGAGAAAAGCGGTTACGGATTAGCTAAAACGTCGCGAATTCGTTGGGAAAGTGTTGACCAAAAACCCTACGCGTCTTCACGTTTACCGAGCGTCCGCAGCAGGAAAGCAGGAACGTGGTCGCCCATGCCCTTGAAGTTGTCATCGCCGCCCTGGCCTTCGCCGGGTTGGCGCTCGCCATGCTTATTGCGACCTTCCCGACCCCTTGGCGCGCTTTCGCGATTCCGGCTGTCGCGATCGCGGCCGCGCTTGCGGTCGCGGCGACCCGGCCGTTCCGGGGAAGCTGCAGCCTCCGGGGCAGAGGGCAGGTCTTCGGGAGCTTCGAACACTTCGGCAGGCGGCGCCTCGATGACGGGTGGCTCAGCCTGAGTCGGCGGCGGGGCGCGCTCCCGGTCGCCGCCGCGTCCACGCCCGCCGCGACCGCGTTTGCGGTCGAAGCGGTCGCGGCCGGTTGCGGGTCCGCGGCTCCGCGCCTCGCCGACGGCATCGTCCATCCCTTCCGGTAGGAAGGCCTCGACGTCCTTGGCGATGCGCTTGACGACGGCGTCCCACAGGCGGCTGTCGCCAGGAGCGACGATGGTGAAGCTTTCGCCCGACCGGCCGGCACGGCCCGTGCGACCAATGCGGTGAACGTAGTCGTCGGAGTTCGGCGGCGGGGCGTAGTTGAAGACCTGGCTGACTTCCGGAATGTCGAGGCCTCGAGCCGCGACGTCGGATGCGACGAGAAGCTTCAGGTTCTTGTCGCGGAAGCGATCGAGTGTGGCCGTCCGTTGGCTCTGCGGCAGGTCGCCGTGGATGGGCGCCGCATCGAAGCCGTGGCTGGCGAGTGATTTGGCGACAATGTCGACTTCGGTCTTGCGGTTGCAGAACACGATGCCCTGGTCGGTCAGCTTGGCGCGGATGATGGAACGCAGCACAGCGCGCTTTACCGTATCCTCGTTCGACGGGCAGTGCGTCACATATTGCTTGATGGTGGAGGCGGTCGTGGCGGGCTTGGCGACTTCGATACGCAGGGGGTCGCTCTGGAACTGCTTGGCAAGCTTGGTGATCTCGGGCGGCATGGTGGCCGAGAACAGCAGGGTCTGCCGGGTTTTCGGGAGCAGGGTGCAGATGCGCTCGATGTCGGGGATGAAGCCCATATCGAGCATGCGGTCGGCTTCGTCGATCACCAGCATCTGGACGCCGGTCATCAGGAGGCGGCCGCGCTCGAAATGGTCGAGCAGACGGCCGGGCGTTGCGATCAGCACATCGACCCCGGCGGTGAGCTTTTTGTCCTGGTCGCCAAAGGAAACGCCGCCGATCAGGAGCGCCATGTTGAGTTTGTAACCCGAGCCATACTTCTCGAACTGCTCGGCGACCTGAGCCGCAAGCTCCCGGGTCGGCTCAAGGATCAGCGAGCGCGGCATCCGCGCCTTGGCGCGGCCCTGGCCCAGCTTGTGGATCATCGGCAGGACGAAGGCGGCCGTCTTGCCTGTGCCTGTCTGCGCGATTCCCGTGATGTCACGTCCGCCCAGGACGGCGGGAATGCCCTGCTCCTGGATTGGCGTCGGGGTCGTGTAACCGGCGCCCTTCACGGCTGCCAGGATGCGGGGGTCGAGACTTAGCTCGTCAAACGTCATCAGGTTGGTCTTTTGGGCTCGATCGGCCGGGCCACGAGCGGAAACGCGCGCTTAGCGGGAACTGCCGGAGCAATAGGGCCCCCCGTTCCCAAGTCAATCCCGCAGCCTGCCACGGGAGGGATAGAGCGCTTCCGTGACGCATTAACCAGCGCGCTGGCCTTAACGCCGCCTATGGCCGCTCGTAGGCCTGCGGCTTGTTCTCGTTCAGCTTCATGTAGCGGTCGCGAAGCTTGGTCTGGCGCGACTCCATCGGCGTCGCGACGCCATCGATGTAGACCGCGTCCGGGCTGGACATGAGCTCGAGAGGGTCACCGTCCCATATCACGACATCGGCTGTTGCCCCGGCCCGAAGCACGCCTAGGTCCGCGCGGCCATACATCGTTGCTGGAACGCTGGTGATGGCCCTGAAGGCGTCCTCCCACTTCATGCCGTTGGCGACGGCGTTGCCAGCTAGCTGCTGGATGAAGCGGGTGTTGTGGCTGGCTTCGCCGGGATCGGCGATTGCAACCGTAACTCCGGCAGCCGAGAGACGGGCTGCATTCTCCAACGTGGCGGCAAGGATCTCAAACCTGTCAGGCAGGTTGGCAAGCGGGTTGACGATCACGGGGACGTTGGCGGCGGCGATTTGGTCAGCGACGCGCCAA
The DNA here is from genome assembly GCA_041166025.1 of Pseudomonadota bacterium. Classification (GTDB taxonomy): domain Bacteria; phylum Pseudomonadota; class Alphaproteobacteria; order Caulobacterales; family Hyphomonadaceae; genus UBA7672. The sequence goes on along the minus strand of JBEAMJ010000070.1, from coordinate 28,918 downwards.
CCTTCGGTCGCGCCGAGGAGGATCAGCCGCATGCGTGGCTCGCGCTGGCGCAACGTGAGGAGTTGCAGGATGTCGGCGGCGCGATGGACCTCAACCATCAGCGGGATGCGACCTTCCACAACCGGCTTAAGCGCGACTGCTTCCTTGCGGATCAGCAGGTCGCCCTCGCCGTCGTCTTCGAAGCCGCGGGGATATGCCTTAGAATCGTCGATTGCTGTCAGGAGCCAGGTCCATGCCGCAGCGCGCGAACCGCCGGCCGCGGACGCTCCGCCCTCGCCGAGTTCGGCCAGCATGAAGGCTTGCCGAGTGTCGATGCTGTCGAAGCCGCCCGAGAAGTCGACAACGGCGCCGTAGCCCCCAAAAAGGCCATTGCCCGGCGCGCCTACAATAGCAGCCCGGGTGAAGCCCTCGATGCGGTTGACGTCGATGGCTGTATCGTCCGGGTTGAACGAGTCCGCGGCATGGAGCGATGCTTGGAATTTGCTACCACCAGCCGAGATGTCGTTGGCCGGGTCTTCCGACGGAATTTCTGTGAGCCCAACACGGCTGAAGGCCGCGAACAGGCCGGGCGTCACCCATTTTCCGCTGGCATCGATAATGGTCGCGCCGGCCGGAGCGGCCGCCGTGCCGACTGATACGACGCGGCCATTGTTGATGACCACGGTGCCGTTTTCGATGACGCCCTGCGGCGTGTTCGTGACGATGCGACCGCCGGTGATCGCGACCTGCTGGGCCAGTGCGGCAGGAGGTGCAGCAAGGAGCGCAGCGGCGAAGAGAAGTTTCCGGATCATTTGCGATCTCCTTCGCCGGGTTGCCCAAGTTCGAAGTCGACGACCGGCTGGCTATTCAGGTTCGCGCGATCCCATGTAACTGCTCCGTCGACGAAGACGAGGTCAGCGCGCGTGTAGCTGCTGAAGGGGTCGCCGGACCAGATCACGATGTCGGCGGATTTTCCGGGTTCAAGCGTGCCGGTCTTGTCGAGGATGCCGAGCGCCTTGGCCGGGTTGCGCGATAGCCAGGTCCAGGCTTCGGCCTTGGAGATGTTTAAACCTGCCTTGTTCCCGTCGGCGAGGGCCTTGGCGGCTTCCTGGTTAAGGCGCTGAATGCCGTAGGCGTCGTCGGAGTGGACGATGGCGCAGCCATTCTGCGCCTGATGAACCAGAGGGATATTCTCGCGGATGCCGTCATAGGCTTCAGCCTTGAAGCCCCACCAGTCAGCCCACAACGCACCACAGATGCCGTTGGCGGCGAGCTTGTCGGCGATCTTGTAGGCCTCGACGCCGTGATGGAAGGCGGAGACTTTGTAGCCGAACTCCTTCGACAGATCGATCACCTGAGCCATTTCGTCTGCCCGGTAGCAGTGGTGTTGCACGAGGATTTCTCCCTCGAGCACTCCCATCAGCGTGTCGAGTTCGAGATTGCGATCCGGCGGGCTCGGCGGGTCCTTGGGATCTTCCTTTTTCTGGCCGTCGGCGGGCGCGGGCGACTTTGCCTTTTTCTCCCAGGCGTCGAAGTCGGTTTCGTACTTGTCCCACTTGCGCTTGTACTCGCTCGCCTTCTGCCAGGCCTCGCGATAGCCGGCGACATTGCCCATGCGCGAGTAGGGGGCTCCGCCCGGGAAGCCGCCGCTGCCATAGCCGTAAACGCGCTTGGGGTTTTCGCCACAGGCCATCTTCAACGTGTAGGGCGCGCCGGGGAACTTCATGTCCTGCGCCGTCCGGCCAGGTACATTCTTAAGGATCACGCCGCGGCCGCCGAACAGGTTCGCTGAACCGGGCAGGATCTGCATCGCCGTGACCCCCCCCGCCATGGCGCGGGTGAAGCCAGGGTCGTGCGGCCAGATCGAGTGTTCAACCCAGACTTCGGCCGTCACCGGGCCCGAGACCTCGTTGCCATCCTGATGGGCGCCGATGCCAGGCGAGGGGTAGGCGCCAAGGTGGGAGTGGATGTCGATGATGCCGGGCGTCACCCATTTCCCGGCAGCGTCAATCGTCTTGATCCCGGCCGGCATCGTCATCGCGGCTTCGGACCCGATCGCGGTGATTTTGCCGTCCTCGATCAGGACGGCGCCACGATCGATCATTCCGCCAAGCCCATCCAGCACCGTCGCGTTGCGGATGAAGACGTCCTCGGCCGGCATCGCCCTATACGTTGAGGGGTAGGGGTCCTTGGCGTAACTGACGCGGGTCGCCAGCGGCTTTGTGGGCTCGCCTGGTGGTGAAGCCGTGCCGCCGGTGTTCGGCGAGGTGGCCGTCGTGGCGCAGGCGGCCGCCGCCACCGCGATGAAAGGGATCAATTTCAACAGATGCATTCCGCGTCCCCGCTGGTGTCGCTGCGGCAATGTCTGCACAGGGCCAGTCGCGACGTCAAACCTCGTTCACGCGATGGGCGAAGGTCCTCGTTTGAGGGCTTCTGGCGCTGTTGCGCCCAACGCAACGTAAGCTGACGGAAACATGAGTGTCTCCCTTCGAAATTCCATCTCGCTGAGAGCGTGGGGTCGTGTAGCCTGTACAGCGTCAGCAGAAAGGTTGGAGACGTGCATGAAGGTTCTCGCGCAGATATTCGCTGGAGGCGTCGTGATGCTTTCCTGCGTGGCGCAGGCGCAGACTGCGGCCGACATTCCACGGACGCCTGACGGCAAGCCGGACTTCCAGGGCGTTTGGACGAATTCCTCGCTGACGCGGCTGGAACGTGCGCCGGAATTCACCAATCTCGTTTTGACCGACGCCGAAGCCAAGGACTGGGAGGCGGAAGCCGCAAGCATCGCAGCAGCGGACGGCGCGCCGACCGATCAGAGCGCGGGAGCCCCGGAAAAGGGCCAGGACCCGGAGGGGTACAATTTTTTCTGGATCGATCCGGGTACAAAAGTTGGCAAGGTGAAGGGTGAGCTGCGCTCGTCCTGGATCGTCGACCCTCCCAATGGGCGCGTGCCCTACACGCCGGCCGGTCGTGCCGCGATGATGAAGGAAGTTTCGACCTACAATCTCTACGACAATCCAGAGGAGCGGATTCCGATCGAGCGCTGCCTGATCGGCTTTGCATCAACGGGCGGGCCGCCGATGCTGAACGCACTCTACAATAATCATCACCAGATCATCCAGACGCCCGACGCAATCGCGATCAACGTCGAGATGGTGCACGACACGCGGATCATCCGCATCGACGGCCAGCACAATCCGCCGGAAGTCCGCCAGTATCTCGGCTCGACCGTCGGACGCTGGGAGGGTGATACACTGGTGACGGAGACGCGGGGCTTCAAGCCGAAGGAAGCAGTGCGTGTCGACTTCGGGTTCTTCGCCTACATCTCGCCGGACGCAAAGGTGACGGAGCGTTTCACGCTGAATAATGCGGACGAGATCCATTACGCCTTCGTCGTAGAGGATCCTGTCGCCTACACGCAGCCTTGGAAGGGCGAGCTGACGTTCAGACGCTCGCCGGATCGCATTCATGAGTATGCCTGCCATGAGGGCAACTACTCGGTGACGAACATCCTAACCGGCGCGCGCGAGATGGAGCGAATGGGTGTGAAGGCGGCTGTCACCCGTCCGCGTGCAAGGATCGATCGGCAGTAGCCTGGCGGCACGGCTGGCGCACGGGGGCCATCTCTGACAGGCTGCAGCAGGAAACGGACCCTTGCCGCAGCGAGCGCAGCGATGACCAAAGCTGACACTTATCTGGGCTGGAAGATCGACTTCCGGAACCCGCCGGGCGAGCCGGCAGGTCTCGAACCGGACTCGATGCACTGGAAGGTGTACAAGAATCCGGTGGCGATGGCTGTCGGCGGCGTTGCCGCCGTGCTGCTCGAATTCGCCGACGCGCGCATCCGGTCGGGCGTGTGGGATCACTCGATCTACAAGCAGGACCCGATTGGCCGGTCTAAGCGGACGGGTGTTGCCGCGATGGTCGGTGTCTACGGTCCCAAGCGCGCCGCAGAGCGCGTGATCCAGGGCGTGACCAACATGCATGCGCGCGTCAATGGAACGACGCCAAAGGGCGAGGCCTATCGTGCGCTGGACGTCGAGCTGCTGGACTGGGTGAGCGCTACAGCGGCTTACGGCTTCCTGACCGCCTATGACACCTTTGTGGAGCGCGTGCCTGAGGTGGACAAGGCGCGCTACTATGCCGAGGCTGCGCCGGGTGCGAAGCTCTATGGCGTGCAGCGTTCGCCTGGCTCGACCGCGGAATTCTTCGACATGATGAACAGGCTGGTCGATCGCTTCGAGCCGCACCCGATAAACGAGGAGTTCCTCGCCATCATCCAGTCGGGGCAGGCCGCGCCCGGCACACCGAAGTATCTGAGCCGCGCGATGGGCAGGGCGTCGGTGTCGCTTCTGCCGCCGGTGGTGCGTGAACGTCTGGCGCTCGGGCCGAAGTACGATCTCAGTGTCGCCGACAGGTTGGTGGTGAAGGCGCTGGGCAAGTATCTCGACCGCACGCCGATCCGAGGCTCGCCACCGTGCGAGGCGAGTGCGCGGATTGGCCTGCCGGCCAACTTCCTGTTTCTGGGCAAGCGCAAGCAGGCCGAGTTGATGATGCGTTGGCGCGCGGCGGGTTTAGGAATAAAGCAGCCTGCCGCAACGAAAGTGGTGCAACCCGCCGAATGATATGCTGAATTTCTGGCGGCAAGGCCGCCGGCCCGGAGTACGCCATGAAACTCTACGATTCGATCGGACCCAATCCACGCGTCGTGAAAATGTTCATGGCGGAAAAAGATATCGATATGCCTAGGGTCACGGTCGACCTGATGGCCGGGGAAAACCGCCAGCCCGCCCATGTCGCACGTAACCCGGGCGCACAGATGCCGACGCTCGAACTCGACGATGGCCGTTATCTCGCCGAGATAACTGCGATCTGCGAGTATCTTGAGGAGAAGCACCCCAGCCCGTCGCTGATCGGCGCCACTGCCGAAGAGCGGGCGATGACGCGCATGTGGACGCGCCGCGTCGATCTCTACATCGTCGAGCCGATGCTGACCGGCTTCCGCTCGGCGGAAGGCTACGGCCTGTTCAAGGACCGGATGCGACTGTTGCCGCAGGCGGCCGCGGACCTTAAGCTGATCGCGCAGGAGAAGATAACCTGGCTTGACGGGCTGATCGGCGGACGGGACTTCATCGCAAGCCACAGATGCACGCTGGCTGACATACTCCTGTTCTGCACGCTCGATTTCGCTGCAACGGTTGGCCAGCCGGTTAATCGAGACAACACGAACATCGCCGCCTGGTTCGATCGCATGGCATCGCGACCGAGTGCCTCGGCCAGCAAGAGGTGAACGCGGGCGTGAATGTCGCCAACGTCATGCGCAAGGCAACCAAGATTCTTCACACGCTTGCCTCGTGCGGCCTTATCGGCGCGCTTATGGGCTACATCGTCATTCTTCTGGCGGCTCCACAGGATACCGCGGAATCTTATGCGAACGCGCGCGCGGCGATCGCGGCGCTCTGCAACTACCTGTTGCTGCCCTCGCTTGCTGTTGCATTGATGTCGGGGTTGCTGTCGATGGTGGTGCATCCGCCCTTCCGGGAGACGCGATGGGCCTGGCTCAAGGCGCTGCTCGGCCTCAGCACGTTCGAGGCGACGTTGGGCATCATCGGCGCCAAGGCGACAGCGGCGGCAGACTTTTCGGCGCGCGTCGCGGCCGGTGAGGGGCATCAGAAGGCGCTCGCCGATGCCATCGCCAATGAGTGGGGCTCGCTGGTGGCGATCATGGTCCTTGCGGTAGCCAACGTCGTCATCGGCGTCTGGAGGCCGCGGCTCTGGAAGAAAGCCGATTGACCAGTTGTGGGCCGGCCGCGTCGGCGCCCGCGTCCCAGGCACGTTGGAGCTGACCCCGCCGATCTCAAGGGCGCAATGTGGCGCCGTTACTGCGCCGCCAGTCCGGCCGGCAATCTCAGATGGCTCTGCAGGAGGCAAACCGACTTGCTTTCGTCCTGCTGCCATGCCTCGGCGTGGACCACCGCGACGCGTTTTCCGAGACGACGGACCTTTGCGCGGGCGTATGTCGTCTCGCGGCGCGCAGGCCGGAGATACTCCACGCTGATATTGATTGCGCGAGCAGGGGCAGTGGTGCCGACTTCATGCGCCAGCTGCAGGAGGCATGCGATTTCCAGAAAGGATGCGACGCAGCCGCCATGCAGGGCGGGCAGCATCACATTGCCGACCAGCTGGTCGCGCACAGGCATTGTCGCAAAGACACCGCCTTCGTCAGCATGCGCTGTGATCGCGAGGAAGCGGGCGAAGGGCGAGCTGTTGAGGATGGCGTTTAGGTCGACGGCGGTGGTCATGTTACGCTCCGACGATTGAGCGTGAAGGCGGCCTGTGCGGCGGCGACGGGATCATCAGGCGATACATCCCAGGCCTCGGCGCGCAGGAACGCTATCGTGCGTGTCGCGCGGTAGACATGCGCCGAGCAGGTGACGGAGGCGCGCGGCGCGGCGGGGCGCATATGGTCGATGCGCAGGTCGAGCGTCGCGGGCGCTGCCTCGAAGCCAAGTCCAGCCATGATGGCGAGGCCACAAGTGTGGTCGATCAGGGCTGTCAGCACGCCGGGGGCGAGGATGTCGGCGCCGTTCTGTCCGACCAGATCCTCGCGCCAGGGCAGGAGAATTTCGCCGCGGCCGGCTGAGGAGGATACAAACTTCATTCCCAGCGCCACCGCGTAGGGTGTGTATTCGACCATGCGGGCAGCGTAGGGGTTGCCGGCCCAATCGCCCACGCCATCTGTCGCTGTATCGTCACGCTGTTCAGTGTCGCTCATGTCGCATTTCATGTGCACAGGAGCGGGCTGGCGCCAACAGGGTAACGCACGAGGCCGTGGGGTGAAGCAATGACAGCCGAGGGGGTCATTGATCGTTGCCAGCCGGCCGTCCCGGTCCTGATCTCGCGCTGCGCCATGTTGCACCGAATACCGGATCAGCGTGGCTCGCTGCGGTCTTCGACGGAACGCCTCTTGCGTCGGTCGCGCCTTTGGCGGGCGGCAAGCTTCGTGGCGATGATCTCGCCTAGCGGAGCGTCCCGGCCCTTGCGCCATTTGCCCTTTTGCAAGTGACGCCTGGTGAGTGTCGAAGCAGCAACTTCGGCGCGTGAGTCCTCGCAATTGATAACCGTGGCAGTTTTCATTTTTGCCGTGCGGCGAACATTGCGCAGCGAAATGGCCCTCGAGCGCGGGATATTCTTCCGCGAGGACTTGTTGTTTTCGCCGTAGTCGTTTCGGCGATCGTGCCGCAGCGAAAGCCGCTTCTTTTCCTGAGGCGACTTCGGCAGCTTTGGCATCATACGTCCAGCTCGTCGACGAACTTGGCGTTGTCCTGTATGAATTTGAAGCGGAGTTCCGGCTTCTTGCCCATCAGGGTTTCGACGAGGTCCTGGCTCGACTTGACGCTCTTCGGCATCTGCACGCGCGCGAGGGTGCGCGTGGCGGGGTTCATCGTGGTGTCCTTGAGCTGCGCCGGCATCATCTCGCCGAGGCCCTTGAAGCGGCCGATGTCCGGCTTCTTGCCCTTGAACTCGGTGGCAAGCAGCTGGTCCTTATGCGCGTCGTCGCGGGCGTAGACCGACTTGCCGCCGGACGAGATGCGATAGAGCGGCGGCATGGCGAGGAAGAGGCGGCCAGATTCGATGAGGCCGGGGGTCTGGCGGAAGAAGAAGGTGATGAGGAGAGATGCGATGTGGGCGCCATCGACGTCGGCATCGGTCATGATGATTATGCGTTCGTAGCGGAGATCCTCGACGCGGAAGCGGTGGCCGAGGCCGGTGCCGAGCGCTGTGGCGAGATCGGTGAGTTCCTTGTTGTTCGACAGCTTGTCGTCGCCGGCGCTAGCAACGTTGAGGATCTTGCCACGCAGCGGGAGGACCGCCTGCGTGGCCCGGTCGCGCGCCTGCTTGGCAGAGCCGCCTGCCGAGTCGCCTTCGACGATGAAGAGTTCCGTGCCTTGCGCCGAGCCGTCGGAACAGTCAGCGAGCTTGCCGGGCAGGCGGAGTTTGCGGGTGGCGGACTGGCGGGCGACTTCCTTATCCTTCCGCTTGCGCATGCGGTCTTCCGCTTGGCCGATCGCCCATTCAAGCAGGCGGTTGGCGTTGGCGGTGGATGCGGTGAGCCAGTGGTCGAAACGGTCGCGCATCGCATTTTCGGTTATGCGGAAGGCGTCTTGGGTGGAGAGCTTCTCCTTCGTCTGGCCGACGAATTCCGGGTTGCGGATGAAGACAGAAAGCAGTGCGCCGGCCGTACCGAGCACGTCGTCGGCGGTGATCAGGCCGGTCTTCTTGTTGCCGACCATCTCGCCGTAAGCACGCAGGCCCTTTGTAAGCGCCGAGCGCATACCTGCTTCGTGAGTGCCGCCTTCAGGCGTCGGGATAGTGTTGCAATAGGTGCGCGAGAAGCCGTCTGCCTCGCTGCCATACCCGTTGGCCGACCACACCACGGCCCACTCGACGGCGCCCCCGCCACTGCCCTCGACGCGTCCGGTGAAGGCTTCGGGCAGGACGAGCTTCGCCTCGGCGGTAAGCTCCTTCATCATGTCGGCGAGGCCATTGGGGTAGTGCAGCGTCGCTTCAGCGGGTGTCTTGTCGTCGTCCTTGAGCAGCTTCGGATCGCAACTCCAGCGGATCTCGGCGGCGCGGCTGAGATAGGCTTTCGAGCGGGCCATTGCGTAGAGGCGCGACGGACGGAAGTGCAGCTTGTCGCCGAATATCTGCGGGTCGGGATGGAACTTGATCTGCGTGCCACGGCGGTTGGGAGCTGCGCCGACGGGAACAAGTTTCGAGGTTGGCTTTCCGCGGCTGTACGTCTGGCGGTAGAGCTTGCGGTCGCGCGCGACCTCAACTTCCATGTCGTCGGACAGCGCGTTGACGACGGAGATGCCGACGCCGTGCAGGCCTCCAGCGGTCTCGTAGGCCTTGTTCGAGAATTTGCCGCCCGAGTGCAGCATGGTCATGATGACTTCGAGGGCAGACTTGTTGCGGAACTTGGGATGGGGATCGATCGGGATGCCGCGGCCATCGTCGCGAACGGCAAGGCAGTTATCCTTGTCGAGCGTCACGTCGATGCGGGAGGCGTGGCCAGCGACGGCTTCGTCGATGGCGTTGTCGAGGACCTCGGCGAAGAGGTGGTGGTAGGCGCGCTCGTCGGTGCCGCCGATATACATGCCGGGTCGCTTGCGGACGGGCTCGAGGCCTTCGAGGACTTCGATGTCCTTCGCAGAGTAGCCGGATGTGTCAGCTTTCGCGCCGTCAAACAGCTTTGCCTGGTTGGTCTTGGCCATGAAATTCCCGAGTGCCGAATCAGCGCCTGATGGGCGGGCGCGTGAGCTAGCCCGAAGCTCGCCGAGGGGACAATTCTTGTGCTTAAGAAACCCTTGTAGTGCGGGCCCGGCGCCCCGCCAAAACCCTTCCCGCAACAGGTGATCCACAGGGGAAAGGGGCCAATTGAGCCGTTTCGCATCCACCCGGCGATCTGCCCGCTTTGAGGCCGTTGGTCACGGCCGGGGATGCGGTGCTCCTGAGCCCCAAAAGCAGGGCCCCTTGTGGTGAGACGCCTCTGCACCGAGGCTGAGTTACCGGTCGACAAGAAGGATTGCGGCTCACCCCCGCCCCGGCAGGGCTTGGTGCAGTGGCGCGCAAACAGCAGCGCTTCTCGACCGCCTTGTGACGCCTTGTCCGCCCGCATGCAGACCGGGCTGCTCCGGCCGGGTCCCGTGCGACAACAGAGGAAGTCCGGCCCGGCAACAGCGTGCTGCCTTGTCGCGGCCTTGCCTGCAACCGCGGTCCTTGGCGCCATTCACGAGGCTCTTCACGCTCGCCTGCGTCCACCTCCCGCGCCGTTGAACCGTGCTTGGCTGGCCTCCCATGCGGAATGGAGCGGCAGTCATCGCAATGGTTCGCGAGCGCGTGGGGGCAAGTGATCTGGGACCAGCACAAGCCAGGCGCGCAAGGTTTTGATATTGCTAGGCTCTTGCTGAGATGGCCGAGATGGGTCAACCGTGGTGTGTCAGTCTGGCCGCGCCCGCAGGACACATCCCCTGCCTTCGCCGGGGACCGCGCCAGGGACGCATGCTTCCCGCGATCGCGCAATCCGGCGAGCAGTCTGCAGTGGGAGATCAATGCGCGCGGGTGGCACGCTTGCGGTAGGCGCCGCGGTCGTCGACTTCGAACATTTCCGGGATCTGAGGGTGGTTCACCGGTTCGGGTGCGTCGTCGGGCAGCAGGTTCTGTTCGGAGACATACGCCACGTAGTAGGAAGAATCGTTCTCGGCGAGCAGGTGATAGAAGGGCTGGTTCTTGACCGGCCTGATCTCTTCAGGGATCGCCTGCCACCACTCTTCGGTGTTCGCGAACTGCGGATCGACGTCGTAGATGATCCCCCGGAACGGGAAGATACGGTGGCGAACCTGCTGGCCAATGCCGAATTTCGCAGCCTTGTTGGTGCCCATGTGTCGCGGCGCCCCTAGCCTTGCTCGCGGTCGAATTTCCCAGCGGGCGCAAGCGATTCTCGGTCGCGCTGCGATGCAGCGCCGAGCCCGCCCATGCCTCGGGCGCCATTAGACGCAGGAAATCGAGCTTCGCAATAAGCCATGACAGTAAACGCAGGATGACACGTGCCATCGCCTGCGGAACGGGCTATGCCTGTCGCAAGAAGATCACGGACCACACATGGCGAAGCCTACCCGTTCCCGGCGCGGAAAGACGCCGGGCCGGTCCGGCAACGCGCCACAGACCTACGCGGCGCTGGACCTCGGTACGAATAACTGCCGGCTGCTGATCGCCGAGAAGTCGGCGTCGGGCGGACTGCGCGTTGTTGATTCCTATTCGCAGATCGTTGCGCTTGGCGAAGGGCTTGCTGCATCCGGCCGCCTGTCCGATCTGGCGATGAGTCGCGCGATGGACGCGCTGAAGAAGTGCGCCGACAAGGTCAAGAAGCACAGGCCGGTGCGGGCGCGCTTCATCGCGACCCAGGCTTGCCGCGCCGCCAGCAATGGCCGCGCTTTCGTGAACGAAGTCCAGCGTCGCGTGGGCCTCAACATGGAGACCATCTCGCCAAAGGAGGAGGCGAAGTTCGCGCTTCTCGGTTCGCTCGATCTTGTCGATCCGGCGTATGACTTTGCCCTGGTCATCGATATTGGCGGAGGCTCGACCGAGCTGTCGTGGATCGATGCGAAGTCTGCCACGGCGCGGGGGGTCAAGGGGTGCGCGCTGCGGCCCCCGATTCTCGGCTGGGCGTCTTTTCCGTTCGGGGTGGTGACGCTGAGCGAGAGTTTCACAGGCGAAGACCGGTACTCGCAGATGGTGGATCATATCGCGGGCCTGATGCGCGCCAACGATGCGGCGACGCGCTTCGGACCGCTGTTCAGGGCAAGGCGCGGGCAGCTGATCGGCAATTCCGGAACGGTGACGAGCCTTGCCGGCGTGCATCTGGGGCTGGACCGGTATGTGCGGTCGGCGGTGGATGGTGTTTCGCTCGATCTTGCGGAGCTGATGACCACGATGGCGCGGCTGCGCGATGCGACGCCTGACGAGCGTGCGGTCGAGCCGTGTCTTGCCGGCGGGCGCTCCGAGCTGATGCTGCCGGGAATGGCGATCCTCGATGCAATCTTCGCGATTTGGCCGTCAGACCGGCTGCGCGTCGGCGATCGCGGCCTGCGTGAGGGCATTCTTCTGTCGATGATGCACGGCGCAAACGGCGACACGCGCAACCGGAACCGGAGACGACCGGGCCGGCAGTCGGCGAAGCGGCCGAGGGCAGAAGCGCCGGCGGGAGCCTCCGAATGAGCGTCGAGGAAGACAGCAAGGGCCGGCGACGCTGGAAGCCGCCGGCGGACGCCAAGCCTGGCGGCGGCGGCCGGTCGATGGCCAGCAAGGAGAAGGTGCGCAAGAAGACGCTGTCCAAGTCCTCACGCGAGTGGGTCGATCGGCAGCTGCGCGATCCCTATGTGCGGCGCGCGCAGGAAGAAGGCTATCGTGCCCGGGCGGCGTACAAGCTGAAGGAGATTGACGAGAAGTTCCACGTGCTGAAGCGGGGCGCGCGGGTGATCGATCTCGGCTCGGCGCCTGGGGGGTGGCTGCAGGTAGTGAGCCAGCATGGCGCCTCGAAGGTGGTGGGGATTGACCTGCTGCCGGTCGATCCGGTCGCGGACGCCGTGATCTTTCTCGGTGACATCAACCAGCCGGGCATGACGGACAAGCTGGTGGCGGCACTTGGCGAGAAGCCTACGTTGGTGCTGTCCGACATGGCGGCCAACACGGTGGGGCACAAGCAGACGGATCACGTCAGGACAGTTGGGCTTGCCGAGTTGGCAGCGCAGTTTGCAGTAGACAACCTCATGAAGGGCGGGACGTTCGTCGCGAAGGTTTTCCAGGGTGGAGCGCAGGGCAAGCTGCTGGCGCTGCTGAAGGCGAATTTCGACGATGTTCGCCACTGGAAGCCGCCGGCGAGCCGGAGCGAGAGCCCCGAGACGTTCGTGATCGCGCGGGGGTTCCGGGGCTAGCCCCGCAGTTGTGCGAACGTCGCTTCGACATCCCACTCCGCGATCGCTGTGACCTGCTCGTCTGCCTCGAGGGGCTCGCTGCCAATGCCCACGGTGTAGAGGCCTTCGGCGCGGAGGTTGGCGATCATCGGAGCGCCGTCTTCGATGCAGGCAGTGCGGCCCGGCGATGCACCGAGCGCCACGCAAGTGGTGCGGTATATTTGCGCGCTCGGTTTGGGCTCAGTCCTGCTGGGATCAGCGATGAAGTCGACCAGCGGCAGGAGGCCGAGGCGATCCAGCACTTCCTGCGCATTGAGACTGGCGGAAGCGACGGCGGTCGAGACATCCATCGCGCGGCAGCGTTCGAGGGCGGCGCGGGCGCCGGGGAAGGCGTCGTCCGGATGGAGACCGGCGATGAGCTCCCGGTAGCGCCGGTTCTTGAAGGCCATCATCGCGTCCCGCTCGGCGGCGGAGAGGGAGACGCCGGCATGGGCGAGCAGGGCGGAGAGGCTCGAGGCGCGCGGGATGGAGCGGGTGAGGCGAAGGGCGGCGGGGGTCACCGGAACGTTGAAGGCACGGGCGGCATCGCCCCAAGACTGTTCGTGTCGCGCCGACGTCGAGGTCAGAACGCCGTCAAGATCGAAGATGGCCGCGTAAACGGCAGACGTCATAGTGAATTTCCAGATGGCGTGGGGCCGTGGCCGCACTGGTTACCCGTCGCCACGCGCTCGGCAAGAGGGTCCGTTTCGGAGCCACTTCCCAAGGCTGGGGAGAATCGCTAGACGGGTCTATGGAACAGCACCCTCCCTCAATCCGCATCCGCCAGGCCATCACGTTCGATGACGTGCTGCTCGAGCCGGGCCCGTCCGAGGTCATTCCCGGCGAGGTCGACATCCGCTCGCGGCTGACGAAGGAGATCGCCATCAACGTGCCGATCGTATCGGCGGCAATGGACACCGTGACCGAGGCGGGGCTGGCGATCGCGATGGCGCAGTTCGGAGGGATCGGCGTGATTCACCGCAATCTGTCGATCGAAGAACAGGCCGAGCAGGTGCGCCGCGTGAAGCGGTTCGAGAGCGGTATGGTGATCAACCCTGTGACGGTGACACCCGACGTGACGCTGCGCCAGCTGCGCGTGCTGAAGGAGCGGCTGAAGGTGTCGGGTATTCCGGTGGTGGAGCCGGGGCCGGAGGGCGTGCCACGCAAGCTGTTGGGCATCGTCACCAACCGCGATGTGCGGTTCGCGGAAGACGACAACATGCCGGTCTCGGAGCTGATGACGAAGAAGGTCGTCACTATCCGGCAGGGCGCGGATCAAGCCGAAGCGCGCAAGCTGCTGCACAAGCACCGGATCGAGCGGCTGATCGTGATCGACGAGGAGGGGCGCTGCGTCGGCCTTCTGACCGTCAAGGACATGGAAAAGAGCCAGGCCAATCCCAATGCCTGCAAGGACGAGCAGGGGCGGCTGCGCGTGGCGGCGGCCTCAACCGTAGGAGATGCGGGGTTCGAGCGGAGCCAGATGCTGATCGATGCGGGCGTCGATGCGCTGGTGATCGACACGGCGCATGGGCATTCGAAGGCGGTGCTGCAGGCCGTCGAGCGGGTGAAGAAGCTGTCGAACCGTGTTCAGGTGGTGGCGGGCAATGTGGCGACGGGCGATGGCTGCAAGGCGCTGATCGACGCTGGCGCGGATGCCGTGAAGGTGGGGATCGGGCCGGGCTCGATCTGCACGACGCGGATCGTGGCGGGCGTTGGCGTGCCGCAGCTTACGGCGATTGCGGACTGCGCGAAGGCGGCGGAAGTAACGCGAACGCCGGTGATCGCGGATGGCGGCATCAAGTTTTCGGGCGATTTCGCCAAGGCGTTGGCGGCGGGGGCTTCGTCCGCCATGATGGGCTCGATGCTGGCGGGCACAGAAGAGGCGCCGGGCGAGGTGTTCCTCTATGAGGGACGCCCGTACAAGGATTATCGCGGCATGGGATCGCTTGGCGCGATGGGTCGCGGCTCGGCGGATCGCTATTTCCAGAAGGATGTGGCGCAGCAGAAGCTGGTGCCGGAAGGGATTGAGGGGCAGGTGCCGTTCAAGGGACCGGTCGGGCCGATCCTGCACCAGATGGCGGGCGGGCTCAGGGCGGCGATGGGCTATGTCGGCGCGAAGACGGTCGCTGATCTCCACGCCAAGGCGCAGTTCATCCAGATCACCAATGCGGGCCTGCGCGAGAGCCACGTGCACGACGTGAAGATGACGCGCGAGGCGCCGAACTATTCGCTGCAGAACGGGTAGGCCGTTCACAAACGGGGAGGGCGTGCCTTGAGCATGGAACTGACGGTCCTTGCATGGACGCTGGTGCTGGCCTTCGTGCAGATTCTGTTGTTCGACGTTGCGCGGACGGGACAGTACGGCCTCAAGTGGAACATGGGCGCGCGGGATGGCGAGATGCCGCCGCTGTCGCCCGTCGCCGAACGTCTGAAGCGTGCGCAAGACAATCTGTTCGAGACGCTCCCTATCTTCATTGCAGCGGTGCTGATCGTGCATGTGGCCGGACGCGAAAGCGCCCAGACGGCGCTCGGTGCGCAGATCTATCTTGCGGGGCGGGTTGCGTATGTGCCGCTCTATGCGTTCGGCGTGCCGGTGCTGCGCTCGCTGGTGTGGATCGTCAGCATTGCCGGGCTGGGCATGGTGGTGATGCCGCTGCTGGCGCCCTGATCTTCGGCCACTGCAACGAATTGGGCGGCGCCAAGGTTACCGAAAAGGCCCATTGTCAGGCTGGCCGGTTGCCGTTCTTCTGAGGCGGCAAGTTGGCGAGGCGTCCATGTTCGTTTTCATTGCCCATGCCGAGGCTGACCAGGGGGCGGCTGAGGAGCTGAAGGCTTTCCTCAAATCGCGTGGCCTCATCGCCGAAACAGAGACAGGGGCGCGGGGATTCCGGCATCTGCAGGCGAGCGACGTCGTCATCGCGCTGTGGTCGCAGAAGAGTGTGTTCGGCAACCATCGCATGGTGATGGAAAAGCGCATGCTGGATGCGTGGGCCGATGGCAAGCTCGTGCTGGTGAAGCTGGACAACGGCTTCCTGCCGGTGGGCATGCGAGACCTTGCGGCGATCAATGCGAGCTTTGAAAGTGCGCGCAAGATGACGGTGTGGCCGCAGGTGGAGCGCGCGGCGCGCGAGGCGATCAACAAGGTGCTGGCGGAGCGTAGCGAACAGTTCTGGAAATCAGCTCCGCCGCCGCCTTCCGAGCGATCGCCCGGCGGCGGGATGTTCGGCCCGGCCAAGCCGAGGAAAAAGTCTGCCGCGCCGGACGCCGAACTCACGCGGGACGAGGCTGCGCCGCAAGCAGGCGCGCCGGCGGCCGAGCCGGCTCCCGCGCCGGTGACGCCCGTGGTGTTCGTTTCCTACGCCCATGCGGACAGCGCCTCGGTGCAGCCTGTGGTCGAGGTGGTGAAGGACAACGGGCGCCAGGTATGGATCGACAAGGGCGGCATTGCGCCGGGCGAGAACTGGGCTGGCGAGATCGTGCGCGGCATCAAGGGCTCAACCGGGGTGATGGTGATGTGCAGCCCGAATGCATTCGAGAGCGATCACATCAAGCGCGAAGTCTATCTTGCCGACCGCTACAAGAAGCCGATGTTGCCGGTGTTCATCGCCGAGGCGCAGCTACCGGAGGACTTCGAGTACTTCTTCGCGGGCGTGCAATGGTTGGAGTTGTTCAAGCTGCCCGAGGCGGAGCGGCCGGCGGCGATCGGCAAGGCGCTTGGGGCGGTCTAGGCGCGTTGCTCAACGGGCGGGATGAGAGCGGACGACAGCGATGGCCAGCGGACAGTGCAATTGCGGCGCGGTGGCTTTCGCGATCGATGGGACGATCAACGATGTGTTCGTCTGTCATTGTTCCATCTGTCGTCACTATACCGGGAGCAATGGCATTGCCGTGGTGGTGGTCGAAAACGAACGGTTCCGTTGGCTGCGCGGCGAGGACGCAATCTCCACATGGAAGAAACCTGATGCGGACTGGCATGCCTGGTTCTGCCGCATCTGCGGTTCGGCGCTGCCGGGGCCCAATGACGAGGTGCGCACATTCATTCCCGCCGGGCTGATCTCCGAGGGCGGCGATAGGCTGCGCGTTGCGCGCCATATCTTCGTCGGATCGAAGGCAGTCTGGGACGAGATCGGCGACATGGGCCTACAACGCGAGGAACGATGAGGGGTTAAACCCGACCGTGACGGGGGGCAGACATGCGGGCGCTGCGGGGCTAAGACGGCGGCATGAAAGACATCCTGTTCATTCTGGGCGCTCCGTTTCCCGATGGGGGGTTCGAGTGGTATTGCAATGACTGCGCGACACTTGAAGGCGCGATGCTGGTCAATCCGCACTGGAAGGAGCGCATCGACGTTCGCCGCGTGGCATTTCCGCGGCCGCGCAAGGAGATCGTCGATCTGGTGGGTCCGGACTGGCAGGGCTGTCCCATGCTGGTGATGGCGAAGGAGCGCGCGCCGGGCGATGCGATCATCGTGGGCGAGTATGCCATCCTGCAGGATGTGCGCGAGATCGGGCGAGCGCTGGCGAGCCGCCACGGCGGCGCGGGGCCGCATCCGTGAGGGATGGCGGAAAAATCCAGGCTGCCATCGAGGTGCTGCGCGATGTGCTGGAGCGGCGCACGCCGGTGAAGGAGGCAGTGCGGGATTGGGGGAAGCGGTCGCGGTTTGCGGGCGCGCGCGACCGGGCGTGGATTTCCGGGCTCGTCGTCGACGCGCTGCGGCGGAAGAATTCGATCGAGCATGCGATGGAGGCGACCGGCGCGCGTGTGCTGGCGCTCGGCGCGCTGAAGCATGCGTGGGGGTGGGACGTCCGCAGGATCGAGGAGGCGCTGAAGGACGAGCATGCGCCGCCGCCACTTGCGGGCAAGGAGCGCGAGAACCTACTGATGGCGCCGAACCCGGCTGCGCCGCCGCATGTGCAGGGTGATTATCCCGAATGGCTGGCGCCGCACATGGCTCGGGCGTTCGGGCCGGAGGCGGTGGCGGAAGGCATGGCGATGGCGAGCCGTGCGCCGGTGGACCTGCGGGTCAATACGCTGAAGAGCGATCCAGAAAAGGCAGGGCGCGCGCTGGAAAGCGTGAGGGCGAAGCCGATGCCGGAGCTTGTGAACGGTTTCCGGATTCCGGTGGCGGAATCTGTTGAGCGTGGCGAGAGCGTCGAGGCGATCCCTGCCTATTCGAAAGGCTGGGTCGAGGTGCAGGACATGGGCAGCCAGATCGCGGCGGCGGCGAGTTGTGCAGCGCCGGGCCAGCAAGTGTTGGACTACTGCGCGGGCGGGGGCGGCAAGACGATCGCCATGGCCGCGATGATGCAGAACAAGGGGCAGATCTTCAGCCACGACATCGATGGGCGACGGCTGTCAGCGCTGATCCCGCGGATCGAGCGGGCGGGCATCCGCAATGTGCAGCTTCGGCATCCGAAAGAGAATGCCTCGCTTGACGATCTCGACCTCAAAATGGATCTCGTGATGATCGATGCGCCGTGCACGGGCGTGGGCACGTGGCGGCGCAAGCCGGATGCAAAGTGGCGCGTGCAGCCCAATGCGCTGGAGCGGCGTATGCAGGATCAGGCGATGATCCTTCGCCAGGCGTGCAACTATGTTCGTCCGGGCGGTCGACTGGTCTACGTCACATGCTCGTTCCTCGTGGAGGAGAACGAGGATCAGGTGGCGAGCTTCCTGGCGGACCGGCCGGACTTTGAGCAGGAAGACGCGGCGGAGGCTGCGGTGCGCTCGGGTCAGCTGACTGAGGCGGGGGCGAAGCTGGTGCGCAAATGCCGGCGGCCGGATGGCGCGGTGCGCCTGACGCCGCGCACTTCGGGGACGGACGGATTCTTCATGGCGGTGATGCGGAGGGTAGGGTGAATTCGTTGCCCGAGACGATGACACTGCGCCCGAGCCGGGTGCGGTGGTTGCTGCTCCTTATCGTGGCGGTTGTGCTGTCATCCGCAGCCGTGTGGGCGATGGAAGATTCATTTCCTGCGATGCGCTGGGTCGTGGGGCTGTTCTTCGGCGTCGCGGCGGTGATAGCCGCGCTGAATGTGATCGGCGTGGCGTCCCGGCTGGAGCTGAAGAACGACGGCTTTACCTGCTTGACGCTGTTCCGCAGCTTTACGCGGGCCTGGAAGGATTGCTCGCGGTTCGACCCGGTCCGGGTCGGGGTCAACAAGTTCGTCGGGTTCACCTCGGCAGAGGACGATGCGGCCAAGCCGAAGCTGGCCGCCGCAAACAAGCACATGATAGGTCATAGCGGGATGCTGCCGGACACCTACGGATTGTCCGCGGAAGACCTTGCGGCGTTGATGAACCGGTTCCGCACGCGGGCGATAGGCGCGGCAAGCTAGCGGCTGTGGATCGTCGGGCGGCGGGATTGACGCTGCACCCGAACCCCTTCTATTTCCGCCATGGCGAGCAGCACCCCCACACTTCCGTCCTACAGTTCCAACGCGCACGAGCGCGCGCTGGTCATCGATTTCGGCAGCCAGGTGACCCAGCTGATTGCGCGGCGGCTGCGCGAGATGGGGGTCTACTGCGAGGTGCACCCGTACAACCGGGCCGAGGCGGTGATCAAAGCCGGGTTCAAGCCGAAAGCGATCATCTTCTCCGGCGGACCAGACAGCGTGACGCGGGAGAAGTCGCCGCGAGCGCCGCAGATCGCGTTCGAGCTCGGCGTGCCGATTCTGGCGATATGCTATGGGCAGCAGACGATGGCGGTGCAGCAGGGCGGCGTCGTGGAAGGCGGACACGCGGCGGAGTTTGGACGCGCGGATGTCGAGATCAAAGAAGCCTCGCCGCTGTTCGAGGGCTTCTGGGAAGTCGGCAAGCGCTATCCGGTGTGGATGAGCCATGGCGACCGGGTGACCAAGCTGCCCGACGGCTTTAAGGTTGTCGGCACGTCGGAGAATGCGCCGTTCGCGATCGCGGTGGATGAAATGCGCCGCTGGTACACGACGATGTTCCACCCGGAAGTGGTGCACACGCCGGACGGCGCGAAGCTGCTTTCCAACTTCGTGAAGAAGATCGCCGGCATGAAGGGCGATTGGACCATGGCGGCCCTGCGCGCCGAACAGGTCGCGAAGATTAAGGCGCAGGTGGGCAAGGGGCGCGTAATCTGCGGACTTTCGGGTGGTGTCGACAGCTCGGTGGCGGCGGTGCTGATCCACGAGGCGATTGGCGACCAGCTGACGTGCGTGTTCGTCGACACGGGGCTGATGCGCGCGAACGAGGCCGACGAGGTCGTGAAGCTGTTCCGTGGCCACTACAACATTCCGCTGGTGCATGTGGATGCCGGTGAGACGTTCCTTGGCGGCCTTGCGGGAATGACGGACCCGGAGGCGAAGCGGAAATTCATCGGCAAGACGTTCATCGACATCTTCGAAGCCGAAGCGAAGAAGGTCGAAGACGCGCAGTTCCTGGCTCAGGGTACGCTCTATCCGGATGTGATCGAGAGCGTTTCGTTCGATGGCGGCCCATCGGTGACGATCAAGTCGCACCACAATGTGGGCGGACTGCCGGAGAAGATGAACCTCCAGCTGGTTGAACCCTTGCGCGAACTGTTCAAGGACGAGGTGCGGGCGCTGGGCCGGGAGCTCGGCATGCCGGAGACGCTTGTGGGGCGACACCCGTTTCCGGGGCCGGGGCTGGCGATCCGGATACCGGGTGAGATCACGCCGGAGCGCGTGGCGATCCTGCAGAAGGCGGACGCGATCTATCTCGACGAGATCCGCAAGGCGGGGCTGTACGACAAGATCTGGCAGGCGTTCGCCGTGCTGCTGCCCGTGCGCTCGGTGGGCGTGATGGGCGATGCGCGCACGTATGAGAGCGTGCTGGCGCTGCGCGCGGTGACATCGACGGACGGCATGACGGCGGACTTCTATCCCTTCGACATGGCCTTCCTCGGCCGCTGCGCGACGCGGATCATCAATGAGGTGAAGGGTGTCTCGCGCGTGGTCTATGACGTGACGAGCAAGCCGCCGGGGACGATCGAGTGGGAATGATTCAGCGCACTCCCGAGTGGTTCGCCGTCTATCGGTGATCCTGCCTAGAGCTCTGAAACTCCATCAGAAATTCAATCGACATTTATCGCCAACGTTCGCCAAGCAGCGTGACGGCCTGGCGGTATGCGCGACGGCGTGGCGGCATCGGTGCAAACCGAATGATCCCCGAACCGTCACGACCCTTTCCCGCCATTTCCGCACGGTTCGAACGAAATACACTTTGAAACCAAGCGGATAGGCGAGTCCTGACGGTATTTTGGCTGACGGTCTTTCAGCCCCGTTTTCTGCCTCTCCGCATCCAAACAGGAGCGGAAAATGCTGACCGACACGGCACTCAAGAATCTGAAATCAAAGGACAAAACGTACAAAGTCACAGACCGTGACGGTATGTATGCTCTGGTCAAAACCACGGGCACCATCGTCTTCCGGCTCGACTACCGACTGCATGGGAGACGGGAGACGCTTACACTTGGCCAGTACGGTCGCGACGGGATTACGCTGGCGCAGGCGCGTGAGCGATGCATTGAAGCCCGCCGAGCGGTCAAGGCAGGCCAATCCCCCGCCCAGGAAAAGCAACGCGAGAAGCGCCGCCTTTCGAGCGCGCGCTCGCTGGGTGAATGGGGAGACTACTACTTCAAGGAAGCGAAAATTGCGCAGTCGACCCGGGACATGCGGCGGCACATCTATGACCGGGACATCGCTCCGGCGTGGAAGAGCCGGCTTATGACCGAGATCACTCCCGATGATCTGAGGGCGCTCTGCAACAAGGTCAAAAGCCGTGGAGCGCCTGCCACCGCGATCCACGTGCGTGATATCGTGAAGCAGATATTCGGTTTTGCCGTCCTGCAGGGTGAAACGATTGCCAACCCGGCGGACGCAGTTGCTCCATCATCCATCGCAACATTTCAAGTCAGAGACAGGTCCCTCTCGCCGAGTGAGATCAGAATTGCTTTCAGGCTGATCGAGCGCGTCGCGACAATGCCGACAATCCGCCTCGGGATGAAACTCCTTCTGCTTACCATGGTTCGGAAGAGCGAGCTTCTGGAAGCGACGTGGAGCGAGTTCGATTTCCAGAACCGGGTCTGGTCCATTCCGAAGGAGCGAATGAAGAAGTCCAAGCCCCACAACGTCTACTTGTCGGACCAGTCGATCGACATTCTGATAGCGCTAAAGACGTGTGCGGGTAATTCTCGATTTCTGCTGCCGTCGCGCTATGACGCTGATGAGCCGATGTGCCGGGTTGTTTTCAATCGAGTGACGTCGGCTATCGCCCAAATTGCGAAGGACGATGACCTTCCGCTAGCGCCATTTACGGTACACGATCTAAGGCGCACCGCTTCCACCTTGCTCAATGAGGTTGGCTTCAACAGCGACTGGATCGAGAAGTGCCTGGCGCATGAGCACGGGCGAACGGTCCGCGGAGTGTACAACAAAGCTGAGTACGAGCCGCAGCGTCGCCACATGATGCAGGAATGGGCCAACATGGTCGAAGCCTGGATCCACGGCCAGAAGTACACCGCCGCATTCATGCCGCCGGCTATTGAGCTGGTAGCGCATGACCCACACCCCTAAGTGCGCACAGGACGCGATTTCCGCCGCCGCACGTCGGGATGCGGCGGCGGAGCAAGGCCGGCAGCCGCGCGTCGTGACGCAAGCCAGTGATTGATTTCACCGAGGTCCCAGACCGGGCAACGCGGGGTGAGATAGAAGCGCTTCGGGAACTCTCCTCGCTGTTCCATCTCGTAGATCGTGGTGTCGGCAAGCGGCACGAGCTCGCGCAGCTGCTGGCGGCGAATAGCAGGTTTGGCCTCGATGATTTCAACAGGCAGTGTGGCAAGCATGGTCTGTCTCCCAGTTTGGAGCGACGATGTTGGCCCAGCTAGCGGGAACCGGAATCGACCGGGAAATGTCGGGAAATGGCGGGAAACGCAGCGCCCGCTCGATCGGCAAGCGGGTAATCTAGAGCCTCTAGAAGAAGGAGCCAGCCCCTATTGGAACGCTGACTCGCTGATATTCGCTGCGGAAACTGAATGGCCGGATGAAGGCGGTCAGCGCGGAAGGGGCGTTGGCCAAAGTAGGCCTCGGCCTGCGCGTGCAGGGACGGTATGGGTGGCAACCCACGCGTTTGGGCTGGTGCAGGGCAGGGTGGAGGAGCTGAGCGCCTTCTTGGTGCAGTAGAGCTGTGACTCGCCCTATGCGCGCTCTCTTGTGTGTGCACGACGCCATGGCAGGCGGATCACTGAAGCGGGATGGCAAGCAGGACGTACAAATCTAGATCAGAAAACTCACGGAATATTCGAGCGGTAGCGGCTTAAGATCTGCCTTTACCCGTTATTGGGCCCGAGGGCATTGATGTGATCTCTCAGCCGGTTGCAGGCTGGTCCAAGTAGCGCCGCCGCATCATCGCCTTTCTCGAACCGGTACGGGATTGCTGTAATGCCAGCAAGGTCGCTCGGAAGCTTCACTTTCTCTTCGCGCGGCTCCATCAGCACCGCACGCGCGCGTCCAAGTCGCCCCATAAACAAGCCAAGTTCGAAAATAACATTGTCCCGAGGCGTGGGCCAAGCCGAACCCCTAACTGTCGTTAGATCGTCCGCGTGCGCGATCGCGATAGCGAAATCTGATTGGTCGACTTCATCCTCTAGGCTTTGCAAAGTGTAGCTGGCCACTTTGAACACGCCGTCAGTCCAGATAACGACGTGGAATGGATCGTGCTCGAAAGCAGTCTGTATCGCGCGCGCAATTGGGAGCGCCTCAACGGATGATATGATGAAAAGCCTTACGCGCTCGCGGTATGCACCAACAAGTGCATTTCGCTGCAACAGTCGGCGAGCGAGTTCACGGGCGACCACCCGGTATACGTTCGGGAACTGATGCGCCAGCCTGTGGAATGAGGGTTCTGGAACCTTCAAGGCGACGACCTCAGCCTTTGCGATAACCGTTGCGGCTCTTTGTTGCGACGGTTCAATCGCCGCCATTTCCCCTATGTGGTCGCCGGGCCCTCGCGTGGCGACAACACGTCCGTTCACGACGATGTCGCACGTGCCGGCAATCAGCAGATACACATCGTTGTCGTCGCCGCCTTGCTCGATGAGCGTGGATCCGAGTGCAAAGCCAACGAGATCGCCGGCGCTGACGAGCGCCTTGGCGAGTCCGTCATCGCCCTGGACCAGCTTCGCAGCCAACAACGATCCGTGTAAGGCGCGATCGCCATCGGCGCCTTTGAATCTATCAATGAGTGTCAAGAAAGCCCCCGTATCTCTATGTGGCTCTTAAGCTGCGCCTCCGGCGGTAAGCAAGTGAACAGTCGTGTTAACTGCTTTGTAGTTTGGCGTTGACCGCGTCGCCTCGATCCTATGAGGACCTGCGTCTCGTCGACGTTGCGGTCGATCCGCTTGTCTCTTTGTCTTGCGCATGCGGGCAGACCCATCAGCATGGCTTCTCCGCCTGTTTGATTTTATGAACTTGAATATGCTCGCGTATCTTGTTGCAGGCGATCCGGAGAGATGGCTTCACATCTCCCTCCCGGTAGCCGACATAGGTCAAGCCATCCTTGTCGGTCGCTAGCTTCACGTCGATATCTGTCGGGCGAAGCATGATCGATCGCTCAAGGCCCAGGCAGCCGAGCGCCATGCCGTACTCGAGCACAACGTTGTCGCGCGGCGCCTTCCGTCTCTTGTTCCGACTTATCAGCACATCATCGCCGCGCATGATGGCCACGACAAAGTCGGCGCGCCCAATGGCTGCCTTTAGCTCACTGATAGGGTAAGCAGAGATGGCGAAAACCTTGTCCCAAGGTTCGATCGCTATCGTTCCGTCGTCGCCCAGGTTAGTTTCGATCTGCCTGACCAGACCAATCGCTTCGCCCGATGAAAAGACCAGCACCAGAGGTTTTTCGTTTGTCGCGGCAAGCATCCGGTTCCGGTCGCCAAGGCGTTCGCTCATCACCTCGGAGGTGTTTCGCCAGAACACCGCGTGTTCATCGGCGGCTTCAGCCAGCTTATCTGCGGTGAGTTGAAGGACCACGCAGGGCTCGAGCGTGACGACCGAGGCTGTGCGTCTGTTGGACGGCTTGAGCGCGGCAATTTCTCCGAGCATCTCGCCGGCCATCCGCTCGCCAACCGGGTTACCTTTGACGCGAATCTCAGCGATCCCCATCAAGAGGAAGTAGACCTCGCTATCGCTATCGCCTTCCTTGATCAATTCCACGCCCTGACCGATCTCGCGAATGTCGCCAGCATCGAGCAGCGCTTGGGCGAGCTCGCCGCAATCCCGCAGCACCTTCTGGCGTCGCATTGCCGCAGGTGCGGCCGGTTTGCGGCCCGCCGCGGTTTCAAATCTGTCTTTCAGCCTCGCCATGGTCTGAGCCTATGTTTGTGCAGTAGCTAACGGACAGTCATCCATCGTACCGCAGCAGGGTTGACCCTTCAGTGACTTCCAGAAGCGTCGCTCCTCCCGCTCTCGACCGACCATGCCGAGAACGAGGTCAGCTGCTGCCTGCGCATGTTCGCCGCAGCTCTTGAGGGGAACGTGCTTACTAGCGCCTTGCGGGCAGAAGCAGGGCTGTCGGAGTGTCGCCACGCGACCGAATTCGATCCAGACAGAATAACGCCAGCCACCCGGGCCAATCAGGCGGTGAAAGTGGCCCTTCCTCGTCACCGTCAGCCGCCCATGTTTCAGATCGGAGGGGAAGCGTCCCCCAAGCGCCGCGGCGGCTGTCTCAGCCCGGAGCTGGTCTTGCGCAGCATCGCCGTGGGCCCAGTCGCCTTTCGTCGGCCATTTCCGTTTTTTCGCGGCGCGATGCTGCTCCTGCAGGAAGCGGTAGACGGTTTGCCACCACGTATCAGCTGAAGTCGCATCGATAACGTGGATCGGAAGTCGTGATGCCCAAGTGATGCAAAAGCTCCCATCGCGGTTGATATGGCGATCAGGGCAGCACGAGGGCAGGTGAGCAGGCGAAGTTTCGCGGCACGACAGCTGGTCTTCTCGCGAGCTCACCGACAAAAGGTACTCGGTCACACTGCCGTCCGCCACGATGACCGGCAGACGGAAGTCGGCGCCGCTCCCGCCTTTGCGGATCACTGTGCCGCCAAGGCCGCCCACCGCCTGACAGGCAAAGTCGATGGCCAACTGCGGAGGTTGTGTATCAGCAGCCATCGGCATGCGGGCGGATAGGAGTATCCGACGCGCGGATAATGGCGGGCGCCGCACCGGCTAGGGCCGCCTTCTTTGATGCCTTCGCCGTTTCATCACCCGCAGACGCAAGAGCTTCGACAGCTTCATTGTAGTCGAGGCCGGAGGTAATACGGCTCGTCTCGAAAATCTCTTTAACGGCGTCTGTAGCGGCGTCGTAGGCGGCTTGTCCGATGGCGGTATCGCCTGCCGCACAGCGCAGCTGTTCGCGCTCCGAATTCCGTACGCTTCGGGCGATAGCGCACCGAACTCGGTCGCCCTGCATGCCCAATCGTGTGATGCTGATCGGGCCCAGGTCGAAGCCGATCTGGATGCCCAGTCCTTTAACGTCTATGCCTTTTGCGGTGAGTTTCTCGATGGCGAGGTCGAAGCTGCTGCGGATGGCGCCTGCGCACAGCGTCGCATCACTTACGGTCGCTGCTTCGTCCGTGGTCTGGGCGGTTCCTTCACACATCACGCCGTGCAGGCAGTCGCCGATGAAGCGGATACGTCGCCCCTCGAAGTCAATCGAAAGGGCGTTGTCCATTTCGGAGCGCAGCACGTGCAGGACGCGTACTGCGTCCTTCGCCTTGTCGTTGTCCTGCATCCTCGCCGCAATGTAGGCACTGAAGCCATCAAGGTCGGCGTAGAGCGATGCGCTTTCCTGGCGACGGGAGTTTGCCGGTGTGAGCGCGCCAATGTCCATTGTCTTGAGCGGCGGGGTATGCCGCTTGAAGGTGAAGGAGCCGATCGGATTGTTTTCCAGGTCTTCCCGCCACTCAGCGACGATCGTGTCCTTGTCGACGCCAAGGTCGGCGGCTTCCTGCGAAGTGGCGATTTCCTCGGCCGTCAGCGCTGTGGACTTCGGCTGATCGACTGCAGGGAGGCCGATGAATTTCCGGGCATTGTTGGTCAGGTAGATTCCGGTCTTGCGGCTTGCTCCCGCGAACTTTGCCGCCTTGTTGGCGGGTGACCCGAGGAAGAGCGGCTCCCGTCCGCCGCGGCGACCGTTATTGACGGCTAGGGCAAGCCCGCTGTCGATCCCTACCCGGATTTGCGCATCAGGGATGTTTTCGTCATCGTCTCCGGTTTCGGCGACCACATCGATAATGAGTTGTGCGATCGCTATGGCGCGATGAATGCGGCTGCCGATCTCATCGGACGTTGCGCCATAAGGCTTGGCGATCACCGCATGCAGACGCTGATTGTGGAAGTCGACCCTACGAGCGTCAGTTCGCTTGAGGATGCGATCGACGGCGCGGTAGTGCAGGTTGAGGAATCTCAATGTGCGGCGGTGGCAGGTCTCACCTTCGGCTTCTGTGACCCCAAGGATGTCATCGAGGTTAACGATGTCCGCATAAAGGTGGGCCGCCCGCATCCGGTAGGCCTTGTGGACAGGGATGTCCGCCAGAGAAGTGTCGCGTGTGTAGTCGACGATCTCGACATCCTCGACCGCACTCAGCGCGGCTTCGATGCGTTTTTCCGCGCGGGCGCGGTTCCAGTTGTGGGTCATAGCCTAATCCTTCAATGGCGTGCCTCTTGCGACCGGGCCCCGACGACAGGGTTAAAACCGATAATTCCCAATCTATTTCCCAAATAGGCACGTCGATCTTCACGCGCAAGTAGCTTGCACAGGCTATTTCCCATTCTAATTCTCATCCCTATAGTCCCTGATTCACAGGGGAGCCCACATGCCGGACAATGAAATCGAAGATCCGCTCTTCGGGCGCCCTAACGGAAAGCGGATGGAGCTGGCGCAGGCGCCGTTGACCGGCGTGGTCGCTCAGGTTCGCTTTCCCGAGATTTTCTCAATCCAGAAGAAGGAGTTTGTTGCTCAGTTCCAGGAACTGATCAGAGGGAGTTATCCACTGGCCAATACCCAAGCGGCGGTGTCGGTCCAGGTGGGAGACGGCAACGCGCCCTCGCTCAAGCAAACGACAACCTGGCGCTTTAGCGACGCAAAGCAGGAATGGACGATTTCGCTCGGGCCAAGCTTTCTTGCGTTTCAGACCAAGAAATACACCAACCGCGTCGACTTCACGAACAGGCTTCGGGACGTGTTTGTCGCCATGGCTGAAACGGTCAATCCAGCAGTCGTGACGCGCACTGGCATACGTTACGTCAACCAGATCAAGTCGCCCCAGATGGCGATTCTCCGTGACCTCTTTCGGGCTGAGATTGGAAGCTTCAGCTCGTCTGGGCTGAAGGAGCACATTGAACACAGCCTCACCGAAGCACTGTGCAACACCGCTGAAGGCAAGTTGCTATTGCGGTGGGGGCTGATGCCGCCCGGCGCGAGCCACGATCTCGGCTTGCTGGCGCCGATCGACGAAAAGTCCTGGATCTTCGATCTGGATGGGTTCTCTGATCACCTAGTGCCTTTGCCGTTCGATCCAGAAGCGACGACGAAGCTGGTTTATGAACTCGCGACTCGTATAAACACGGTTTTCTATTGGGCGGCCAATCAGAAATTGGTCGATACTTTCGGGGGGAAAGAGGCCTGATGTTACTGGCATTGGATTGTCCGCCGCACGCGCTGCCCTTGCCATTGACGTTGCTTGGGCAGCTTCAGATCGAACAGCCATTCGATCTGAAGCCGGTCGGGCTACGCTCGTTTACGACCGACACTAGCTCGGCTGTTCTGCCGGGTGATATCTCGATGCTGGTTGGACTGGCCTCGATGCTGCGTCAGACCAGCAATAGCATCGATTGGCAGGACGACGACTTCGTCCGGACCATGGTGCCAGCCGTAGTGGCGCTGCGCCCGGAACCTGCTCCAGGGATAAATCGAGAAGCTGTTCGCGAAAACCTGCTTGAGGTGCGGCGCTTGACGGGCTTCACCTGGGATGACCTCGCCGACCTGCTGCAGGTCGATCGTCGCACGCTGCACAATTGGTCTCAAGGTGGCCCGGTTCGTGCGGCCAACCAGACACGTCTTGCCTCTCTTCTCGGAGCCTTGCGATACATTGATCGAGGCACGGCCGAGTCCAATCGCATAGCGCTCAGCGAACCCGGCATGATGGGCGTCACGCCGCTCGCGCTTTTGTCGCAAGGGCGCTTCCAGGAAGCCGAGATCGCTGCTGGACGTGGCTTGGATCGGTCGGCGACGCCAGCATCGGCTGAAGCCCAACTTACTGATCTCCGCATCCGTCCATTGGGTATTGGATATTTCTCGAGTAGTCCGGATGCCTTGGACTTGAGCGACGACGCAAAGCCACCCCACCAGCCGGCCAGGTCCCAACGCGTGCAGAAGAAGCGCG
>JBEAMJ010000069.1:0-272687 GCA_041166025.1 Pseudomonadota bacterium | reverse complement strand
ACCTGCTTCCCGCACCCGGCCAATGCCGGAAGGGACGGCCCGCCCGATTGAAAACGACCCCAATGCCTTTCCCGACCGTCCATCCCGCGCTCGACCGCGCCCTCGCCGCGCGCGGCTATGCTGAGCCCACGCCCGTCCAGCTTGCCGTCGTCAAAGCCGACCAGAACCCGGACCGCCCCAACGCAGACATGCTGGTCTCGGCCCAGACCGGCTCGGGCAAGACGGTCGCCTTCGGCCTGGCGCTCGCCTCGACGCTGCTCGGCGCCGCCGAACGCTTCGATGACGTCAATCATCCCCGCGCCCTCATCATCGCGCCAACCCGCGAACTTGCGATGCAGATCAGCCGCGAGTTCGAATGGCTCTACGCCGACACGGGCGCCCGCATCGCCCAGTGCGTCGGCGGCATGAGCGTCCGCGCCGAGCAACAACAGCTTTCACGCGGCGCCCATATCGTCATCGGCACGCCCGGCCGCCTGTGCGACCATCTCACGCGCGGCTTTCTCGATCTTTCGGCATTGCAGGTCGCTGTGCTCGATGAAGCCGACGAGATGCTCGACCTCGGCTTCCGCGAGGAACTCGAAACGCTTCTTGATGCAACGAACGCGGAAACACGCCGAACGCTCCTGTTCTCAGCCACTATCGCGCGCGGCATCGCCATGCTCGCGAAGAATTATCAGCGCGACGCCATCCGCATCGACACGACAAGCGCCACCGAACCCCATGGCGACATCGATTACCGCGCCATGCGCGTCTCACCCGGCGATACGGAGCGGGCCGTGGTGAACGTGCTGCGCTATTTCGAAGCCGGTCGCGCGCTCGTCTTCTGCGCCACGCGCGAGGCTGTTCGCCATCTGCACGCTGCCCTGCGCGAGCGCGGCTTCCATGCCGTTGGTCTCTCGGGCGAGATGGGCCAGCGCGAACGCAATGACGCGCTGCAGGCCCTGCGCGACGGCCACGCCAAGGTCTGCGTGGCCACAGATGTTGCCGCCCGCGGCCTGGATCTGCCTGATCTCGGACTCGTCATCCATGCCGATCTGCCGACCAACAAGGCAACCCTCCTGCATCGCTCCGGCCGCACCGGCCGGGCAGGCAGGAAAGGCACGTCTGTCCTTCTGGTCACGCACACCAGGCGCCGACGCACCGAACAGGTGCTTGCCTCTGCCAATATCGAGGCGACCTGGAGCGGACCGCCGACAGCAGCGGAGATTCGTGCGCAGGACCGCCAGCGCCTGCTTTCACACCCGGCGCTCGGCGCCAGCGTTACGGAAGAAGACCAGTCCGTCGCGAGACAACTGGCCGAGACGGTCCCGGCCGAGCAGCTCGCCGCCGCCCTCATCGGCCTCCTGCGCAATGAGTTACCTGAGCCGGAGGACGTCTCCGACGACGGCCGCATGCGCAACGCGCAAACGCTCGAACGGCAGACTGGCGAGCGGCCCGCCCAGCTTGGCCGCGCCGGACGCGGCTTTGCAGCCTCCGAGGGCGATGGTGTCTGGTTCCGCCTCAATGTCGGCCGCCGCCGCAATGCCGACCCGAAATGGATTCTTCCCCTGATCTGCCGCGTCGGCCACATCACGCGCGCCGAGGTCGGCCCAATCCGCATCTTCGAGGACGAGACGAAGTTCGAGATCGTCGGCCACGCCGCCGAGGCCTTCGCGATTGCCGTGCGCGACACCAGCGAGAACCAGATCCGGATCGAACCTACCACGCCTCCCACTGCAAGTGACAGCGTCCATCCCGCCCGCGCCCGCCGCGACGACGGCGCCCGCGCCGACCGTGCGCCGCGCGAGAAGCGGGAACAGGGCGAGCGTCCGCCACGTCGAGACTTCAAGCGCTCCGGCCGCGATGAAGCGCGCGCCGTGCGGCATCAGCAACGCGAGAACGAGCGCGCCATGATGGCCGCCGATCCGGTTATGGCGTCACTTGTGCCCCAGGCGCCCACGTCTGATGGACCGCCGCCGCCCCACCCCAGCGGTCTCAACCGCAAGCAGCGCCGTGACGCAGCACGCGCCGCCGGCCAACTGGCGCCGGTTGCGCCAGAGAAGCCCCACAAGTGGACGCCTGATTCCGATGCGCCGCTTGTTCGCCCCGCGAAGAAACACGCCGAGGCCCGTCACGCCGAGCGCCGGGCCGGCGAAAGCGATCGTTCCGATGGCTTCAAGCCGCGCGGCCCCAAAGTCGCCAAGTCCTTCAAGCCGCGCAGCGACAAGCCTTTTGGAAAATCCTTCGGCGGCGACAAGCCATTCGCCCGCTCGGGCAAGCCCGGGGGTAAACCCTTCCGCGGCAAGCCTCACGGAAAGCGCAAGTCACACGGATAGTCCCGTGAGCTCGCGCCTGCGCTATCCCATCGCCTGAGCTGCGATCTCGAAGCTGCGCAGCCGGAGCTTGTGATCCCACACTGACCCGGTGACCATCAGCTCGTCCGCGCCGGTGCGCGCAATGAACTCCGCGATGCCGCGCCTCACTGTCTCGGGGCCACCGACGACAGAGCAGGACAGCGCGTGCAGGATGCCCTGCTCCACCAGCGGATCGAGCTGCAGGTCGGCCTTTGGCGGCGGCATTTTGCCCGGCCGCCCCATGCGCAGATTGGCGAACGCTTGCTGGATCGAGGTGAACAGGAGTTTCGCCTCACCGTCCGTCTCAGCCGCAATCACGTTGAGCCCCAGCATAACGTACGGCGCGTGCAAACGCGGCGAGGGCCGAAAGCTCTCACGATAGATCTGGATCGCGTCCATCATGTCGCCGGGCGCAAAGTGCGAAGCGAACGCGTAGGGCAGCCCCAGATGCGCCGCCAGCTGGGCGCCGAAGAGCGATGAACCCAGGATCCACATCTCGACATCTGTACCCGCCCCCGGCACCGCCCGCACCGTCTGGCCAGGCACAGGCGGCTCAAACCAGCCCATCAGCTCGACCACGTCCTGCGGAAACGTCTCTGCACCGCCGATGTAACGACGGAGTGCGCGCATCGTCGCCTGGTCCGTCCCCGGCGCGCGGCCGAGCCCGAGATCGATCCGCCCCGGATGCAGCTCCGCGAGCGTGCCGAAGGCCTCCGCCACCATCAGCGGCGCGTGGTTGGGCAGCATGATGCCGCCGGCACCCACGCGTATCCGCGACGTGCCCGCCGCCACATGCGCTATGACCACGGCGGTTGCTGCGCTCGCAATCCCGGGCATGTTGTGATGCTCGGCCAGCCAGAAACGGTTATAGCCCAGCTTCTCGGCATGCCGCGCCAGGTCCAGGCTGTTGTCGAGCGCCTGCCGCGCGGTTGACCCCTCGACAATCGGCGCCAGATCGAGAACGGAAAGCTTGGCCATCCGCGACATATAGGCGATGCCGCGCAGCGCGCTAGGATGGCGCGCTCAAGGACGGGTTCAGATTCGGTGACACAGGCAAACGGCACGGACGTCGCAGAGACCGCGCGCGCCTTCTTCGGCCTGCAGCTGCGCTATGCAGACGCACTGTCGGCCAGGAGCGGCCTGCCGCTGGCAGAAGCGGTCACGTTCCACACAAACCTTCACCGCCTCTTCGCGTACGGCAACCTTGCAAAACAGGATCCGAACCCCGCCTTCCTGGCGTTGGTCGATGCAGCACTCGCCGACCCGGCCACGCGCCTCGATACGATCGTGACTGCCTACACGCAGCGCCCGCCCGATCCCTGGCCGCCAGACCGCTTCCCGTTCGGCAATCATTTCGCCTGCGAGGCGCCGAATGCCGAGGGCGAGGTGCGCATCCATTTCCGCAATCGCCTCAACCGCGAGGCCGTCGGCCCGCTGCATGCCTCGCACATCCCGCAGCGCCGCGCCGAGCTTTCGGAGATGTTCGCCTTCGTCGCAAGCCGCTGGCCAGATGCACGCAGCGTCGTCGGCCAGTCCTGGCTCTACAATACCGAAGCCTATCGCCGACTCTTCCCCCAGGCCTACATAGGTTCGCGCACGCCCCTGCTTGGTCCGCGCCCCATGCACGGCCTCTCCACCTGGGGTCAGTTCCTCGATTTCCGCGGACATGTGAAGCCGGCTGTCGCCGATGCATTCTTCCGCAATCTCGAAACACTCGACGCGATACAGCCCTGGCTGAGCTTTCCCTTTCAGGTCCTCACCACGCGAGCGCCCCTCGAGGCGTTCAAGAGCGAGTATGGACTCTAGCCGATCTTCCTCAGCCCGCGTGCATAGCGCTTCCAGTTTTCCGCGTAGTGATGCGCAGAACCGGTAATCATCTGGATCTGCTCGGGCGAAAGCTCTCGCACCACCTTTCCCGGCGCGCCCATCACCATCGCGCCGTCCGGTATGACCTTGCCTTCGGTGATCAGCGAGTTGGCGCCGATCAGACAGTTCTTCCCGATCTTCGCGCCGTTGAGGATGATCGACCCGATCCCGATCAGCGTGTTCTCGCCGATCGTGCAGCCATGCAGCATCACCATGTGGCCGATCGTGCAGTCGCGCCCGATCTCAAGCGGCTGGCCGACATCCGTATGCAGCACCGACCCGTCCTGGACGTTGGAGTTTTCGCCGATGACAATGGGATCGTTGTCCCCGCGCAGCGTTGCGCCAAACCAGACGCTGGCGCCCTTCTTCAGCACCACGCGCCCCATCACGGCGGCGGTCTCCGCCACCCAGCTCTCCGGATCGCACTGCGGCCTCTCGCCATCGAGCTCGTAGATCGCCATGACGGCTCCTTCCCTGCCTGGGCGCCGGCGACTCGAAACCCGGCGCCGGTGTCATCCGACTGCAACATTCCCGGGCAGAAAGCGGCCTTGGGCCATCCTGCGCGGAACTCACTCTTTATAGTTCCGTTAACGCAGAACTAGTCTACTCCTAGGGAAGCTGATTCGAAGTGGCGCGCTGACAGGTCTGTCGCTTCGGCATACGGGGAACTGGATTGAGTCGACCGCGCACGGTTGCACCATCCGCCTACGATGCAGGCCGCACGACGCGGCCGCCACCGCTTCCATCCGTTTTCGTCTCAACCGGCTCGTTCAAACGCCGCGGCGCCCCAGAGGCTCGCGGCGTTTTCGTTTTTCCGCCTGCACCGCCAGCTACGGTGCGGGTTTTCTTGCCGCAAGAGGAGTGCCTCCATGGGTAAGCGTTCAGCCGTTCGCCGCGTCCGCGCCGACTTCCAGGCTCGCCGCGATCGTGATGCCGGCGGCGTTCAGCTCAGTGTCATCGAAGGCGGCTGGGACCCGATCGCGGAGGATGAACGCCACCCGAAGAAGCGCAGGCGCGCCCATGCCGCACACGACCAGCACCAGCAGCGTGAACCACAGCGCGATCAGGCCTATGTCAAGAATGTGACACCCAAGACCGAAGGCCAGGCGCGCCTAATGGAAGCGATCGACCGCGCCAACCTCGTGCTCGCGCTCGGCCCTGCAGGCACTGGCAAGACCTATCTCGCCATCGCCAAGGCCGTCGAAGCCCTGCGCGCTGGCAAGGTCGGCCGCATCGTGCTCTGCCGCCCCGCGGTCGACGCCGGCGAGAATATCGGCTTCCTCCCGGGCGACATGGAGGAGAAGCTCGCCCCTTATCTCCGCCCGCTCTACGACGCGCTGCAGGACCGCATGTCGGCAAAGCAGGTGAAGGCGATGATTGCCGAGGGCCAGATCGAGATCGCCTCGGTCGGTTTCATGCGCGGCCGCACGCTGAACAACGCCTTTGTCGTCATCGACGAGGCGCAGAACTGCACCTACACCCAGCTCAAAATGCTGCTCACCCGCCTCGGCTGGAACTCGAAGATGATCGTCACCGGCGACCCGGCGCAATCGGATCTCCTCCCGGAACTCTCGGGCCTCAACACCGTAGCCGACCGCATCGAGACCATGGGCGGGGACATTGGCGTCGTCCGCCTGTCGCAAACAGACGTCGTCCGTCACCCGCTGGTTGCGAAGATGCTGGACGTGCTGTGATGGCGCTGGGGCGCGGCGTTCATCATCGGCGCGCCCCGCTTGTCTTCCTCGTTCACGGCGTGTAAGGCGCTCGTCTCAATGGAAGCCGCTTCAAGGGAGGCGCACATGTCTTGCACCATTCGCCTCCATCTCGCCTCGCGCGACATTTGACGCCTTCCGCGCAAGCGCGCGGATCCATCACCTTCCAGACGCAACTGACAGTGCGGACCTGCGTGTCCGCCAGCACAAGATCATTCAATGAACGCCGCATTATCCCCTGCGCGCGACGGCAAATGTGCGCCGGCCAACCGCACAGCACAGGCCATCTCGCGTTTTGCGGAGCCTCACCGCGCCGCCATCTCTCGAATTGCCAGCCG
Organism: Pseudomonadota bacterium; assembly: GCA_041166025.1. Taxonomy (GTDB): domain Bacteria; phylum Pseudomonadota; class Alphaproteobacteria; order Caulobacterales; family Hyphomonadaceae; genus UBA7672. Next base: position 266,438 of record JBEAMJ010000069.1, on the reverse strand, counting down.
CCATCCACGGCTGGCAGATCTTGCCATCAGCTTCCCGGCCCTGCTGTTCTCAATGGCCGTCCCGCGTCGCGGATTCGAGGTTGAACCCGTCATCGCGCGCGCCATCGCAGGTGAGCCTCTGGCCCAGCTTGCTGCATCCGCGCGCGTGCCGATGTGGATGCGCAAACTTCATCCGCTTGCCTTCGACATGCCGCTCACCAAGCTGCCCGACAGTTTCGAGTTCCGTCGGCAGATCGCGAACCATCTCCCCGCCAAACGCCGGAGAGCCGCACTGTGGCTGCAGGTGATAGCCTTCGCAGGCCACTGGGGACACGAAGACCTGGCCATCTGGTGCGCAAGGCACTTCGAGCACCCCCAGATGAAAAGGCTTATCTCCCAGCTCCCACGCCTGGCCGTCTGGGCCTGGTACAGCAGGCGGCCGGATACCTGGGCCGGACGGATCATGAGGACGCGCTGGACGCCCGACATGTCCTGTGCCAACGCCCGTGACGCCCTGGACGCCTGGATGGCCGATGTTGAGAGCCACGCCTTCTTGAGCGCCGAAGCGCGCCGCGATGTTTGGGCGAGGTCCGCTACGGTCGATGACTTTGCATTCGAACCTGTGGACACCGCAGAAGATCTGGTCGCTGCGGCATCTGCCCTGAAGAACTGCTCCCGTTCGTACGCCGGCAATATCGCCTGCGACCGCAGCCGCATCTGGCTGGTCAAGAAACGTGGCGAGCCTGTCGCAATGCTCTCGCTCTCGAGCGACAGCATCGTTCGGCTTGGGGAGGTCAGCGGACCCCGAAACAGCGCCGTGCCACCCGAAGTCGCGCTCGCGGTCGCCCGCTGGTTCCGGACCTATCACACGCCGCGACTGATGCCGCGGCCCTGCCGCTCGAGTCCGCAGGGCGCCTGGCAGGCGCTATGGAAACCCTACTGGCTTGCAAAACGACGCATTCCCGACTGGCTGCCCCTCAAGACACCTCGTTCCCCTCGTAACTGGTTGATGCCTGCCGGGTCGCGGCGGCGCATCCGTGGACGCCGGCGACCCCCCGCTTGAGGAACCATTTCTCCCATCGTCGCTGGTCGTTGCAAAATTGCAGTCGCAGACGGGTGCTCGCCCGACAGCGCGGCCTTGCCCCTCCGCATTCTCGACCTCACTGCCGCCAACGCCGATGCCTGGCATTGTCCCTGTCCGACCTTCGCTGGCGACGCGCATGACGGATGCCCGCGCGATGCTAACCGAAAACAGCTGCGCCGGGGATCCTGACAAGGCCGAGTCTGCCCATCGTTGGACACCTCGGACCCATCGCGAGGCAATGCCCTGTGGGCGTCACTGCAGGCGCAGCGCTGTCGCCCAATGACCTCGAAGGCGCACTCATCTGCAGGCTCCTCCGCGCAACCGTCAGCTACCATGTGGCCCGCCGGGAACGGGGCGGCTGCTGCGTGGGCGGCAGGCAGGTCGCGTCCTGCTCCGACCTTGTCTGTGATCAGAACGATGGCCGATACCTCAATATCGACTGCACCGCCGTTCGCGCCGACCGGGAAGGCGGCGAATTTCGCAGCCAGGCGACATTCAGCGTTCTCTGCGAGGGCCGGACACGGCCCAGGCGGGGGCGGCGTTTTCGTTTTCCGATTGAGCTTGGGCGTGCGTCGTCGCAATCTCCCGCCAAGACTGTGGAGGGACGATGAAACGCCTGATCGCTCTTGCTGCGCTGAGCCTTGCCGCCTGCCAGTCGCCTCCCGGATTGTCCGCCAGCGCTATCCCGCCGCCTCCTGCCGGCAACACCCCATCTCCGGCAGAGGTCGTGGCCGCCTCCAAGCCGGAAGAATGGCGCGCCCTTGACCCCGAGACCACACTCTACATGGACTTCCCTGAGGGACGCGTCGTCATCGAAATGGCGCCGCAGTTCGCGCCCAACCACGTCGCTAATGTGAAAGCGCTCTCGCGCGAAGGCTATTTCGTCGGCGGCGCCGTCACCCGCGTGCAGGACAATTTTGTCACCCAGTGGGCCCAGGCGCTCGATCCGCCCCGCCCGCCAAAGATCGGTGTCGAGAAGCTCAACGCCGAATTCACGCTGCCACGCGCCGCGGTTGCGGATTTCGTTACGCTACCCGATCCAGACACCTATGCCGCCGAAGTCGGCTGGATCAACGGCATGACCGCTGCGCGCGATGCGACCAGCGTCTGGCTCACGCACTGCTACGGCATGGTTGGCGTCGGCCGCGAGAATGACGAGAACTCCGGCGGCGGCACAGAGCTTTACGTCATCATCGGCCACAGTCCACGCAATCTCGACCGCCAGCTCACCATGCTCGGCCGGGTCGTTCAGGGCATGGAGATCATGTCCGCCTTTCCCCGCGGCACCGGTGACGCAGGCTTCTACAGAACGCCGGCCGAGTACCGTCGTTATGCCGACATCAAGGTAGCGGCGGACCTGCCTCCGGCGCAGCGCACGAACCTCGAAGTCATGCGCACCGACAGCGCCTCCTTCGCGACGCTGGTGAACTCGCGGCGCTGGCGCAAGGACGATTTCTACAAGCAGCCCGTCGGGCGCATCGGCCTCTGCAACGTCACCGTTCCGGTGCGTCCGGTAACTCCGGCATCCTGAAGTCTGGCTGCTCCGTCAAGCGACCTGGCACGCCGCTCGGCAATGGCGTCAGAATCTGCCGGCTCGGCGGATCGATCACGTCGCGAAACACCCACCCGGCGCCGATGATCACGCCCAGAATGAAGAGTCCGATCAGGATCAGAACCAGAGCATGCAGCATTCGCTTCACGCGCTGCTCGATTAGCGCCATGCCGCCGTCCCCGGACAAGTCCGCGGTCGTAAGCAGCGCCCACAGGCTGAAACCCGCCAGTACGGTGCCGACCGGGATCAGCAGCGCAAGCGCTGCAGCCTCGCCCCACAACAGCGCCCGCGCCCACGGCTTGCCGGTCAGCAACCCAATTCCGCCGGCCAGCATTGGTGCGAAGTAGAGGAGACTCAGCACACCGGTGAGGCCACCCATCCAGGCAAACTCATCAGCGTAGGCCGGTTCGCCCGCTGCAGCAGCCGCCAGGATCAGGAACGCGCCGAGGCCAAGTCCGCCAATGGCGACATGGCTCCATGCGAGAACTCTCAGCCTCAGCTTCAAGACAGTCGCCCCTCCGCCCCGTCGTTAGGCGCCGGATTTGATCGCGGCAAGGGCGCATCTATCGAATTTTCCCGGTGCAACCTCCCGGTGAGCGCGCTATGAGAGCCCACCACGCAGGACGAGGGCCACCATGACTGTTCTGATCTCCACCCTGATCAAGGATGCCAGCGCGCAAACGCTGGGCTCTCTCGGCGCAATCCTGAAGAAGGGCGCAGACCACGCCGCGACGCTCAAGATCCCCGAGGAGGTCCTGCTCAACTACCGCCTCTTCCCCGACATGTTCCCGCTGTCCCGCCAGGTCCAGATCGCGACCGACACGCTGGCGCGCGGCGCCGCCCGTCTCGCTGGCACGGACCTGCCCTCCTTCCCCGACACCGAGACATCCTTCGCGCAGTTGATCGACCGCACGCAGAAGGCCAACGCCTATGTCCAGGCTGCCTCGGCCAAGGCGATGGACGATCGCTGCACGACCATCGTCAACATCCCGGTCGGCGGCGGTCAGGAAATGCCCATGACCTGCGTGGCCTACCTGCAGTCCTTCGTCTTCCCGAACCTCTATTTCCACGCCTCGACGGCCTACAACATCCTCCGTCACAACGGCGTCCAGCTCGGCAAGCGCGACTACCTCCGCCCGCCGGCGTGACCAGATCGTGACCGACTCCAAAACGTCATGCAGCCTCTCCAGGATTGCCGGACGCTGGAGTCGCTCATGACCTTCGCCGTCAACCGCCGCCACCTGCTGTCCGCAGGCGCTGCAGGCCTGCTCGCCCATAGCCTGCCCGGGCGCGCTATTGCCCAGCCGACCCGCGGCTTTACCCATGGCGTCGCATCCGGCGAACCCTCGCAGACCAGCGTCGTTCTGTGGGCGCGCTATCTTGCCCCGAACGCCGTGCGCCTGCGCGTCGAGATTGCCGACGATCCGTCCTTCCAGCGCATCGTCATCACCGGCGAAACCGAAGCCTCGCCCGCCGCAGGTAACTGCGCCAGCGTGCTGGCAGAAGGCCTCGCTCCAGGCCGCTGGTATCACTATCGCTTTGTTGCGCCCGATGGCGCCGTCTCTGACACCGGCCGCACACGCACGCTGCCCGATGGCGAGGTCGAGAACTTCCGCATAGCGGTCTTCTCCTGCGCCAACGGCACGTCGGGCTGGTTTAACGCCTACGCCCACGCCGCGGCGCGTGACGACATCGACCTTGCTATCCACACCGGCGACTACATCTACGAATCTCCCCTCACCCGCGCCGACGCCCAGCCCGGCCTCGCGGCTCAGCGCCGCCTCGCCCCGCTGCCTGAGATCGTCGCACGCGCCGACTATCGTCAGCGCTACGCCTCCTACCGGCTCGACCCCGATCTGGCCGAACTCCACCGGCGTCTGCCGATGATCGCAGTGTGGGACGATCACGAGACGGCCAACAACAGCTGGCGCGACGGCGCCAGCGCGCACGATCCCGCCACCGAGGGCCCTTGGTCTGTCCGCCGCGCCGCCGCCTTGCGCGTCTGGCGCGAATGGATGCCCGTGCGCGGCGACTGGTATGGTAGCCACCGCATCGGCAAACTCGCCACGCTTTTCCGTCTCGAGACCCGCCTGCTCGGCCGCTCGCTCCAGCTCGACGACCAGCTCGAGGCCATCTTCGCCAAAGGCGCGAGCCGGCAGGCGCTCGACGCCTTCGGCGCCGGCCCCCTCGCCGATCCCGCGCGCGCGATGATGGATGCCGACCAGGAAGCCTGGCTCGCCAGAGGCCTGCGCACGTCGGTCGCCTCCGGCCAGACATGGCAGGTGCTGATCCAGCAGGTCATCATGGGCGCGCTTCTCTTTCCGCGCCCCAACACAGCGTGGTTCAAGGGCGCCGCACCGCCCGAGCTGATGGCCGAACTCCAGCGCCGCACGGCCGCGCTCGACGCTGGCCTGCCCTATTCGCTCGACAAGTGGGATGGCTACCCCGCCGCGCGCCAGCGCCTCTACGACGCGGCGCGCAGCGCCGGCGCAAACCTCGTCACGCTGACCGGAGACAGCCACAATGCCTGGGCGTTCGATCTTGCCGACGCGCGCGGCCCGATCGGCGTCGAGTTCGCCGGCCAGAGCGTCTCCTCCTTCGGCTTCGAACGCCGCTTCAATGGCGACGCTGCCCGTCTCGCCGCTGACTTTGTCTCCACAAACCCTCAGCTTCGCTGGATGGACGCAAGCCAGCGCGGCTATTTCACGCTCGACCTCCGCAAGGATCGCATCGACACGGAATACGTCTTCGTCCCAGCGCTCGGCGGTCGCAGGACCGAGGAGACCGGGCGCAAGACCCTGAGCGTAGCGCATGGGGCGCGAAGGATGGAGTTTTAGGCGAGAGCTCGGCCCTAAAACCGACCGCCCGTCTTGAAACCTCCACCGCCCATCCGGCCGCCGGTCTTGAAGCCGCCGCCGCCGCGCGAGCCGCCGCCGAATCCACCGCCGCCCCAGCCGCCGCCGCCCCAGCGGCTGCCGCGCGTCGCCGCCTTGATCACCTCGCCGAGAATGACGCCTGCAATCACCTCGCCCGTGCTGCCGACATTGCGACCCCGACGCGGCCCGCCGAAATAGTCGTCGTCGCTGCGCGGAGCCTGGCGCACCGTCGCCTTGATTGCACGCCACAGCGCTTCGCCATCTGGCGCCGGACCCTTGCCATAGGCCTCCAGCGCCGCCTCGAAGGCAGGCCGCAGCAGCATCACATAGGGGCTATCCAGCCCGGCCTCCTTGAACCGCCGCCTGACCTGCTCGAGCGTCTCGGCTCCCGCACGCCGACGCGCCGGCAGAGCCTCGACCCCACGCCAGTTCACCTCCATCTGCAGCTCTTCGGTGCGCAACTTGATCAGCGCCTCGACCACGCGATCATCGTCCGTCGTTGTCGTCTCTGCCGCCAGCACCTTGAGATCGGGAAAACTCGCCTTGGCGAGCCCCTCTTCCAGCACGCGCCGTGCCTGCTCCTGCGGCCCCGCATCGCCGCTTGCCGCGCGCTCCTGCTGACGGCGCAATTCGGCATGTCGCGCCTCCGCCTCGCTCAGCGCTATATCCAGCGCCTTCAACCTCTCCTTCGCCGCTGTCAGCTCCGCAGAGAGTTTGCCCGCCCCACGCGCCTCGAGCGCCTGCGCCTCGAACCGCTCGATCGCCGCCTGCGCCTCGGCCTCCTCGAGCCGCATGTTCGCCATGTGCTCGGCGATACGATCCGGCAGCTCGATCAACCGCGCATAATTGAGATACGCCTGGTCATAACCGCACAGGCGCGCGACCCAGTTGTCCAGACCGCGCGACAGCCCGCCCTTGTTGTAGTCCGGCGTACGGAACTTTCGCTGCCACAGGTAGGAGAACAGCGGATCAGCCTCATAGGGCTTGCGCTTTTCGTCCCGGTCCGCCTTCGCCAGCTCGAGCTTCTGCTCGGCGCGAACCGAGACCGACCGCGCCTCCTCAAACGCCTGCTTCAACGCAATGTAGCCGGGATCGGTCTGCACCAACGTTTCGGTCTCCGTCACCAGAGCCTCATAGGCGTTCAGCGCCGAATCAACCTCGCTCTCGCCCGCGCGCCGCATCGCCTCGGCGTCCTTGAGCTTGGCTTCCGCCGCTGCAACTTCGCCATCGATCCGCGTCGTGAAGGACTCATGCTCCGTCAGAAGCCGCGCCGCCTCCTTCTCCGCAGCAGACAGCGATTCCCTCGCCTCAACCTTGATCACGTCGAGCCGCATCGCCGCCAGCGCGCGATAGCCCTCGGCCTTCAGCCGCGCGATGTCCGCCCTTCGCCGCGCATGCGACTCCGCCCCGCGCGCCGCAGCGTCAAACTCTTCGCGCGCGCCCGCCGTCAGCCCGTCCAGCCTGTGAAGCGCATCGCGCCCGGAAACGAGATCGTCTACCATTCAGTGATCGCCCCGCCCGGCACGGGCGTATCGAACTGCGGTTCGAGCTCACCGCGCACCTTGCGCCCGAGAATGTCGTTCACCACCATCCCGCTCGAGGCCTTCTCTGCCGCAACGCGATCGAACGTTGTCTTGTCGACGCGCTGCGCCCACATGCTCACGGTTTCTGTTGTCTGATCTTCGACGCTGCGGATTGGCACGTTCAGCACGCGCCCACCCGGCGCCACTGCTTCCACCACGAGATAGTAATTCATGGCATTCGGCTGGTCGCTCGCGCGCCGCCAGAAGCCGGTGTCCTCGTCGGGCCGCGAGACGATCCGAATGTCGTATTCCTGCGCCAGCTGGTCGTTCATCGCTTGCATCGTCTTCAGCTGCGTGCGCGCCGCGTCGCGATCGCCATTGGCCACCGCACGCTGCCCCTCGGCCGCCAGGCTCGCCAGCTGCGCATCGACCACCGGATCGGTCGCCAGCGCCTGCCCCTCGGCGAGTTCTGCAGAAAGCGTGTTCGGCATAGCCTGCCACTCGGCATTCATCGGCCCGAACACCAGCAGCTGGAATCCGACCCCGATCGCCGCCAGCAGGCCCACCGCCGTCAATGTCTGCGGCAGCCATTTCCTGCGGCTGACATACGCCTTCGCCAGCCTCACCGAAAACGTGTCTGGGGGCGGCTTGTAGACGAAGCGCTGCTCGGCCAGCGCCTTCACGCCGTCCTTGAGAATCCGGTCGGGAACCTCGATACCCTGTGCGCCATAGATCTCCTTGAGCCGCGCGACGAGCTGCTCCTCGCGCGCGCTCTCGTTGAGCTCCATGTCGACGATGCGCGTGCGATGGCGCAGCGTGTCCACCACATCCATCGCCAGCATCACATCATCGAGCTTGCGCGGCTCATCCGGCACGATTGCCGTCGTCGCGGCGCGCGCCGGTACAGACGTATCGCTCATCGCGCGTCGATCATGACGTGCGGACGATCAGCGCCGCCGCTGCGCCCTGCTCCACGAGCTGCGCCAGGCGCTTCTTGCCGTCCTCGACAGCATCCCGGATCTCGGCCGAGTTCTGCGTCGCCAGCTTGCGCATCTCGGCAATGATGCCGATCGAGCGTTCCTGATAGCTCACCACGCTGTCGACCAGCTTCTTTACAGCCGCCGCCGAGATCGTCGGGCCATAGCCCGCCTTGAGCGCCGCCTCCTGCACCTTGCCGCCGATCTCGGCCAGCACTTCGAGCGACTGGTCCACACCTTTCTTCATCGACTCCAGGGTCTGGGTCGATTCATGCAGCCCGTGCATGCCCGTGAACGTCGCCGACAGCGCCGTCAGCACGACCTCATTGGTGCCGAAGAACGATACGGACTGCGCGTAGATGCGCTCCTTGGCGTTGGTGGTCTGCACCAGCCGCGCCATGATGACTTCGGATGTGTTGTAGCCCACCGTCAGGTTGTCGGAGAGGTCCTTGGATATCTGATAGCGCTTCTCCTCCGCCTGCAGCCGCCGCAACTCCTCATCACGCGCCAGCTCAAGCTTCGAACGTTCCGCCGGCTCCGTGCCGGTATAGGCGGAGACAGCAGCCGAAGCCGCCGTCATCCGCGCCTTGGCTTCCTCGAGCTTGCCTTCGGCCGTCTTCAGAACTTCCAGCGCCAGCACTTCGGACTGCTTCATCGCGCCGCGGAAATCCATGTACGCTTCGAGGATCAGGTGTTCCTTCTCGATCTGCGTCTTGGTGTCCTTCTGGACCTCAATATAGGTGTCCTTGATCTTGTCGAACCGCGTGGCGATGTCGCCGCGCGTCATCTTCATCCACACATTGCCCAGCCGCTCCATCGTGGAGATCTTGCCGTCGGCATACTGCTCCACGAGACCCTTGGCGTCGTCGCGGATCGAGTTGAACGCGGTGGTGATCACCTCATAGCGCTCGCCCACCTTGATCGCCGAGATGTGCTCGCGCACCACCTCGTTGAACGTCGAGGCCTGGTCGAGCGTGCGCGCAATCGTCGTCACCTTGTCCGGCGACAGCTCGGTGATCTGGTTGAGCAGGGCGACGACGGGCGCAGGATCGCCCTTGGTTTCGGGAAAGAGGCCAAGCTTGCGAAGGCTGCCGACCGCCTTGTCGAGATACTGAAGCGCCGTGGGGCTACCCGCCATCTTGTTATTCTCCCTGTCCCTGGCGCCGCGGGGGATGCACGGCGCATTACCACAATACGTGCCCCCTTCCCCTGTGTCTGCAAGGGCGTAGCCGCAGATTATTTTCGAGAATCGATATAGGACTGAAGGTACATGGCGCGCACCGACCGCGTTTATGCGCGTCCAGCCCGCAACTTCGCCCGGCTCAGCATCAGGTCCCTGATCTCGCCATAGCGCGCTCCAAGATCATCCGCGACGATGACAATGTCGCCAGGGCCCTCCGTCTGGTAGCTGACGAACTTGGTGGACAGTCGCTGCAACAGGCCCAGGAGCGGCGTGTAGCGTTGCCGGTAAGCCTCCGGATTCTTGAGCCCAACCACCAGCGTCGCCCGCGTCGTGGGGCCGGTAAAAGAGTACTGGCCAGTGAGAAGCTCTGCCTCCTTGATCTCGGTGACGTCCCCCCAGCGTATCAACCCCGGCGAGATGTCGCCCGGCTCGTAGAGGAAGCCCTTCTCGGTCAGCACGAAGAATGGCCGGTTGCGGATCGCTCGCAGCAGGAAGGCCACGAGCAGGAAGTGTGCGATGCCATAGAACAGCCAGAACGCCATCAGCTCGTGCAGCAATATCTGCCTCGGATCGATGTCGAGCGCGTCCGGCTGGAAAAGGATCAGGTTGAGCCCAACCACAAAAGGCGCCACGCCGCCGACGAGGAGGAAGTGCAAGGGTCTGTTTGCGCGGCCGATCTCGACGAGCGGCGTTCCCAGATCGTCACGTGGATGCCGCCTCAGGATTTCCCGCGCGAGAAACTCGATCAGCAGGGCCAGGAAGACGACCCAGAACAAGCCCACGATGACGACAGCCACCCAGTCGGTCTGTGGCGCACGGTCGGCCCCCGTCAGGATCTCCACCCCCGCCTGCCCGGTCAGCACGCCGTAGAACTCGACGGCGAAGGCGATCAGCATGATCGCAGCGATCGGATAGAGGATCAGCTGCAACACGCGGATGATTGTCTTCTGCCTGGAATTCATGAAGCCGCCCGGATCTGCTACCGCCACTGCCCGACGATTCCCCGCCCGCGATCTTTCCAGCCGATTGCGACGCCACGCGCAAGCTTCACGACGCAACTTTGCCGGGCAATCTCTTGCAACACGCCACAGGCTGAGCCACTACCGCGCAAAGGGGTTTTCCATCATGCTTCGTGTCGTCGCGGCCGCTCTGCTACTTCTGGCCGGAAGCTGCACCCTCTGGCCGACGCCGTCCGCCACGCCGCAGCAACTCCTCGCCAAGGTCGCCGCCTTCGCTCAGCCGACGCACGATGCGCGCTTCGAGATGCTGAAAGCGCAGCTTGATGCGGCAGGCCTCGTCTACACGGTCGAGGAATTTACAGGCCGCCGCGCCACGCCTGGCCGCAACGTCGTCGTCCGCACCGGACCGGCCGGCGCCAGACAGATTCTCCTCACCGCCCACTATGACGCGATCGAACTCGACGGGGGAAAGCTCGTCGATGGCGTGGTCGATAACGCCGCCTCCGTGGTCGCGATGATCGCGGCGACGCGTCGCCTCGCCGGCCGTACGAAGCATGGCCTCACCCTCTTCCTCACCGACCAGGAGGAGCTCGGCCTCCTCGGCGCCCGCGCTTTCATCACCGCCCACGGCGTCGACAATCTTGCCGCCGTTATCAACGCCGACATAAATGCCAATGGCGACACGCTGATGCACGGTCTCAACAATGGCGCTCAGTCCGACTTCATCACGGAGGCCGTTCGGGAACTCTGCGCCGAACTGAAGCGCTCCTGCCTCGACTTCCCGCAATACCCGCCCAGCGATGACCGCGCCTTCTCCGCCGCCGGCGCCCCCACCGTCTCGCTCGGCCACCAGCCGAAAGCCGAAGCGGAAAAGCTCCGCGCCTTCATGCTCAACCCGCCGACATCCCAGCCCGACCCGGCGACGGTTCCGGAAGTCCTCTCCCTGATCCACACGCCCAACGACACCATCGCCCGCGTTGAACCTGCAACACTTGCCATGGCGGCGGATTTCTTCGAAGCACTGGTTCTGAGGCTGGATTCCCGACTGGAGTAATCAATGCCCCGAAACGCCCTGGTCACAGGCTCAACCTCAGGTATCGGCGAAGGCATCGCCCGCGCGCTCGCCGCAGCGGGAAACAACGTCGTCCTCAACGGCTTCGGCGATCCTGCCGACATAGAAAAGCTTCGCGCCTCGATCGAAACCGAGCACAAGGTGACCTGCCTCTACTCCGGCGCCGACATGACGAAGCCTGAGCAGATCGAAGCCATGTTCGCCGCGGTGAAGCAACAGCTCGGCCCCGTCGGCATCCTGGTCAACAATGCCGGTGTTCAGCACGTCTCGCCCGTCGAGGATTTCCCGGTCGAGAAGTGGAACCTCATCATCGCGCTGAACCTCTCGTCGGCCTTCCACACCACACGCCTCGCCTTCCCCGACATGAAGGCGAACAAGTGGGGCCGCATCATCAACATCGCCTCCGCTCACGCACTCGTCGCATCGCCCTTCAAGAGCGCCTATGTCGCCGCCAAGCACGGAATTCTTGGCTTCACCAAATCGACCGCGCTGGAAGGCGCGCAGCACGGCATCCGCGTCAACGCCATCTGCCCCGGCTATGTCCGAACCGGCCTCGTCGAGAACCAGATCGCCGACACCGCCAAGGCCCGCGGTATCTCGGAGGAAGCCGTGATCCGCGACGTACTCCTCGCCGCCCAGCCCACCAAGGAGTTCGTGAAGGTCTCCGACGTCGCCGCGATGGCCGTCTTCCTCACCACAGAAGCCGCCAACCAGATCAATGGCGCGGCGCTCTCGATCGACGGCGGATGGGTGGCGCAATAGCGCTCAGACAAACACCACGACCTTGTTGTCCCCATCATGCCCGATATCGCAGGCGCCGAGATAGGGGATGCCTGCACGCCTGCACCAGTCCGCCACCAGGCCTCCGTCCGGCACACGGAACACCGCCGTCGGATTCTCATCCGCTGACAGCCGGCCCTCGCGAATGCCCGCACAGCGCCGAACATTCGCATTCGACGTCACATGAAACAGGAAGCGGTCGTAGCGATAGAGATAATCCCCCACATCCTCGATCATCAGCACGCGTCCCTCAAAGTCCGGCTCCAGCGGCGTACCCAGCAACTGGCTCAGCACCGTAAGGTTGAACGCCAGCTTCGGCGTCTCAGCCCGCTCGCTTGCCTCCAGCGACGCCGGATGCCCCTCCACCAGCCAGGCCAGCGCCCGCGCCACCGCCTCGCGCCCGCGCACCGCCCGGTCGAGATCGACCGGCATCGGCCCGTGCGCCACCTGCCCGATCCCCGCACGATGCAGCGCTGCGAGAAGGAAGCCCGTGTCGGAATAACCGAGCCACTTCTTGCGCCGCGCCGCCGGCCCCAGCCGCCCTGCCGCAGCCTCCGCAATCCGGTTGGCGCCATAGCCACCGCGCAGGAACCAGATCGCGTCGATGTCCTCCCGGTCACCATACTCCAGCAGCGCCGTCAGCCGATGCTCATCGCTGCCCGCAAAATGCCCATCCGCCAGCCGGCATTGCGGATGCACCAGCAGGTCCACCGCGCCTTCATAAGTGGCCGCCACGAACGCGCTTATCCGGTCGAGCAGGCCATGGTCGCCGAGCACGCCGGCGGGCGCCACGACGCCGATGCGGAACGTCTTTTCACTTGACCCCATGCTCGCCTCGCTGAGACATGCCGCTCATGCAGGAAAACCGCATGCCCGACTCACGAACGCCCCTTGCTCATCCGGGACCCTACTTCTTCTGCGGCATCGGCGGCAGCGGAATGTTGCCGCTCGCGCTCATCGTCAAGGCGCGCGGACATGACGTTGCGGGTTCGGATCGCTCGCTGGACGCCGGCCGCACCACACCCAAATTCGATTTCCTGCGCGCCCGCGGCATTCGCCTCCACCCCCAGGACGGCTCAGGCGTCACAAGCAACAACCAGCTCCTCGTCACCTCCGCCGCCGTGGAGGACACCGTGCCCGATGTCGTCGCCGCCAGGGCGCTTGGCTGCCCGCAGGTTAAGCGTCCGCAGCTTCTGGCCCAGCTCGTCAACTCCGCGAAAGTCTCGATCGCCGTCGGCGGCACCTCGGGCAAGTCCACCACCACCGGCATGATCGCCTGGATCCTCTACGCCACCCGCCGCGACCCCACGGTCATGAACGGCGCGGTGATGAAGAACTTCGTCGCCGGAGATTTCCCTTTCGCCTCGGCCATTGTCGGCGAGGGCGACATCTTCGTCTCCGAGGTCGACGAAAGCGACGGCTCCATCGCGCTCTACCAGCCCACCATCGCCGTCCTCAACAACATCGCCCTCGACCACAAGTCGATGGACGAACTGCGCAGCCTGTTCGCCGGCTTCGTGTCGAAGGCCGAGGTCGCCATCTTCAACCTCGACAATGATGAAACCCGCCACCTCCACGAGACACTGAAACTCCCCGGCGCCCTCACCTATTCGCTTGTCGATGCGAACGCCGACTTCTGCATCTCCGATCTCGTCACACAGCCCGACGGCCAGTCCTGCATCGTCACCGAGAAGTCCACGGGCGAACGCCAGCGCATCTGCCTGCAGACGCCCGGCCGCCACAACCTTTCCAATGGCCTCGCCGCCATCGCAGCGGCGCGGGCCTGCGGCCTATCCTTGCGCGAAGCGACGATGGCCCTGATGAATTTCGTCGGCATTCGCCGGCGCCTTGAAGTCGTTGGCACGGCCAAGGACATCACCGTCATCGACGATTTCGGACACAACCCGGACAAGATCGCAGCCACGCTCGCAACGCTGCACGCCTTCCCCGGCCGTCTGCTCGTGATGTGGCAGCCACATGGCTATGGCCCCATCCGCCAGATGAAGGACCAGCTGATCGAGATGTTCGCCCGCGACCTCGCCGCAAGGGACACGCTGATCATGCCCGAGCCCGCCTATTTCGGCGGCACGGTCGACCGCTCGATGGGCTCGGCCGTCATCGCACAGGGCGTCACCGCGCAAGGCAAGTCCGCCGTCGCCCTGCCCGACCGCGCGGCCTGCGGCGACAAACTCGTCGAGATGGCCCAGCCTGGCGACCTCATCGTCATCATGGGCGCCCGCGACGACACACTCTCCGAGTTCGCCGCAGATGTTCTGAGGCGCGTGGGTGAGAAGGACTTCTGACGCGCCGGATCGGGCTGGCCCTGCCTGGAGTTGTGGCCTCTGGAAGCGTGCCGCTTTCCACGCGCCCCATGCGCCATCGCCGCGCGTGTGTGGCTCGAAGCCGTCCGCCGCAACCGGCAGGCCTTGGCTGCGGGACCGCGAACACGCGTTTGTCGCCTCCGGTTGACTAGCCTTGGCGGTCTCGCGCCTCTAGGTTTCCTGGAAAAGCAGGAGACCGCCCATGACGCTTCGCACGCTCGCGCTCGCCGCATCGGCCCTGACGCTCGCAGGCTGCATGAGCGCGCCGGCCGCGACAGTCGAGCCGGCACGCTCAGGCCACGACGCCCGCATCATCCGCGACGCGTTCGGCGTTCCGCACATCTACGGCAAACGCAATGCCGACGTCGCCTTCGGTCTCGCCTACGCCCATGCGCAAGACGACTGGAAGCACATCGAGGAGGTGATCCGCGCCAGCCGCGGCACCCTGTCGGAGATCGTCGGCGACGCCGGCGCCAAGTCCGATGATTTCATCCTCGCCCTCGGCATGACCGCGATCGTCAACCGTGACTATGACACGAAGACCTCGCCCGAGGCCAAGGCCGTCGCCGAAGGCTACGCCGCCGGCCTCAATCTCTGGTGCGAACGGAATCCGGCGAGCGGCTGCGCCCGCACCATGCCGGTCACCGGCCGCGATATCATCTCCGGCTTCGTCAACCGCCCGCTCTCCTTCTATGGCCTTGAGGCGGAGGTCGATGCGCTTCTCTCGGGCCGCGCCAACATGGAGATGTCCACGAAGTCGACGCGCCAGGCTTATCTCGACATCTCCGACGACATCGAGCTCGGCTCCAACGGTCTCGCCGTCGCGCCCTCGCGCTCGGCCGACGGCCACACGCGCCTCGCCGCCAATTCGCACCAGCCCTATGAAGGCCGCGTCGCCTGGTACGAAGCGCGGCTCAAGTCAGAGGAAGGGATCGATCTCGTGGGCGGCCTCTTCCCCGGCACGCCGATCCTGCTCACCGGCGCCGGCCCCAACATCGGCTGGGCCGCTACCGTCAACAAACCGGACCTCTATGACACGTTCAAGCTCGTGGTCGACGACGAGAAAAACCCCACCAGGTACCGCATGGATGGCCAGTGGAAGGACCTCGAACGCACGACGATCCGCTACAATGTCCTGCGCAATGGCGCGCTCGTTCCGGTCGAGCGCACGGGCTACACCTCCGAACACGGCGCGGTCTATGTGATGGACAAGGGCGTCTACGCCGTCTCCTTCGTCGGCAAGGGCGACTTCGCACACCTCGACCAGTACCTTGCCATGAACATGGCGAAGACGATCGACGACTGGCGCGCCGCCCAGGTGAAGTACAACGATATCCCGTCGGTGAACTACATCGTTGCCGACTCGAAGGGCGGCATCGCCTATTTCTGGAACGCCCACATGCCCAGGCGGGTCCCAGGCTGGAACCGCACAAAGATTCTCCCGGGCGACATTTCCGAGACGCTGTGGAAGGGCTGGGAGCCGGTCGAAGCCCTCCCCGCGGTGATCCGGCCCAAGTCAGGCTACATCGTCAACGCCAACCACTCGCCGCTCCTGGTCTCGGGCCCGGAGGACAATCCGAAAGCCGACAACTACCCGAAGGATTTTGCACTCGACACGCTGGTCACCAATCGCGGCCTTCGTGCGCAGGAACTCTATGGCAAGGACACCTCGATCACCCGCGAGGAGTTCATCAGCTACAAGATGGACCACAACTACTCAGCCGGCAGCAATGTCATGAAGATGCAGGCCGACTTCAGAAGCGTCGATCCCGGCAATGACGCAGACCTCAGGGCGGCGCTTGACGTGGTCCTGGCCTGGAACGGCGCTGCCGACATGGACAATCGCGGCGCTGCACTTTCCATTTTCACCGGCCAGGCCGCGATGGGCAGTCAGATGCACGACACATACGATCGTGCAAAGGCGCTCGCCGCACTCAAGGCCACGGCCGCCCAGCTCAAGGCAGCGACTGGCCGCATCGACCCGAAGTGGAGCGAGGTGAGCCGCGTCGCGCGCGGCGGCAAGTCATGGCCGACCGATGGCGGGCCCGACACACTGCGGGCGATGTACGCTGCGGGAGATCTTGCAACCCAGAAATTCCGCTCCGGCCGCGCCGGCGACACCTATGTCGCCATCGCCGACTGGGCGCCCGACGGCTCCTACAGGATCGACACGATCCACCAGTACGGTTCGGCGACGCTGGACCCCGCCTCGCCGCACTATGCCGACCAGGCGCCGCTCTTCGCCGAGAAGAAGTGGAAGCAGCCGCCGATGAAACTCGATGACCTGCTGAAGCAAGCCAGACGCGACGAGCGCATCAGCAACTGATCTATTTTGCCGTCCGCCGCTCGAGCTCTTCGAGCCTGGCGCGCAGCGCCCTGAGTTCGTCTGCGTCAGTGGCCGCCGGCGCTTCGGCCTTCTTCGCAGCCGGGGTGGGCATGCCCGGCATTGCCCCGCCCCAGAAAGTGGCGAGCCTTTTCTGGAACTCGCCCTGCATTGCCTGCATGGCGCCCGGATCGAAGACATTCCAGGGCTGGGGCATGGCGCCGGACATCGCTCCGGTCATCTGGTTTGCCAGCTGCTCTTGCTGGGCCCGGATGAAGGCGACGGACTGCTCAAACAGCCCGGTCATGATTTCGGAGGCCTTCGACTGATGTAGCCGGATCATGTCCATCATCAGGTCAGCCGAAAGGACCGCCCCCGAAGCCTGCCCCTCCTGCTCCACGATGATCTGCAGCAGGACCTGGCGCGTCACGTCCTCGCCCGTCTCGGTATCCTCCACCCGGATATTGGCGCCCTTGCGAACCATCTCGGCCACTTCCGGAAGGCGCACATAGCTCGAGGCATTCTTGTTGTAGAGCTTCCGGCTGGGATAGCGCCGCAGCTCAATCATCTCGGGTTCTCTCATGTCCTCGTTCCGGCGTGTCATGCTGAGCCCTTACCGCGCCAGCCAGCCATTGACGGCGCCATAGAATGCATCCGGCTGGTCCAGCATCACATAGTGACGCGCATCGTCGATGCGATGAAGCCGACCCTGCGCCAGGCCGGAATAGGCCGCGGCGTAGACCTGGTCGAGCCCCATCTTCGACGCAGGGCTCACCTTGTCCCAGGCATAGACCACATCCACTGGCGACTGGATGCGCCGGAGATCCCCACGCAGGTCGGTCACCATCACCTCGGCCATCACGTCTGCGGTCGTCGCCCGATCGGAGGCCAGGCCCCAGCGGACAACACGCTCAAGCTGGTCCTGCCCGGTCACCAGCTTTGCACTGGCCCGGCGGATGTCGTCCTGATGCTGGGCCCGCGATTTTTCGGCATAGGTCCGTCGCGAGTGCTGCGCCAACGGGGCCATCGACGTCGCGTTTGCAAACGGCGTGATCAGAACCGAGAAGAAGGCCGGCACGTCGACCACCATCGTCCGGTCCACGACATCGGCATGGTCGCGCGCCAGCATCAGCGAGGCGAGGCCGCCCATGGAATGTCCCACGACTGGAACCGGCCCGACCCGAAGCGTGCGGATGTATCCGGCGAGCGCGTCAGCCATCGGCTTCAGAAAATTCATCGGGCTGCGGAAACCGCTCGGCGCGAGCCCGCCAAAACCCCGCATGTGGATCGTGTGCGCCCGCACGCCAGAAACCAGACGCGTCGCCTCATCCCAGCATTCCGGCGAAGCGGCGAGGCCGTGGACAAAAACCACGTCCCGCCCGGCGCCGGAGGCGGACACGACAAAATGCTCCCCCTCCCAGAGGGGCGTCTCGCGCTTGATCCAGGGCGCAAGCGAGCCAAGCTGCATGGGCGAAGACGTCTCCGTTCCGACGAATACACGTTTGCAGGTGCAGCAATTCTGGATGGCTCTACACGGCTCTTTTCAAATCAAGAAGCCCGGATTTGCCGCAGGGCGGCGAAACTTGCCACAGGGCCGCACGCGGGCAGCGATGCTGGGCGTTTGACCGGGGTCTGCCCAGTGTTACCAATCGAACAGGAGAGATTTCGGGCACACCATGAACGACCAGACGGGCTCCCTCGGCGCGTTCGAGCTTGGCCAGAACTTCCAGCGGATCAATTTCCTGCTGCAACGACTCTTTGTCGCCCTGTCCAGGCGCGAGGTCCGTAATCCCGGCGTCGAGGGCCCGGGCCAGCCGCTCCTGCTCCGCGCCGCCGCCGGGCAGATGCAGAGCTGGATGACCAACCCGATGAAGACGTTCAGCACCCAGTTGCAGTTCTGGCAGAACACGACGGCGCTCTATGCCGAGCTGACCCAGGCGATGCTTTCTGGCGCCCAGCGCATGCCGCAGGCGGAGTCGGAGACGCCCGATGCGCGTTTCGCGGACGACGAGTGGAGCAAGCACCCCTTCTTCTACTACCTCAAACGCCAGTACCAGATCATGTCGGCCTATCTCGAAACACTCGCCGACACGGCGGCCGAGGGCGAGGACGAGAAGCACTCCGAGCAGATCCATTTCTTCACGCATCAGCTGGTGGACATGTTCTCCCCGGCGAACTTCCTTGCCTCCAACCCCGTCGCCATCCGCAAGGCTGTCGAGACCAACGGACGCTCCCTCGTTGAAGGGCTGGAAAACCTGGTCAAGGATCTCGAGCGCAATGGCGGCGACCTGCTGGTGACGCTGTCTGATCCCGAAGCGTTCAAGGTCGGTGAGACACTCGCCACGACCAAGGGCCATGTGATCCACGAGACGCCCCTGTTCCAGCTGATCCGCTACGAACCCGTGACGGACAAGGTCTATGCCCGACCGTTGCTGCTCGTGCCACCCTGGATCAACAAGTTCTACATCCTTGACCTCCAGCCAAAGTCCTCGCTTGTGAAATGGCTCACCGAGCAGGGCTTCGCCGTCTACATCGTCAGCTGGAAGAACCCGCGGGAAGATCTGCGTACCGCCGGCATGGACACTTATGTTCGTGACGGCATCGTCCCGGCGATGCAGAAGGTGGACGAGCTGCACGGCAAGGACGGCATCAACGTTGTCGGCTACTGCATCGGCGGCACGACGCTGGCGCTGACCCAGGCCTGGCTCGCAAAGACGAAGCAGGACAACCCGGCGAAGTCGTGCACCTTTTTCACGGCCCTCACCGATTTCGAAGACCCCGGTCCGCTGAAGGCCTTCATCGACGAAGGGTTTATTTCGGGCATCGCGATTGAATCCCAGCGCAAGGGCTATCTCGACCAGCGCATCATGGCGCGCACGTTCAGCTTCCTGCGTCCGAACGATCTCGTTTATGGGCCCGCAGTAAAGGCCTATCTCCTTGGCGAAGCGCGGCCTAAATTCGACCTCCTGTTCTGGAACGAGGACTCAACCCGCCTGCCCGAGCGCATGGCGCACGAGTATCTGACCCAGCTTTATCGCGACAATGTCTTCGCGCGCGGCCAGTTCGAGATCGATGGCGTCAAGATAGGCCTCGACGACATCAAGGTCGCCCACTACGTGGTCGCCTGCGAGAAGGACCACATCGCGCCATGGACGGCATCGTTCAAAGGCCTGTCGAGGTTGAAGGGCGAGGGCCGTTTCGTCCTGGCGCAGTCGGGCCATATCGCAGGGATCGTCAATCATCCCGACAAGAAGAAGTATGGCTATTGGGTCAGCGACGCAGACCCCGGCGAGGATCTCGACGCCTGGCGGGCGGGCACCGAGGCGCATGACGGCTCCTGGTGGCCGGATTGGGCGACATGGCTGGTCAGGCGCTCCGGCAAGAAGATCGACGCTGCAGCCTCCTTCCCGGAAAGCATCCCGCGCCTCGAACCCGCGCCGGGCCGCTACGTCCGCGAGTAGAACTTGAAGCAGGTGGAATGGATTGCGCGCGGACGCAGCAACGCGCTTTGGATTTTCGCGATCGCATCGCTTCTAGCGGTCGGTCTTGGCGCTGCGGTCATGGCGCAAGCCGATATCCCGCTCGGCATCTGGATTCGTAACCCGATCGCATGGTTCGTCGCTGGCGCGCTCACGATTTTCTTCGCGCGTCTGGGCTGGCTGGGCGCGTGGCTTGCACCCGTCGCTGTGATCCTCATGACGCTCAGCCTGTTCGGCCCCGGACAGGAGGGCGTCCACCGCTGGCTTGATCTCGGCCCTGTCCAGCTCAATGCCGCCGGCCTGGTCCTCCCCGTCGCCATCGTCGCCATCGATCGCGCGCGGGACCGCCTCGCCTTTCCCTGCCTGCTCGTGATCGCCGCAATGCTCGCCTGGCAGCCAGACATCTCGCAACTCGCAGCCTTCAGCCTTGCCGCCATCGTGATCGCTTCAAGTCGTCGACCGGGCCTGCTGGGGCTTGCGACCTCAACCTTCCTTGCTGTCGGGCTGATTGCACTCTGTCTGAGCCGCCCAGATCCGCTGGCGGCTGTTTCCCATGTCGAAGGCATCTTGACCCTGGCCTGGTCTCACTCGCCGGCGCTCGCAAGCGCAATGGCTGTCAGCCTGGCCGCCTCGGCTTTGAGCCCACTGCTGGCAGGGCCCGCCCGTGCGCCTCGACCGACCGCCCCGATTGCGCTTTCGGCCTATCTGGTGACCATCAGTCTCGCCCCGCTTTGGGGCGCTTACCCTGTCCCGCTGGCGGGATATGGCCTCAGCTTTGTGATTGGCGGGTGGCTCGGAATCGCTGCTCTTTGCGTCCCGCGACCGGACAAATCCCTAACGTCAACCTAACGCTGGCTTCGCGCTCGCGGCATTATTTTCGCAGGTGCGGCAATTTTCGTCTTGTCTTTGCCGCGGCGCGGCATTAGGTAATCGCCAACGCGCCTGAACACCCTACCCGGAGCCCCACCATGAACCCGATGACCGAGATGTTCGACTTCAACAAGAACATGGAACAATTCACGAAATTCATGCCCGATTTCGCCAACGCCGCCCCCATGAAGGCGTTCACCGAGATGTCGGCCAAGTACCGCGAAGTTGCCGTCGAAGCCCTCAACAAGAACGTTGAGCTGACGACCGCCTGGATGAAGGACGCCGCCAAGGACGCGACGACCCTGATGACGGCTGAGGCCCAGCCGACCGCCTACGCCAAGAAAGCCGGCGAAGTCGCCCAGGCCGCCATGCAGGACATCCCTGCCCGACTCTTCGCCTATGCCGAAGTCGCCAAGAAAGCCCAGACGGACCTGCTCGACACGGTCGTCGCCCTGACCCCGAAAGCGGTCGAGGAAGCTGCCGCCCAGACCAAGGCCGCCGTCAAGACCGCCAAGAAAGTCGCCTAGACTTTCTTCGCCTGAACGACCCCCCACGGGCGCGTCGAGTTCGGTTTCCGATCTCCGCGCCCGTTTCGTTTGTCGTGTACCTGCCTGCCGTTGAGTTGCAGTTGAGGCTGCGTCTTGCGCTCGCCTATCGAGGCGGCGCATGCCTAACTGGCCATGGCCGACTTGCGTAGTTGGTCGGCCGTGTAGAGTAAGCGTAGAGTGCTGGGAAGGCGCGCTTCCTCGAAGCGCGTCTTTCTTGTTTCGTCCCTCAGGCCTTGCGGCGCATCTTGAGGATGTTCGAGGCCGGACGTGCGTCGGGCTCCAACTTCTCGATTTCCGACGCCGGGATCGGGCGGCTGTAGAGGAAACCCTGCACCTCTGTGCAACCAAGGCCGGCAAGAATCGTCGCCTGCTGTTCGTTCTCCACGCCTTCTGCCGTCACGCGCATGCCGAGATCACGCGCCAGGGAAATGACCGCCCGTACGATGGCCTGGTTCTCAACCGAAGTGTCGATGTCGCGCACGAAGCGCTGGTCGATCTTGATCTTGTCGAACGGGAAAGCGCGCAGGTAGCTGAGCGAGGAATATCCTGTTCCGAAGTCGTCGAGCGCGATCTTCACGCCGAGGTCACGAAGCGCATGAAGTGTGCGGATATTGTTTTCCGTTTCGTCCATGAGCACGCTCTCGACGATCTCGATCTCGAGGCGGCTTGGATCCATCTGCGAGACTGCGAGCGCATTGACGACCGTGGCCATCAGCGAGGGATTGTGCAGTTGGGCAGCCGACAGGTTGACGGCGACCGTGACATCGTCGCGCCACTGGGCGGCTTCCTCGATGGCCTTGCGGATTACCCACTCGCCGAGCGGCACGATGAAACCCGTTTCTTCTGCGCAGGAGATGAAGACGGCGGGTGAGACGAGCCCGTGGCCTGGGCGATTCCAGCGCAGGAGCGTCTCGTACCCGGCGACCTTGCGGGTGCGCGTGTTGACCAGGGGCTGGAAGTAGACGTCCATTGCTTCGGCGACGAGCGCACTGCGTAGATCGGTTTCGAGATCGGCGCGGACGCGTGCATTCTCCTCCATGCCCGGCTCGAAGAAGCGGGCGCAGCCGCGCCCCTGCGCTTTGGCGCGATAGAGCGCGAGCTCGGCATTCTTCATCAGGATGGCGGGGTCAGTCCCGTTCTCGGGCGCGAGGGCGACGCCCACACTGCCCCCGGCGAGGATTTCCTTGCCGTTGAGCGTTACGGGCGCCAGCAGCGCATCGACAATCAGCTCGGCAAGTTCGCCAGCGTCGGCCGCCGTCATGTCGCGTTGAAGGATCGCAAACTCATCGCCGCCCAGACGCGCGAGAAACGCCGATTCGTCCACCGAGTCCCGCAGGCGCTGGGCGACCACCTTGAGATAAGCATCGCCGGCGGGATGGCCCTGCGTGTCGTTCAGCGCCTTGAAGTTGTCGAGGTCGATAACGAACAGCGCGAAGGATTCATCAATCTGGTCTGCCGCATCCTGGGCGACCTCAAGCTGGCGCACCAGCATGGCGCGATTGGGCAGGTCGGTCAGGCTATCGTATTCCGTGACACAGGCGATCCGGGCCTCGGCATCGCGCGACCGGGTTATGTCGGAGCAGACGCCACGCCAGCCGCCATCGATCGTCGGCTGCCCGCTCAGCGACCACCACGCTTCGCGACCGCTAACGGTGACGCGGAAAGCTTCGTCGTGGAATGGATGACCCAGTCTCAGGAGTTCCTGCAGCTGCTCACCTGACTCCGGCGCGAACAGGGCGACAAAACTGCTGCCTTCAAGGAGCCCTTCAGTCAGCCCCGTCGCCTTGATGAAGCGCTGCGAAACCTTGCCGATCCGGCCGCGGGAATCGATCCGCCAGAGCCAGTCCGCCGAATGCGCTTCGAAGTCCTGAAGCAGGAGCGCGGCAGTTTCCTTGGCCTCCTGCATGGCGGCAGCCGCCAGATGCCTGCGCACGTCGGCTGCGTTGTTCGCAGCCGAAAACCGCTGCAGCGCCATGACGCTTGCGGCCAGGAGCAGCGACGCATTGAAGAACCAGGGATGACCACCAAGCGCCATGCCGGCGGCCGCGCCTATCGCAATCAGCAGCGAATAGCCGAGCGAGGCCATCGGGAAACTCGAATGCAGCAGCGCGCCAACGCAGAGGATAGCGGCCGTGAACACACCCAGAAGCATTGCATGCTCGGCGCCGCTTGATGCGATCAGGACAGCGATCATCGCGCCCCAGAGCGCACCCGACAGGAGCGTGTAGCGAACGATGCGGGCGTCATCGATCCGGCCGTCCAGCTTGCCGGCCGGCCGGCGTGCCTCGCGCAGCCTGAGGAAGACGAGGACCGCGCTGGTATAACACCACACGAACACCAGCGGCATGCCTGCATGGCCCCAGAAGGCAAAGGTCAGGATAACCGCATTGAGCAGGGAGTGTACGGCCGCGAGTGGTGCGAGCGCATGGAACCTCTGGCGCCGGGCAATATCGATGGCCTCGCGATGCTCGGAAGGTACGTCGACCTCGCCCAGGAATGTCGCGTGAAGATCGGCCAGGCGCATGCACGTCCCCACCCTCGCGCCCGGCCGTTCTGGCCGCAGCTTCCGGGGGGAGCTTGGCAAAACTTGGTCTACAACCCGTCAAGGCGCAGCGAGATTCTTTCGCGATCGGTTTCAGGCGGCCAGGACTGAGGATAGCGCCGCGATCTCCGTCTTTTCGGTTGCCCAGGAGCAGACAAAGCGGCTGGAGCCGTCGATCCACGGATAAAACGCAGCGCCCGCGCTCCTGAGGCGCGCCTCTGCGCCGGATGGGAGCATGGCAAACACTTCGTTACCATCGACCGGGTGGGCCAGCCTGGCGCCGGCCTGCGTTAGCGCGCTTGCAAGGTGTGTTGCCGAAGCGTTGGCGCGCCGGGCGAGGTCCAGCCAGAGCCCATCCTTCAGGTAGGCCGTCATCTGCGCGCCGAGGAATCGCATCTTGGGGGGCATGTGACCGGCCCGCTTGGCCCGCGCGGTCAGGTCGCCGAAGCGCTCACGCATGGCGCCAAAGAGGATGATGGCCTCGCAGCCCACGGCCCCGTTCTTTGTGGCGCCGAAGCTCAGCATGTCGACGCCAGCCCTCCACGTCATGTCTGCCGGCGTCGCCCCGGTCGAGGCCAGCGCATTGGCCAGACGTGCGCCATCGAGATGCACGCCAAGCCCTGCGCGCCGGGCGAGCGCTGCCCGTTCGGCGATCTCGGCTGGCGCGTAGGCCGAGCCGCTTTCCGTGAGGTTCGACATCGAGAGCACGTGCGCAGGCGTCTCGTGAACAAAATCGGGCTTGTTGAGGGCCAGGCGCCCGCGCAATGCATTAAGGTCAATTCGCGCATGCTCGCCAGCCAGGAGCGAGAGCTTGCCCCCACCGGTAAAGAATTCCGGCGCCCCCCGTTCATCGCGTTCGATATGAGCTTCAGCATGACACAGTATGGACCCGTGTGGCGGGCACATGCTCGCCAGCGCCAGGGCGTTGGCAGCAGTTCCTGACCCGACCAGCCACACATCGAGATCCGTCTCGAAGACCTCGCGCAGTGCGGATCGAGCCGCCGCGGTCCACGGGTCGGCGCCATAGCTTGGCGCGGGCCCACGTGCAGCCGAGAGCATCGCTTCCAGAATCGCCGGATGCGCAGGCGCGGCCGTGTCGGACGAGAAATTCATGATGCCTCCGCCGCCTGTGGAGCGGAAATCCGGCGGTCAAGCAAGGTCCGATCATCCCGACCTGTCCGGGATACGCCCGGATTGGTCCCCGACCTGGTGACAGCCTGAGGCTTGTCGTGACGAGGGCGGAGAGTCATGTCTCGCGCCATGGATTGGACGCTCACCCTCGCTGCGCTCGCGCTATTCGGCGGCCTGACCGCCTATGCGGGATGGAAATCGGGCCGCCCCCGCAAGGACAGCCTCAGCGTGCAGTGGATCTCATGGCCGCTGGTCACGGTGCTGGCCGCGACGGGCGCAATATTCGCGATTATCCACGTCGCCGGCCTGCTCGGCTTCCAGACGGGCGGAAACACCCTGCAGGGCTATGGCCCCTGAGCCGGCCAAAACTTGACCAGGCGTCGCTGCGGCTCTAGCCCTCAGGTTGCGAAGCAGAGTGAGGAAGACGACCGTGGCCGACACCGAGACATTTCGCACCGAGGTTCGCGCCTGGCTTGAGAGCAACTGCCCGGCCTCGATGCGAACGCCTGCCAGAGAAGAGGAAGTGGTCTGGGGCGGGCGGAACCAGAAGTTCGTCAACCCCGATTCCAAGGTGTGGCTTGAGCGCATGGCCGGCAAAGGCTGGACGGCGCCCACATGGCCCAAGGCCTATGGCGGAGGCGGCCTGTCGAATGCTGAAGCAATCGTCCTCGACCAGGAGATGAAGCGGATCAATGCGCGCGCGCCGCTGTCATCATTCGGCGTGTGGATGTTGGGTCCTGTGCTGCTGGAGTACGCCAGCGAGGAACAGAAAAAGCGCTTCCTGCCGGATATCGTGCATGGCCGCACGCGCTGGTGCCAGGGCTATTCGGAGCCGGGCGCAGGCTCGGACCTCGCCTCGCTGCAGACGAAATGCGAGGACAAGGGCGATCACTGGCTCATCAATGGCTCGAAGATCTGGACGTCTTACGCCAACTACGCGGACTGGATTTTCTGCCTGGTGCGAACCGACTTCAGCAAGAAGCACGAGGGTATATCCTTCGTGCTCTTCGACATGACGAGCCCGGGCGTCGAGACCCGGCCGATCCTCCTGATTTCCGGATCATCTCCCTTCTGCGAAACCTTCTTCACCGACGTGAAGGTGCCGAAGGACCAGATGGTCGGCGTGCCAGGCAAGGGCTGGGATATCGCCAAGCGCCTGCTGCAGTACGAGCGTCAGAACATCTCCGCGACGGGCTTCGGATCGGAGCGCGGTTCTGGGCCGACATTGGCCGACATCGCCAAGAAATACATCGGCGTGAAGGACGGCGTCATCGCCGATGGCGACCTGCGCAGCCGCATCACCAGGTCCATGATGTACGAGCAGGCCTTCGCGCTGACGATCCAGCGCAACACCGAAATGGCGAAAGCCGGCGCGGATGTCGGACCTGCGACCTCTATCGTCAAATACGCCGCCGCGAAGATGAACCAGACGAAGACCGAGCTTCAGGTCGAGGCGATGGGCTCTCAGGGCCTTGGCTGGGAAGGCGAAGGGTTCAGGCCTCAGGAGATCATGTCGACGCGCGCCATGCTCCGCGCCAAGGGCAATTCGATCGAAGGCGGCACATCGGAGGTCAACCTCAACGTCGTCGCCAAGCGCGTGCTCGGCCTGCGCGATCATCAATAAGCTGACGGTGCCGTCAGTTTCGCAGCCGAACTTCGCCATACCGGCTCGTTGAGGCGGGGGTATCGCTGCAGCGGCCACCTCCCACACGTGCGCATTTCAGATTACACTCGCCGGAAGGGAGAAATCAGAACGCGTTGCGTTCGCCGTCGCTTCTCGCGCGAAAATCGCGTGATAGGGTTAATCGCCTGTCTGGGTGGGACCCCATTCTATGCCTCTCGTCTTCGTTTCGTACTCGCGGCAGGACCGCGAGATCGCCGGAAAGCTTGTCGAGCGGCTGCGCAAGGCGGCACCCGAGGGACTCGACATCGTCATCGACGAACCGGTTGACGGAGAACTTGCCTACGCGCCCAACGATACCTATCGCCTGCCCTATGTCGGCAAGCGCCTGCGAAACGCCAACGCCGTCGTTTGCGTGCTGACGCGATCCTATGCCGAATCCGATCCGTGCTGGCTCGAGCTGTCAGCGGCGCTGATGATGGACAAGGTTGTGCCGATCAGCCTCGACCCTGGTCTCTCGCCGGCCGGCATCAGCTCGATGGTGTCGCACAGGGATGTCATGGCGATCGCGCCTGGCTGGTTCAACAAGGAGCCGGGCGAGGTCGAGGCTTTCGAGACAGCGAAATTCGAATCCTTCATCGCCGCCCTGAAGGCGGAAAGCGAGAAGCACCACCCGTTCTCCAAATGGGCGCCGGCCGAGCCGAAACATGTCCGCGCTCTTGCAAGGTCGCTCAGCGAAGCATTGCGGCCGCGAAGGTTCAGACGCTCCGATCTCGTCTGGTCGCCCGGCAGCATCGCCGAAGTCCAGAAGGGACGCTTCTTCGCCGCGATTGATTCTCTGTCCATCGCCACGGGCGAGGGTCCGTGGGATGTCGCCCGCAGAAAAGCCCTGAAGGCCATGGCGGCCGAGCCGACGCTGGCGCGCGTGCGGGCGGAAGCGCTGATGGGCCTGATTGGCGAGCTCACGGCGCCCAGCGACGGATCGCTTCCGGTCACGGCGTCCGAGCCGTGGGAATTCGTAGGTGACTTCGCGCTGCCAATTGATCGGGACATCAGCAGGTTCGCCTATACCCGCGCCGGGAAGATTCCGAACGAGTTGCGCAAGATGTTCCAGGTGCTCCGGCCCGGTCGGTCGAAGCGAGGCGTGATGTTTGCGCTTGGGGCCGTGCTGGGCGGGGCGATCGGCGTCTTGCTCACCTACAGCGGACAAATGCTGTTCGGCGCCCCGGGCGGCAGGCTCGGCGCCTCGCTCCTGCCGGAGCCAATGCCGGCTTCGGCCCCCGAAGCCACCTTGCTGGCCGAGGCCACCCCGCAGAGCGTCGAGACTCAACAGGCGCAGGCAACCACGCAGGCTGCGACATCCCAGCCCCCGTCCGCGGCGGACCCTTTCGGTGCAGGGCCAGCACCGCCACCCTCAACCCCTCCCGCGCCAACGGGCTCGTCTGCGCTGACAACAACAGGTCCTGGGCCCCAGCTCACCTTCGCCGTGACCGCGCGCGGACTGGAGGCGAGCGTGCGGGCCGAGATGTCCCGCCGCGGCCTGGACGACGCTCAATGGAAGAACGTCTATGGCCATGTGATTTCGGTCAACATGGATGCGCTGTGTGCGCCGGAGCGTTGGGAGGCGTCGGAGGCCATGGGCAAGAAGCCGCTCGATGTCATCGACGCATCGACGCTCCTCAGCTGGCCGACGCAGACGGATTTCGAGAAGCCATCCGCGCTTCGCGAATGCCCTGTCTTCCGGATCCCGACCTAGTCAGCGCATCAGGAATTTGAGCAGCCGCTTCGCGCGTTTTTTGTAGGGCGGGGCAAGCAGCGTGGCGGCGTTGAAGAAGCCGGTCTTGAACACGGCGCGCTGGTGCGTGAACTGGTCAAAGCCGGAACGACCATGATAGGCGCCCCATCCGCTGGCCCCTACCCCGCCAAACGGCAGGCCTTCCTGTGCGATATGAAGAAGCGTGCCATTGACCGTGACGCCACCCGACTGCGTACGGTCAAGGACGCGGGACTGTTCGCGCAGGTCCTCGGCAAAGACGTAAAGCGCCAGCGGGTGCGGGTGTGAGTTCACCCAATCAAGGGCGTCGGCCAGCGAGTCATAGCCGATAACAGGCAGAACGGGCCCAAAAATCTCCTCGCGCATCAGAACGGACTCCTGCGGCGCATCGATCACCACGACGGGTGGCAGGATCCGGCGCGCGCGATCGGATGGGGCGGGATGGCGCAGCACCTTCGCGCCCCCGAGTTCCGCCTCGGTGATGGCAGCCGTCAGGCGGTCGAAAGCCCGCTCCGAGATCATGCTGGAATAATCAGAGCCAAGATCGGGATAGGCGCGACGCGCCTCGGCGAGGACAAGCTCGGCGAACTCGATCGCGCGCTCCCGGGGAACAAGGACATAGTCGGGGGCGATGCAGGTCTGTCCAGCATTGATGAACTTGCCGTACGAGATCGCCTTGACCGCCTTCACCATCGAGGCGGACGGACAAACGATCGCCGGCGATTTTCCGCCCAGCTCGAGCGTCGTCGGTGTGAGATTCTCGGCGGCCGCAGCAGCCACCCGGCGACCGATGGCGGTCGAGCCGGTGAAGACAAGATGATCGAATGGCAAGCCGGAGAAGTCGGCGGCAACCTGCGGACCGCCCAGGACGACAGCGATCTCGTCTTCCTCGAACGTCTCGGTGATTGCACGATGGAGAAGATCGGAGAAGTTCGGCGTCTGCTCGGATGGCTTGAGGATCACCCTGTTGCCACCGGCGATGGCGTCGACCAGCGGCGACAGCGCAAGCTGCAGCGGATAGTTCCACGGTGAGATAATGCCGACAACGCCAAGAGGCTCAGGCCGCACCCAGGCCGAGCCCGGCCAGAAATTGAACCCGACTTCGCGATAGCTCGGCTGCATCCACCATTTCACGTTCTTGCGCGCATGGCGGATGGCGGACACGATCACCATGATCTCGAGGAGGTCCGTTTCGAAACGCGAACGGTTCCCGAAATCGGCTGAGATGGCATGAGCGATCGAGTCAGCTCTCGAGCGGACCATCTCCTCAAGCTGGTAGAGCCTGTCGATCCTCACCCTTGAGGAGGGCGATCCTTCCTTGCGTTGCGCGGCACGCTGCAGGTCCAGCAGACGGGCAGCGGCGTTAAGGGTCGGAGTATGGCCGTCCATCTCGATGCCTGTTGCGCCCCACGGCAATGAGCCTGACCCGGCCGCGGGTTTCAAGCGCTTCCCCGGAAACATTTTTTCGGGTCCGAGGCGAAAACGCGGGCATTTCCGGGCACTGGCGAATCAGCAGCGGCGTCAGGACTGGCGGCGATAGATCCCTGTGAACCAGCCGGTCCATGTCTGCCGGGCCAGATCGAACTCCTCGAACGGCTGGCTGAGGGACCCGTCGGGGAGTATCGACCAACCCCCGCGGAACGCCCGTCGCGGGAATGGATCGTCCCCTCCAGCTCCATCCCGCCGGCCTTGTTGAGCCCGCCCGCATAGTCGATGACCGCAGCCCGGGACACCCACACCTGACGCCATTGTCGCAAACCCGGATCGAAGAAGTTATAGCTCTGGCCGGAGCCTCCGGAGGCAGGTGTGCAGCGCTCGAGGATGAGACAGCCGCCCACTTCGGCTGTGACCGAATTCTCGCCCTGCCTTGTTCCGGCTGGATCGTCGACCAGCCCTTCGCCAAGCCAGAAATCGAAAGCGCGGCAGGCAGGGTCCGCGCACGATGCAGCGGTCGGCGTCTGCGCAACAGCGTGACCTGTGAGGAACAGCGCGAGCGCGAGCAGTCTGATCATCGGGCTTCCCCCTCTGACGCTTGCGACCCCCCCCTACACTGTCGCCTTGGGGACACCGATGCAAGCCGACAATGGTGCGATACTTCCAGCCGCGATCTGCTAGCCTGGCGGGGCCGCGCCAGGGGATTCGCGTGAAACTGCAGTTCTGGTTCGAATTTGCCTCCACCTATTCCTATCCGGCAGTGATGCGCGCGGACAGGCTCGCCGCCGCGCGCGGCGTTGAACTGGAATGGCGTCCGTTTCTGCTCGGGCCGCTGTTCAATGCGCAGCAGGGCATGAAGGACAGTCCGTTCAATGTCGTCCCGGTCAAGGGCTCGTACATGTGGCGCGATGTGGAACGGACCTGCGAGAAGTATGGTCTGCCCTTCCGGCGGCCAGGGCGCTTTCCCCAGAACGGTCTCATGGCCGCGCGTATCACCTTGTCACTGCCGCAGGAGGAGCGTCCCAACTTCGTCAAGGCGGTCTATCAGGCGAACTTCGTGCACGACCGCGACATCTCGGACCCGCAGATCCTGCATGCGGCCGCAAGACGCGCGGGGCTTGATCCGTTGGAGACGCTCGCGGCGATGACGTCGGACCCGATCAAGGAGAAGCTGCGCGAAGAGACGGCGCTGGCGGCCGATCTCGGCATCTTTGGCGCGCCAAGCTTCGTCACCGAGGACGGTGAACTGTTCTGGGGCAATGACAGGATCGAGGACGCCCTTGATTGGGCGGTACGCGGAACGCTAAGACCCAACACTCAGAACTGACGTTCGGGCGAGACCCGCGTCGACCCTAGATCGGGCGAGGAGAAGCCGATGGCGTTCGTGCTCAGCGAAGAGCAGCACATGCTGCGCGACAGCGCAAAGGCCTTTGCGGCGGAGAAGCTGCCGGTGAGCCAGCTGCGCGCGCTACGCAAGGAGGGCAAGCCCTACGATACCAGCGCCTGGAAGGAGATGGCGGAGCTCGGCTTTGCCGGCGTCATCATCCCGGAAAGCTATGGCGGTTCGGGCTTCGGCCATGTCGGGCTCGGCCAGGTGCTGGAGGCGCAGGGGCGCACGTTGGCGGCGACGCCCCTGCTTTCCACGGCGATGATTGGCGCCTCGGCCCTGCTGCTTGGCGGGACGTCCATGCAGAAGGACGCCTGGCTCGCGAAGATCGCCAGCGGAGAAGCCACAGTGGCGCTCGCGGCGGACGAGGGTCCGCACCATGATCCGGCCAAGGTGAGGCTCAGCGCCACGAAGACCGGCGCGGGCTATACCCTCTCCGGTGACAAGCGTTACGTCGTGGACGGCGCGGAGGCGAACCTTCTGGTCGTGGCCGCGCGGACATCAGGCGCGGCGGACGATGCCGGCGGGATCACGCTGTTCCTTGTTGCAGGCGATGCCAAGGGCGTCACGCGAACCGGGCTGAAAACGCTCGATGCCCATGCGGCGGCGAACATCAGCTTCAAGAATGTGGAGGTGGGCGCGGATGCCGTGCTCGGCGCAGTCGATGCAGGCCATGGCCTGCTGGAGCAGATTCTCGATCGTGCGCGCATCGGAGCCGCCGCGGAAATGCTCGGCGCTGCAGACGCCGCGTTCGAGATGACGGCCGACTATCTCAAGGTGCGCAAGCAGTTCGGTCAGCTGATCGGCTCGTTCCAGTCGCTGCAACACCGCGCTGCGATCATGTTCACGGAGCTCGAGCTGACCCGTAGCTGCGTGGCGGCGGCGCTTGATGCACTGGACCGCAATGCCAACAACATCTCTGAGCTGGCCTCGCTGGCCAAGGCGCGCGCGGGCGAGACACTCCATCTGGTCTCGAATGAAGCTGTGCAGATGCATGGCGGCATCGGCATGACCGATGCGCACGATTCAGGCCTCTACATGAAGCGCGCGCGTGTGCTCGAAGCCCTTTATGGCGGCGAGAGCTTTCATCGCGACCGCTATGCAAGGCTGGGCGGATACTGACCCCTGGAACGGGAACGAGCCGCCCGGCTGACCGGGCGGCTCGCTAGAGCGCAGCCTTGGAGGGGGAGAGAGACCTGCGCTCCGGGGAGGAAGCGCTCGCGCCGCTACATAGGCGGCATGAGCACCTTGTCGATCACGTGGATCACGCCGTTGGAGGCGTCGACGTCTGCGGTCACGACCGTGGCGTCGCCGACCGTCACCTTGCCCGCGGTCGTCGCGCCATCGACTTTAAGCTTGGCGCCCTGCACGGTCGCCGGCTCCAGCGTCTGGCCGGCGACAGCGGTGGACATCACTTCAGCGGGGAGAACGTGATAGGTGAGGATGGCCGTGAGCTTGGCCTTGTTCTCCGGCTTCAGCAGGTCTTCAACCGTGCCGGCCGGCAGCGCCGCGAAGGCAGCATCGGTCGGCGCGAAGACGGTGAACGGCCCCGGGCCCTTCAGCGTTTCGGCAAGGCCGGCGGCCTGCACAGCGGCGACCAGGGTGGTGAACTGGCCAGCGCCGACAGCGGTGTCGACAATATCCTTGACTTCAACCGGCGCGGGGGCCGGAGCCGGCGCTTCAGCAACCGGGGCAGGCGCTGGCGTGGCCGGAGCTGTTTCGCCGGAGCAAGCCGCGCCAATGAGGGCGAAGGCGGCGATGGGGAGGAGCAGTTTCATGAACGATTTCCTGTGTCGTCTTGTCTTGCGGTTGGCGGGTGCGCCGCATTGTGTTTCGCGTTAAATACGTGCCGGTCGCGCAACCGGATTGCCGGTAACGAAAGTGTAATTGCAAGCGCCGGTCAGCCGACCGGCGCGACTTCAACCATCACCTCGTTGCGGCGCATGAAGGATGGCGTCCATGGCGGATCGTAGAACGCGAATACGGGCGCGCCGCTTGGCGTGAAACCTGCGGCTGCGACCTTCTGCATCAACACACGCTCCGCAGCAGTCATGTCACGCTCGGTTGCAACGCCGGAAAACTTGTAGACGGCCATTGTACGAGCGGGCTGCTCGGTAAGCCTGACATCCGGACTGACCGGCGGGGGAAGCGTTTCCATTGTGTAGCCCGCCGGCATGGTGAAACCGATCGTCCAGCCATCGCGTGAGGCTGGCTGCTGCGTGACCGGCGCCGTCATCGCGATCTTCTCACGCGGTGCCTGTGTGACGGGCGCCGTCATGGCGATCTTCTCGCCACCGCGCTCCTTGGCGAAGATATAGTCGGCGAGCGGACCAAAACCTTCGAAGCGCGAGCCGAGCGCATCGCCATCGACTGTGGTTTCCGCAACGATTGTTGGCGCGTAGGTCCGAACCTCGAAATCGCCCCGCGAGAGTTCCAGAGCGTAGGCCGGTTCCTCCACTGGGCTGGAGGCGCAGGCTGCGACAACTAGCGGAAGGGCAAGAAGGCTCAAGGCGCGCATGGATGTCTCCTGTGTGGGATGATACGCGCTGCCAAAGCGGCTGGATCATTTCCCTCCGGTGATGCTGGTCTTTCGCCGACTTGCCGCTAGGCTCGCGGCTCACCTTGCGGGGAGAGGAACATGAGCATGCGGTGGGACGCCCGGAACAGCGATCCGAAGGCGCGGGGCGTTATGCGAGGCTTTCCCCCGTCCCGCGACCTGACCGTCACAGCCGATGCCGGCGAGCTTTCGGGCAGCTCCTTTCCCAACACACGCTGGGCTTTCAGCCATCAGAGGGAGCTCAAGTCGACGGTCAATGTCCGGCGCGGCGCTGCGCCGGCCAGCCCCCTCCCCCGCCAGCTGCGCGATGATCTCGACGCTGTCGCCTTCACGACGATGGAGGGCGAGGCGATGACATGGGGACAGTCGGTCGATGCGATGTTCACCGATGGCATCCTGGTGCTGCATCGTGGGCTGATCGTCTACGAAACCTATCGTGGCGAGCTTTCGCCGGACTTGCCCCACATCGTCTTCTCCGTGACCAAATCGTTCGTCGGCCTGATTGCCGGCATGCTGGTGCATGAGGGTGTCATCGATCCACAGGCGCCTGTGGCAACCTATCTGCCCGAGCTGAAGGAATCAGCGTTTGGCGACGCCAGCGTGCGCCACGTCATGGATATGACGACAGGAGTTCAGTATTCGGAGAACTACACCGATCCCGCCGCCGAGGTCCGCACCTATGGGTTGGCCGCCGGCTATGCTAAGCCCCCGCAAGGGTATGCCGGCCCGCGCTCCATCGCGGACTTCCTGACAACGCTGAAGAAGCAGGGCGAGCACGGGCAGGCCTTCGCCTACAAGACCTGCAACACCGAAGTGCTCGCCTGGCTCGTGCAGCGCGTAACGGGCATCCCGATGGCGCAGCTCCTGTCAGATCGCATCTGGCAGAAACTCGGCGCCGAGGAGGATGCTTATCTCATCGTCGATCCGGTCGGGATGGCGGCATGTGGCGGTGGCATGAACATCGCGCTGCGCGACCTTGCGCGCGTCGGCGAGATGATGCGCAATCGTGGGGCGTTCAACGGCCAGCAGATCATCCCGGCCGAGGTTGTCGACGATATTGCGCGCGGCGCACGGCCTGAAGATTTTGCGAAGGCTGGCTACACGACCATGCCGGGCTGGAGCTATCGCAGCCAGTGGTGGGTGAGCCACAACAATCTCGGCGCCTACACGGCGCGAGGCATTCATGGACAGGCCTGCTGGATCGCGCCGACGGCCGATCTGGTCATCGTGCGGCTGGCCTCGCATCCGGTGGCTGCGAACGGGAATTCGATTCTGGATAAGGTGTCGCTCCCGGCCTACGCAGCGCTGGCGGCGCATCTGATGCGGGGCTAAGCGTTGGCGGCTCTGGCGCTTCGGGCTCAGGCCGCTAGCATGCCACCCAACAAGCACAAACACCGGGAGACGTGCGTATGATGATCGACAACCTGTTTTCGCTGAAGGGCCGCGTGGCGCTGGTGACAGGAGGCTCGCGGGGCATCGGGCGCATGATCGCGCAAGGGTTCGTCGAAAGCGGCGCCAAGACCTATATCTCCGCGCGCAAGGCGGACGCATGCGACAAGACAGCGGCTGAACTGACCGCGCTGGGCCATGCGCCATGTATTTCCCTGCCCCAGGACATTTCGACGGTCGCTGGCGGGAAGATGCTCGCCGAGGAGATCTACAAGCGCGAGGGCAAGCTCGACATCCTCGTCAACAATGCGGGCGCGGCCTGGGGCGCAGCCTTCGAGGAGTTCCCGGAGCACGGCTGGGACAAGGTGATGGATCTCAACGTGAAGTCGCCCTTCTTCCTGACACAAGCGCTGCACGCCGCGCTCAAGAAAGCCGCAAGCCCGGATCGGCCGGCGAAGGTGATCAACATCTGCTCGATCGACGGCATTCGCCTCAATCCGTGGGAGACCTACTCCTACCACGCGTCAAAATCCTCGCTGCTCTATCTGACCAAGCGGATGGCGGCGCGGCTGGTGCAGGACAATATCGTGATGACGGCGATCGCGCCTGGACCGTTTGCCTCCGAGATGAACAAGGCGGCGCGCGACCATGGCGATATGGTTGCAGCCCGCACGCCGCTGCGCCGCATCGGGCGCGATGAAGACATGGCTGGAACGGCGATCTTCCTTGCTTCGAAGGCGGGCGACTACGTGGTCGGCGATTCCATCGCGGTCGATGGCGGGATCGCCTATGCCAGCCTACCGAGCGATGGGCCAAGCTAGGCAAAGCCAGCGCAGCGCCTGCTGAAGGTCGCGGTCGGTTTCTTCGTGTGAGCGAAACTTCAGCTGCCTCCCCGGGGGCGGGCCTCATGCGCGCGCGTCGGCTGCCTTCTCATGTGGCCTGGAATTCTGCCCCGCCTTCGTGCACCGGTTTCGGCTGTGATGAACCTTGATTTCCTCTGCTGAGGAAGGACCTCAACCTGTCTCATCGCGGCTTGCGCCGGGCCGGCCAGACGCCGGAACCAGCCATCCTGATCCCCAAGGCCTTCCAACCCGAAACGCTGGAGGCCGCGACTGGCTGCGCGCGCGTCTCTCACGAAGAACGGCCTAAGGCGGCCTGATCACTCAGCACCGACCGGCAAGACCGCAATCCACGGCAGACCGTTTCGGGTTCAGATCGCGTCCTTCTTGGGGGCTTGGCCCGACCTCGCGGGACGCACCGGGGCAGAAGCTTCGCCCGCCTCAGCCATGGACTGACGGAAGTATACCGTAATGGCGCCCATTGCAGGACGCATGTCACGCTCGGCGTCCGCCTGGGCTGCGAGCCGGATGCGATCGGCGGGATAGCCGCCAGCGACCAGCGTTTCAGCCACATTGTTCAGACGGGCCATCGCGACCCGAATGGCCTGGTCGCCATCGCGTTCGCTGTCGATTTCCGTAACCAGGTCTATCCGGTCGGGCCGGCATCGCGAAGCCTCCTGCCCGATGCGCGCGATCAGCAGGAGGGCCTGTTCGGACGGACTTGCCTCGCCACGCGCATAGTAAACGGAAAAGCCGCCCCGTGGGCATGTCACACTTTCGGATTCCTGCGCGCCAGTCTGCGCAGCGGCGATCGGCAGGCCAGCGGCAAACGCCACAAGCACCCCCAAAAGACAGAAAGACCGCAACATGGTTTACAACCGCCCAGACCCAGCTGAGCGCAAACATGCACGAGCGGCGCCGGAAGGCCGAGTCTTGCACGGGCCCCGGCGCCGCTCGCCTGTGGATTGAATCATCGCATTCGAGCGGTCTTGGCCGGCTTCACCCACCCCTTCGCCCGCCCCTGTGAGATTTTCGCCAGCACCCTCAGCACAAGCGCAGACGGCCTTTGTCCTCGGCACAAGGACACCCAGGGCGGCGAAAAAGGCGCTTATGGAAATCTCCTTCTCCTCCCGAGCCAACCCGCCGGTCCTGGCCTCAGCACCGCTTGAGGCCACTTCTTCCATTGGCTCACATGCAGGACCTGCACCGGTTGGCCTGCCGTGATGGCTCCAGCGTGTTCCAGGGTCAGGAGCAGACGATGCCTGGTTGGACCCCCGCGCTCCTCGTTGTCGCAATCATCGCTGCCGCCTTCGGGTTCGGCGGCATCGCTGGCGCTTACGCAGCAATCGCCCCTACTGATTGCGCGATTCAGGATCAATCGGTCGTCTGGCTTGCGCCCGAGCGCGTGCGTGAAAGCGGTCTGGCAGAAGCATTCCACCCCTTGCACCGGCTGTTCCCATGACCTGCAAAATGCGCCATACCGCGCATCCCGGTGGGGCCTGTAGCTCAATGGTTAGAGCCGGCCGCTCATAACGGTCTGGTTGCAGGTTCGAGTCCTGCCGGGCCCACCATTGTGCTTCCGGCGGGCCGGGAATTCAGGCACTGACCCGTTCGATGATGATTGCCGGGGCCATGCCGCCGGCGGCGCACATGGTGACGAGACCGTAACGGCCGCCGGTGCGCTCAAGTTCGTCGAGCACAGTGCCGATCAGGATCGACCCGGTGGCTCCGATCGGGTGGCCGAGCGCAATCGCGCCGCCATTGACGTTCACCTTGGCGCGATCAAGGCCGAGGTCGCGGATGAATTTCTCCGCAACGACGGCAAAGGCCTCGTTGATCTCCCAGAGATCTATGTCATCGACCGAGAGGCCCGCCTTCTCCAGCACCTTCTTCGCTGCCGGTACAGGCGCATTGAGCATCAAGGTCGGATCATCGCCGACATTCGCCATCGCGACCACGCGGCCGCGCGGCTTGAGGCCATGCTTCTCGGCATAATTGCGCGAGGCCAGCAGGACGGCCGCGGCGCCATCGACCACGCCGGAGGAATTACCGGCGTGATGAACGTGTTCGATCTTCAGATCGGGATAACGGCGGTTGATCTGCTTGCGGAAAGTAGCCCCGGCCTCATTGTAGGGCATGTCCGCCAGCTGCTCAAAAGCGGGCTTGAGCTTGGCAAGGCCATCGGCCGTCGTTTCAGGACGCGGATACTCGTCGCGCGCCAGAACGACCTGGCCATCGGCATCCTTCACCGGGATGATCGATTTGGCGAAACGGCCCTCCTCGATGGCGCGCGCGGCGCGCTTCTGACTTTCAAGAGCCAAGGCATCGAGGTCAGCGCGGGTGATGCCTTCGAGGGTTGCGATGGCGTCACCACAAACGCCCTGGTGCGATTGCGGATGCCTGACGTCGAGACTGGGATTGTGCGCGCCCATCAGGCCCGGCGGAAATCCGGCCGCTGCCTCATCAGCCGCCATCGTCGCCGTAAGGCTCATCATCTCCGTGCCGCCGGCGATCACCAGGTCTTCCATGCCGCTCATGATCTGCGCTGCCGCCAGATTGACCGCGGTGATGCCGCCGCCGCAGAAGCGGTCAAGCGTCATGCCGCTGGCCTTGACACTGAAGCCGGCGTCGAGCGCCGCCATGCGGCCAAGATCGCCGCCCTGCTTGCCCTTCTGCGAGGAGGTGGACCAGATCACATCGTCGACCTCCGCCGTGTTGAGCTTGTTCCGCTCGGCGATCGCGCTCAGCACGGTTGCCGCGAGGCGCTGGGGGTGAAGCTTTGCCAACGCGCCTTTGCCTGCCTTGCCCAGTCCGCGGGGCGTGCGAACGGCGTCAATGATGAGCGCTTCGCGCATGTGATCTCCTGCCTGAACGTCCTGACGTCGCGCGAGATTGGCCATGGCCCGCGGTGTTTGCCAACTGCCGATCCCGCCATTGACGCAGGGCGACGCGACCTCTCGCCGCGGAAGCTGGCATGGGGCCGGCGAATTCCATAGGGTCGCGGCGAATTGCGGACCAGGATTCCATGGCAGCTCTTTCGGCGCGCATAACACCCGTGATCGCGGCGATCGGCGAACAGGTGGACCGGCCAAACCTTGTCGAACAGGCGCGCGAGCCTGTCGACCTGATGGCAGATGCGCTCAGGGCCTGCGAAGCGGACGCGGGCGTGCGTCTGCTCGAGCATGTGAATTTGCTCAATCTGGTTGGACTGGTGAGCTGGCCCTACAAGGACCCGGTGAGCCTGCTGGCGCAGCGGCTGGCGATCGGTCCGGCGGAGGCTGTCAATGCGAGCATGGGCGGAGAAACCCCTGTGCGCCTTGCCCACGAAGCAGCAACGCGGATCGCGCTCGGCGAGGACATCGTGGCGGCGATTGTCGGCGGCGAAGCCGTTCATGCGCGCGGACAGGCCGACAAGGCCGGCGTCAGACTGCCCTGGACGCCGCAGGCGACCAAGGACGAGGCCTTCCGCTTTGCATCGCGGGTTTTCGCCATCAGCCCGGTCGCCAAGCAACTGGGCGTGATGAACCCGGCGCAGGTCTATCCCTTCTACGAGGTGGCGGCGCAGGCGGCCTGGGGCCAGACGCCAGCCGAGGGGATGCGGGAATCGGCTGAACTCTGGGCGAGATATGCGGCTGTGGCGGCGGACAATCCCTTCGCGTGGATACGCAGCGCGCCGACGGCCGAGGCGATCGGCGCGGCGAGCGCGGAGAACCGTCTCGTCAACTGGCCTTATCCCAAGCTGTTGAATGCCAATCCCGTCGTGAACCAGTCGGCGGCCGCGGTGGTCATGAGCCTGGCGCGGGCGCGGGAGATGGGGATCGCCGAAAGCCGTCTGGTCCATGTCTGGGGCGGTGCGAGCGCGCTCGAACCGGAAGACTATCTCCTTCGCGATCGCTACGATCGCTCGGCAGCGCAGGCAGCAGTGCTGGAGAAGGCCGTGTCGATCGCCGGGGGCGATGCAGGACGGGTGCGGCATCTGGAACTCTACAGCTGCTTCCCGATCGTCCCGAAAATGGCGATGCGCACCCTGGGGCTTGATCCCGCGACATGTGTGCCGACCGTGACCGGGGGACTGACCTTTTTCGGCGGACCGCTCAACAACTACATGACCCACGCGATGGCAGCGATGGTGCGAGCGTTGCGGAGGGAGCCACACGAGCTGGGCCTGCTCTATGGGCAGGGCGGCTATGTCAACAAGCACCATGCGCTCGTCCTGGGCGTCGCGCCCCCGCCAGCACCGCTGGCGAGCGCGTATTCCGTCCAGGACATCGCAGACGCCATGCGAGGTCCGATACCTCCCTTGCGCGAGGACTATGTCGGCCCGGCGATCGTCGAGACCTATACAGTGCGATATGCGCGGGATGGGACTGCCGAGGATGCGATTGTCATCGCGCGCACGCCGGATGGCGGGCGGACAATGGCGGCATCGCCCGCCAGCGACAAGGCGACGATCGCCATGCTGACATCGCCCGAACGGACGGCGGTGGGCCTGCAGGGCCGGGTGGCGCACGATGCAATGGGCCAACGTGTGTGGGGCCATTAGGGCGATGAACGTGAACGGCCAGGCCAGGTCGCGCTGTTAACCTTGCGAG
This sequence comes from Pseudomonadota bacterium, assembly GCA_041166025.1. Taxonomy (GTDB): domain Bacteria; phylum Pseudomonadota; class Alphaproteobacteria; order Caulobacterales; family Hyphomonadaceae; genus UBA7672. Next base: position 225,646 of record JBEAMJ010000069.1, on the reverse strand, counting down.
GCTTGTTGGCCCCGTCCTTGCGATGCAGGGTAGAATCGCCGCGAGGACGTTCTCCTACGGCACGCCTGGAGCTTGATCTATGCGTTTTGCCCTTGTTGCCCTTGTCACCGGCTTTCTTGCCTCACCGGCGATTGCCGAACCGCGCCTGGACGCTTCAATGCCCGTGATCCGGGCCAGCATCGCCAATGGCGAAATGGTCGTGAGGCTTGATCAGGGCGTTTTGGGGTCGGCCCGCAGCCTCGCCCCACGCACGGTGGTGCTCGTGGGAAAGGACGCCTCCGGACAAGTCCTCGCCGAGACGACCACCCCGGTTTCGCGTCGCCTTAGTTATGCCAGGTTACCGCTGACGCCAGCTCTTGCCGGCGCCAGCACCATCAGCATCCTGGTTCGCTGAACGCGCTTCAGCCGAATTCCCAGGCGAGGCGCGTGCCGACCACGGCTTCCGATACGCCGCCCTGGCGCACGTCCTGCAGGCCAACTTCCAGCACCAGAGATTCTGCCAGCGGATAGCCGACCGAGAATTCGATCTTGCGGAGATCGAGGTCGCCGGCCGCTGCATTCTCTTCCCAGCCGGATACGACAGCGTTGATGAACCAGTCGCCGAAGCCCAGCGTCCCGGCCGCCGTGTAGAAGGCGCGGCTGGCGCCGTCGACACCATCGGCATTGTGCGAGGCGGCAGCCTCCCCCATCAAGGACAGGTCGACACCGCTTTCTTCCGGCCAAACATAGTTGAGACCGAAGACCTGCGTGTCTTCATCGACCTCTCCTGCGGTATCGGTCGCGACATGACGATGGCCAAGGCTGTAGCCGATCCCGTTGGCCAGCACACCATCGAGGCTGACAGCGAAGGATTTCAGGCCTTCGGTGTTCGCAAGTCCGCCGTCAGCCAGTTCGAGCCGCTCGCGCAACCCGCCTAATGATCCCGACAGAAAGGTTCGATCCGCCGCAAACAGCGCAGCCGAGAGCACATGCTCGCCTTCAAGGTTGAACATCCCGGTTAGCGAAACATCGCCGCCGACGCCAATGGCTTCGGTGATCTGATAGGACTCGCCGACCTCGACACCGTAAAGACCAGGCGCGACATCGGCGGCGCTGCCGAAGACGGGATTGATCTTGCCGCCATAGATTGTGAAAGATTCTGCAGCATACTGCAGCGACAGGGTTTCGGCGAAGGCGTCTTCCCCCTCAAACGCTTCATCCCCGATCGGATCAACGACGGGCTCGAGAACCGCATCGAGCTGCAGCGTCCAGCCTTCGGCGAGGCGCACGGCCAGACCGTATTCCACTGTTACGGCGAGCACGTCCTGTCCGGACTCAGCATGATCGTAGGTGAGCTCCACTACGCCCTGCTGGCTCAGGCTTCCTATCTCGCCCTCCTGAGCATTGACGGCTGGAGCGGCCAAAAGGGTTGCAATGGCTGCGAGGGCCATGCAGCAGGCATTCAGGTTCTTGGCTTGCATTTTTCTTCTGCCGACGCTGGGAACACGGGCAGAAAGCTAGCAGGGAAGACCTAAAGTCTCGGGTTGCTCGACCATAGTGAATCATCCGGCAACCTTAACGATTTCGAAGCCGTGGTTACCGAGGCGCCTATGTCGGATCGCCGACCAAACCCTGGACACTTCGGCAGCGACACCGATAGCCGCAGGCGAACCTCGTCTGGTATGTGAGTGGGAATGAACCAGTCCGCGGCGCATGCGAAAACGGGCGAAGCGATCCTGTATCTGATGGGGATCGTGTTGAGCGTGCCGACGCTCGTCAGCCTGATCCACCGGCAATGGGCCTTGCCGGTCGCACCGGAGGTGTCGCAGTTCATTGTGGGTTATCGCGCGCTGGCCGATGGCATTGCCGCCGTGATCCATGCCCCGCTGCGGGCGGTTGTCATTCCGCCGCCGCCGCTCATCGATCTTCACATCCTGTCGTTCGCCGGAATGGGCATCATGACGCGGGCGCTCGAGGCGCCCGGCGAGACGAAGGACGCATGGCATGGAGCCGTGTGGGGCGCGGCGGCGTTCGTGCTGGGTTACCTGCTTGTGGGAGTTCTGGTCTTCGGCGCCTGCCTCGCTGCCCTCATCGCGAACCCCATCAAGGCGTTCCGGAGCGATCGGTGGATTGAGGAAACACCGATCTTCGAGGGGCCACAGGGACGCCTTCGGCGCGAGCGCGCCTACCGGCTGGAGCGCGACCTTGCGCGCATAACAGCAATCACCGTGGCGCTGGTCGTCTTCTACTTCGGCCTGAACGCCATTCTTCTCACCGGCCGATGATTTCAGGTGACGCAGCGGCTTCGCTGCCAGCTCGCCATGCAGCGTCGCCAGATTGCGCTGGCCCTGCCACAGCCCCGCCCCAATTGAGAAGCGGATTCACGATGCGGCGCCATCCACATCGGGCGGCGCAACAACGATGAGAAGGTCACACAGAATGACACGCCTTGCCCCTGCCCTGCTGGCCATGTCTGCGCTGGCGGGCTGTGCAACAGCTCCGATGGCGATCGCGCAACCGCAACCCCCCACGCCTCCAGGAATGCCCGCCATGAGCTCGATCCAGCCCGAGACGACGATCACGCTGATGGGCCGGGGAGCCGTGGAAAAGGCGCCCGACATGGCGATGATCAATGTCGGCGTGCAGGTCGAGGCCAAAACAGCAGCCGACGCGATGGCGCAGCAGGCCAGCCAGATGAACGGCGTGTTCGCCGCGGTCAAAGCATCGGGCATCGCCGAGCGCGACATGCAGACCGGCAGCATGTCGCTCAATCCCGTGTATGAGTACCTCAACAACGCGCGCCCGCGGCTCACCGGCTATCAGGCATCCAACGCGATCACCATCAAGGTCCGCAAACTCGATACGCTGGGCAAGACGCTTGACGCCGTGGTGAAGGGCGGCGGCAATACGATCAATGGCATTTCGTTCTCGGTCGACCAGCCGGAAAAATTCCAGAATGAGGCGCGCGTCGAGGCAATCCGGGATGCCGCGGCCAAGGCCGAGCTCTATGCGCAGACTGTCGGCTACAAGGTGAAGCGCATCGTCACAATAAGCGAGCAGGAGTACTATCCGCAGCCGCCCATGCCCGTCATGATGCGCATGCAGGACATGGCCGCTGAAGCAACACCCATTGCGGCCGGCGAAGTCTCGCTGGTGCAGACGGTGAATGTCGTGTTCGAGCTGACGAAGTGATCAGCGCTTCACTCCCGGGAACAGGCGGCAGGCCCCAGGGCCCCAGCCTGTCCCCGATATGACTGCCCGTTCTCGGGGCGACCGGTATCAGGCAATTCCCGCAACGATCTCATTCCGGTCGTTCAGCCGCACGACGCTCGGCGCCCACTGCTTCGCCGCCGCCTCGTCCATCTGGGCGAACGCAGCGATGATCACGCGGTCGCCCGTCTGGAAGTAGCGGGCGGCCGCACCATTGATGCCGATGGTCCTGGAGCCCCGCGGCGCCTCGATCGCATAGGTCGAGATGCGGGCGCCATTGGTGATGTTCCAGATGTCCACCCGCTCGTGCGGCAGGATGTTGGATGCGTCCAGCAGATCCATGTCGATCGAGCATGAGCCTTCATAGTGAAGGTCGCATTGCGTCACAGCGGCCCGGTGAAGCTTGCCCTTCATCAGGGTGAGCAGCATGCAGATGTCCTCCTCGCGCGCGCCGTCCTACAGGGGATTGCCTGCCGGAAGCGGTGCGCTGCCTTACGCTGGCTCGCTCCGGGATTTTGGGCTTATGCCTTTTCCCACGCGCCAGGTTGGTTAAGGTGCAGACGGCCCAGACAGGGTCCGGCTTTGTCCGCAATGCGCAACCGATACACACGGTCGCCAGGGAGCTCTCTATATGGCCCACGAGTTCCGCTACGTCCAGTCCGGCGATCAGAGGATCCGCGTCGCAGTTGAAGGATCAGGCCCCCTCGTCCTCATGGTGCACGGATTTCCCGAGAGCTGGTATTCGTGGCGACACCAGCTCGGACCTGTGGCGGCGGCAGGGTTCACCGCAGCCGCGATCGATGTCCGCGGCTATGGCGGATCGTCGAAGCCCTACCCTGTCGAGGCTTATGACATGGCCAGCATCGTCGCCGACAACCAGGCGGTGGCGGACGCGCTGGGTGGGGGAAAGGCGATCCTGGTCGGCCACGACTGGGGCGCACCCATCGTCTGGAATTCAGCCTGGACCGATCCGCAGCGCTTCACGGCCGTGTGCGGCATGTCGATCCCGCACATGGGGCATGGCTCTGCGCCCATGATCGACGTGGCGCGCAAGATGTTCACCGAGAACGGCCTGTTCTTCTACATGATCTATTTCCAGGACGAGGGCGTGGCCGAGGCCGAGTTCGAGGCGGACGTTCGCGACACCATCCGGCGTATCTACTTTTCCTGGTCGGGCGATGCGCCGGCGAATGGCTGGCCGGTCGGCAAGAAGCACGGAGAGCCGTTCCTGCAGGGCATGACCGATCCTGGAACATTCCCGGCCTGGCTCAGCGATGCGGACATCGACTATCTGGTGCAGGAATTCGAGGGATCGGGATTTCGTGGGCCGCTCAACCGCTATCGCAATTTCCATCGCGACTTTGCCGCAGCTTCGCGCCTTGCTGGGACAAAGATAACCCAACCAGCCTTGTTCATGGCCGGAGACAGGGATGTGGGTATCCGTATGTTCGGGCGGGATGTCGAGGCGCGCATGCGCCAGCATTTCGACGACCTGCGCGGATTTCACATGATCGAAGGCGCCGGCCACTGGAACCAGCAGGAAAAGCCTGCCGAGACGACAAAGCTTCTGCTTGAATGGCTTAAGGCGCTGCGGTGAGGCCGGGCGTACCTGCCAGGCGCCCTTGCTAACGAGGTGTGAACAGGTCGTCGCACTTCTCCGATACCGGCGCAGACCGGGCCTTAACCTAGTTTCGACACGGATAATCTTGTTCCCAAGGTGGCAAGGCAACCATGTCCAGTCGCAGCGCGCCACCAACTTTCCTGATCGCGGATTCCGATCCGCACGCGCGCAACCTGCTTGCGGAGGTTCTTCGCGCCGGCAACTACTTCATGATCAACAGCGTCCAGGACGGGAGTGAGTTGCTGGCGCGCACTGCCGAGATGCACCCGCGTGTCGTGATCACAGCTTCGCGGATACCGGGCATTTCAGGCCTCGAGTTCACGCGCCTGATCCGCGCCGGTTACGAAGATGTCTCGCGCCAGACCTCGATCATCGTAATGACGGACACGCCGACGAAGGCGTTCTTGAAGGCAGCCCAGGAGAGTGGCGTGGATGAAATGCTCGTCCGCCCGTTCTCATCTCAAGCCGTTATGGACCGCGTAAAATCGGTGTTCGAACGGCCGCGGGAGTTCATTGATTGCGCCGTCTATGTCGGTCCTTGCCGGCGCCGCCGCATGCTCGAAGACTATCATGGCGCGATGCGGCGCTTCATTGATCCTGTCGGCGAGCAATCGGCGCTGGTGCCCTGGGAGCTGGAAGAAAACAAGGCTGCCGTGCGCTCTTGCGTGAAAAACATCAGCGAACTCGCCACCGGCCTGACGCCCGGCGACCGGCGCAAGCTGCGCGAGATCTACTTCGCCGTGAAGGAGACCGAAGCCAGGGCCGACGAATTCAAGGACCAGATGATGGGCGAGGCCGCTCGCTCGGCCGCTACATCACCTCGATCGGGGCGACCGGCAGAGCTGAACCTGACGTCCTGAGCACCCACATCGACGCCATGCATACCCTCTGCGTCCTTTCGGGCGAACACCACGCCGAACGCGAAAACCTGATTGCAGGTCTCAAGAAGGTGGTCGACAAACGCCTAGCGAGGATTCGCGCGGCCTGAGCGAACCGGCCCGCCGGGCCGGACCCCTGCCAGACGCTTGCCCGGCCGAACGCGCCCGAAATCCCGCCATCCACCGGCAAGTTCGATGCGCGCGCACACGCGCCATTGACGCCCGGCATGCTCCAAGGGCAGATGCTGCCCAACGTCAGCGCCCGTCGAGAGGCGCGTGCTGCCGGCAAGGTCGACCGATCCCCGCGGGAGAGAGCTGCCTATTCTTGTCTGCAAGAGTGGCAGCCGCCGAAGGCGCAACCGCCCCGGAAACGCTCAGGCAAAAGGGCCGCGGGAGTGACGACAACGCTGGAAAGCGCGGATTTCGATCCGCCGCCGACGGAGTAAGCGCGCTGCAAGCTGCGTGAATCTCTCAGGCACATCCGACAGCGGGGGTGCAGGCCGCATGGGCGGCGCTGCGCAGCTGTCGGAGTGGTCATGTCGGAAGCGCCTGCTGGTCCCCTCAAGAAAACACCGCTTCATCCATTGCACCTGCGGCTTGGCGCGCGCATGGCGGAGTTCGGCGGCTATGACATGCCGATCCAGTACGCCGACGGCATCATGGCCGAACACACCTGGACGCGGGGCCATGCCGGCCTGTTCGATGTCTCGCACATGGGACCGAGCTTCCTCTCCCTGCCTCAGCTCGGCGGCGGGGAAGCGGCGCACCGGAAGATTGCGGCGATCGTCGAGCGTCTCGTGCCGTCCGATATCGCCGGGCTGGCGCCTGGCAAGGTGCAGCTGACAGTCCTGCTCAATGAAGCGGGCGGTATCCTTGACGACCTGATGATCGGGCGACCGCCGCACGAGGACCAGCAGGGCGGGCTCTATGTCGTCGTGAATGCGGGGACCAAGGAGCAAGACTTCGCCCTCCTTAAGGCAGCCGCGGGGAATGAGGCACAGCTTCAACGCGCAGATGATCGCGCGCTGGTTGCGATACAGGGTCCTGAGGCCGAGGCTGTCGTGGCCGAGATCCTGCCCGAGGCAGTATCCCTCACCTTCATGACTTTTCGGCAGATCAAGGACACGCCTTTCGGAAGTGTGATCGCCACACGCTGTGGCTATACCGGCGAGGACGGTTTCGAAATTCTTGTCCCGGCCGAGTATAGCGGGGCGTTCGCAGACCGCCTGCTTGCTGATCCACGGGTAAAGCCGATTGGTCTTGGCGCGCGCGACTCCCTGCGGCTGGAGGCCGGGCTCTGCCTCTATGGCCACGACATCGACGCGAGCAAGACACCGATAGCGGCATCGCTTTCGTGGATGGTCTCGAAAGCGCGGCGCGAACGCGGGGACTTTCCGGGCGCTGACCGCATCCTGCGCGAATTGAAGGATGGCGTGCCGTCCAGGCGCGTCGGGATCAGGCCGCTGGGCCGCGCGCCGGCGCGGGAGGGAACCGAAATCCAGAACACAGATGGCGAGACCATTGGCACGGTCACATCCGGCGGGTTCGGGCCGACGCTGAGCGCGCCTGTCGCGCAGGGCTATGTCGATGCGAGCTACGCCAAGGCCGGGACGCCGCTAAAACTCCTGGTGCGCGGCAAGCTGCTGGACGCGGAAGTCGCCACGCTGCCTTTCGTGCCTGCCAAGTACAAACGCTAGAGGGGAATTTGCGATGACGACCTACTACACCAGCGAGCACGAATGGATCAGCGTCGAGGGAGACGTTGGCACCGTCGGTATCACGAAGTTCGCCGCCGAGAAGCTGGGCGATGTCGTGTTCGTGGAGCTTCCCGATGTTGGAAAGGCCGTGAAGAAGGAAGCCGACATGGCGGTGGTCGAGTCGGTGAAAGCGGCCTCGGATGTCTATGCCCCGGTGACCGGCGAGGTGACCGCTGCAAATGACGCCATCGTCGACGAGCCGGCGAAAGTGAATGAAGACCCGGAAGGCGCCGGCTGGTTCGTGAAGATCAGGCTCGCGGACAAGACCCAGCTGACCGGACTGATGGACAAGACCGCTTACGACGCCTTCTGCGCCAGCCAGTGAGCGATCGATGCATGCTGCGCCTGCCTTTCGCATGGATGACCAGGCCGAGATGGCCGCCTTTGTCGAGGCGCGCCACTTCGCAACGCTTGTGGTCGCCGGCGAAGATGGACCGCTGGCGGCGCATATCCCGATGCTGCTGAACCGCGACCTGGCAGGAACGCCTGTGGCGCTCGAGGGGCATGTCGCACGCAACAACCCGATTGCAGCCGCGGCGAGGAACGGCGGGCGCGCCCTCGCCGTTTTCGCCGGCGCGGACGCCTATGTGACGCCCTCGCTCTACCTGTCCAAGCGCGAGCACGGAAAGGTCGTTCCGACCTGGAACTACATGGCCGTGCACGTCACGGGGCCCGTCGTGACCTTCGATGACCCCGACGCGCTGCGCGACCAGGTTAGCCGGATCACCGACATGATGGAGCAGCCGACAGCCGCTCCATGGAAAGTGACCGATGCGCCCGACGACTACATCGCGAAGATGTTGAACGCGATCACGGGCGTGCGCGTCACAATCACGGCCATCGAAGGCATCGCAAAGCTGTCGCAGAACAGGACCGAAGCCGACCGCGCTGGCGTCCTCGCTGGTTTCGCACATTCAGATGATCCCGCCGCGCAACAGCTCGCGGCGGAAATGACCAAGAAGGCTTAGACATGCGCTACCTCCCCCTTGCCGCGGATGACCGCGCGGACATGCTGAAAGCGATCGGCGCGAAGTCGGTCGACGAATTCTACCGCGATGTGCCGGCGTCAGCACGCCTCAAGGGGCCCGTGCCCGGCCTGCCCGATCATCAGGGCGAGCTTGAGGTTGAACGGCACATGGCGCGTCTGGCGAAAAAAAATCGCGCGGCCTCGGACGGCCCGTTCTTCGTCGGGTGCGGCGCCTACAAGCACCACATTCCCGCGAGCGTGGATCACATCATCCAGCGCTCGGAATTCCTCACCACCTACACGCCCTACCAGCCCGAGATCGCACAGGGCACGCTGCAGACAATGTTCGAATTCCAGACCCAGGTCGCGGCCCTGACCGGCATGGAAGTCGCCAACGCCTCTATGTATGACGGCTCAACCGCCTGCGCCGAAGCCGCCGTCATGGCCTGCCGCGTGACAAAGCGGAACACCGTCATCATGTCGGGAGGATTGCACCCCCACTATGCCGACACCACGCGCACGCTGTGCGAAGCAGCGGGCATCAAGGTCATCCAGCTGGACCCAGCCATCGATGGCGAACTGGAACTCGCCAAGGCCGTAACGGACGAAGCTGCCTGCGTCATCGGGCAGTCGCCCAACGTGTTCGGCACGCTCACGGACCTGTCGCCTGTCGCGGAGGCCGCTCATGCCAGGGGCGCGCTGCTCGTCACAGTGTTCACCGAAGTTGTCGCGCTGGGCCTCGTGAAGACGCCCGGCGAGATGGGCGCAGACATCGCAGTTGGAGAAGGCCAGTCGATCGGCGTGCCGCTCGGCTTTGGCGGGCCTTATGTTGGCCTGTTCACCTGCAAATCCAAATTCATGCGCCAGATGCCGGGCCGCCTTTGCGGCGAGACGGTGGATGCCGATGGCAGGCGCGGCTTCGTGCTGACGCTGTCCACGCGCGAACAGCACATCCGCCGCGACAAAGCGACGTCGAACATCTGCACAAACAGCGGCCTCTGCATGCTGGCCTTCACCGCGCACATGACGCTGCTCGGCGACAAGGGCCTGAGGCAACTTGCGACGCTGAACCACGAGGCGGCTTGCGACCTTGCCGACGCCCTTGGCGCCGTCAAAGGCGTGAAAGTCCTGACCACCCGCTACTTCAACGAAATTGCCTTTGAGACGCCGAAACCTGCCGCCGAGGTCCTCGCTGCTCTCGAGAAGCACGACGTGCTTGGCGGCGTCAGGGCGTCCCGCCTGTTCCCCGGCGTTGGCCTGGACAACGTCATCGTCGCAGCGGCCACCGAGTGCGTGACCGCAGAAGATATCAAGGCTTATGCCGCCGCTCTGGCGAAGGTGCTCTCATGACCATGAACTCCACCGGCCGTCCCACCGCGATCTCCGCGCTCGAAGCCAGCCATGCGGCGCAAACAGTCTCCGGCTCGAAAGGCCTGCTGCAAGCCGAGGGGCTCATCTTCGAGATCGGCTCGACCGACAAGACCGGCGTCGATCTCGCCAGGCCCAGGGGCGCAAAGTCCCGCCTCGGCGGCGTCACACGCGGGACCTCCACCGGCCTGCCTGGCCTCAGCGAACCGGAAGCCGTCCGCCACTATGTGCGGCTCAGCCAGCGCAACTACGCGATCGACCTTGGCCTTTTCCCGCTCGGTTCGTGCACGATGAAGCACAACCCGCGCCTGAACGAAAAAGTTGCACGCCTGCCCGGCTTCGCCGACGTTCACCCGATGCAGCCGCAGGCCACCGTCCAGGGCGCGCTCGAAGTGATCGAAGAGCTGGCCGACTGGCTCTGCAAGCTCACCAACATGCCCGCGGTTGCGATGAGCCCGAAGGCTGGCGCTCATGGCGAACTTGCAGGCATGCTTGCAATTCGCGCCGCCCTGATGGCCCGCGGCGAAGGCGACAAGCGCAAGCGCGTCCTGGTGCCCGTGTCCGCCCACGGCACCAATCCGGCAACCGCCGCCCAGTGCGGCTTCATCATCGACGAGATCAGCGCCGCACCTGATGGCCGTGTCGATCTTGAAGACCTCAAGGCCAAGCTGACGGATTCCTCCGATGTCGCAGGCATCATGCTCACCAACCCGAACACCTGCGGGCTGTTCGAGCGTGACATCAAGGAAATTGCCGACTTGATCCACGCCGCCGGCGGCTACTTCTATTGCGACGGCGCAAACTTCAATGCCATCGTCGGCCGCGTGCGGCCGGGCGACCTCGGCGTGGACGCCATGCACATCAACCTGCACAAGACCTTCTCCACGCCCCATGGCGGCGGCGGCCCCGGTTCGGGTCCGACGGTGCTCTCTGCGGCGCTGGCGCCGCATGCCCCGGTGCCCTTCATCGTGAAGACGCCTGAGGGCCTGCGCTTTGTCGAGCATCATTCGGAAGCGCCGGACTCATTCGGGCGCATGTGCGCCTTCCACGGACAGATGGGCATGTTCACGCGCGCCCTCGCCTACATCCTGAGCCACGGCGCAGACGGCCTGCGCCAGGTCGCGGAGGATGCCGTTCTCAACGCCAACTACATCCTCGCGCGGCTGAAGCCGATGATGTCGCCGGCATTCGAAGGCTACTGCATGCACGAAGCGCTGTTCTCCGACGGCTTCCTGAAGGACACGGGCATCGAAACCATCGATATCGCCAAGGGCCTCATCGACGAGGGTTACCACCCGATGACGATGTATTTCCCGCTCGTCGTCCACGGCGCCATGCTGATCGAGCCGACCGAAACGGAATCCAAGGCCGAGCTCGACCGCTTCTGCGATGCGCTGGCCTCGATCGCGCGCCGCGCGGTTCAGAAGGATCCATCGCTGAAGACCGCGCCGCACCTCGCGCCGGCCCGTCGTCTCGATGAGACACGCGCCGCACGATCGCCGCGCCTGAAATGGACGCCGGAATCACCAACGTTGAAGGCGGCAGAATAAGTCAGTCCAGCCACTTCAGCGTGCGGCCGTGCGGATCGACCTCGGCCAGTGTCGCATCGCTGCGCCGGCCATCCGCCCAACGCGTCACGTGGAGAACGTAGCGCGCAGAGCCATGCGGTCCGCCCACAACGCTCTCGGACTCGAAGCTCACACGGGCGAGCTGACAGTCAATGGTCGTCCGCGCGCCGGCCGCTGCGATTGCATCGGCTATGGCCTGTCGCACCTCGCGCGGCGGATATTGCAGAAAGACCGAGTGGTAGATGACGGTCGTTCCAGCTGCAAGCGCACCTGCAAGCTGCGCGCTCAGCCAGACTGCTGCGTCTGACTTCTCAACCCGCGCGCCTGTTTCGCAGGCCAGCGCCAGGGCCGCGTCGAGTCGTTCCAGCCGCGCCGTCTGGTCGGCCCAGACATAGGCGCGCAGGCGGAGCCGATCCTCGGCGTTGTTCACATCGAGTGGATTCTGGTCGCACGCCGCGCGGGACGCGATGATGATGTCACGCCATGCAGGCGGTCGGCCTGTGATGGCCGTCGGCATAAACGGCCCTGCCACGGCTTGCCTGCCCCATGCCGGATGCGCATAGGCAAAGCGGTCCCAGTTGAGATTGAGCCCCGCACTGGCGCCCAGCTCGTGCATATGGAAGGGCTGAGGCATGCGCTCGGCCAGCCACAGGAAACCGCAGGCAAGGCCAGTCGACCGCCCCGTCTCGTTTGTCTGCGGCGGCGAGCGCATGAAGTCGCGCATCCATGCTTCCTCCCGGCGCGCGAAGGCTGCCGCAAGCGGCCAGATGCGATCCATGGACCAGTCCGGACGCATGACAGGGTACTCAGCGGCGAGGACGAGGTCGCGGCCTGTCAAGGCGGCAGCATGGAGCGCCCCGGCGAACCGGAGCGAGACCGCATCGACGCGCGGATTTCCATGCCAGCCGCCGATCAGCTCCGCCACGACGCCGCCGGCGTCGAGATCATCGGCCGCGCGCGCCAGCAGCTGGGCGGTGAAGGGTGAACCGAAGTCGCCGCAGAAGCGCGACTGGAGACGAAACTCCTCGAGCACCGTGACCATGCCGGCTCCTACGGCGCCATCACGAGGCGCCCGATGACCTTGCCAGCCCGAAGATCGTTGAGCGCGGCGTTGACCTGATCCAGCGGTCGGGTGGCCACCGGCACGTCGGGCGCACCCTTCCGGTTCACCAGATCGAGTAGTTCGGCGATTTCGTTGAGACTGCCGACATAGCTGCCCTGCAGCGTCAATGCCCGCATGGGCAGGAACGGCGTCGGCACAACGACGTCGCCGCCATAGAGCCCAACGACGATCACCTTCCCGCCCTTGATCGCGGCATCGAGGCCGAGCTTCACGGTGGGGCCAGCGCCCACGAAATCGATGGTCGCCCATGACCCGCCGCCTGTCGCCGCGCGAATCTGGTCGAGCGCGTCCTTCGCGGCGCCGTCGATGGCCTGCGTTGCACCGGCCTTGAGAGCCGCTTCACGCTTGGCGGGATCGATGTCCACCATGATGGCGGATTTGCCGCCCATCTTGCGGTGCAGCGCCAGGGCCATGAGGCCCACACCGCCAGCGCCGATCATCACAACCGGCTCGTCCGCCAGGGTATCGCTCGCCTTCTTCAGCGCGCTGAAGGCGGTCACACCCGAGCAGGCCAGCGGCGCGGCGCGCTCAGGCGCAAGCGAGCCGATATCAAGGAGGTATCGCGGGTGGGGGACCAGCAGATGGGTGGCGAAACCACCGGACCGATGCACCCCGACGCTGCACGGCTTGACGCAGAGGTTTTCATCCCCGCGCCGACACACCAGGCATTCGCCGCATCCCATCCATGGATGGACCAGCCGGATGTCCCCTGCGCTCACACCCCTGGCATCGGGGCCGACCGCGACGACCTCGCCGACATTCTCGTGGCCCATGGTCAGTGGCAGCTTCACGCCACGATCCTGCAGCTTGAGCTTCTGGCCGCCGCCGATATCGTAATAGCCATCCCAGATGTGCAGGTCTGAATGGCACACGCCCGCCGCAACAATGCGCAGCACCACCTCCGACCCTCGTGGGCTGGGCGTCTCGCGTTCGATCCTCTGCAGCGGCGCACCGCACTCGCAGACATCGTAACTGAGCATGAAGGCCTCCCGCGTGCTTGGCTGGACCGTATCCCCCGGTTGCAGACGGGCCAAGGCCCAGCCAATCAACCCAGCGTCTTGCGCGCCAGCTGATCGACGCGACCGACCAGGGTCGGGATGCGGCTGGCGCCGTGCATGCGTTTGACGCCGGCAACGGCTTCGCTGAGCGTGATGCCCGCTGCCGTCACCCAGAGCGGATTGGCGCCGTTACCGCGCACAACCTGCTCGACCCACTGCTCAGCACCGGCAAAACGCGTCTTGGCGAGGCCGACCACTGCAGTACGTCCGCGCAGCGTCTCGAACAGGTGGGCGCCGAGACCCTTCCGGCCATCGGCATCGAGCCATACATAGCCGTCGATCACGATGACGCGCGGCCGTTCGGGCAGCATGGCGAGCACTGACATCAGCAATGGCATTTCGCGCCGGTAGAGCTGGCCGGATGCATAGGCTTCCGCCTGACCGGCGCGGTGGGTGAACTCGGCGATCGGGGCAGCGGACGGCCAGTCTTCCGCCGTCAGGCACGCCGCCACGGAAGCTTCTCCCGAATAAGCGGCGTCCAGGATTGCGATCACGGGTTTGGCTTTGGTTGTACGCGGGCGGGCTTCGAAGCCGCCAAACTAGAGGTCATGTCCCAACACTCCAACCAGAACCGCTCCGGGCCAGCCCGCGGGAACATGCCCGAGCGGGGCGCCGCCGCAAGCACGACCTGCAGCTAGCGCGACAGCACGGCGTCGGCTTCGATTTCGACCAGCCAGCCGGGGTTGATGAGCGCGCTTGTGCCGAGGAAGGAGGTGGCAGGCTCGATCTCGCCGAATACCTCGCCATGCACCTCGCCTGCCTCCTTCCACCGGCTCATGTCGGTGAGGAAAACCCGTGTGCGGACAACGTGCTTGATGTCGGCGCCGGCCTGCACCAGCGCGCCCTCGATGATTTCGAGGCAACGCCGGGTCTGCCCTTTCACATCGCCGGGGGCGGCGACCGAGCCGTCCGGCGCGATCGGAGCGCACCCCGAAACGAACACCATATCCCCCACGCGCACGGCACGCGAGAAGCCCAGCCCCAGCTTCGATCCGCTGGGGACTTTCACCACATCACCGGCCATTGTCAGGCCCGCTCGATCGCCATCGCGATGCCTTCACCCCCGCCGATGCAGAGTGCGGCCATGCCACGCTTTGCGCCCTTCTGCTCCATTGCGTTGATCAGCGTCACGACCACCCGTGCGCCCGAAGCGCCAATCGGATGCCCAAGCGCACAGGCGCCGCCATTCACATTGACCTTGTCGTGGCCGATGCCGAGCTCCTTCATGGCGATCATTGGCACGACAGCGAAAGCCTCATTGATCTCCCACAGATCGACGTCGGAGGCCTTCCAGCCCGCCTTCGCGAGCGCCTTCTGCATGGCCGGCACCGGCGCCGTCGTGAAATAGGCGGGCTCGTGGCTGTGGGCAGCGGTCGATACGATCCTCGCCAACGGCTTCAGCCCGCGCTTTTTCGCCTCCGACTCCTTCATCAGCACCAGCGCTGCAGCGCCATCGGAGATGGCGGAGGCGTTGGCAGCTGTCACGGTGCCCTCCTTCGAGAAGGCTGGTTTGAGCTGAGGGATCTTCTCCGGCTTGGCCAGACGCGGCAGCTCGTCCGTGTCAACCGTCACATCGCCTGCCTTACCCTTGACGGTGACGGGCGCGATCTCGCGCTTGAAGCGGCCCTCCTTGGTGGCGGCCTGCGCGCGCGCGAGCGTCTCCAGCGCGTAATTGTCCTGCTGCTCCCGCGTGAACTGGTACTCGCGGGCAATCATGTCGGCGAAATTGCCCATGGCGCCGCCCTGGTAGGCGTCCTCGAGACCATCGGTCGCCATGTGGTCCTTCATGCCGGCCGCGCCATATTTGTGTCCCTTGCGCAGGTCGACCAGGTGCGGTGCGTTGGTCATGCTTTCCATGCCGCCCGCGACCACCACGGTCGCCTCGCCGGCCAGGATGGCATTGCGGCCCAGTACCGCCGCCTGCATGCCAGACCCGCACATCTTGTTGATCGTGGTCGCCTGTGCGCCCTTCGGGAGCTTGGCCTTGATGCCAGCCTGGCGCGCCGGCGCCTGGCCCTGGCCGGCCGGGAGGCAGTTACCCATGTACACCAGGTCGACGTCCTCGCCCTTGACGCCTGCTTCCTTCACCGCCCCCTCGATCGCCACGGCGCCCAGCTCACTGGCGGTGAATCCGCCCAGTTCGCCGAGCAGGCCGCCCATCGGGGTGCGCGCCATACCTACGATGACCACCGGATCCGCTGCGCTCATGAGGCAAAACCTTCCTTTTCAACGTGCGGCGCACATTCTTCCTCCCCCCCAGCGCCGTCAAGCTGCCGCCGGGGTTTCCGGCGATGGCGACGGCTATGCCAATGGACGCCTCCGACCGGAAAACGCATACCTTGGCGCAGTGCTGGAGGCGCGAGATTGAGCGAAACATACGTCACTATCGAAACATCGGGCCGCATCGCGACCGTTCGCTTTGACCGTGGCGACAAGGCCAATGCGCTGTCGGCCGAGGCCCTGCGTCAGCTCGCCGAAGCGGCGCGGGGTTTCCATGCCTGCCCTGACATCTCTGCCGTGATCCTGACCGGCAATCTCCGCAACTTCTCGCTCGGCGCGGACCTCAAGGACCCGGCCCGCGCGGGGCAGCAGGACAAGGGCCTGGCCGAACGACGCATTGGCCTGCGCGCAGGACCCGAGATGTGCGAGGCGTGGGAAAAGATCGACGCAATCACGATCATGGCGATCGAAGGCTGGTGCGTCGGCGGCGGCGCCGCGCTGGCCGTCGCCTGCGACCTTCGCGTGATGGCGAGATCGGCGCGCATCTATGTGCCCGAGGTCGCGCGCGGAATGAACATGAGCTGGGGATCCATCCCGCGCATGACGGCGCTGGTCGGCCCGGCCCGCGCCAAGCGGCTCGCAGCCCTGTGCGAGAAGATCGATGCCGAGACTGCGCATGCCTGGGGTCTTGCCGACGCTGTCGCCGAGGATGGGCAGGCCCTCGCCCGCGCCATGGTGCTTGCAGAAGCTGCAGCAGCGCTGCCGCCCACCGCGCTGAAAATGGTCAAGCGCGACGTGAACGTTGCAGCGCTCGCGCTGTCACAAGCCACCGCGTATCGCGATCTCGAAGCCTTCGCCCTGATGCAGCAGTCAGATGACTATGCCGAAGGCGTTGCTTCCTTTCTTGAAGGCCGCGCCCCACGCTTTACCGGCGATTGAACACTCAGCGCTGCCGCCATTCCTTCCAGCGGCGATAGCCCAGATACAGCGCGAACACGACGATCGCGACGCCCACCACGATCAACCCGATCTCGATCATGTTCGACTCGGCCTGCGGCGCCGGGGTGGGCGCAACCATCGCACTGTCGCGAACGCCCCCTGGGAGGGGCGTGACGGCGTCCGCAGGCCTCAACGCCTCGACGGGCGCCGCCGGGGCTTCCTCCGGAGCAGGCGCTGGCTGGGGCGCAGGCGCCACATCCGGAGCAATAACTGGCGATTCAGCAACCTTCTCGGCAGGCGCCGCCGCACCCGACTCGTCCACCCCGACCAGATCCGAAGCGGCCCCCGCGACCACAGCGACCCCGGCAACACCCGTCGCCGCCGCGACCACGCCAGCATTGCTCTTGGCTTCCTGCTCCCGCACAGCTGTCGCGTTGCGCGCCGCGACATCGGAGTTCGAATACTCGATCGTCACGGTCTCGCCACGCAGAAGGGCATCGCGCACTTTCGGATAGAAGCTTTTGTATGCGCCTTCGCTGCTGCCCACAGCGATGCAGTTGTTGCCGCTCTTGTCGCGATTGCTCCTGCCCGAAATCTTCGATGACCCGAGCAGGAGGCATCCTTCCGTGTCGTCGTGATAATTGCCCTTGTGGATCAGTACGCCATCGAACCCGGGCACATCGCAGACACGCAGCATGCCCTTGTGGAATTCGGCGCCGTAGGCTTCGAGGTATTTCGGATGAAACCGCGTGCCGTGCGGATAGAGCTCCAGCCTGTATGTCCCTGCTGGAATGCGCGTCTCGCCATGGACCTTCTCGCCGTCGCGATGTTTGTCTTCGAGCGTGTAGCATTCGAACTTGCCGTCGATGTAGAGCTTGCCGCGCGTCGCCTTCGCGTCGGCCTCGAGTCTGTCGACATGAATGTGCATATAGCCCCCTATGTCCTGCGCTACGGATAAGGGCGCTTCACGCAGGAGGCAACACGATGCGCTATGCTCCGTTTCGACCTGCGCTCACGCGGAACATGTGACCGTCGGGGTGGCGCAGGTGGAACTCGCGCACGCCCCAGGGCTCGTCCGTCGGTGGGTAGGTCACAGTCAGACCCTGCGCAATCGCCCTGTCCTGCAGGGCGTCGACCTCGTCTGGACTGTCCACCCACCAGCTCATCCATACTCCGTCGGTGACATCGTCGCCTGGGTATCTCGGCAAGATGGTTCCACGTGAGCCCTGTCCGCCGACGCAGGGGAAAATCTCCGCCGTGTCCGTGCACACGCTGCCAAAACCAGGCTCGCCGCCATCCGGCGCCCATTGAAAGCCTGCGCGCCATCCCACCTTCGCGAACCAGTCCTGGCTGGCTGTCACGCTCGAGACATTGAGGATTGGCGTTACGTTCCGCACTGGCATGCCTTACTCCGTTCGGCTTTCCCCGCCCGTGTGGGCGGCGCCGCGCACGTCGTTCTCGCGGCCGCCGCGCAGGATGTTGTAGAGCCCGTAATTGCCCTCATGGCAGGCGTATTCGTAGATCGGCTGGTCGAGCCGGTTGAGCGCGGTCTCCCCGCGCCAGACGCTCGCATAGGTGACGGGGTCGTCGATCTCGAACTGGTAGAGCATCTGCCGGTCCGAAATGCGCGTGAAGCGCTCGGTGATCCTGCCCCTTTCGCTGAGCACCGTTCGATCCCTGCGCTGGTCCAGATGCATGCTGCGCGTTTCGATCACGAGCGTGTCGCCCTCCCAGCGCGCGACGGGATCGCCCATCCACGCCTCGACGCCATCCTTGCGCGGCGCGGCGTCCATTCGTGCGACGCGGACGTCATGCACCATCTCCGCCATAAGCATCACATGGCTCGTCGTCTGCACGATCTGGACGTTGTTGTTGTAGAGACCTGAGCGCAGCGGCGGGCCACCTGACATCAGCACGCAGCGCTCGCCCAGCCCGCGCTCCTCCGGATTGTCATAGCCATTGCCGATCACGCGGGCGCTTGAGTCGCGCAGCCTGCGGCCGGCTTCGGTGAGCGCGGGGATCTTCCCGTCCTCCGGCCAGACCACCCAGGAGGAGCGCAACTCGCCGCCGATGGAGGTCACATGCGCACCAGGATCGGTGTAGGCGACATCGTAGTTTCCAACCGGCGGCAGCGGCTTACCCTTCTCCGGTGCGCCCTCATTCGGATCGACATAGTTCGCCTGTGTCTTCATGCGTTGGTTGAACAGCGTGTTGCCCTCGATCTCGTCAGCCTGCGCCCGTGTGATCACGAGCGGATAGCCCTTGGGCCGCTCCATCGGCGTCGCCGTGGCGGAGCTCCACACGCCCTGCAGGTCCGGCTTGCCTTCAGCCGTGCGCGGGGGCTGGTAAGCGCCCTGCGCGATGGCGGGCGCAGCGAGCGGCACAATGGCGAAGATCAATGCTGCCGCCATGAATCGGGACGTCAGCAGCATCGACCTCTCCTCCTCCGAGCAGCAGCTCGCTCTGCCGGCCAGCGTGACGTTCCGAGGCTAACGCCGCCCATCCGGCCGATGCAACTGCGCCCGAGCTTCATTCGGGCTCGTGGCAGACCGCCTCGATATTGTTTCCGTCCGGGTCAAGTACGAACGCGCCGTAGTAATGCGCGTGATAATGCGGCCGCAGGCCCGGACCGCCATTGTCCCGACCACCGGCCCTCAGGGCAGCGGCGTAGAACGCCTTCGCCTTCGCATAGTCGCTCACATTTATACCCGTATGGTCGATCATGGTCGATCTCCGTGAGGACTTGGCCGCCGGCGCCTCCGGCCGGCCAAGGCCAACCAGCGACGTTTGATCACCACGCCCGCCAGAGCGATGCGTGTCGCAGGGGGCTGGCGCGGGTCTCGTCCATCCTTTCGATCCGCGCCACCTCGCAAGGGGCGCCGGCTTCAGGCCGAAGCTCATACCTCGAGGTCGACTTCAGGCGCCACGGCGCGCCGGGATGAAACGCGAAGGAACGTTGACGGATTGTCAGTGGCTCGCACGCGACCTTCAGGGTCACAAGAAAGTAGTCGCGGTACTCGTCGCGGTAGAGCACGTTTTGTTTGTCTATAACCCACGCGGCGTAAGCTGAACCTTCCCGTAACCGCATGACTGCCACGCTCGAGCCGTCGATTGCGACCAGCTGGGTCTTGGTTGCGGACTCAGCCATGGCAGGAGCAGCCGCCATCGCACACGTCAGGACGGACGCGGCAAACCTTCTCATGGCTTTATCCTTCCCAGCGCACGATTGCGTCGCAAGAGCCACCCTACCCCAATGGCTCGGCCGGCGCCATTCCCGGGGGACGGCTAGCCCGCCGCGCTCACTGTCGCTGCGATGAAGCCACCGCCCAGCACGCTCCGTCCGTCCGGGGCTGCGTAGAGCACGCAGGCCTGCCCCGGCGCCACGCCCTCTTCCGGCTTATCGAACGCGAAGCCGGGCGCGCCGTCGACCAGCGTCATCCGCCCCGGCACGGGCGCGCGCGTCGAGCGCACGCGCGCGAGGGCGGGCAGGCCTGCGGCGCACGCCTCCATAAGCGAGCCTTCGCCCAGCCAGTTGCTCTCGCCGATCGCGAGCGCCGAGGTCAGCAGCGCCTCGCGCGGCCCGACGATCACACGGCTGTTCGGCGCATCGATCCTGACCACGAACAAGGGCTCGCCGGTCGCCACGCCGAGCCCGCGGCGTTGCCCGATCGTGTAGCGGATGACGCCTTCATGACGACCCATCACGCGGCCATCCATGTGAACGATGTCGCCCGGCGCAGAGGCTCCAGGCCGCAGCTTCTGCACGATATCGGCATACTTTCCTGCTGGCACGAAGCAGATGTCCTGGCTGTCCGGCTTGGCTGCGACCCTAAGGCCGAGCGCGGCGGCAGCGCGTCTCACGTCCGGCTTCGCCATGCCGCCCAGCGGGAAGCGCAGGAAATCCAGCTGCTCGCGCGTCGTCGCAAAGAGGAAGTAGCTTTGGTCACGGTCCGGGTCCGCCGCCCGCGACAGCTCAGCCTGTCCATCGGCGCCAATGGTGCGGCGGATGTAATGGCCGGTTGCCATCGCATCGGCGCCAAGATCGCGAGCCGTCGCCAGCAGGTCGGAGAACTTCACGGTCTGGTTGCAGCGCACGCAGGGGATCGGCGTGGAGCCTTTCAGGTAGGTGTCAGCAAAATCTTCCATCACCTGCTGGCGGAAGCGGCTCTCGTAATCGAGCACGTAGTGCGGAATGCCCAGCGCCTCCGCGACGCGACGCGCATCGTGGATATCCTGTCCGGCACAGCACGCCCCCTGCTTCTTCAGCGCCGCGCCATGGTCGTAGAGCTGCAACGTAACGCCGACGACATCATAGCCGGCATATTTCAGCAGCGCCGCGACGACGGAGGAATCAACGCCTCCCGACATCGCCGCGACCACGCGAATATCGCTGCGCGGACGCGGATCACCCGGGAAGAGGTCGAGGTCGGCGCCCGACAGGTCGACCTGCGCCAGTTTCGAGAAGTCGCAGAGGCCGTCCGCGATGGGAAGGTCCGCTTCAACGGAAGTGGGGGCCCCGACGCGGGGGCCGATAAGCGTCGCCATGGTTGTCTCCAGCGGGTTCAAGGCCCGAAGCAAACTGATCGTGCGCCGGCTTCTACATGAAAGCTGTGGTGAAAGACAGGCCATCAAACCAGGCCTTCGCAGGGGCTTTTGCGGAGGCTAGCCTGCTCTCCATGACCCAGCCGCCCACGCCCCACCACTTCCAGACCACGCAGCCGCGCGAGCTGCTGGCCTGTGTCGAGCACGCCGCCGACCTCGCAGGCAGGGCTGCGGAAGATCATGGCGCCTGGCGGTGGCTCGTCATCGCGATGACGCTTGGGGTGCAGAACGCCTGCCTCTGTGCGCTCGACCATGGCGACGAATACGGTACGAAGGCCATGTCCCGCACGGATGCGCGGGAAGTGAAGCGCTGGACCAGCAATGGACGGCGTGGGCCCGAGCCGTTTGCAATCCGCGAGCCGCGCATCGTCTCACCGCTGGAACTGCTGCGCCGCGTTGGCGATTCCTACTTCCTGCGTCCGCCTTACCAGCTGCCACTCAACCGCCGGATCACCGAGGCGTTCGACGATCTCGTGGACCTGCGCAACACCTTCCTGCATTTCAGTGAGGACGGCTGGTCGATCGACCTGCGCGAAGTCCCGCCGCTGGTGATCGTCTCCTGCGACATCGTCCGCCACCTGGCGGTCACGCAGCCGATCTATCTTCGCCACGCAGGGCCGCGGCATCGCGAGCGGGTTTCGGCGGCGCTCGATGCGATCGAAGCGGCGATGCGCGACTATCCCGGGATAGATGAAACGGTGGAGGCCTGATCTTCTGGTTTTGGCACAGGTCCGCGCGGCCGCACCGCGCGTAGAGGCGACATGCCAACCCTCCGCTTCATTCTCGGCGACCAGCTGAGGCCAACTCTATCGGCGCTGCAAGGCGCACGGCCTGGCGACATCATCCTGATGGCGGAGGTCGCGGACGAGACGACCTATGTTCCGCACCACCGCAAGAAGATCGTCTTCATCCTCGCAGCGATGCGGGCCTTCGCCGAGGAACTTCGCGCGCTCGGGCTCGAGGTTGACTATGTGAGGCTCGAGGACCCTTCCAATACGGGGAGTTTCACCAGCGAGCTGCAGCGCGCCATCGCGCGCCACAGGCCCACGCAGATCGCCGCCACGCTGGCCGGCGAGCATCGTGTTGTCGCCATGCAGCGAAGCTGGTCGGATATCACGGGCCTTCCCGTCATACTCCTCGAAGACGATCGCTTTATCTGTTCCCACGCCGACTTTGAGCGCTGGGCGTCGGGCCGCAAGCAGTTGCGCCTCGAGTATTTCTACCGCGAAATGCGCCGGCGCACCGGCCTCCTGATGGACGGGGACAAGCCCGAGGGCGGACGCTGGAACTTCGACGCCGAGAACCGTAAGCCGGCGGCGCGCGATTTCTTCATGCGCCGTCCGATTGTCTTCTCACCCTCGCCTGAGACGCAAGTGATAATCGAGATGATCGCCGCGCGCTTCCCGAAAGGTTTTGGGTCGCTTGATGATTTCGGCTTTCCAGTGACGCGCATCGAGGCTGAACAGGCGCGCGATGACTTTCTCGCCAGGGCCCTGCCATGGTTCGGCGACTTTCAGGACGCAATGCTGACCGACGAGCCCTTCCTCTATCACTCTGTGCTGTCGCCATGCCTCAATATCGGGCTTCTTGATCCAATGGACCTGTGTCGCCGCGCCGAGCTGGAATACCGCGCCGGCCGGGCGCCGCTCAATGCTGTCGAGGGCTTCATCCGTCAGATCATCGGCTGGCGCGAATATGTGCGCGGCATCTACTGGCGCGAGGGCCCAGACTATCTGACGCGCAATGCGCTCGACGCCAGGCGCAACTTGCCGGCCTTCTACTGGACGGGCGAGACCGACATGCGATGCATGCGCGAGACCATTGGCCAGACAATCACCCATGCCTACGCCCACCACATCCAGCGCCTGATGATCACTGGCAATTTCGCCTTGCTGGCGGGCCTTGAGCCCCAACAGGTGCACGCGTGGTATCTTGCTGTCTATGCCGATGCGTATGAATGGGTCGAAGCGCCGAACACGCTCGGGATGAGCCTGTTCGCTGACGGCGGCTTGCTTGGCTCGAAGCCCTACGCCGCCAGCGGCGCCTACATCAACCGGATGTCGGACTATTGTGGCGGCTGCCGTTACAAGGTGAGCGAAAGGACAGGCCCCGAGGCCTGCCCGTTCAATTACCTTTACTGGGATTTCATATCTCGAAACGAGGCGCTGCTTGCCCGCAACCCGCGAACCTCGCAGGTTGTGCGCGCGTGGACGAAGCTTGAACCGGATCGGCAAATGGCTGTGCGCGAGAGCGCTGCACGCTTTCTGCTAACGCTGGAACGCGAGGCTGCAGCCTGGCCTTCCCACGACTGAAGACCAGCAAGGCTCAGCGCTGTCGTCCGAGGCTGGCGAGAACCGCTTCGGGGTCTCCGCCCAGCCCACGCACGACTTCCTCCCAGCGTGCGAGCGCATCCCAGTAGTAGTCGAAAATGCACGGGCAGCACCCGCGATGACAGCAAGACGCATCATCCGGCTTGTTCGGCGGCAAGGGAAAAGCGGCGGCCGGCGTCATGGCCACCGCCTAGTGCAGATTCCCCTTCGCGCGCAACCTGTGACTGAACCTCGGATCAGCGCGGTGCTACTCGCAGCGGAACTGATCCTGATTCCTGCCGTCGCCCGTTCCGGAGTAGACGGCGACCTTGGGATAGGCGCAGATCTTGCGCGAACCGCCCGATGCAAAGCCTGCCGTCAGCTCGTCTGGCGCCGTTTTCGAGGAGACCCATTTGTCGAGCGCGTCGAGATAATCGACCCGGTCCGGGCCCGGTCCGCCAAGACAATGTCCGACCGCCGGCAGCATGAACATGCGCACATCGTTCCGCGCCGTTGCGTCATTGGCGTAGACCCGATCGACATAGTTGATGCTCATGTAGGGCGACAACGCCGAGTCGGACCAGCCGTGATACATCAGCAGCTTGCCGCCATGGTTGCGGAAGGCGGAAAGGTCGGGATTGGTCGGTGACAGCGTCATCTGCAGGAGCTTCATTTCCTTCGGCAGCTCGACCAGGTTCGTGCGGGAGTGATCCCAGGTCGGATCGCCCTTGACGAAATACCGCATGAACTCGCCGGAGAAGCCGTAGGCGAGGCTGGGCTGGCCCGGGCCGATACGATCCTTCCCGCCCAGCAGCCAGGTCCCCCAGTCCGCCTCTGTCTGTTCACCGCCCCAGGCATAGCCGACATGCACGGGCTTGCCGTTGACCATCGGTCCCTTGACAATCGTCTCGACGGCGCTGACTTGCGCCGAGCTCAGGCAATCGTCCTTCTTGCCGCCCTTGCACTGGATCGTCTTCACGTCGAACGCACACTTGCGCGGATCGGCCAGCATGCCGTCCTTCAGCCCATCGGCCGCATCGCACTTCTCGAGTACGGCCTTCGCCACTGTCTCGCGCGCCGCCTTGTCGATGACCGGTGTGTCCAGCTTCTTTGGATCGGGGTACATCTTCTGGGTGATGGTCGAGAACGAGGCCGTGATGCCCTGGAAGTCGATCGCGGGCGCGCCGGCGATGATGCCGTCGAAGTCCGTCGGATAGCGCTGCGCCATCTGCAGCGCCTGCCGGCCGCCGTTCGAGCAACCTGCAAAATAAGTGCGCTCAGGCGCGCGGCCATAGCGCGCCTGGACCACAGACTTTGACGTCGCGCTGACTCGACGGATGGCGGCATGTGCATAATTCGCGATGCGTTCGTACTCGCCCATCGCCCAGGATCCATCGATGCCGCGCGCCGGCGAGGAATGTCCCGTGTCCGTGCCCGCCGTCGCGTAGCCCTTCTGCAGCGCCTGCATTGCAGAAAGTGGCTGGCTTTCGACGCGGCCGGCGAAGCCGCCCTGACCGCCCATGACGAACTTGCCGTTCCAGGCTTCCGGCAGCCAGACCGAGAAGTTGATCTCCTTGCCGATCACGCCATCGACCTTGCACAGCGGAACCGGAGCGTTAGCCGGCGTCGCAGCCGTGATCTTCACGTCCGGCGCCTGGTAGCCCTTGAGGGACTCGCACGCCACCTGCGCCTCGGCGACACCCATGCCCGCCAGCAGGGCCAGCGCTGCACCGCTCCTGAGTTTACCGATCACGTCTTCCTCCCACGTTTCTTGTCCGCCCAGTCTGGCGCAATGGCGTGGGGACGCAAGCCGCACCGCGGCATGACCCGGGTGGGGGGCGTTTGCGCTAGTCGAGCACGTTGAGCAGTGACAGCCCGCGCAGCACGTTGAAGACGCTGGAAGAGGCCTCGTAGGCGAATTGCGCCTGGTTGAGCCTCACGGCCGCCTCGGCCAGATCGACATTGACGATCCCTCCGATCGCCTCGTCCAGCGCATTGAGGCGCGACGTCAGCCTGTCGCTCGAAGAGTCGACTTCCTGGCCGAGCCGGCCGTTTTCAGCCTGGGCGCTGAGCACGCGGTTGAAGGCATCATTCAGGGCTGTGAGCTCGCTCTGGATCGCCGCCTGCTGCACGTCGGTCAGATCACCGCCGAACGGGCCGTCCGGGCCTTCATCCATCTCGGCGAGCCGCTTGATCGAGGCCATGGCCAGCGAGATTACATCGTCGGCGACCACACCGGCCGCGACATTCCGGCCTTCCTCGACCCGCATCAGCTGTGGCTCGGCGCCTTCCTGCATCAAGCTGGACAGCGGATTGGCGGCAAGGTCCGTCAGCGAACCTGCGGTGATCGGGGCGCGATCGTTCATCACGCCGCCAAAGAGGTATCGCCCCCCCAGATTTGTGTTCATCGCGTCCTTCACGACCGCGAAGGCTTCCTCCAGCTGGGCCCGCACGCCTTCTCCGCTTTCCAGACCGAGATTCTGGAAAAGCTCCTGCTTGAGCTTGTTCACGGCCTCCGCTGCCCGTCCGAGCGCGACATCCTGGATCTGAAGGCGCGTGGTCATCTCGCGCGCGGTCGCCTCGAAGCCCCTCAGCCGCGATACGAGACGTTCGGCGGAGACAAGCGTCTGCGCCTCGCGGCCATAGCCCTTGAGGTCGTTGGCGCGAGTCTGCGCGGAGCTCTGGCGGGCGGCCTCGACGAGTTCCTGCTGCGCGCGGCTCAGGTCGGTGAGCGAGGCCATCGGGATCATGGCGGAGGAGATGCGGGTCATGTTCTATCTCCTCAGATCATGTTCAGGACGATGTCGTAGAGATCGCGCGCCGCCGTGATCATGCGCGATGCTGCGGCATAGGCCTGCTGGTAGGTTGTCATCTTGACCAGTTCCTCGTCGAGGTTGACGCCCTCTTCGCTCATCCGTCGCTCGCGTACTTCCTGCCTCACGGACTCGGCTGCAGCCCTCGCGGCGTCGAGCGCCTCGGCCCGCACGCCTGCGTGGCCGGCCAGTCGCGCGGCATAGTCCATGATCGACGTCACCTGTCCGGCCAGCGTGCCGGCCGTTGCAAAAGTCCGGGGCTGCGTACCGGCGCCCTCGATGGCGAGGGCGCCGCGTCCGTCGCCCGGAGAAAGCACGCGCGTACCGGCCGCCGCGCCCGCAAGATCGGCCTGGGCGCTGCCAAGCCGGTCGGGGTTGACCTGGATGTCCGAGCGAATCTCCAAGCTGCGCGAACGCTGGGACGGCAGAGTCTCGCCGAACCCGAAAATGTCAGACATGGACAGGCCGGTGTCGCCGCGGCTGGTCGTGTCGCCGATCACGTCGATCCGGCCGACCGAGTTTCCCGTGGCGACAATCGTCAGCCGTCCGTTCGCATCGAGTGAGGTCTGGCCGTAACCCGCGAGCGCGGCGTCCATGTCGGCGCGAAGCGAGGCAATCGTCGCTCCGGCGCCGACAGCGAACGCCACCCGGCGTGCGATCGATCCGTCAGTGTCGCGGATAGCGAAGGTGAGCGTGTCGCCCACGGTGAATCCATGGAGGTCTGTGCCCGACAGGCCCGTCGCGTAGGACAGCGGCGAGCCGTGGGCCACCAGATCATTGAGACCAAACACATGCGAGAATCCGTGCCCGCCGCGAAGAGATGGACTGGTCGCATCGTTCGAAACGACAACACCGGCGCCGACAAGGTCAGCCGAAATCGACAGGGCGCCTGCGGTGAAGCTCGCAGACCCGTCCGCGCCAAGCGCAGCATCAAGCGCCGTCTGGAAGTCGCCAATGGAGTTGGCGAATACGGTGACACTGGCCTGGTCATCGACGATCTGGCCGGCGTTGAAATCGACACGCAGATTGCGAACCACCAGCCCGTCGCTGTCAACGATGGCGATGTGCGTGACGCCAGTGAAGTTGAGGCGGTCGGTCGCTAAAAGTCCGGTATTGCGCCCCGTCAGCGCTGCTGGCGCCGGGACGGCGCTGGCCTGGTTGTGGGCTGCGTTCAGCGCCTCCGCGGCGCCCGCTGCAAATTCTCCGAATGCAAGCTGCAGGTCAACCAGCTCCCTGTCGCGCGCCCGCAGGAGACCGTTCAGCTCGCCGCCATTCATGTGAGAATCGAGGGCGATCTCGGATGTCGAGCGCGGCGACATCATCACGACGCCGGCATAGGGTTCACTGCCGGCGTTGGAGTCGAGGCCCAGCACCGCGGCGTCGATGTCCACCAGCAACAGTCCGTCGGTGGTGCGGATCTCGACGCCGCCGAGCGAGCGTTCTTGGGTGCGGATGTCGACAATCTCGGATAGCCGGTCGAGCATGCGCGCCTGCTCGGTTTCAGCCTCGGAGGCGGACAGGCCGGCGATTGTGGAACGCTGGATCGACGAGTTGAGCCGCGCGATACCCGCCATCAGCGAGTTGGCCTCCTCCAGCGAAGCCAGTACACGGGAATGGGCCTCATCGCGCAGCGCGGTTATTTCCTCGGAGGTCCGCTCCATCTGCGACAGCATGGTCTGCAGGTCGGACAATGCGGCCGACCGACGAAGCGCGGAAGCGGGATCGACCGCGAGGGCGCCGAAGCTGCTGAAGACGGAATCGAGTGAGGCAAAGACTGTCGAGGAATCGGATGGATCGCCCAGCAGGCCCTGCGCCCGGTCCATGAACTGGGCGAGGATGTCGGCAGAGGCTACATCCGCCGCGCCGCGCATTTCGGCAGCGGCGAGATAGGCGTTGGCGACGCGCGCAATGTCGACTTCGACGCCAGCAAGTCCGCCTGTGGAGGCGCGCGAGTTGAAACGCACATCGAGGCGCGCATAGCCTTCAGTGTTGACGTTGGCGACATTGGTCGAGGTGGCCTTCAACGCCTGCTGGTTGGCGGCGAGCGCGGATAGCCCCGTTCCCATGATGCTCGAGATGGACAAGACCTTCACTCCGTCACCGGGAGGCCCTGCAGATCTTGCCGGGTAGGCGCGATCTGCCGGGCCGCCATCAGGCGACCAGACATCTCCGGTCCGTTCCATCCTCCTGAATACGTTCGCGAAAGTGGCGCGACGAGAGCTTCTGCCCCGAACGCTCCGGCGACTTGGCCGCAACGTTGGCGTTAACCACGCAAGTTGCGGGCCAGCCTGGGTTTGTGGTTTCGCATGAAGCGCACGGCCGTGCTCCCGGCAGTTTCTGCCGCCTCGCGCAGCGAGTCTTGCCGAGCCAGCCAGCGTGCAAGGTTCGCCGTTAACCACCCAAACGCCTATTCCTGCGGTCTTTCCACGGCAAACCTTAATGGCTCGGGCGTTGCAGACGATGTGTTGAACCTCGCCCGAATTCCCGGGCGTTGGGCGAAACTTTGTGGATGCCGCTTGTTGAATGCAGCCATCTTGCTGACACCGCACCAGCAGCCCTCGCCGGCTGCGCGGCCTGCTGCGGGGGACGCTGGCGAGGCCTTTTCCGCGCTGCTCGGCGATGAGCTGAACGCGACCGCCGCAGCTGGCGCTGCGGTGCAGGCGCCCGCAATCCCGCTGGCTGCTGCAGGCCTGAGCGCGAGCGGCTTTTCGGAAGGAGGCAATGATGCCGGGGCAAACGAAACAGGCGTTCCTGCCTCCTCCGCCACGTCAGCGCTTGCCTTCTCGGAGCAATTCCTTGTGGGTGATCCCGCTGCACTGGCCTTCGCAGCTGGGGGCCCTGTCGTCGGGTCCGCCAACGCGGTTCCGGATGCGGCCGCCGCAACCCTGATCCAGCCACTGCTCAAGGCGAATGCTGCGCCGGGAGTTCCTGTAGCCGGATCTCAGGCCGTCGGCGTCGTGACCGATGAAGCTGAACCTATGACGACTGAGCCAGCCGCCCAGGCGGCTTCAGCGACTTCATCACCTGCGTTGGCGATTGCGGTTACCTCCAGCTCGCCCAGCCCGCCGTCTCCGACGGGCCATGCTGCGCCACAGCCTCCCGCGCTTGCGCCCGCTGGAACTGACATCAGGCCCGGCGAGATCCCGACACCTCAGGACACCTCGGGCAATGTCGCCAAGGGGACGCCAGGGCCCCAGGCTGCAGTCCAGCCAATTCCGGCGACATCAGGCCAGCCGGCTCCGGCGACGCCTGTGGCCGTCGTAACGCCGGCGCCTGTCGTGAATGCGCCGGACGCAAAGCCAGACTTCACTTCGCCGGTTGCCACCCAGATCGCTCACACACCGGATGTTGCAGCCGGCGCAACTCCATCGGCCGGGGACAGCCCGCGCGGGGCTGCTGTTCCGCCCCAACTGCAATCGGCCCCTGCTGCGACGATCCAGATCTACAACAGGATCATCGAACGCGCCGACGGCCGCGCACAGCGCTTCGAGGTTCGGCTCGATCCGGCGGAGCTTGGCCGTGTCGATGTCCGCATCGAGATCGGCGCCGACCGGAAGGTGCACGCAGTCCTCGCAGCTCATGACAGCGCGGCGCTCTCAGACCTGGTGCGTGGCCAGCGTGCGCTTGAACGCGCCCTGTCGGATGCCGGTATCGATCTTGCCGACAATGGCGTTCGCTTCGAACTCGCGCGCGACAATGGCGGCGCCGCCAGCCAGCAGCGCGAGAGCGATGGCAGGCCCCCGCAACACAATGTCTGGCGCCGCTTCGAGACCATGACCCTGCCGGCAACGGAGGAGACAGCCGTCGCTGCGCAACCGATGTGGCATCCACAACGCCTTGACCTGGTGGCCTGAAGGACAATCGCATGACAAACGCCATCTCCTTCGTTCCGCCTTCCACTTCCAGCGCCGGCGCCAACGCCGCTGCCTCCCAGGCCGCGCTGACGGACAATTTCGACACCTTCCTCACCATCCTCACAGCCCAGATCCAGAATCAGGATCCGCTTGAGCCGATGGATTCCTCGAAATTCACCGAACAGCTCGTGCAGTTCTCGGGCGTCGAACAGCAGATCAAGTCGAACAAGCAGCTCGAAGAGCTCCTGGCCGCGACTTACTCCAGCGCCGGCGCTGCTTTGTCCGGCTATCTGGGCCAGCAGGCCGAAATCAATACCTCCGGCGCGCAATTCACCGGCGACCCGATCACCTGGCGCTACACCCTGCCTTCGGACGCGGCGAAGACAACGGTCACCGTCACCGACGCGTCCGGCCGTGTGCTCTATTCGGAATCAGGCGAACTAGCCGCCGGCACGCATGACTTTGTCTGGGATGGACAGCTCAACTCGGGCGAGCAGGCAGATGACGGCCAGCCTTACTGGATCAACGTCGTGGCCGAGGATGCGAACAAGAAATCACTCACGCCCGACCACGCGCTGGTCACCACGATCACCGGCGTCGACCTCACCTACGGCGAGCCCGCCCTGACGACGCCTGCCGGAATCTACGCCTACGCCGACATAAAGCGCCTGATGCGCCAGTAGCGCAGGCTACACGACCAACGGCGCAGAAGCGCGCCGATCCTGGCTGCAAAGCGGCCGACCAACCCGCACACGAACCGGGCCTTCGGGCCACCTGGGAGCTTCGACCATGAGTATCAATTCAGCCATGCTCGCCGGCGCCGCCGGCATGCGCGCCAACGCCAGCGCGCTGGCGTCGATCTCCGACAATATCGCAAACGTGAACACGGTCGGCTTCAAGCGGCTTCGCACCGACTTCACGTCGCTTCTGAGGTCACAGAGCGGTCAGACAAGCTACAGCGCCGGAAGCGTGCTCTCGCGGTCAAACCCGCTGATGACCGAGCAGGGCTCGACCACCTCTTCGGCTGTCGCAACGCACCTTGCCGTGTCCGGCGAAGGCATGTTCGTGGTTCGCGGTCGCAGTGACGATGCGACCGCCCGCGATCCGTTCTACTATACGCGCGCCGGACACTTCACGCCGGATGCCGATGGCTATCTTCAGAATGCCGCGGGGTTCTACCTGCAGGGCTGGCCGGTCGACATATCGGGCGCCGTGAACGCGAACCCGACGGATCTGAACGCGCTCGAGCCCGTGCGTGTCTCCGGTATCGCCGGCGGGGCGCAATCTACAGCCCAGGTCTCATTGTCGGCGAACCTGCAGTCTTCAGAGGCGGTATCCGCGGCGGCTGCGACCTATGATGCGACCAATAGCGCCAACAACATGGCCTCCGGAGCGGTGACACCCGACTTCCAGATTCCGATCCAGGTCTATGACAGTCAGGGCGGACTGCACACGCTAACCTTCTCCTTCCTCAAGCAGGGACCGAACGCGTGGTATGCCGAGGTTCACCTGCCGGCTGGCCAGGTCGTCGACGCGGCGCCGCGTGTCGATGGACAGCTCGCAACGGGTATCGTGCGCTTCAGCACTTTCGGCCAGCTCGATGTGGCAAACTCGACGCTTCCGCTCTCCGTCACGATCGGGGCGACGGGGGCCGGCGGTTCGGAGTGGGACCCCGCTCTCGGTCTCGCGACACAGACGATCTCGCTCGACATGGGCGGGCCAGGCGCACCGGGAGGGCTGACGAACTACGACTCGCCATCTGTGCTGGGAACCTCACAAGTCGATGGCACGCCCTTCGGCTCCCTGGCGTCGGTCGATGTGGACGATGAAGGCTTTGTCACGGCGATCTTCACCAACGGCCTCACACGCCGGATCTACCAGATTCCGCTGGCGAGCTTCGGCAACGCCAACGGCCTCCTTGCCGAACATGGCGGGATCTACCGGCTGGGACCGGACGCCGGCGCACTCTCGATGCGCGGCGCGGGAATGGGAGGCACGGGCAACATCAAGTCGCGCGCTCTTGAATCGTCGACGGTCGATCTTGCAGAGGAGTTTTCCCAACTGATCATGACCCAGCGCGCCTACTCGGCGTCCTCGAAGATCATCACGACGGCTGACGAGATGCTGGACGAACTGATCAGGCTGAAGCGCTGATGCGCCCTCCGGCTGATCGTACCTAAGCGCGGGACGTCGTTGTGCGCTGCTTCGCGGCGCTCGCAGCGCCAGCCGCGATCGTGACCAATCTCCTTAACGGATGCTGGAATTTTGCAGAGTCTTTCCACGAAACCGCGCTGTCGGCCTGCGCGTCGCCTTAAACGCCGGCGCCTATGGTCGAGGGCAGAGTAACCAGCATCAGGAGTCAACCATGCTGAGCCAAACCGCTCACGGCGCGGCAGTCGTGGGACCCGACGGACGTACGATCACGCTCTCTGACCTCCCCTCGCCCGGGATCCAGCGCTGGGTCACGCGCCGCAAGGCCGAAGTCGTCGCGGCTGTTCACGGCGGATTGCTGTCCGCCGACGACGCGTGCGACCGCTATTCGCTGACCAAGGAGGAGTTCTCCGGTTGGGAACGCCTCTATCAGCGCCATGGCGTCAAGGGCCTTCGCACCACGCGCCTGCAAAACTACCGATAGAACGGACGCGCGCGCCGCCCAGGCGCCTTCTGGGTAGGGCGGCGCGGTCCGCGCGCTTAAGGTTTCGCTAACCACTTCGGTCGTCGACCTTAAGACGCCATTTACCACGCACCGGGAAATTCCTGCCTAGTCGCAAATCGCGGCGCAGGCAGTTTTTTCCGGGCGGGCATGGCCGAAACCAAATCAGACGATCCCAAGGGACTGATCGGCCAGCTGGCCAGATCGGGCCGTATGCGCATCGCCGCGGCGCTCGTCGTCGTCGCCCTCGTTGGCGGCGGACTGGGCGTCATCATGCTGCAGGGCGGCGAGGGTCAGAAAAAGCTTCTCTTCTCGGGTCTCGATCTCGAGGAAGCCGCCGAGATCACCGACAAGCTCGAGACGGCCGGCGTCAGCTATTCGCTCGAAGGCGGCGGATCTGCGGTGTTCGTGGACGCCTCGCGGGTCGAGGACGCGCGGATGATGCTCTCCGAGCAGGGCCTGCCGACGCGCGGTTCCGTTGGCTGGGAAATCTTCGACAAGTCCGATGCGCTGGGCGAGACCCAGTTCGTCCTCAACATCAAGAAACTGCGGGCGATGGAGGGCGAACTCGAACGCTCGATCAGCGCATATGACATGGTGCAGTCGGCCAAGGTTCACCTCTCGATCCCGGAAAGGCCGCTCTTCCAGCAGAATACGGACAAGCCCAAGGCGGCCGTGGTTCTCAAGCTGACCGGCAACATGATGCCGGGCGAAAAAGTGCGGGCCATTCGCAACCTTGTGGCCTCCCAGGTGCCCGGACTCAGCGTCGATGCTGTCACTGTTACCAGCACGGACGGGCGCCTCCTGGCGGCAGCTTCCGACGACACGGGCTCAGCGGCCGGCGGCGGAACCAACGCCGACGAGCGTCGACTGGCCATGGAAGACAGCTATCGGAAAAAGGTTCTCGACGTGATCGAGAACATCGCCGGCCCCGGTGCGGCGAAGGTGACTGTTTCGATCGATGCCGATTTCAATCGCGTCACCCAGAGCTCGGAAACCTACAACCCCGACAGCCGTGTCGTCCGGTCAGAAACGACCGTCG
Organism: Pseudomonadota bacterium; assembly: GCA_041166025.1. Lineage (GTDB taxonomy): Bacteria > Pseudomonadota > Alphaproteobacteria > Caulobacterales > Hyphomonadaceae > UBA7672. The sequence goes on along the minus strand of JBEAMJ010000069.1, from coordinate 191,685 downwards.
AGGAGGGCTCATCGAGCTCCGACCTCGCACCTGGCGATGAGACCACGGTGGCCAACAACGTGCCGACCGGGAACGATCCGGCGGCAGCACCCCTGCCCACCAGCCAGTCGAGCTCGAACCGGTCGGAGGCCACGATCAACTACGAGATGGACAAGACCGTCCGCACCGAAGTGATCGAGGGCGGCGGCATCAAGCGGCTGTCCGTGGCTGTGGCGCTGGATCAGGTCCGGGTGCCGGGGGCCGAAGGCCAACCCGCCACCTGGCAGGACCGCGCGCCAGAGGAAGTCGCACGGATCACTGCGCTGGTGAAATCGGCAGTTCTGTTCAATGAACAGCGCGGCGATGTCGTGACAGTTGAAAGCACGGCGTTTGCCCGACCCGACACGTCGATGGACGGCGCAGCCGCCCCCGGACCGTTCGACTTCGACAAGTTCGACCTGGTGCGCATCGGCGAGATTCTCGCGCTGGCTCTGACGGCGCTGGCGCTGGTCTTCTTCGTCCTGCGTCCGCTGATCTCCGGCCTTTTCACCAAGGCCGAGCCCGAAAACCTGCCGCCTGAGATCCAGGCGCTGAAGGGCGCCAAGCGAGCCAAGGCCATCGCGGCGCACCAGGCCCAGCAGATCATCCTGATGCAGCAGGGTGAGAACGGCGAAACGACATTCCAGCAGACGAGCGACATTCCCGAAGGCAAGACGGTGAACATCGAGTTTGCGCCCGCCGATCGCCTCGACGCCGGCATCGATGTCGCGCGCATTTCCGGCCAGGTGAAGGTCTCGTCGATCAAGAAGATTTCCGAGGTCGTCGCGAACCATCCGGACGAGTCCGTCGCCATCATCCGGTCGTGGCTTGCTGAAGAAGCTCCCGATCGCGCATGAGCAAGAGTGCAGCCCTCCAGAAGCAGGCCGAAACGGCCCCTGAAAATGCTCTGCCCGCCGCGGCGCCGAGCCGCGATGACATCAGCGCCGACACAAACCGCCGCATCGTCGAGACCATACAGACAATCACGGGCATGCACGGCTCTGAAAAAGCCGCCATCCTGCTGCTGGCGCTTGGCGAGGAAGCCAAGCCTGTGTGGGACAAGCTGGATGACGATGAACTGCGCGAGATTTCGGGGGCGATGTCCAACCTTGGGCCTGTGCGCGCCGAAACCGTCGAGTTCCTGATCAAGGATTTCGTCAACCGGCTGTCGGGATCCGGCGCCGTGACGGGTTCCTACGAACAGACGCACCGCCTGCTGCTGCAATTCCTCCCGCGCGAGAAGGTGGACGCTCTTATGGAAGAGCTCCGCGGGCCGGCCGGCCGCACCATGTGGGACAAGCTGGCCAACGTGAACGAACAGGTGCTGGCGAACTACCTCAAGAACGAATACCCGCAGACCGTGTCGGTGATCCTCTCGAAGATCAAGACCGAGCATTCCGCGCGCGTCCTTACCGCCCTGCCGCCGGAGTTCGCGCTCGAAGTGATCCAGCGCATGCTCCGAATGGAGCCGGTGCAGCGCGACATCCTTGAGAAGATCGAAGCCACGCTGCGCAACGAATTCATGACCAATCTCGCGCGCACCTCCAAGCGCGACAGCCACGAGCAGATGGCCGCAATCTTCAACAATTTCGACCGGCAGACAGAGGGCCGGTTCATGTCACTGCTCGAGGAACGCAACAAGGATGCAGCCGACAAGATCCGCTCACTCATGTTCGTCTTCGAGGATCTCTCGAAGCTCGATCCCGGAGGTGTTCAGACCCTGCTTCGCAACATCGACAAGGAGAAGCTGGCGCTGGCCCTCAAGGGCACGAATGACGAGATGCGCAACCTGTTCATGTCCAACATGTCCGAGCGCGCAGCGAAACTCATGCGGGATGACATGGCGGCGATGGGGCCCGTCAAGCTCAAGGATGTCGAGGGCGCCCAGCAGGAGATGGTTACCGTGGCCAAGGCGCTGGCCGATCGCGGCGAGATCATGCTCGCCGATGGCGGCGGCGATGACGAGCTGATCTACTGATGACACAGATATCCCCCTTCATGTTCGCGACCGAATTCACCGCCGATGGCGAGGTGCTGTCAGGGCTGGACCGGAAGTATTTCTCGCGCGAGGAGGCTGACCAGCTGGCCGCCAAGGCCCGCGCCGACGGGGAGGCCAAGGCCCGCCAGACGAGCGAGGTCAAGGGCTTCGCCTCCGTCGACCGGATCGTTGTGACGCTCGCCCCCGTTGCTGCACAGCTCGCTGCGGTCGCCGAGCAGCTGCGCGCCGAGGCGGGGGAACTTGCCATGATTGCGGCGCGACGAATTGCCGGAGCCGCGCTCGATCGCCAGGGCGAAGAAGCTGCAGCGGCTGCCATCGCGGACGTCATCCGTCAGCTCAAGCTCAACCCCACAGTGACGGTCTTCGTCGCGCCGGATGCGTTGGCGTCCGTCGAGCGTCGCCTCGAGCAGCTCCGCGCCAAGGGTGTCGGCGCCAGCGTTTCTTTCGCGCCTGATCCCAAGGCCAAACCCGGCGACTGGCGCGTCGAATGGGCCGACGGGGCGGCGGGGTTCAGCCGCGAGGGCGTCGAGGCCGCCATCGACCGGATACTCGCCGCGCGCCTGCAGGACCCTGTCGCACCCCAACTCGATCTGTTTGCCGCAGCGTAGGACACCATGAGCACCAATGATCTCAATCTTCCGGACCTCGCCCAGGGCGGCCTCGCCGCTGCGGGGTCGTCCGGACTGCAGTCTTCCGACGCGGACGCACGCGACAAGCTGGCGGCTGACCTCAAGACAGTGTTCGACGTGCCGGTCTTGGTGCAGGCGGTGATCGGCCGCACGACGATCGAGGTTTCGAAGCTTCTTCAGTTGTCGCAGGGCTCGGTGCTCGAACTCGACCGTCGCGTCGGCGAGGCCATCGACATCTACGTCAATTCCCGCCTGGTCGCCCGCGGGGAGGTCGTCGTCGTCGACGATCGCCTGGGCGTCACCATGACGGAAATCATCAAGCACTCGGACGCCTAGAGGAAATCCATGCGTGTTCTGATCATCGGAAATCTCGCGGGCCAGCTGTCGACCGCCACCAAGATCGCCTTCGACCGCGGCGCGAAAGTGCTTCATGCACAGCATGCCGCCGAGGCGATGGAATTGCTGCGGACGGGACGCGGCGCTGACATCGTCATGATCGACGTCCACGAGGACATTCAGGGTCTCGTCGGCGGGATGAAGCAGGAGCGCATCGTCGCACCGGTCATCGCCTGCGGCATCGGTGCAAATCCCGACACGGCTGCCGCCGCCATCCGGGCAGGCGCCCGCGAATTCATTCCGCTGCCGCCCGATCCCGAACTGATCGCGGCCGTGCTTGCCGCTGTCGCCGACGATGATCGGCCGCTCATCGCGCAGGATGCGGCGATGATCGAAATCAAGCAGCTGGCCGACCAGATCGCACCGTCTGACGCTTCGGTGCTGATCACGGGCGAGAGCGGCGTCGGCAAGGAAGTGATGGCGCGCTACCTCCACAAACGCTCGCGCCGGGCGGACAAGCCGTTCATCTCGGTGAACTGCGCCGCCATTCCGGAAAACCTGCTCGAGAGCGAACTCTTCGGTCACGAAAAGGGCGCGTTCACCGGCGCGGTCGCACGCCGCATCGGAAAGTTCGAGGAAGCAGACGGCGGCACACTGCTGCTCGACGAGATATCGGAGATGGATATCCGCCTTCAGGCCAAGCTGCTGCGCGCCATCCAGGAGCGCGAGATCGACCGCGTCGGCGGCGCGAAGCCCGTGCCAGTCAACATCCGCATCATCGCGACATCGAACCGGATCCTGCAGGAGGCGGTCATGCGCGGTGAGTTCCGTAAGGATCTGCTCTACCGCCTCAACGTGATGAACCTGCATATCCCGCCGCTGCGCGAGCGGCCGAGCGATCTTCTGGCCCTCGCCGACTACTTCGTCGACAAGTACGCGACCGCCAACGGCTTTGCCCGGACGCTTTCGAACGCCGCCCGCGAGCGTATCCAGTCGGCTGCCTGGCTGGGCAATGTCCGCGAACTTGAAAACGCCATGCATCGCGCCGTGATCCTCGCGCGCGGAAGCGAGATCTCGGTCGACGACCTGCGGACGCCCGACGGACGCCCGGTTCAGGCCAACGCACTCGATGCGACGGCAGAGCGCGCCGTCAATGCGGCCGAAGCCGCCATCAAGGGCGCAACTGTTCGGATCGGCGCCACCGTCGCCGAGGTCGAGCAGGACCTGATCCTGCAGACGCTCGACCATTGCCTCGGCAATCGCACGCACGCCGCGAACATTCTCGGCATCTCGATCCGCACGCTGCGCAACAAGCTCAGGGCCTACCAGGACGCCGGCATCGAGGTCGCCGCTCCGGGCGAAGTGCGGGCGGCAGGGTAGATAGATGGCCGAGACAGTCGTCATAGCCCGAACCGGCGGCTCCGGATTCGACTGGAATGCGCTGACCAAGCTTTTTGCGCGTGGCGAGTATGCGCTCGGCCTGGGCGTGATGGCGCTGGTGATGATGCTCATCATCCCCATTCCGCCCTTCCTGCTCGACTTCCTGCTGGCGATCTCGATCACCCTGTCCGTTCTGATCCTGATGACGGCGCTGCTGATCCAGAAACCGCTCGAATTCTCGGCCTTTCCGACGATCCTGCTGCTGGCGACCCTGCTCCGGCTGGCGCTCAACATCGCGACCACGCGCCTGATCCTCGCTCACGGCCATGAGGGTCCGCAGGCGGCGGGCAACATTATCGAGGCGTTCGGCGGCTTCGTGATGCAGGGCAATTTCGTGATCGGCGTGGTGGTGTTCATCATCCTGATCATCGTGAACTTCATCGTGGTCACCAAAGGTTCGGGCCGCATCGCGGAAGTCGCTGCGCGCTTCACGCTCGACGCCATGCCTGGCAAGCAGATGGCGATCGATGCCGACCTCTCGGCCGGGATAATCAACGAGGACGAGGCGCGCCGGCGCCGCAAGGAACTGGAAGGCGAAAGCAATTTCTTCGGCGCGATGGACGGCGCCTCGAAATTCGTGCGTGGCGATGCCGTGGCCGGCATCCTGATCACCTTCATCAACATCATCGGCGGGATGATCATTGGCGTGGCCCAGATGGGCATCTCGTTCGAGGAAGCCGCCAGCTCCTACACCACGCTGACGGTCGGCGACGGGATCGTCAGCCAGATCCCGGCCCTGATTGTCTCGATCGCGGCGGGCATGCTCGTTTCCAAGGCCGGCGTCGAGGGCGCCGCGGACAAGGCGATCGGTGTCCAGCTGTTCGCCAATCCGCAGGGCCTGGCCATGGCGGCCGTGATGGCGCTCTTCGCGGGTCTCCTGCCGGGCATGCCGATGATTCCGTTCTTCGCGCTCGCCGGCGCTGCCGGGTATGCCGCCTACCGCGGCTTCCTCAAGCAACGCGACCAGGAGGCCGCCAAGGTCGCCGAAGCGGCTGCGGCCCAACGCGCCAAGCCTATTCCAGAGCCGCCGATCCAGGAATCCCTGGTGGTCGACGAGATAAAGATCGAGCTTGGCTTCGGCCTGCTCGGCTTCATCAACGAGACCTCCGGCCGGAAGCTCACCGACCAGGTCAAGGCGGTGCGACGGCAGGTGGCGGCGGAGTTCGGCTTCGTCGTCCCGCAGGTGCGGATCATCGACAATCTCGAACTGGGTTCGGACGATTACCGCATCCTCATCAAGGAGGTCGTCGCCGGCCGCGGCAAGCTGCGCCCGCAGTTCCACCTCGCGATGGACGCATCCGGGACCGCGCCTCCCATCGCCGGCGAACGGGTCAACGAGCCGGTTTTCGGCCTGCCAGCGGTGTGGATCGACGATGCGACGAAGGAGAACGCCGCGCTGCAGGGTTACACAGTCGTCGATGCAGCAACCGTCCTTACCACGCACTTCACCGAGCTGGTTAAGGAAAACATGGCCGAGCTGTTGTCCTTCGCCAGCGTGAAGCAACTGATCGAGGATCTGCCGAAGGCGCAGGCGGCGCTGGTTACAGACATCACGCCGCAGCAGATCACGGTCTCCGGCATCCAGCGCATCCTGCAGAACCTGTTGCGCGAGCGCATCTCGATCCGCGATTTTGGAACGATCCTCGAAGCCATTGCGGAGGCGACATCGGCCTCCACCGACCTCCTGTCGGTGACCGAGCATGTCCGTACGCGCCTTGCCCGCCAGCTGTGCAATGCGCATCTTGATGCGTCCGGGGCGCTGCCGATCGTGGCGCTGTCGCCCAACTGGGAGCATGCCTTCGCCGAAGCGCTTGTCGGTCAGGGCGCCGATCGCCAGCTGGCGCTCGAACCCTCACGGCTGCATCAGTTCGTCGCCGACTTGCGTAACGCGTTCGAGCGCGCCAGCCAGACGGGGGACTCCCCTGTCCTTCTGACCTCGGCCGGCGTGCGGCCTTACGTGCGTTCGCTGGTGGAGCGGTTCAGGCCGCAGACCATCGTGATGTCGCAGAACGAGATCCACCCCAAGGCGCGGCTGCGTTCCGCCGGCGCCGTGTAGAGGAGTTCCCGCCATGAAGATGAAGATGTTCATAGGCCGGACCGAGGAAGAGGCGCTCGCCGCCATCCGCGCCGAGATGGGGCCGGACGCCGTGATCCTGTCCACGCGCGAGCGCGAGGAAGACGGAATGGTGGAGGTGCGCGCAGCCGTGGAGCGGAATTTCGGGCAGAAATTCGCTGCGCCGAAATTCGCGGACGTGCGCCCGGTGTTCGACGAGACACGCAGCCTGCTCGCTTCCACCCTGCGCTGGCACGGCGCGCCGGACGGTTTCGTGCACATGGTCTCCGAAGCAGGGAGCCGGCTTGGCGCCGGAATGGAATCGCACGCGGCGCTCGCGGCTGGGATTGAAGGCGTGCTGACGTTCAACCCGCTCAATCCCTTCCCGCAGAAATCGTTCCTGCTGGTCGGGCCGCACGGCTCGGGCAAGACGACGGCGACGGCAAAGATCGCGCGCTTCCTCTCCGATCGCTCCAGTCCGCTCGAGCCGGTGGCGGCGGATTTCGATGCGTCCGGCCAGACCGCGCGGCTCGCCGCCTTAACCCTTAAGGTTTCGGTAACCTCGGCACTCTCGCCCGACCATCTGATGCGACTGGTGCGCGATGCAGACGATCGCGGGCAACGCCTGGTGATCGATTGTCCATCCTTCAACCCGCTCGACGAAGCCGACATGAAGCGCTGCAGCGACTTGATTTCCCACATGAATGTGGAACCGGTGCTGGTGCTCGCCGCTGACGGAAATCCGATGGAGATGGAGGACAATGCGCGCGCTTTCGCCCGGGCAGGCTGCCGCCGTGTCATCCTCACCCGGATCGATGCCGTTCGCCGGCGCGGGGGTGCAATCGCAGCAATTTCTTCGGCGCGGTTAAGCATCGCTTCACTAGGTCTGTCGTCAAATGTGTCCTGCGGGCTGGGGCCTGCTTCCTCTGAGCGCATTGCGCGGTTGTTCATGACCGGAACGCAGGCGGCGGAAGCGGACCAGCTCAAGGGAGCCGCGTGATGATGAACTTCGGTTCGAAGAAGACGGAAGGGAAAGGAAGTCACCGTGCGCGCGTGACGCCTGCTTCCGTCATCGCGGTCGCTTCTGGCAAGGGCGGGGTCGGCAAGACCTGGCTTTCCACCACGCTCGCCGCCTCTTTCGCCCGCATGGGCCGCCGCACGCTCCTCGTCGATGGAGACCTGGGGCTCGCCAATGTCGATGTCCAGCTCGGCATCGCGCCAGAGACCGATCTTGCCGCCGTGATCGCGGGCTGGGTCGAGCTCGAGGACGCGGTCTGCAAGGTCAATGGCGGGGCAGGCTCGGAAATCGGATTTGACGTTCTGCCGGGCCGTTCAGGCTCGGGCGCGCTGGCCGGACTGCCGGCGGAGGAGGCCTCGCGCCTCGCCGCGTCGCTCACCGCGCTATCGATGCAGTACGATACTGTGCTGGTCGATCTCGGGGCCGGGATCGAGGACAATGTCATGCGCCTCGCGCGGGCCTGTGATCGCTGCGTGATCGTGGCCAACGACGAGCCGACCTCAATGACCGACGCCTACGCCTTCATCAAGGTGCTGCGCGGCTATGCGCCGAGCGTGCAGCCCTGGATCGCGGTCAATATGGCCGATACGCGTGTTGCGGGCCGCCGCACCTATGAAGCGCTTGCGCGCGCCTCGCAGACCTTCCTCGGCTTCCGCCCACCGCTCGCCGGCATCATCCTGCGCGACCTCAAGGTGCGCGAGGCGATCCGCCAGCAGAAGACGATCGTCGCGATCGATCCGCAGGCCCAGGCCGCCCTCGACGCGCAGCAGATCGCCGAAGCACTGATCCGCGGCGGCGCCGAAGGCATGATCGAAGCCAAGTCAGCCTGATCGCCCCATAGCGCGCCTCTCGTCCTGTCCTCCCCGATTCCATCGCGGGATGTCCTTGCTGCTCTTTGCAGGCGCGGAGGGAGGGCGCGCGGTCCGCTATGCTGGACTACTGGCGCGGCGCTGAAGCGCCCAGGCTATGGGGCCTGCTCATGTCCGCCACGCCTCACGCTTGTCGTCGACCGTCCTGATCTCGCCGAGACCGCCTTGAATGCGAAGCCGGACTTCGGCGATGGCAAGCCCATGCGGAGCCTCCTCACACCGGCCGCGGCGCTTCACGCGCGCCACGCACTGCCTCGCTTCGAGATGCGCGTCATGGATCCGAAACTTGCGGAGCTTTCGCAGTTCCAGCGTTTGCTTGCCCATCCTTTCGATCCATGTCGATGCAGGCCGCGCGCCGTGTCCTGCTTGGCTGGAACCCGGCTTGCGCCGGGAACGCGTCTGCGACGCTCCCAGGTCTGACCCAGCCGCCCGCATTGGGGACGGCGTGAACCGCCCGGGATGCTGTCGCTCGCGCCCTTGAGAGGGAACCGGGGGGGACGCTGGAGGCCCTGCGTGGTGAGGCGCCTCTGCGGCGAGCCAGAGCTACCGGTCGAAAAGAAGTCTCGCGGCTCACGCGCCCCCGGCCTTGCCTGCACGCCCAGCCTCTGGCGCCTTTCACCGGGCTCTTCCCGCTCGCCTGCGTCCACCCCCCGCGCCGTTGAACGGCGCTCGGCTGACCTCACATGCGGGAGTTATGGACGCAGTCACACGCAGGTTCGCAAGCGTGTGGGCCCAGTGACCTGGAGCCAGCCGAATCCGAGCGCGCAAGCGGTTGGGATTGCCGGGATCGCGGCAGGATGCACGTGGCTGGACCAGGCAAGGCTGGACAAGCGAGGGGTGTGGGCGTTGAGACATCCGGCCGTCCCATGCGCTCCAGGATTTGCACCGTGATCGGATCCTCCCGCACCAGATGGCGCCTTTGGCGCCCTTGTTCACCCCCGCCTGTCCACGCCCTTCCTGGAGTGAAACCGTGTGGCGCCAGCTGACCCGGCACCGCCGGCCGATGGCGCGCGGCTGGCGATGGTGCTGCGCACCAGCGGGAGACGACTACCCGTTCAGGAGCGGGAACTCCGGAAGACCGGTCTGCGCATCGATGACGCAGGACGCCTCAATCAGCCGCGGCCGGCACGGTTGATTGCGACTTCGTCAAGCCGGGCCTGTTCGCGCACAGCGCGTTCGGTAGCCGCGCGGATCTCGACCTGCTCGAGGAGCTGTTCGAATTTCGACTTCTCGATATAGGCCTCGGAGAGCTTTTCGCGGACTTCCTCCAGCACCCGCGCCTTCACGGACCGCTGCGCCTGGAGCTCGTCAACCTGCCTCTGCACGCGGACGCGATAGGCCGGCAGCATGGCGGCGAAGGTGGGATCGCGCGCGGCGTTGGCGAGTTCGGCCTGTTCGCGGGCGCGGATCGACGTCTCGCGCTCCTGCAGGGCCGCGATTTCCGTGCCGATGCGACCTGCCTCGGCGCCCAGTTCGTCGAGCCGGCGCTGCGCGACTTTCAGAAGTGTTGCGAGAGATTTCATCGGACAGCTTTCTTGGGCGCGACAGCCGGCGCGGGCGGAGCGAGAATATCGCGGAGCTGGGCGTAGGCCTGATCGGGGTTGCTGACGTCGTGCACATCCTGCGCGAGGAAGGCTTCGAGCTGCGGCCAGAGGCGAACGGCCTCGTCGACTTCCGCGTCGGCGCCCTTGGCATAGGCGCCGATGCGAACGAGCTCTTCCATGTTCGAATAGAGCGCCATCAGGCGGCGCGCGCGGATGGCGATGGCTTTCTCTTCCGGCGTCTGCAACTGGTTCTGCAGGCGCGATATCGATTTCAGAACATCCACTGCGGGGAAGCGGCCACGTTCTGCAATCTGGCGCGAGAGGGTGATGTGGCCGTCGAGAATCCCGCGCACGGCGTCCGAGATTGGTTCGTTGTGATCATCGCCATCGACGAGCACGGTGAAGAGGCCGGTTATCTGGCCTTGCGGCTGGCCTTCCTCGACAGTGAGGCCGGGCCCTGCGCGCTCCAGCAGTTTCGGCAGCTCTGCAAAGACGGAGGGCGTATAGCCGCGTGTGGTGGGCGGTTCGCCGGCGGCCAGGCCGATCTCGCGCTGGGCCATGGCGAAACGCGTGACGCTGTCGAGGAAGCAGACAACCTGCTTTCCCTCGTCGCGGAAATGTTCGGCGACGGCGAGCGTGAGCCAGGCGGCGCGGCGGCGGCGCGGGGCGGCCTCATCCGAGGTGGCGGTGACGATGACGGACTTGGCGAGACCATCGGGGCCAAGGGTGTCCTCGATGAATTCGCGGACTTCCCTGCCCCGTTCACCGATCAGGCCGATCACGATGACGTCGGCATCGGCGCCGCGCGCCAGCATCGACATGATGGTGGACTTGCCGACGCCGGAGCCGGCGAACACGCCGAGACGCTGACCGCGCGCGCAGGGGGTAAAGACATCGATCGCCTTGACGCCGAGCGCCATTTTCTGGTCGACGCGGGCGCGCGCCTGTGCATTGGGGGCTGCGGCGCGGACGGGCCGCGGCCGGAGACCCGCAGACAGCGGGCCCTTGCCATCGAGCGGCTCGGCGAAGGCGTCGATAACGCGCCCGAGCCAGCCCTGGCCGGGGCGCACAATGTCGAGGCCGGAAACGAAATGGACCGGCGCGTCCGGACCAATACCGTCCAGCGGATCGCAGGCAAGGATGATGGCGCGCTCGCCTGCAAAGCCCACGAGTTCGCCGCGCGGACCAGTGTCATTGCCGAAACGAACCGAGGCGCCGAGGCGGAGCGCCTCGCGCGGGCCCGCCGCCTCGATGCGCAGTCCTTCAAGGGCCGTGACGCGCCCCTCATAGGTGCGCGGATCCAGGGCCTTGATATCGCGGATGGCCGCAGCCAGCATTTTTTCCAGAGCCCGACGTTAATTCCGGCCCGCCGAACCTGGCGAGCCTTCAGAAATGTCATCTGGCCGCAAATCCGGTTTCGGAGGCGTTAACCACAGAAAAGCTTCCCCTGCCGGGCTTTTTCGACTCTTTCACCACGATGGAATCACGGTAACGTTTATGAATCGGCGCGGGGTTCTGAACACTTCCTGTTAACTTTTTGACCGCCTTAATGCGATGGTTAAGACCGCCGCAAGGCAACCGCGATTCGGAGAGAGACATGCGGGTCCTTCTGATTGAGGATGATGAGCAGGTCGCGCGCAGCATCGAATTGATGCTCAAGGCCGCAGGCTTCAACATCTTCACGACCGACCTTGGCGAAGACGGCGTCGACCTCGGCAAGGTGTACGAGTACGACCTGATCATCCTGGATCTCGGCCTGCCCGACATCTCCGGATATGAAGTGCTGAAGCAGCTGCGCATGTCGCGCGTGAATACGCCCGTGCTGATCCTGTCGGCCAACCCCGATATTGAAGCCAAGGTAAAGACGCTCGGCTACGGCGCTGACGATTATCTCACCAAGCCGTTCAACAAGGACGAGCTGATCGCCCGCATCACCGCCATCGTGCGCCGCTCGAAGGGCCATGCTGAGAGCGTCATCCGCACCGGCGACATCGTCGTCAATCTCGACGCCAAGACCGTTGAAGTGCACTCCAACCGCGTGCACCTCACCGGCAAGGAATACCAGATGTTCGAGCTGCTCTCCCTGCGCAAGGGAACGACGCTCACCAAGGAAATGTTCCTCAACCACCTCTATGGAGGCATGGACGAGCCGGAACTCAAGATCATCGACGTGTTCATCTGCAAGCTTCGCAAGAAGCTGGCGCAGGCGACCGGCGGAGACCATTTCATCGAAACAGTCTGGGGGCGCGGTTACGTGCTGCGTGACCCAGACCCTCGGGTGGCGGCGGCCGCAGCTGACAAAGCTGCCTGAGAGCGCCGCCAAGCCCGGACTGACCAACATGAGAGAGGGCGTGGCCGCAAGGTCACGCCCTTTCGCTTTTCCGGGTTTTCGGAGGCCCGCGCGCGGCCCCCAGCAGCGCCGGGCGCCGCATCGCGATGTCGGCGCTGAGGCACTAGACTGGACCCCGCAAGCGACCCAGGAGAACAGCCATGGACCTGCGCGAACAGTTGGCGCGTGACCTGTTGGGCGCGCCCTATGGCGAACTGACCAGCCAAAAGAAAAGCGTGATCGATCTCATTGCGGACCAGAAGCCGAGCGGACTTGGACCGCTGGCCCGGCTGGACGAGCGCGACCGCTGGGCCAAGCTGGCTGATCGCGTGGCAAGCGTTGGCGGCTCGTGGGGCTTCATCATCAGTTTCATGATTGTTCTGGCGATATGGGTGACGCTGAACTCGCTGCTGGCTTCGCGCGCGTTCGATCCGTATCCCTTCATCTTCCTCAACCTGGTGCTGTCGATGGTTGCGGCGCTGCAGGCGCCCGTGATCATGATGAGCCAGAACCGGCAGGGAAGGATCGATCGCGCCGCGGCGGAGCACGACTACATCGTGAACATGCGCGCGGAGCTGGAGATCATGCTGCTGCACGACAAGCTGGATGCACTGCGCGAGCGGGATATCCTCGCGCGAACAGATGCAATCGCTGCACAACTGCAGCGCCTGAGCGATGATGTCGCCGCGATCAAGGAGCGAGCGTAGAGCGGGCGAGCCGCCCACTGCGCAGCCAGCCCCCTGGCCGGATTCTGCGCCGAGGGAAGACTTCCGCTTGCGCCTATTTCCAGGCTGCCGCCTGCTTCTTGGCGATGCGGATGAGGTCGCCCATGGAGTGGTCGACGTCGATGAGGTGGAGGCCCCAGTTGAGGTCAGGGCCTGTGGCGCGCTGGATTTCGCCGGCAAGCTCGTCGGTGCGGGCATCGGTGGGATCGGGCGTCACCGTCATTTCGAGATAACTGTAGTCGCCGCGCGTGATGCACTTTGTCGAGATAAGGCCCGGCACTTTCACGAAGGGCGTGGTGATGGTGGGTGGCGGGTTTGCCCAGGCGGGTTGATTGGGACCGGCCGAACCGTTGAGGAAGCCCTTGGTGAGGAAGTAGGCGTCGGGGACGCCCTGCCCGCCGCCAAGATTTGCCGGGTTGTTGCAGGCGGCGGCATTGCCGCCATTTGCCTTGCCGAAGCGCGCAGTGTCCGGCGGGGGCAGCGTGTTGCGGAAGGTGACGTAGTTGATGACGCAGCCGGTCTGGCTTTCGGCGCGGCAGAGCGGAATGGATTTCAACGTGCCGCCCACATCCTTGCCTGGCGGCACCATCACGCTGGAGCCGAGCAGCATGGCGGAGACGAATTGCTTCTGCGCGGGCTTGCCTTCGATCTCCTGCGCGATGAGGCGCGAGAGGACGCCCGCGCCCTGGCTGTGGCCGATGAGGATGACACCGCGGCCCTTGTTCTCGTTGGCCATGTACCAGTTCCAGGCGTCGAGCACGTCGTTGTAGCCACCGACGCCTTGCGGCAGGCGCTCGCCGATCGGCTGCGGGCCGCCGGATGCGATGCGCAGCGCCGTGAGCGTCGTCTGCCGATAGATGGGTGCGAACTGGCGGCAGACGGCGCCGAAGCGCGCGAACTGCAGCTTGATGTCGTCGATCTCCATGTTGTCGACGGTCCAGTCGGACGACCAGGTCTTGTCGTTGGAGACGGTGGGATAGACGAAGAAGCAGTCAACTTTCGGATCTGCGGCGGCGACGTATTTCTCGACAATGCCCTTGCCGTCCTTGCCGATGATGGTGGCGTCGAGATTGATCTTGCACTTGTCATCGGCAAGGCCCGGGCGGCAGAGCCAGAGCGAGGGGTTTGAAAAGTCGGCGTGCGCGATGTCGGCCGGAGGCAGCGGCTGCAGCGCGAGTGTCGGCGCGGGCGGCGGAGCGCTTGTGCAGCTGGCGAGGGCGGCGGCCAAGGCTGTGGCGGCAAGTCTTGCGCGCATGATGTCTCTCCCGGGTTGCGGATCACCGTCCGCTTGGCCGGCAGGTAAGGGCGAAGCACGAGCCGCGACAAGTGGTTTCACGGGGGCTTGTTTGCAAAGGTGGCGCGGGCAGCACCGGCCCGGCCTCGTCCTTCGAGACGATCACCTCGAGGGGCTTGCGACGTAGAGGCCTCTTTCCGGCAATCTCCTCAGGATGAGGCCCCGGAACCGACGCGCTTACCGGCAACCCCTCATCCTGAGACGCCGCAGAGCGGTGTCTCGAAGAACGATGGCGGGCTCACAGATGTTCGCGATCTACTTCGGACAATTGCCGGCTATCGCCTCGCCCGCGAAGGCCTTCTTCACGAAGGGCGTTGAGTCCGCAAGCGAGCCGTTGACCGTGCCGGAGTGGTCGAGGTCGGGGTAGACCTTGTGTTCGATCACACTGCCGGCGGCGCAGGCGTCCTTGAAGAGACGCTCCTGGCCCGGGGGCGGGACGTCGGCGTCCTTGCCGCCGGTGCCCAGGAAGACGGGGCCTTTCACTTTCAGGGTCGAGTAGGCCATCAGCGGGAAGAACTTCGCCATCGCAGGCGTGGGATCGTTGGTGAACATTTTGGCCTGGCTCATTTTTTCGTCCTCGATCTTGGTCCAGGTGTCCATGAGACATTGCGTGCGCGTGGACTCGAAGAAGGGGCGTGCAGGAAGCGACGCATAGTCGGCGATCTTGAAGAGCGGATCGGCCTGCTCGGCGAGGTACATGATGTACATCGAATAGGCGAGTAGGCCCGAGACCGCGCTGGGATCGCGGGTTGCCGGCGCGGTGTCGTTGGTGAAGTAGGGCGTTCCGGTGGCGACCGTGCCGCGGATATCGAGTTCAGGCGCGTAGGCGCCCGCCTCGCCTGCCGTCGCGAACGCAGCGCCGCCGCCCTGAGACTGGCCGACGAGCACGACGCTCTTGCCGATGTTCAGCGCAGGATCGCCTTGAACAGCGCGGATCGAATCGAGGACGGAGTAGGCTGCGGGCCGGGTGGCGAGATAGGGATGGCCGCCGGGCGTACCAAGGCCCTGATAGTCAGAGGCGACGACGGCATAGCCCTGTGCAAGCCAGTGGTTGAGATATCTGGTGTCGCGCTCCGAGCGCGGGCGGTTGGACGGCGCACAGATGTCGGCAATGCCGACAGTGCCGTGGGCCCAGGCAATGAGCGGCCACCCGCCGGCGGGGGCTTCGCCTTTCGGGATGAAGAGAGAGCCGGAGACGGCGATCGGCGTCTTCGCATCGCCGAGCCCATTCGTGGAGGAATAGAGGATGCGCGTCGCACCGGCGGCCTCGGCAAGGGAGGTCTCGGCCGGTTGCGGCTGCGTGGCGATCATCTTGCCGGGCTGCAGCGGGATGCTGGCGGCAGTGTAGAAGGCGTCCACCCCGCCATCGCCCTGCATCGGGTCAGGGACAGGGGCCCTCGCCGCTTCAGGGGCGGGCTCGGGCGCAGGCTCAGGCGCGGGAGCAGGAGCGGGCTGGCAGGCGGCGAGCGCAAGCACGGCGCAGCTGAACATCAGGGCGAGGGATTTCATGGAGCTGCTCCGGGTGATTTGCGCGGCAAACTAGCTTGTGTTGCGCAAGCCGCCAGCCCCCTTTCCCTGCGTCAGCACGCGCGGCCTTCTGGGCGCTACGCGGAGCAATGAATTCTGCTAGGATCGCGCCATGCCAGCCGTCTCCCGCGTCGATCCCAAGACCATCTTCACACCCGCCGAATGGGAAGGCGTGTCGCGCCAGTCGATGTGGCGAGGCCCTGCCCTCGTGGCGTTCGCCTGGGCGGTGATCATCGGCGCCGGCGCCATGTTCATCGCGTTTCCCAACCCGCTGACCTATGTGCTGGCCGTGATGCTGATCGGGGCGCGACAGCTGGGGCTTGCGATCCTGGAGCATGAAGCGGCGCACGGGACGCTGCATCCCAATGTCCAGCTCAACGACTGGCTCGCAGAGTGGCTGTGCGGCGGGCCGGTGGGCGGGAGCCTGAAGCGCTATCGGCCCTATCACCTGACGCATCACAAATACACCGAGCAGCCGGAAGATCCCGACCTCGTGCTGTCGCGACCGTTCCCCGTGACGCGCGAGTCGCTGATCCGCAAGTTCATGCGCGACCTCACCGGGCAGACGTTCTACAAGCAGCGCCTCGCACCATTCATCGAGCGCCTGCGCGGCAAGGCGCGCAAGCCGCCGCGCGTGCCGGACAATCCGGCGCTGCGCTTCTGGGTGGCGCAGGCGGTGATGATCGCGGCGACGACGGCCCTGGGCTACTGGTGGGCGTGGCCGGTGCTGTGGATCGTGCCGATGGCGACGTGGTTCCCGCTGGTGACCCGCATCCGCGCGATGGGCGAGCATGCGATGGTCAACACGCAGGAAGACCCCTTCACGCATGCGCGCACGACGCTGGCCAATCCGATCGAGCGACTGCTGATCGCGCCCTTCTGGGTGCATTATCACTGCGAGCACCACTGCTTCATGTACGTGCCGTGCTACAATCTCGAGAAGGCGCACAACCTGCTTATGGAAAAGGGCTTCCGTGAGCGGATGCGGATCACCAAGGGATATGTCGAGGTGCTGAAGCGGTGCGGCTCGAAGACTGATGCTGCCGCGAGCCCCGCATGAGGGGACGCGCGCGGACCGCGCGCGAGGCGCGGACCTATGGCGATGAGACGCGCGAGCTGATCCTCAGGGCAGCCGAGGCGCTGTTTGCGGCGCGCGGCCTGCACAGCGTGTCGATGCAGGATATCGCCGCCGGGGCCGGCGTCTCACGCGCAACCGTCTTCAACCAGTTCGGGTCCAAGGTTCTTGTCCTTGATGCGATTACGGCGCGTTCACTCGAGAACTATCGCGCCCTGCTCAAAGCCGGGCTTGCAGATGACACCTCACCCACCGCGACCATTATCCGTCGCCTCTTCCGGCAGATGGGCAGGGGCATTTCTGCCAATCAGAGCCTTTATCGCGAAGTGTTCATCGAGATCCGCAAGGTTTCGATGGGGCTTGATGGAAATGGCGCCTCGCCCGCGTTGAAGCGGGAGACGTTCGGAATTCTCACAGCCATCTTCGAGCGTGGCCAGGATCGGGGCGATATCTCCAGCGCGGCATCGGCCGAGGTGCTGGCCACAGCCTTCGACAGCCTCCTTTCCGGGGCTGTTATCCAGTGGCTGCACGCCCAGCGTCGCGGCAGCCTGCCGGCCATGCTTGAAGCGCTTGTCGACGTCTTTCTTGAAGGCGCTGCCGCATAGCGCGATGTCTTCACAAGGAAGTCATGATGCAGGGGCGCGCAACAGTTGCATCCGTCAAGAAATTAGACTGTAGTCCAATTCGGTCGGCTCGTCCCCCAACCCAGAGTCGGCCCCGGGAAAAAACGCCCATGACCGGACGTCAATTCCGGAAATGGAAGCAGGCCGCATCGTCGGCCTGCTTCCTGCTTCCGGCGACATTGCTGCTCGCGACCGGAACCGCCGAAGCCCAACAGATGGAACAGGCGCCCGCCGCTCAATCTTATGCGGCCGAATTCTTCGCGCCGTTCAATCCCGTCACTGCGGAGGACATGGTTCGACGGCTGCCGGGCTTTTCGCTCGATGGCGGCGATGACCGCCGTGGCTTTGCGGCCGCCGCAGGCAATGTGCTCATCAATGGCGAGCGGCCAAGCTCGAAGACTGCGCTTTCCGAGCAGCTATCCCGGATTTCGGCGCGTGACGTGCTTCGCATCGATATTCGCGTCGGCGGCGGCGATGGCACTGATGTTTCCGGACAGACGATGATCGCGGATGTGCGGCTGCGTCCGCGCGAGGCTGGCGCCACCAACACCTTCGTAGCTCAGGCAAGCCGTCTCGAACCCTCGGGAAGCATCAACCCCCTTCTCGTTCTGACAAGCGGATTCAAGGCGGGCGATGTGAACGTGAACCTCGCCCTGCAGGCGCAGCCATCGCGGCGTGGCCGGGTCGAGTTCGAGAAAGAGACCCGCAATGCAGCAGGAGCGCTTCTGACGGAAGGCCCGGAGTTTCTCCAGGGCAGCTACTGGGAGTACCGGCTGAGCGGTCGTGCGAGCTGGAAGGCAGGCGAGAACGACGCCTTCAATGTCAATCTCCAGGCGACACCCTCGCGCGATGGACGGCACACCTTCTCCCAGACGTTCAATGCGGCTGGAACGCTGACGCAGATCGACGACAGCAAGGTGACGGGCGATGACGCCTGGGCAGCGGAAGCGGGAGGCGACTGGGAGCATCGGCTGTCGCCAGACGCCTCATTCAAGCTGATAGGGCTCGCCAGCGGACGCCACACGGGCTCCTCGGAACGCTATTCGGCAACATTCGCGGCGGGTGGCTTTCGCAACACCTTCATCGAACGTGCGGCGGACAGCGGGGAGTATGTTGCGCGCGGGGTGATGTCCTGGAAGCCCGTGAAGGATCATGCCGTCGACTGGGGCGGCGAGATCGCGTTCAACTTTCTCGACAGCAATCTTGACGTCCGGGTGCAGACACCGCTCGGGACAATCGACGCGACCCCGCCGATAGCGAATACGCGCGTTGAAGAGGAACGGGCCGAAGCGTTCGTGAGCGATGTGTGGCAGGCGGCGCCGGGCCTGCGCATCGAAGCGGGGCTGACGGTCGAGACCTCGACCATCACCCAGTCAGGCGATGGGGCCCAGGAGCGCGACTTCACCTATGTCAAGCCGCGCGTCGGGGCGACCTGGTCTGCCGATGAAAGCAACCAGCTGCGCCTCCTGCTCGAGCGCGATGTGAGCCAGCTCGACTTCACCGAGTTTGCAAGCGTCGTCTCTCTGTTCGACGGGACAGTTGACCTGGGCAATCCAGACCTTGAACCTGAGCGCACATGGCGTTCGACGGTTGAATGGGAACATCGATTTGGCCCTAAGGGCGTGCTGACGCTGTCGGCGTTTCACGATGAGGTTGAGGCGGTGCAGGACCAGATCCCGATCGCGGGTCTGTTTGATGCACCTGGCAATCTTGGCGATGGACGGCGCACCGGCGCGCGGATGGATGCAACGGCGCCACTGGATGTGCTGGGCCTGGCGGGCGGAGAACTGCGGCTTAAGGGCATGGTTCAGGAAAGCCGCGTCACGGATCCGGTCACAGGTGAGACGCGCCGGTTTTCCGACGAGCCGGACTGGAGCTATTCGATCGACCTGCGCCAGGCGTTGCCTGAACTGAAACTTGCCTGGGGCGCGCTCTATGAGCGGGCCGACGATGTCGACCAGTATCGCCTTCGCGAACTTCGCAATACGGGGTGGGCCGAGGCGAACTTCGACCTTTATGTCGAGACAACGGCCTTCACTGGCCTGCTGGTGAGGCTGACCGTCGCCGACATTCTCTTGCCTGAGGAAATCCGCGAGCGGCAGTTCTTCACACCCGATCGGGGTATATCCGCCCTTCCCTCATCGGTCGAGACGCGAACGGCGACGGGGGGCTTTGGCACGCGCTCGGTCGCGGTGCGGGTCTCGGGACGGTTCTGAGCCGGCTGCGACCGGCCATGGGGCCAGTCGCAGCTCGATGATCCTCAGAACTGGAACAGGGCCGAAGCGCCGAAGCTGTCGACTTCGGCGTCTTCCGGTTCATAGCGCGTGTATTCAAGGCGCAGCTTGGTGAAGGGCAGGAAGTTGAGCTGCACGCCGGCGCCATAAGCCATGCCCGAGCCGGAGTCGCTCACCGCGCCAATGCCGGTCGCCGAGGCCTCGATGGATATGTCGGCATAGCCAACGCGCGCGAAGACGTCGCCGACAGCCGGGACCGGCAGCCAGGCGACTGCGAACACGCCGTAGGAGTTCTCGAGACTGACATCGACATTGGCGCCGAGCACGTCGAAGCTGTCTTCCTGCACGCCGAGTGCGACTTCGCCTTCAACGCCAAGGAAGGGATTGGTCTTGAAGCCGAGCCGACCCATCAGGCCGCCGACGGTTGCGTCCTCGCCACCGGCATCGGCGGTGAACAGGGTGTAGCCGGCGCCGCCATAGACCTGAGCCGAGGCAGCCGGCGCCAGGACGGCCGCAGCTCCGAGACCCGCTGCGAGTGCAAGTAGCTTGCGATGCAAGTGAACTCCTTGTCAGGACACCGCGGATCGCGGTTGTCCGGAGTCTCCGGGGAGTTGGCCCGGAAGGCAAGCCGGATCGGCTAGCGCGCCATATCCCGCGCCTCAGCAACGACGTCGGCGACGGCCTGGATCACGGCGTCGGGCGCATCGCGCTGTATGTAATGCCCGGCGCCATCGACAAGGCGCTGCTGCGACTTGTTCGACAGTGCGGCCATGTCGGCGTGCATCAACTCCCACACAAGGCGCATCGCCTGTCTGTCTTCGGCCGTGAATTCAGGCGGCATGCCCCTCTCGTAGTCCGTGCGAGTGAGGACAATAAGGGGCATGGGGCCGTACGGGCGACGCGAAGCCCTGAGCTGGCGGGTCGATGCGCCGGGCATCTCTTCCACTTCGGAACGCGTCGCAGCAAGCGCAACAGGATCGTTGCCGCCGCATTGTTGCGCGAGCGGATCGTCCGGAGGGACCAGCTTGGCGCTCAGCCTGCCAATGCAATCGAGATCGTCCTGCACCTTGCGCATCGCCTCCTGCATCTCCCGCATCTTCGGAATGACGCCATCGAAGCGTTCGAGCTGGCCATCGCCGGACGGATCCACGAGAACCAGGCCGGCGACCTTGTCGGTGTAGGTGTTGGCGTACTGGCGCACATGATAACTGCCAAGCGAGTGACCAACGAGGACGTAGGGCGGCGGCACGGTCGCAGCGGTGAGCATCGCATCGATGTCGGCAGCGACTGCGGCAGCGTCCCGGGGCATCGCCGCAGGATCGCTGAGGCCGCGGCCGGCGCGATCATAGGCGCACACGCGCGTTCCGGCCTTGGCGGCAATCTTCCCCACGAGCTCGCCCCAGTCCTTCTTCATCGTGCCGCCAGCCCCGTAATCGAGCAGGACCACAGGAACGCCCAGGCCTTCGCACAGCATGTGCATGCGACGACCGTCGGGCAGGATGGCGAACTGGTTGGCCTCCTGAGGCTCGTATGCGGCGGGTTTGAGCGTGACCGGGGCGGCCTCTCCGTCTGCGTTGATCCAGCGACCTTCCAGTTCACCTCCAGGACGACGTGTCGCCGCAAAGGAGCCGCCCAGGGCCGGAACGACAAATGCGAAATCATCGCCAGGGTTTGGCGGCGTCGGACGAAGCGCTAGCGCATGTCCATCGTTGAGAACCAAACGACCGGAAAGCTGGTGTTCCGTTTCGTAGATGTTCACTGCCGTGTAGGGGCCCGCTTTGGAAGCCTCGGCAAAGCTGTACCATTGATCCGGGAAAGCTGGCGCGGCGACCGCGGGTGCAGGCGCTGAAGGGCCCGGCGCGCCGCAGCCCGACAGCATGCTGAGACACGCAAGCACTGAGCAAATCCGCCTCACGGCCCGTCCTCCCCTCAATCCCATGCTGACAGACCATCATCAGCAGGCCGGGGCAATGGCGTTTGAACCGGGACGCCGGCTGGCCTACCTATGCGGCATGGAATCGGACGACCCCAAGACGCCTGAAGATGCGACGAACGACCCGTCCGAGGACACGGTCGAGGACGTCGAGGTTGGAGCTGACGACGACCTGCCGGCCGAAATCGAGATCGAGCCGGAGGAAATTTCCTCGGGCGTTGATCTTCATGCGTCCGACAACAGGAAGAAGCGCGTCCTGGGGCCGGATGTGATCCGCGACCAGGTTTCACGGCTGCCGCCCAAGCCGGGCGTCTATCGCATGTTCGGCGAAACAGGCGAGCTGCTCTATGTCGGCAAGGCCCGGAACCTCAAGGCGCGGGTTTCGAACTACGCCAAGATCGGCGGGCAGACCCAGCGCATCGCGCGAATGATCTCGCTGACACGGAGCATGGAGTTCGTCGTCACGGCGAGTGAAACGGAAGCGCTGCTGCTTGAAGCGAACCTGATCAAGAAGCTGAAGCCGCGGTTCAACATCATCCTGCGCGACGACAAGAGTTTTCCGCACATTCTGATCCGCGAGGACCATGAGGCGCCCCAGGCGCTGAAGCATCGTGGGGCCAAGCGCATCAAGGGGAAGTATTTCGGGCCGTTTGCTTCTGCCGGCGCGGTGGATCACACGCTGGACACGCTGCAGAAGGCGTTTCTGCTGCGCACATGCACAGACAACATCTACGCGACGCGCTCGCGGCCCTGCATGCTGCACCAGATGGGACGGTGCTCGGCGCCGTGCACGGGGCTGATCCCCCTGGATGAGTATCGCGACCTGGTGCGCGAGGCGGAGCGGTTTCTCAACGGCGATGCCGAGACGCTGCTGGACCAGCTGGCCCAGCAGATGGAGCGCGCGGCGCAGGGCATGGACTATGAGCGCGCCGCCCGGCTGCGGGACCGTATCCGCGCGCTGTCCGCCGTGCGCCAGAGCCAGAGCATAAACCCGGACGGGCTGGTGGAGGCGGATGTGTTCGCGATCCATTGCGAGGCGGGAGCGTCGGCCGTGCAGGCCTTCTTCTTCCGCGCAGGCCAGAACTGGGGCGCCACAGTGTGGTATCCCAGGCACGATCGCGACGACACGCCAGCACAGGTGCTGACAGCGTTCATTGCGCAGTTCTATGACGACAAGCCTGTGCCGAAGCTGATCCTCCTCAACCACGAGATCGAGGAGGAAGGCCTGCTCACCGAAGCGCTGGAGCTGCGCGCGGAGCACAAGGTGGAGATCCGCACGCCGCGGCGGGGCGAGAAGCGCGCTATCGTCGAGCAGGCCTCGCTCAATGCGCGCGAGGCGCTGGGCCGCAGGCTGGCCGAGACGCAGAGCCAGCAGAAGATCTTCGCGGCGGTTCAGAAGGTGTTCGACCTGCCCGAGCCGCCGAAGCGCATCGAGGTCTATGACAACAGCCACATCATGGGGACCAACATGGTCGGCGGCATGGTGGTGGCGGGGCCGGAGGGATTCGAGAAGAATGCCTATCGCAAATTCAACATCCGCGACACCGATCTCGAGCCGGGCGACGACTACGGCATGATGCGCGAGGTGATGCGGCGCAGATTCGGGCGTTTGAAGAAGGAATGGGAGGAGTTGAACAGTCCTCCACCGGCGCTTCCGGTCGAGGCAGACCGAAGACCGGATTCATGGCCGGATCTCGTGTTGATCGATGGCGGGCTCGGTCAGCTAAGCGCGGCCAGGGAAGCCATCGAGGCTGTGGGGTTCAGACCCGGCGAACTCAACCTCGTCG
The DNA here is from genome assembly GCA_041166025.1 of Pseudomonadota bacterium. Classification (GTDB taxonomy): domain Bacteria; phylum Pseudomonadota; class Alphaproteobacteria; order Caulobacterales; family Hyphomonadaceae; genus UBA7672. The sequence goes on along the minus strand of JBEAMJ010000069.1, from coordinate 168,252 downwards.
CCATCGCGAAGGGACCAGATCGCAATGCGGGGCGGGAGCAGTTCTTCCGACCGGGACGCGCGCCGTTCCAGCTGCCGCCGAATGACCCTGCCCTCTACTATCTCCAGCGCCTGCGCGATGAGGCGCATCGCTGGGCGATCGGTGCGCACAGGGCAAAGCGCTCAGCTGCGATCGCCGGACAGAACCCGCTCGACGAAATCGCTGGCGTCGGCGTGCGGCGGAAGAAGGCGCTGCTGCATCGCTTCGGCTCGGCCAAGGGCGTAAGCCGGGCAACGGTGGCCGACCTGCAGACTGTGGAGGGCGTCAACGAAGCGCTGGCGAAGCGGATCCATGATTTCTTTCATGGTGGGTGAGCGCGATGGCGGATGAGACCGCGGCGCGCAAGGCCGACGCCACGCGCGTGAGGCTGGAGCTGCACAATCCGCAATGGGCGCTCATGGCGGCGGCGGAGGCGGTGCGGCTGAAGGCTGCGTTGGGCGACGAGCTCGTCACCGTGCATCACATGGGATCGACATCGATTCCCGGCATAGCAGCGAAGCCGACGATCGACCTGATGCCAACCGTGACAGCGATCACGACGCTGGACGCCCGACGGTCCGAGGTCGAGGCGCTTGGCTATCACTGGCGCGGCGAATTCGGGATTCCCGATCGGCGCTATTGCGTCCTCGAGCGCGAAGGGAAACGCTTGTTCCATGCGCACTTCTTCGTCGATGGACATGAGAATGTCCTGCGCCAGCTGCTGTTCCGCGATTATCTGCGGGCGCATCGCGCCGAAGCGCTTGCGTACGAAGCAATCAAGCGCGAGGCGGCCGCGGCGCATCCGTGGGATTCGATGGCGTACAACGACCACAAGTCGGGTTGGATACGGGCGTGCCAGGAGCGCGCGGAGGCCTGGGCCGCGCGCCGTCAGGGATGATGAACAAGGCTTATGGCCTGTGCGCCGCAAGCGGCATCATCGTCGCGCCGACCGACTTCAGGTCACGGATCATCTGTTCGGCGCGGGACTTCGGCATGGCGATGCCGACGCGAACAGGCGGAAGGCTCTCGACGAGCGTTTTTGTCTCCGCAAGACCCCACCCGGTGTACTCGCGAACCACCTTGATGACGTTGATCTTCTGATCGCCCGGCATCAGCAGAAAGACGTCGAAGGCCTGACTGGCGTCTACAGGACTTTCGACGCCGGCCGCGGGTGGGATTATTCCCGCAGCGCGCGCATCATCGACAAACCTGTGCATCGCATCGCCGAGGGTGGAACGCGGCGGAGCCGCTGCCGGAAACGAGCGCATGAGCTCAGCTGTCGTGCCGCGCGCATCGCTCCACGGGATCTGATGGCGGACGCCAAGAAAGTAGCGCAGGTCCGCGCCCGGAGCGCAGCCGGAAACGATCACGGGCGCGATGGTCTTGCGCGCGGTGGAGGCGAGCTGGATTTCCTGCAGCACGTCGGGGCTTTCGTTGGCCGCAGGCGTGACGAGGAGGACAAGGCCTGCGCTGGCCTCGATGGCTGTGACGATCTGGCCGGGATAGGGCACGCCGGGCTTCACGTCGCGCGGGGCGATCCAGCAGCGGTGGCCAGCGGCTTCAAGTGCGGCGGATAGCTGTTGGGCGATGTGGGCGCCGTCGCGCGTCGAATGCGAAACAAAAAGGTGGGTCATGGCGAATCTCCCCTCGCCTGCGTAGCAATGCCTGGGGAAGCTGTCATGCCGGCGCGGAAGGTCGCACTGCCACATTCACGGCGCATTCATGGGCGATCCGGAATCTCGACCTCACTCGACCTGTTCCTGGCGCGCATATCACGGGGATTCCATGTTTCGACCTGCGCTGCTCGCCCTCCTCGCCACAATCGCAGGGGCCGCGCCCGTGGTCGCGCAGAGCGGAACCAGCGCGGCGAACATCAGCGCGACGGCCCAGCGACCCGCGCCGGCGCGCATCGAGGCTTACCCGGCGAGGGCTACGTTCTCCGGCCACCTCACCAACTTCACGCGCGGCTTCATGCAGGTGCAGACCCAGTACAGCGCCAATGTCATTTCCGAGACGCTGGCTGCGGCGATGCAGCGATCGCGCAATTCGGTTCGCACCGACGCGAAGCCAATCCCCGAAGCAATACGGCAGGAGCTGACCCCCTTCTTTTCCGAGGCGCTGCTGAAGGACGTGCGCTATGCGATCGGCGATACCAGCCAGGCAGGCCTTGCCGGCTTTGCCATCCGCAATGGCCGGGCTGCAGCCGTGACCCTGATCGATACCATCGTGTTCAAGGACGAGAGCTATGTCTCGAGCCTTGCCCTGTGGGCGCATGAGCTTCACCATGTCGAGCAGTATGCCGACTGGGGGTTGTCGGGATTTGCGGCGCGCTATGCGTTCGGCTGGAAGGATGTCGAGGCCGCAGCCGGCGCGCGCGCCAGCGCCTATGTCGCGTGGTATCGCGAGCGCAAGGGCCTGAACTAGCTTCACATCACGGTCGATTTGCCGGATGGTCCTCGCAAAGAGCGGGGAACATGCATGCCTGAAGCGATCATCGATCCGGATCTGCCGATCATCGATCCGCACCATCATCTGTGGGATCGGCGGCCGGTGATGCACCTCATTCCGCCGCCATCGCATCCCTTCGAGCACATCAGCTATCGCAAGGGGCATTACCTGCTCGACCAGCTTCTGGAGGATACCGGCAGCGGGCACAACATCGTGGCGACGGTCTATCTCGAATGCCGCTCGATGTATCGTGCGGCTGGACCCACGGAGATGAAGCCGGTGGGCGAGACCGAGTTCGTCAACGGCGTCGCGGCGATGGCCGCGAGCGGGCTCTATGGCAAGACGCTGGCGTGTGCGGGGATTGTAAGCACGGCGGAGCTGTTGCTGGGCGCAGATGTCGGTCGCGTGCTGGACGCGCACGGCCAGGCGGGCGGCGCGCGGTTCAAGGGGATAAGGCGGGCGACTTCCTACGATGCGGATGCAGGCGTGCTGGGGCCGCTCAATCGCAATCCGCCGGGCGTGATGACGGAGGCGAAGTTCCGCGAAGGATTTGCAGAGCTGGGCAAGCGCGGACTGTCGTTCGATGCCTGGCTCCTGGAGCCGCAACTGCCTGAGCTCATCGACCTCGCGCGGCAGTTTCCCGACACGCCGATCGTTCTGGACCATGTCGGCACGCCGCTGGGGATTGCGAGCTATGCGGGCAAGCTGGCGGAACGCTTCCCCATCTGGCGCGAGAATATCCGCGAGCTGGCGAAAAGCCCGAACGTGCATGTGAAACTGGGCGGACTGGCCATGCCCTTCTGCAATTTCCCATCGCTGCTGTCGGAGACGCGGGCGCCTTCCGAGCAACTGGCGAAGGAGTGGGGACCGTACATCGAGACCTGCATCGAGGCATTCGGCGCAAAGCGTGCGATGTTCGAGAGCAATTTCCCGGTTGACGAGGTGAGCTGTGACTACCGGACGCTGTGGAATGCGCTGAAGCTGATCGCAAAGGGCGCGAGCGCAGATGAGAAGCACGAGTTGTTCTTCGCGACGGCGAACAGGTTTTATCGGTTGGGGTTGTAGGCTGGCACGCAACCGTTGAGCATGCGCAAGCTCACGAACCACACCACTTCCCTTCCCTCAAGCGCAGGTCCATCCTCCCGCCATCGGCGTTAGACCGGTGGGAGGTGGAACGTGGATTTCGCGCTCATTGAAGAACACAAGCTGCTCCAGGATCTGGTCGCGCGGTTCGTGCGGGAGAATCTGATCCCGCTCGAGCAGAAGGTTCTCGAACGCGACGCCCATGGGCAGGGGGCGTATCTCTCCCATGAGGAGCGCGACCGCATCGATGCGGTCTCACGCGAGATGGGGTTGTGGGGACTGGATGCGCCGGAGGATGTCGGCGGGGCGGACTTGGCCGCCGTGGCGATGATCGGCGTCAACATCGAGATGGGGAAAACGTGCGTTCCCTACTACCTGCCGCCGGATTCGCCGAACCTGCGCATGCTAATGGCGACGGTGAACGAGGACCAGCGCGAACGCTATCTCACGCCCTATGTGCAGAAGGGAACGATCTCCGCGATCGGCATTTCCGAGCCAGGCGCGGGCGCCGATCCCGCCGCGATGATCACACGGGCGGTGCGCGAGGGCGATGAGTGGGTGATCAACGGGCGCAAGATCTGGATCAGCCGCGCGCAGGAAGCGGACTTCACCATCCTGATGGCGGTGACTGACAGGCAGAAGGGCGCGCGCGGAGGGATCAGTGCGTTCCTGGTGGATCGCGGGACGCCGGGGTTCAACGTGCTGCGCCGTATTCCCATGCTGGGCGGACAGTTCACCTATGAGGTGGCGCTGGAGAATTGCCGGGTGCCGGCGGCGAACCTGCTGGGCGTGGAGGGACAAGGCTTTGCACCGATGCAGGTGCGGCTGTCCACGCGGCGGCTGCAGATGGCGAGCTGGTCGATCGGCATGGCCCAGCGCGCACTCGAGATGATGCTGGACTATGCCCCGCAACGCGTGGTGTTCGGCGAACCGCTGGCCAACAGGCAGGCGATCCAGTGGTGGATCGCGGACGCCTATACGAAGATCAAGGCGGCCACGCTGATGACGTATGAGACGGCGTGGAAGCTGGACAAGGGTGCGGACGTGCGGACGGACATTTCGTCGGTGAAGGCGTATGCGACGGAGATGGCGTATGAAGTGCTGGATCATGCCATGCAGATGTACGGCGCGATGGGCATGACAAAGGAACTGCCACTGTCGCTGATGCAGGCCCAGATGCGCACGATGCGGATCTATGATGGGCCGACTGAGGTGCATAAGTGGGTCGTTGCGCGGAATCTGCTGGGCTTGAAGCGGTGAAGCAGAGCCTGCTTCAAGCGGCCACAAGCTCCGCGATCTGGGCAACGGCGATGACGCTCCTGTGAGCCGCAGCCCTAATGGGCTTTGCCTTTCTGGCCGACGGCTTCGAAGGGGTTATAAGTGGCGTGTTGCGATACTGGCCGGGAATTCCTTTGTCGATAATTGGCCTGACGGTGCTCATGACAATCTTGAGTCTGTTGGGGGAGCTTCAGCTAAGGCATTCGAAGCGAGCCCGGAAAGCGCTCCGAGATTATGTTGACAAGGAATACCGACGCAGACGCAGGCGCGGGTGATCTGCATGTGTGGCGGCCCCACAGAACGGACTCAATTGCCATAGCTTCGCAGCGCGACGCTCCCTATCAGGACACCGGGCGGGCTTGCCGCCGCTTGGAAAATTCATCCTGCGATGTTTCGGCTTGCCCCGGAAATCAAATTGTGAGCGTTTACTCACATCGACGTATCGCGCGAAGGAGAACGGCTCATGACGCAAACCATCTTCATCACCGGCGCATCCACCGGGCTCGGCTACGCCTCGGCCAAGCTCTTCGCCGCCAAAGGCTGGAAGGTGATCGCGACGATGCGGGATCCTTCAAAGTCCGACCTTGGCGCCATCGCAGGCGTGACGCTGCTGCCACTCGACGTGACGAATGCGGATCAGATCAAGGAGACCGCCGCGAAGGCGCTGGCGCTTGGGCCGGTGAATGTGGTGTTCAACAATGCGGGGTATGGGCTGGCGGGCGCATTCGAGGGGGCGAGCGACGAGCAGTTGCAGACTCAGCTGGACACCAACCTGCTCGGCGTGATGCGCGTGACCCAGGCTTTCCTGCCGGCGCTGCGCGCGCAGAAGAGCGGCATGATCCTGACGACGACGTCGATCGGCGGGCTGGTGACGTTCCCGTTCAACTCGGTCTATCACGCAACCAAATGGGCGCTGGAAGGATGGAGCGAGAGCCTGGCCTACGAACTGGCGCCGTTCGGCATCAAGGTGCGCACGCTGGCGCCGGGCGGCATCGCGACGGACTTCGCCAGCCGCTCGCTCGTGATGACGCCGCATCCGGCCTATATGGAGGCCATCGGCAAGACCATGAAGGCGTTCATGGACCCCGAGCGCCGCGCCGGCGGATCGACAGCCGAGAAGATCGCCGAGGAAGCGTACGCCGCTGTGATGGACACGAGCGACCGCGTGACATTCGTGGCAGGCGATGATGCGCGCGCGACCTATGCGCAACGACTGGCTGCAGGCGTTGAGGCGTTCCGGAGAGGCATCCGTGAGCGGTTCCTGGGGTGAGCAGCATGACAGGCCGCATCGGCGACATTCACATCGCGCGCGACGGGTTTGTTGCCACGGTGACGATCGATAAGCCGCCGATCAATGCGGTGAGCCTCGATCTCATGCGCGATCTGGCGGATGGGCTTGAGGCGCTCGACCGGGATGGCGAGACGCGGGCTATCGTGCTGGCGACAAGCGGTAAGGTGTTCTGCTCGGGCGCCGATCTTTCCCGCCGCGCCGACGAGATCGGCATTGCGGCGAAGGAGGAAGCGCGCGGCAATCCGCTCTACGATCAGGCGGTGAGGCTCTATTCGACGGAGCTGCCGATCGTTGTCGCCGTGCAGGGCGCAGCGATCGGCGCCGGGCTGGGGCTGGCGCTGGTGGGCGATTTTCGGGTGGCGGCGCCTGATGCGCGGTTTGCAGCGAACTTCGTGAAGCTGGGCTTTCATCCGGGCTTCGGGCTGACGCGTACCCTGCCCCGGCTGATCGGGAAGCAGAACGCGGCGCGGATGTTTCTCACGGGCGATCGCTTCGATGCGGAGACGGCGCTGGCGATGGGGCTGGTGGACGAGATCGCGCCGCTGGATCAGCTGATGCAGCGTGCGGCGGCGCTGGCGGGGTCAATCGCGGAGAATGCGCCGCTGGCGGTGCGCTCGACGCGGAAGACGCTGCGCGCGGAGCTGGGCGCGGCTGTGCGCGCGGCGACGGATCATGAATTCGTCGAGCAGCAATGGCTGATGAAGACGGATGACTTCCGCGAGGGCGTGAAGGCGGTGGGCGAACGCCGGCCGGGCGATTTCAAGGGCCGTTGACGAACAGACGCGTCAGGTCAGCGCCTCGATGCCGCCGATGAAGACCTTCACCGCGCGCTGCACGTGCTCGCGCACTTCAGCGTCGGTCGGCACGTAGGCCGGCATCAGCAGGGCGCGGATCTGGATACGGGCGCGAAGCAGATCGAAGAAGGTTGCGGCGGCCTGGTCGTAATTGCTGATCGTGATCTCGCCGGCCTTCACACGGTCTTCCAGATAGCCCGACAGCGCCTTGCGCACCGCTTCGGGCGCGCGCTTGCTCCAGGCTTCGGCCATCTCGGGGAATTTCTTCGCCTGCGAGACCATAAGGCGGAAGAAGTTGAGGTTCTCAGGCTGGACCTGGCGGAAAAGGAAGTCTTCGCCGATGCGGGTGAGGCCTTCACGCAGGGGGGCATGGGCGGCGAGTTCGAGCTGCATCTGCGTTGTCAGTTCACCGACGCGCGCATCGATCATCGCCTCGAACAGCCCCTTCTTCCCGCCGAACTGGGCATAGAGCGTCGACAGGGACCCACCCGCCCGGCGCACGATCTCCGCCATGTTTGCCGCCTCATAGCCGTGCTCGAGGAAGACGTCCTTGGCGGCCTTCATGAAGGCGGCGCGGCGAAGCTCGGCCCGGCCGGCTTCAGGTTCCACGGTCTGGGCTTCAGCGGGGCCGGAATCGGATTGCGACATTTGCAAAGGCTTACTCGCTCTGATCGGGTCTTGATACTCGCTACGTCGCGGCTACATTGCAACCCAAACGTAACAAGAATTACAGTAGTTTCCGCTGCGGCTTGGAGCCGTACGGATCGGCGGGACGACACATATGGCGCTCAAGACGGTCAAGATCGAGCCAACACCGGCCTCCGGTTCGCCCCAGCCCGCCCCCGACGCGCCGGCCCCTGCTGCTGCGCCAACCCCGGCCCCCCGCCAGGCCTCGTCCGGCGGTGGACTGCGCAAGAAAGTGCTTCTGGGTCTTGCCGGCCTCGCCGTGCTCGCGGCCGCCTGGTTCGGCATCGACTGGATGACAAACGGTCGTTTCAACATCGCGACCGACAACGCCCAGCTGCGCGCCGACATCGCGCGCGTGACGCCGAAGATCGAGGGCTATGTGAAGACGATCCACGTCGCCGAGAACCAGGCGGTCAAGCGCGGCGACCTGCTGATCGAGCTGGAGGACGCGGAGTTCCAGACGCGCCTCGCGCATGCCAAGGCACAACTGGCGCAGGCAGAAGCCGATGCGGCGCAGGCGCGCGCGCGCATCGCCGTACAACGCGACACCTTGGCCGAGGCGCGGGCGGCGCGGGAAGCCGCCGATGCCGCGGCAGACCTCTCCTCATCGGACGAGAAGCGCCTCGCCGAACTCGCGGAGAAGGGCTGGTATCCGAAAGCCAAGCTGGAGCAGGCCGAGGCAGCGCGCCGCACGGCGGACGCGCAGCTGTCGCAGGCGACCGCCTCCATCACAGCACAGCGCAGCCAGCTCTCGAGCGCCGAAGCGGCTGCCCTGTCAGCCGAGGCAAAAGTCGAGGCCGCCCGGGCTGCTGTGGTCGGCGCCCAGCTGGAGCTGGACCGCACGAAGATTCACGCGCCGATCAACGGTGTTGTCACCAAGAAGGATGTGGTTGAGGGCCAGATCCTCTCGCCGGGCAAGGTCGCGCTGTCTATCGTGTCATCCGACGATGTCTGGGTCGTCGCGAACTTCAAGGAGACGCAGATCACCGAGATGCGCGAGGGCCAGTGCGTGAAGGTTCACGTCGACGCCCTGCCGCATCTCAACGTCACAGGCACGGTGCAGAGCCTCTCGCCATCGACCGGCGGAACGTTCAGCCTGGTGCCGCAGGACACCGCGACCGGGAACTTCACCAAGATCGTGCAGCGCGTGCCCGTGAAGATCATCCTCGACAGGCAAGCGCTGTCCACCGGCCTGCTGCGTGCGGGCCTGCAGGTGACAGCCACCGTATCGACCAAACCTGACTGCAAGTAGTCATGACCGCAACCGCCACCACCGCGCCGCCGGGAGCCTACGCGCCGCCGGCCAGGGGCACGCGCGAAAGCCTGATGCTCAACATCGGCTTCTTCGCGATGGTGGTTGGCATGTTCATGGCGATCCTGGACATTCAGATCGTCGCCTCCTCCATAGCGCAGATCCAGGCGGGCGTTTCGGCCTCTGCTGAGGAAGTCTCCTGGATCCAGACCAGTTATCTCATCGCCGAGGTGATCGGCATTCCCCTGTCGGGCCTCTTGAACCGCGCGCTGTCGATGCGGCGCCTCTTCGTCTTTTCGTGCGCGGGCTTCACCATCGCCAGTGTCATGTGCGCCTTCGCATGGGACCTCACCAGCCTCATCGTGTTCCGCTGCATACAGGGCTTTGTCGGCGCGGCGATGATCCCGACCACGATGGCGGCGGCGTTCACACTGTTCGGGCCCAACCGCTCCATGCTGCAGCAGGTGGCGGTGGGCATGGTGGCGACGCTCGCGCCCTCGATCGGGCCGACGCTGGGCGGCTGGCTCACCGAGAACATGAGCTGGCAGGCCTTGTTCCTCGTCAACGTGATCCCGGGGATCATCGCAGCGACGCTGGTGTGGAACCTCACGCCGAAGCAGCCCACCAATCTCAGCCTTATCCGCAACATCGACATCATCGGGCTTGCCGCGATGGCGCTGTTCCTCGGCGCGTTCGAATACGTTTTCGAGGAGGGTCCGACTGCGGGCTGGTTTGAGGACGAGCACCTGGTCATGTGGATGTTCCTCTGCTCGCTCGCTGCGGTGGTGTTCTTCTGGCGCGTGTTCACGCGGGCAAACCCCGTGGTCGACCTCACCGTCTTCAAGGACCGCAACTTCGCCGTGGGATCGAGTGTCGCGGTGATCGTCGGCTTTGGGCTGTTCGGCTCGATCTACCTCACCCCGCTCTTCCTCGGCACGGTGCGCGGCTACAGCGCGTTGCAGATCGGCCAGATCATGAGCATTGGCGGGGCGGCGATGTTTCTGGGCGGACCCATCGCCGGCGCGCTGATCCGCAAGATCGACCCGCGCTACGTGCTGGCGATCGGCCTCACCCTGGCGGCGACAGGGCTTTACTGGAACAGCTTTCTGACGGCGGACTCATCCTTCGAGGAGCTGTTCTGGCCGCAGGCCCTGCGCGGGGCGGGTCTCATCATGTCCATGGTGCCCTCGAACTTCATCGCACTGGGCACGCTGCCGCCGCACAAGATGCCGAACGCGACCGGAGTCATCACCGTTTGCCGCAACCTTGGCGGGGCGGTCGGGCTGGCCGCGATCAACACGATGCGGCTCAACTACACCAACCTGCACGACCAGGAAATTTCGGCAGGCCTCGATCCGACGCGGCCGGAAGTGCGGGATTTTCTCATCCAGGCAGAGGCGGCCCTGCGCGCCGCTGGCAATCCCGACCCGGCGGCGGCGGCCCTCGCCCAGCTGGTCCGCCGCATGCAGATCGAATCGAACGTGATGACGTTCAACAACCTGTTCCTCGTGATGGCGATATGCTTCGCCGGCGTGCTGCTCATGGCCCCGCTGCTGAAACGACCCGCCCTCGCAGGTGGCCCGGCGGCTGAGGCGCATTGAGGATCGCTGTCGTCTCTGCATCTCTTCAACTGTGACCCGAGCCAAAGCGGCGCAGCCGCGGAGAGCTCCCGCCAGGCGCCGTGGACACTGAGCCTGCAGCCCGTGGGTTCGGAATCTGGCCTTCGGCTCGCCTGCAACAGCGGTGATTGGCGACGAACGCCGGATCGTCATCCCCTTGCACGGTGCGCGAGCAACCCTACCTCTTGCGCAGGATCAAGGGCCCGGCCTTCTGGCGGGCGCTTTATCTCTCGGGACGCCGGTTTCGGGTCCCGTTACGTGCCTGCCGACTGCTTTTCACAAGGGTCAATCAATGGACTTCGAACGCTATACCGAGCGCGCCCGTGCCGCCGTTCAGAGCGCCCAGACGAGCGCGCTTGCCAGCGGCCATCCGCAGATCTTTCCTGAACACCTGATCAAGGCAATGTTCGCAGATCGCGACCGCCTGGCGCTCAATCTCATTCGCGCCGCCGGCGGCAATCCGGAGCTGGCGCAATCCAACATCGACAAGCTGCTGGGCTCGCACCCGAAAAGCACGGGCGGCTCGCAGCCGGGGCTGAGCCAGGATCTCGCGAGGCTGTTCCAGCTGGCCGAGGAAGACGCCACATCGGCGGGCGATGACTATGTCACCGTCGAGCGCCTGCTGCTCTCCGCCACCAAACAGAAGAACAAGACCGCCGACGCGCTCAATGCGGCCGGCACCACAACAAGCGCTCTGGTTAAGGCCATAGCCGAGCTGCGCAAGGGGCGCACGGCGGATACGGCGACATCGGAGGAGAAATATGAGGCGCTGAAGAAGTATGCGCGCGATCTCACGGCCGAGGCGCGCAAAGGCAAGCTTGATCCGGTGATCGGGCGCGACGAGGAAATTCGGCGGTGCATCCAGGTGCTGAGCCGCCGGACGAAGAACAATCCGGTGCTGATCGGCGAGCCGGGCGTTGGCAAGACGGCGATTGCGGAAGGGCTCGCGCTGCGGATCGTCAATGGCGACGTGCCGGATAGCCTTAAAGAGAAGAGCCTGATGGCGCTCGACATGGGCGCACTCATTGCCGGGGCGAAGTTCCGTGGCGAGTTCGAGGAGCGGCTGAAATCCGTACTGCAGGAGACCCAGCAGGCGGAAGGCCAGATCATCCTGTTCATCGACGAGATGCACACGCTTGTCGGCGCCGGCAAGGCGGATGGCGCGATGGATGCGTCAAACCTTCTGAAGCCGGCGCTGGCGCGCGGCGAGCTGCATTGCGTCGGGGCGACGACGCTCGATGAATACCGCAAGCATGTGGAGAAGGACGCTGCGCTGGCGCGGCGCTTCCAGCCCGTCTTCGTCGGCGAACCGAGCGTGGAGGACACGATCTCCATCCTGCGCGGCCTCAAGGAGAAGTACGAGGTTCACCACGGCATCCGCATTTCTGATGCAGCCATCGTGGCGTCGGCGACGCTCTCGAACCGCTACATCACAGACCGCTTCCTGCCCGACAAGGCCATCGACCTGATGGACGAGGCGGCGGCGCGTCTGCGCATGGCGGTAGAGTCGAAGCCGGAAGAGCTCGACGAGATCGACCGGCGCCTGATGCAGATCCGCATCGAAGCCGAAGCGCTGAAGAAGGAGAAGGACGACGCCTCGAAGGAGCGCCTGAAGCGGCGGGAGGCGGAGATCAAGGAGCTGCAGGCGAAGTCGGATGAGATCTCAGCCGCCTGGAAAGCCGAGAAGGGCCGTCTTGCGGGTGCGACGGGCGCAAAAGAGAAGCTCGACCGCGCGCGCGCGGAACTGGCGGACGCGCAGCGTCGCGCCGACTGGGCGCGCGCAGGCGAACTGCAGTATGGCGAGATCCCCGCCCTCGAGAAGCTGATCGCGGACGCGGAAGGCAAGTCCGGCGCCGAGGCCGGAGCGAAGGCGCCGCTGGTGAAGGAAGAAGTCGATGCGGAGGCGATCGCGGCCGTCGTCTCGCGCTGGACCGGCATTCCGGTCGACAAGATGATGGAAGGCGAGCGCGAGAAGCTGCTCGGCATGGAAGATGGTCTGCGCAAGCGCGTGGTCGGTCAGGACGAGGCGCTGGAAATCGTCGCCAACGCGGTGCGCCGCGCGCGCGCCGGCCTGCAGGACCCCAACCGGCCCATCGGCAGTTTCATCTTTGTCGGCCCCACGGGCGTCGGCAAGACCGAGCTCACCAAGGCGCTTGCGGAGTTCCTGTTTGACGATGAAACGGCCGTGCTCCGCCTCGACATGTCGGAATACATGGAGAAGCATGCTGTCTCGCGGATGATCGGCGCGCCGCCGGGCTATGTCGGCTACGAGGAAGGCGGGGCGCTGACCGAGGCGGTGCGTCGCAGGCCCTACCAGGTGATCCTGTTCGACGAGATCGAGAAAGCGCACCCGGACGTGTTCAACACGCTCCTGCAGGTCCTGGACGATGGCCGCCTGACGGATGGCCAGGGCCGGACGGTCAACTTCAACAACACCGTCATCATCATGACGTCCAACCTTGGTGCGCACGCGCTCGCGGAGGACAAGGGCGACGAGATCTCCGGACAGGCGCGTGACGCCGTGATGGAGGCGATCCGGGGACACTTCCGCCCGGAATTCCTCAACCGCATCGACGAGATCGTATTCTTCAAGCGGCTGGGCCGCGGCGAGATCGATCGCATCGTCGGTGTGCAGCTGAAGCGGCTGGAAAAGATTCTCGCCGACCGTCGCATCACGATCAGCCTGTCGCCGGAGGCGATGCAGTGGCTCTCCGATCGCGGCTACGATCCGGTCTATGGCGCGCGGCCCCTGAAGCGTGTGATCCAGAAGGAGCTGCAGGATCCGCTGGCCCGCCGCATCCTCGAGGGTCGCATCAAGGACGGCGACGAGGTGAAGGTGACGGTCGACGGCGCCGCCCTGTCACTCAACGGCGTGCCGGCCGAGATGAAGAAGGCTGGGCTCAACTAGTCAGGTGTTCGTCGTCGAAAAACCTGAGACAGCGAGGACGAGTACCCAGGGGTGGGTTTCGCTCATTGCGTGATTGTCGTGGAGCAGCGCCTCTGGGATGCTGCAAGCGGCGCTGGTTGAAGTTGCCCCGCTTGATGGACCTCCGTTGCATGGGCACGGCGTTTGAACAGGCGCCGGAGGTGGATCGCCGGGCGTGCTCGGGAAACGGTTGCATGCTGCGGCTCTCGGATCTGCGCCTCCGGCCACACTCTGATGCACAGAGGGAAACAAAGCCTGGGGAACGAAAAGCCTCTCGCGCACTCTCCCGGCTGGGGTAGAAGACCATACGCGCCATGCAGGAAGTGTCACAATTTTACATCCGCCGTTGGATTCGGATCCGACTCGGGCTGGTCGCGCCTTGTGAGTAACCCGCACTCTGCCTAGCGTTTGCCAACGATTTGCATCGTGCCTCCACGCACTCTTTGGGGTGCGGGATGAAACATTGGTGGGAGCCAGAGATCCTGTATGCGAATTCTCAGCACTAAGCGCCGCCTTCTGGCGGGAACAATCCTATTGGGCGCCGCCCTGGTCGCAGGAGCACCGGCAGCGTTTGCCCAGCAGGGGGCTCAGCCCGCGGCGTCGGATGGTGACGACGTGGTCGTGGTGACCGGCACGCGGCGGACGGACCGCTCGGCGACGGACTCACCCTCGCCGGTCGACGTCATTGGCGGCTCGGAGCTCTCCGACCAGCCCGCCTTCAACCTCCTGGACGTCGTCAGAAACATCGTCCCGTCCTTCTATGTCCCGCAGAACTCCATTTCCGACGCCTCCACCTTCGTGCGTGCGCCCTCGCTGCGCGGCCTGGGGGCCGACCAGGTCCTGATCATGGTCAATGGCAAGCGCTATAACCGCGCCGCCCTTGTTCAGGTTTACACGGGGGCCGATACCGCCCTGTCATTCGGCGCACAGGGCGCTGACATCGGCAACATCCCCGCGATCGCCATCGACAACCTGCAGATCCTGCGGGATGGCGCGACTGCGCAATATGGCTCGGACGCCATCGGCGGGGTCATCAACTACCAGATCCGTCAGGACGACGGCTTTGAAGTCCAGGCCATTTACGGCCAGACCTTCGAGGGGGATGGCGCACGCACGCAGCTTGCAGCCAAGGCCGGCTTTGACCTCGGCGGCGCCGGCTTTGTCACGCTGGCCGGTGAATGGTTTGATGATGAAGGCACCAGCCGCGGCGCCACGCGCCCGATCGCTCTGGAGCTGGCGCGGACGAACCCGGCCGTCGCCAACCGCATTCCCAACGCGCCGGATGGCCCGGCCCAGATCTGGGGCTCCTCGCCCTCGAATGGCTGGAAGGCCTTCCTCAACGCTGGCTATGATCTGAGTGAGGAAAGCGAACTCTACCTGACCGTCAACCTCGCTGGCAGCGAAGCCGATCAGAGCTTCAACTACCGAGCGCCCATTAACGCGCCTGTGCCGCTGGTGGTTGATGTCGGAACAGGCACGCCGTCGACGCGTTCGCCGGGCCGGAACGCCGCGTTCTCTGACATCTTCCTGACCCCGTGCCCGACCGGCAACGCCACCTGCCCGGCCGGCGGGTTTGTCAACGACACCAACAGGTTCAACTTTACCTCGCTCTATCCAGGCGGCTTTACCCCGCGCTTTATCGGCGTGGTCGATCAAGCCTACGGTACCGGCGGCATCAGGGGTGAGGTCGCAAGCGGCCTGACCTACGACTTCTCGGCCACCTTCGCCCGGAACTCGCTTGATCTGTCGATGAATCAATCTCTGAGCCCGTCCTTCGGTCCGCAGAGCCAGACCAGCTTCGAGTTTGGCGAACTCATCCAGACCGAGCAGGTGATAAACGCCGATTTCACCTATCCGGTGAGCCTCGGTTTTGCGAGCCCGGTAACGCTGTCGGCGGGTGCGGAATACCGCAATGAGCAGTACGAAAAGACCGCCGGAGATCCGCAGTCCTATGGCGCTGGTCCCTACGCCGTCCAGCCGCTCTACAACCTCGTCTCGCCCGGCGTTTACGCCCCGGCCGGCATCACCGCCACCAAGCCGCCGGCCGCCAGCGGCTATGGCGGCACCAGCCCCACATTCGCCGGCAAGAGCAGCCAGTCGAACTACGGCGTTTATGTTGGCGCTGAAACGGACCTGACGAGCCAGCTCAGCGTCGGCGCAGCGGTCCGCTACGAAGACTACACCTCCTTCGGCTCCGCCCTCGTCGGCAAGCTGAACGCCATCTACGAAATTAACGACGCCTTCTCGATCCGCGGAACTGTGGGCACGGGCTTCCATGCTCCCTCGCCCGGTCAGAACAATACCCAGATCATCACGACGAACTTCCGGTCCGGGAACCAGGTTCAGACGGGGACATATCCGGTGTCGAGCGACATCGCCCAGTTCTATGGGGCGCAGGGCTCGCTGGATCCTGAAGAGTCAGTCAACTATGGCCTCGGTTTCGTTCTGAAACCGACGGACGCTCTGACCGTCACGGTGGACGGCTACTCCATCGAGGTGAAGGACCGGATCGGCCTGTCGCAGACCTTTACGGTCTCTGCGGCAGACCTCCTTGCGCTTCCCTCTCTGTCGGCCGTGGGCCTCGGCGGTGATGTCAACTACTTCACCAACGGGTTCGACGTGACGACGCAAGGCGTCGACGCCATCGCGACATACGGAACGGACCTGATGGGCGGAGACCTCACGCTTTCGCTCGCCTACAACTACAACAAGAGCGAAGTGCAGGACTTCAATCCGCTGGTCATCAGCGCCGCCCAGCGCTTCAACGTCTCCAACATCGCCCCCAAGCACCGTCTGGTGGCGGCGGGCGGTTGGCAGATGGGCGATTTCACCGTCAATGGCCGGGCCAACTACTATAGCGAGTGGGCAAACGAGCTGGAGTATCCGGGTCAGACATTCGGCGAGAAGGTCCTTCTCGACCTTGATGTCAGCTACACCCTCTCAGACACCTACACGCTGACGGTTGGCGTCAACAACCTGACGGACGAGTATCCCGACAGGATCGCCCCCTCCGTGGCCAACCCGGTCTATGCGCTGACCAACAGCCTTGCCGACGGTCAGGTCTATCCGCGCTCGGGCGGGCCCTTCGGCATGAATGGCGGGTTCTGGTATACTCGCCTCCGCGCCGTCTACTAGACGCGCCAAGCATCTCAAAAAAGGAGAGCGGGAAGGCCTGGGCCTTCCCGCTCTTTCTATTTGGGCCGCCAGCGTCGGCGCTCAGCATCGGAGCAAAGTGAACCAGTCAGGCTGGCCAAAAGGTCTGGCGCAGGCGGCCCATGACTGGTTTTCCGATTTCCGTTGGCGCCTGCAGCCTACGAGCCTTTGGGCTTGGTCAGTTTCACGGGCATGCTGACGCCGGGCCAGTCGGTGGGGGCGCCGCCCTTCTGGCCGGGTGAGAAGACTATTTTCGCAACAGCTGCCGCGATCAGGTCATTGTACTCCGCCGGCGTGCAGTTGGGCACGATGTCCT
Source organism: Pseudomonadota bacterium (assembly GCA_041166025.1). Taxonomy (GTDB): domain Bacteria; phylum Pseudomonadota; class Alphaproteobacteria; order Caulobacterales; family Hyphomonadaceae; genus UBA7672. Next base: position 151,387 of record JBEAMJ010000069.1, on the reverse strand, counting down.
TGGGCTTGCCGTTGGCGCCCACGGTGTAGCGCACGTCGCAGAAGCCTTCCTGGTCCACCTTGGCGATGGCGTTGGTGATGTCGCGCTCGCGCACGCCATCCGTCATGATGGGGGACTTCTCGCCGCGCGGGTCGGGGCCGGCCGCGCCAGTGCCGTAATTGAAGATCTGACGAAGCGGGAAGGAGTCGATGAAATCACCTTCCAGCACCTCGGCGTCCCATTCCCCTGTCTCGATGGTGCGCACGACGTGGGCCGACATATCAGGGTGGGTGCAGTCGACCGCGATGTCCTTTGCCTTGCCATTGGCGCCGACGATGTACTGCGCGGTGCAGGTGCCATTCTGCTTGAGAACTGCGTTGCCTTCCTTGATGGCCGTCACATCGAACTGGACCGTCTGCTTGGCGGGACGGTCCGGCAGGTCCGTCTTCTGGGCGAAAGCCGGCGCCGCCAGGGTCAGCGAAGCTGCGACCGCACACATCCATTTCAGCATGTCTTCCTCCGATCGGGCGGCGTTCCCTCCAGGCGGGGCCGGCCCATGCCGGGGCGTATTATACCCGGCCGTCCGCATGGTCGAAGGGAAAAAGGCGCCGGATTGCAGGGGTTGCGCAGCGATTCCAGCTCACGCGACCGTGAGACGCAGCCTCCCGGTTGCGCCAAGAACACAGTCGGGCGGTTCTTCCCTCGCCATTGTGCATGTGCGAATAGGCCCGCTCGCCCTTGCGCGGACGCATGCTAGCGTGCGCCCGGTTCAACGGACAGGCGTCGATCGGAATGAGCATAATTCGCACCATAGGCGTTGTCGGCGCAGGCCAGATGGGCAACGGCATCGCCCATGTCTGCGCGCTGGCCGGCTTCGACGTGATGCTGAACGATGTCTCGGCCGAAAAGCTGGAGGCGGGGCTCAAAACCATCCAGCGCAACATGGAGCGCCAGGTCCATCGCCAGATGATCACGCCAGAAGCGCGTGATGCCGGCCTTCGCCGTATCCGACCCACGTCCTCGCTCGACGATTTTGCCCATGTCGACTTTGCGATCGAGGCGGCGACGGAGAAGGAGGCGGTCAAGCGCGCCATCTTCGATGCGCTTTGCCAGAAGCTGCCGAAGACGGCGATGCTGGCGACCAACACATCGTCGATCTCCATCACACGCCTTGGCGCGGCGACCGATCGTCCCGAACGCTTCATCGGTCTGCACTTCATGAACCCCGTGCCGCTGATGAAGCTGGTCGAGGTGATCCGCGGCCTCGCCACCGACCAGCACACCTACGATGCCGCCGTCCACATTGTTGAGCGCCTCGGCAAGCATGTGACAAACGCCGAGGACTTCCCCGCCTTCATCGTCAACCGCGTGCTGATGCCGATGATCAACGAGGCGGTCTATACACTGTACGAAGGCGTCGGCACGGTGGAATCAATCGACACTGCGATGAAGCTCGGCGCCAACCATCCGATGGGCCCTCTGGAGCTGGCCGATTTCATCGGCCTCGATACCTGCCTCTCCATCATGCAGGTGCTTCACGATGGCCTGGCGGACACGAAGTACCGCCCCTGCCCCTTGCTGGTGAAGTATGTCGAGGCCGGCTGGGTCGGCAAAAAGGCCGGGCGCGGATTCTACGACTATCGCGGCGATGCGCCCGTTCCGACACGCTGAGGGCATGGGCATGCCTCCCGTGACAGCCCGCCTCGCGCTTTCGAAAGCCCCCGCGTGGTAGGCGTCATCGCTCCGCCGCCTCCTGGCAACCGGAGGGTCGGTCTTTACTGGATCTATGTCGGACTTCTCTCGATCGTCTCGATCTTCTGGCTCGCGATTGTCTCGCCGATCATCCGGCCCACCCTGCCAACCAATCCGTCACACCTGCTGTTCTGCATCTTCGCTGGCATCGCCATCGCAGACGCCGCCGCCCACGCCATCGACGACATCGCCGGCATCTGGAAGCCGCACGATCTCGGCGGGGCCCAGGCGCCGCGCCAGAAATTCAGTGCGGGCAAGGTGCTGAGCGAGGATATCCGCGGTCTCCTCTCGCACGTCACGGCCATACCGATCATCCTCGCCATGGCCTACGCCTATACCCTGCTGCCGGCGCGCATCGAGGACAGGCTGTTCGGCGCGAGCGCCGGCCAGGGCTTTGTATTCTGGAACTTCCTCTCGCAGAGCATTCTGGGCGGGCTCGACGTGTTTGCCTTCTTCCTCAGCCAGGATGCGAAGACGACGCTGCAGCAGACTCTCCACCTCGCCGAACTGCAGCCGAAATCCTTCGAGGCCGGCGCCATCCTCGCCGGGCTGAAACTCTACGGCCTGCTGATCTTCGTCTCGGTCCTGCGTGTCGCCGGTGCGCCGATCGTCCTGTGGCGCACCTGGCTGCAGAGCCGGAAAGGGCGGCGGCGAAATGTGGCCAAGTCCTAGACGCGCTTGCGACAGGCAACGTCGATGAACCAAGCGTTTGCAAAGCCGGTCACGGGACTAGCGAAGGCCTTCTCTTGCTCCCCGGCGCAGCATCAGGAGTGCGACCAGAACGAGCGTGGGAAAGACAAGTCCGCCCGGCGCGGGAAAGTACAGCCAGTCTGCAGGCCCTGGATAAAGCTCGACACCGGCTGCGAGAAGGCCGGCGAGAAGAATGTTGGGCGCTGCATGACCAGCGGCGGCGCCCAGCCAGGAGCCGGCGCGGTCCCGCAGCTGGGTCAACAGTTCGCGGTAGACCACACACGCCACGACGAAGGCGACAAACATGAGAGGAGGCGCAGCCTCGAGGTAGGGAAAGAGTCCGACGCGAAACATGACTGGAATGAGATGCCAGGCCGCCCAGACCAGGCCGAGAACAAGCACACCCCAGCCTCCCCCGAGCGCGGCGATCGCAAGGGTGAGCCCGCCCCCGGCCCACCCCAGTTCTTCGAGCACGCTGGTGAGGACTGAGCCCCTATCGGCCCCAGAAGAGCAGCAGGCGAAACATCTTGAAGGCGGAAGTTCACGGCGCCGACCGCCAATGCAACCATCAGCGAGCCGGCTGTCACGGCCAGCGTCACGGCTCCTGCATAGAGCACCCAGCGCCAGTTGGGGCCGGGTGCACGATTCCAGCGGTGGGATGACAGCGCCAGGCCGGCGACGGCAGGGCTCAGGATCATCACCAGCTTGCCAAGCTCGACCAACTCCGTGTCAGCGGTCGACATCAATGCCGCTGGCAGGCCCAGCACAATCAGGACAAACACCATGAACCGCAGGCGGGCAAAGGCCATATGATGTCTCCGGCACGGCCATCCCGGCGATGACTGAGCGGCGATGCTGGCTGACTGACGGCGTGCCGGAGGGCTGGGCTCGCTTCAGTTCATGTCCCCCATTGCTGCTGTCATCGTCGGGCCGATCTCGTCGTGCAGAACAAGATCGGCAATGTCGTCCAGCGGCGTCGGCTCGCGGTTTAGGATCACCAGCTTCGCCCCGTACTGCTTGGCCTTGACCGGGAAAAGTGCGGCGGGCGTGACGACGAGCGATGATCCCAGCACAAGGAAGAGATCGCTGAGCTGTGTCTCGGCCTCGGCCTGCAGCATCGGCTCTTCGGGCATCTGCTGGCCAAAGGAGATGGTCGCTGTCTTGACCAGGCCGCCGCAGTCCCTGCAGGTGGGTATCTCTCCGCGATCGACGAAGATAGGGCGCAGCTCGTCGAGCTCGTGGCGCAGCTCGCAGGCGAGGCATTTTGCATAGCTCGCATTGCCGTGCAGCTCGATCACGCTGCGGTCGGGCACGCCGGAGGCCTGATGCAGATTGTCGACATTCTGCGTGATGACGGACGAAGCCTTGCCGGCATGGACCAGGCGCGCCACGGCGGCATGCCCGGCATTGGGCGCCTTGCCGACCCACCCTGCCGCGCCGGTGAAGACGCGCGTCCAGGCCTCGCGCCGCTTGGCCTCGGAGGCCACGAACTCCTGGAAGTAGATCGGTTTCATCCGCGACCACACGCCGCCAGGAGAGCGGAAATCCGGAATTCCGGACTCAGTCGAGATTCCGGCGCCCGTGAAAACCACGATACGCCCGGCGTCGCGAAGATAGCGCGAGAGAACCTCTGCACCCGAACCAGCCATGCCGCAAGCATGCGCGAATACGCGCCGCTTGCAAGCACTGGTAGGGGGCCCCGTCCTCTACTGGACGCGTTCCGCCTCGATCCCCTTGGCTTTGAGTAAGGCCTGCACGCTGTCTTCGCCAATCAGGTGCCCGGCGCCGACCGCGATGAAGATCACCCCCTTGCCCTTCAGCATGTCCTCGATCTGGACGGCCCAGTTCGCATTACGCTTGGGCAGCAGGTCTTCGTAGAGCTCCGGCGAGGCCTCGCGCATGTCGGCGACGAGCGAGGCTTCCAGCCCGACCAGGTCGCCGCGCGACCACTGGTCGACCATCCGATCCAGCACATCAGCCGCGTTCTCGTACTCCTCGATGATCTGGCGCAGATAGGCCAGCTCCTCCTCGCGGCTCATGTCGGCGAAAACCTTGATTTGCTGTTCGGGCGTCTCGAAGCCCTTCGGCTTGATGCCGCGCTCGGCAAACAGCACTTCGATCCGGGAATCGACGCCCGAAGCAGGGTCGTAGCCTGCACGCGTCACGGCCGAGGTCGTGATCGTCAGCGCAGCGAACCATGGCCGGAAAGCGTTGAGCTGGGCGCCCGTCATGCCGGCCAGCTTCGCCGCCTCGTCGAGCGTCTTCATCTCCTCGGGTGTGAGGCTGGAGGAGAGCGGTGTCGCCGGCGCAAGGCCGAACTGCGTGATCAGCGGCATCATCTCGGCCGCGAGCGCCTCCGAATTGGTGGTCGGCAGTTCGAGCCAGAGCTGTTCGGCCTCCGCAATGGCCGCCTTCAGCTTTTCGGTTTTCCACTCGGTCTCGGGCTTGAGCAGGTGGACGGTGCCGAAGAGATAGATCGTGGAGTCAGCGTCCTTCACCGTCCACATTGCGGGCTGGGCTTGTGCGGGCGTTGTGCATGCGCTGAGGGCGAGCATCGCTCCTGCCACAAGGCTGCAAAGCTTGAGGGTCAACGATTTGGCGCTCATCTGGAGTGTCTCCTGCATAGTTTCCGGGGGAGGAAGATTTCGTCTGATCTTGTGGGTCGACATTGCGGGTGTGTGTCAGTCGTGAGCCTCCGGGTCCTCGGGCGAGAAGATCGCCTCGATGGTCAGGCCAAACAGACGCGCAATCGTGAAGGCGAGCGGCAAGGATGGATCATAGCGGCCCGTTTCGATCGCGTTGATGGTCTGGCGCGACACGTTGAGCTTTTCGGCAAGGTCGGCCTGGCTCCAGCTCCGCTGGGCCCTGAGCACGCGCAGCTGGTTCTTCATGCCGGCCGCCGCTCGGCGCGAGCCTTGCCGGCAAGGGAGGCCGTTACAACAAACGTGGCGACCAGCTGGGTTATCGAAAGCCCGACAAAGACCGCGCCAGCATCGAAGGGCGGCGCGACATCGAGCGCCTGAGCGAGGGCCCATCCGAACGCAACGAGCGTGAAGAGCACCGCCGAGGTCGCGTAGGCATCGACGACTTGTCGGCGCTGCAGCTCGTCGAGCCGGCTCCACAGCACGAAGCTCGGCAGCACGCCGATCATGCCCGCGGCAATCGCAACGAGGCAGGGACCGAGCACAGCGCCATCGGCTGACTGCCGCGCGATCGAAAGGGCCATGCTCGCAACACCCATCGCGACCAGACCAACCGCGCTGAGACCAAAGCTTGCGCGTTCGGCCTTGCGGATGTCGAGCGCCTCCGGATCGAGGTCGTCCTCCAGATTGATCGCCTGTGCGCCGGGCGACCCGAATGTCGCGATCACGGCAACCATCAGGCCCATCGACATGACGATTGCCCCATAGGTCCAGAGCGCGATCTCGATCACGTCCGGTTCGGCGAGCGGGCCGTTGAGCGCCTCGATCGCGGCCGGCACGCCCACCAGCAGGTCGAGGCAGTAAGCTGTGAAGAAACCGGCGACTATGCCGCAGAGCGCATAGATCACACCGCGCACCAGTTTTGACCGTCCCCGGCCGAGCGCCCGTCCGATGATGGCGGCGCCGACGATCAGGATCACCGGCGCCGCATGGAGGATCGCCCGCGCAGCGATGTCGGGAAGGCCCAGCTCGACCAGTCGCGCCAACGTCTTGGGCGTTGCCTGGCCGGTGGCCGACAAGAGCGCCGCTGCGATCCCCATGGTCAGAACCCCACGCGACGTCGCAGGTTTTGGAGCAGGCGCAGACATGACAAACCTCTTTGACTTCAAGTAAAGGGTCTTTGTCATGTCGACACCGAGAAGTCAAGCATGTTTTACAAAAAGTCGCGCTTGCTTGTCCCTTTGAAGCGCATGGGTTTCTGGGCCGCGGTCGCGGACACGCCATGCATGAAGTTCCGATTCGCTTTTCGCTTCTGAGCAGTGCAGGATTTCTCCACAGGGTGACGCCTCGCGAAGACGGGCGAATTGTGACGATGGGTGGGATGAGGTTCCGAGACGTTCTCGATCGCGATCAACTGCTGCTGGTCGCCTGCCACGATTGCGGCGCGCGCACCCCGCTCGATCCCGCACCAATCGCACTTCGTCTCGGCGTCCAGGCCGAAATCGCGACGGTCGCTGGGGACATGACCTGTCCCATGTGCGGCTCGGCGGATGTGACGCTGGGCGTTCACTCGCCCGTCGCTGCACGTCAGGGCGCACCACAGCTCGCAAAGTAGAGCCGACGCCGCGCGCTTGCACCGGCCAGACGCCGGTCCTATCCCTGAGCGCACAGACGACAGGGAGACACGTATGGCCGACCTTCTGGAATCCAAGCAGGACGGCATCGCCATCCTCACCATGAACCGTCCCGAGGCGCGCAATGCGTTGTCACAGCCTATGCTGGCGGCGCTCAACGAGGCGCTGCCCCGGCTTGCGGCGGATCCCGATATCGGGGCCGTCGTCATCACCGGCGCCGGCGGCGCATTCTGCGCAGGCGGTGACGTCAAGGGCTTCGCATCGAACGATGGCGGGGCAAATCACGGCCGTTCGCCGGAGCAGGCCGCCCACCTCCTGCGCCAGAGCATGGAGGTCTCCCGCTGGCTGCATGACATGCCCAAGATCACCATAGCCTCCATTCCGGGCGCGGCCGCCGGGGCCGGTCTGTCGATCGCCCTCGCCTGCGATTTCCGTATCGCCGCGCGCGGCGCGAAGATCACGACGGCCTTTGCAAAGGTCGGCCTCTCCGGCGATTTCGGCGGCACGTACTTCCTCACGCAGCTCGTCGGCTCCGCCAAGGCGAAGGAGCTCTATCTGCTTTCCGACGTGATCCTCGCTGAGGAGGCCGAGCGCCTCGGCATCGTCAACCGCGCGGTCGATCCCAGGGAGCTCGAGGCCGAAACAATGGCGCTGGCGAAGCGCTTTGCCAGTGGCGCGCGGATCACCCAGGGCCTGATGAAAAAGAACCTCAACATCGCCGAGAAGGGCGACATGCTGCTCTCCTTCGATACCGAGGCGCTCAATCATTCCCGCTCGGCCCAGACCGCAGATCACGCCGAAGCCGCGAAAGCCTTCGTGGAAAAGCGCGCGCCGGTTTTCAAGGGGCGATAGCCGCGCGTGACCGCCGCGCTCGAAACGTCCGGCCTCGGCAAGAGCTATGGCGCTGTCACCGCATTGGGCTCGCTCGATCTTTTGATCCCCAAAGGCATGGTCTACGGCGTGCTCGGCCCCAATGGCGCCGGCAAGAGCACGCTTGTGCGCATGGTGCTCGGGCTGGTCGCGCCGAGCCGGGGCAGCTTCCAATTGCTGGGCCAGAGCGCCATCCACGCCAGCGTGCTTCGCCGCGTCGGTGCGATGATCGAGGCGCCTTCGCTCTACCCGTTCCTGACAGCGCGCGAGATGCTGCAGATGGCGGCGCGGATGTCCGGATTCCGGGAGGCGGGACGGGTGGACGCCGTTCTGGAACGCGTTGGACTCGCCGATGCTTCAAGCCGCAAGGCGCGGACGTTTTCGATGGGCATGCGGCAGCGGCTCGCGCTTGGCGCAGCCTTGCTGGCCCGTCCAGAACTCCTGATCCTTGACGAGCCGACGAATGGGCTCGATCCCGCCGGCATCCAGGATATGCGCACGCTGGTGCGCGATCTTGTCGAGAAGGACGGCGTCACGATCATCCTGTCGAGTCATCTCCTTGATGAGGTCGAAAAGGTCTGCGATCGCGTCGCCATCCTCAACAAGGGCGCGCTGATCGCCGAAGGCCGCGTCGCCGATCTCGTGTCAGGTCGGAGCGCCATGTTCATTTCAGCCTCGCCCATCGAGAAGGCGCTTGCCAGTGCGGGCGCGCGAGCGCGGCCGCAGGGTGATGGTTTGATTGTCGATATTTCACGCGAGGAAGCCCCCGCCCTCATCCGCGCGCTGACCGGCGCCGGCATCGACGTCTTCGAGGCGCGCTGGCTGACGCAGACGCTTGAAGACGTGTTCCTGTCGAGCACGGGCGCACCATGATCGGACAGGCCTTCGGCGCAGAGCTGTTCAAGCTTTCCCGCAATCAGTGGTCGCTGTTCTGGGCGTTCGGCTTCCTGCCGGCCTTCGTGCTTGTCGCCGGCATAGCGGAGGAAACACTCGCGCGGACCTATGTTGGCGATGCGCTGCCCTACGCGAACCCCGTCCGTTACGCCTATGACGGGCTCGGCACGATGCAGCCGTCCATCTTCCAGCTCTTCGCCATTCTTGGCGCAGGGATCCTCTTCGCCGGAGAGTATCGCTGGGAGACATGGCGCGCGATCCTGCCCCGGAACGAGCGCACAGCCATCATGATCGCCAAGCTGCTGCTGTTCGCACTCGCCGCCGCCGCCAGCATCCTGGCCTGCGGCCTCGCACGCTGGTTCGTTGGACTGCTCGATGCAGCGCTGACGGGACGGGCCGATGCCCAGGCCAATTCCCTGATCGGGCTCCTCACAGGCTTTGCCGGCGCGTTCCTGCAGATCATGGTGACCGGCGCGCTCACCATGCTGACAGCGGTCGTCTCGCGCTCGCTGATGGCGGCGATCGTTGCGCCGGTGATGATCCTGGTTGCGCTCGACCTTTCTGGTCTCCGCTTCAGGCTGGAAACCGGCGACCCCTGGCTTGCCGCCCTCCCCAATTTTGCTGGTCGCGCCATACGCGAAGCTGGTCTCGCTTTCATGGGGGAACCCGACGCCATCGGCGTGCATCTGGCCGGACCGGGCGCCATGGCGATGGCGGCGCTGACCGTGCTATTTGCAGTCACGGCGATTGTCCTGTTCCGGGCCCAGGATTTATCGCGCGAGTAGGGGCGCCAATCACTGTGGCGAAGCTTCGCCGGCCGCGCTATGCGGAGCCCGGAAAACGGTAATGCAGGTCGTTCAATGATCAGGCGTTTGGTTCTGCTGACGTGCTGTGTCCTGGCGCTTTCAGGCGCAGCGCAGGCGCAGATCATTCTCGGCGGCGAGCCGGTCAGCACCGCGCCGGGTGCAAGCACGGTTGCGGCGGCCTTCCCGGTCGACGCCGACGCACCGGGCTATAAACCCCTCAACCTTGCCGTGCCCACCTTCTCCGGCGCTTCCAGCGCGGAAGTCGACGCTGCGAAGAATGTCTCGGACGTGATCGCGGCCGACCTGGCAAGCCTGGGCCTCTTCACGGCCCCAGCGCCCGGTGCGTTCGACAGCCTCAGCGCCAGTGTCGACGCCCTTCCCGCCTGGGGCGACTGGGGCGGCGCGGGGGTTGATGTGCTGATCCTCGGCAAGACGATCATCAGCGAAAGTGGACAACTGACCATCCAGTTCCGAGTCTACGATGTCGCCGGCCGCAAGCAGATCCTCGGCACATCGTTCACGGCGCCGGCCAGCACGTGGCGGCGTCTTGCGCACAAGTCGGCCGACGCCATTCTGGTTGCTCTTGTCGGCGGCAAGCCCGGCCTCGACAGCAGGCTGGTCTATGCAACGGCAGGCGCGAGCAAGGCGCAACTGGCCTTTGTGGATGCCGATGGGGGCAATGCCGAAACCCTGCCTGCATCGATCATGCGCCTGCAGTCGCCGCGCGCTGCGCGCAACTCGCAGACCATTGCCTACTCTGCGGATGCTCCGATACCGGGCAAGACCCAGGCCCAGCGCACAACGATCCTCTATGACTTGTTGACCGGCCGGCGCGATCCCATGACGACAGGCGCCCAACCAAATGCGGATGCGCGCTTCTCCCCGCTCGACGGCACGCTGATTTACAGCCGCAAGGCCGGCGCCAACACAGACATCTACACCTTCACCATAAGCCGGGGAAAAGAGACACGTCTCACCGACGATCCTGCCGCCGACACCGAACCGTCTCTCTCGCCAGACGGACTGCAGTTCGCGTTCGTCTCCGCGCGCGGCGGGTCTGAGCAGATCCACGTTGCGCGCGTGGACGGGACGCCGGTCACGTGCGCTGATGGAACCCAGGCCACGGCGTGCCCCATCACGCAGGGCGGCGATGGCGCGATGACGCCGGTCTGGTCGCCGCGCGGCGACTGGATCGCCTATGTGCGCGAAAACGGCGACGACACCGCAATCCACATCGTGCGGCCTGACGGCTCGGAAGCGCGCGCGCTCACCAACATGGCCGGCGCAAGCGACCTCAGCCCGTCCTGGTCGCCCGAAGGGCGGCGCATCGCCTTTGCGCGCCTGCTCGGCGAACGTTCGCAGATCGCGATCATCGGTCTCGATGGCGGGGAACCGCGCAAGGTCGCAACGCCCGGTGACGCCTTCGATCCCGACTGGGGCCCCGTACTGCCCTGAGGGCGTCAGCCTTCGTTATACGCAACGAACAATAGCGCTGGCGGGTGGGTTGCGAACGGTTCTCAAGAATTGGACGCACGCGCTCCCATCAGTGTTCACTCGCGCAAGCGTGTATCGGCCAGAGCGAGAATCAACGCGGGCATTGGCATGGCCTGATTGGCGTTCACCAAACCGCGCGCTATGGATTCCCGCAAGGCGTGCGCCCGCTTCTGGCGGGAGCGCGTGCCTCGCGGGTTAGAAACTGGGCGGAGGAACCGGAGCATTGTTTCCGGAACACGCCCGCGGAGCTCCAAATGGCAACCTTTACACTCAACGTGAACGGGAAGACCCAGACGGTCGATGTGGACGGCGCAATGCCGCTCCTGTGGGTCCTCAGGGACAAGCTCGACCTCAAGGGAACGAAATTCGGCTGCGGCGTTGCGATGTGCGGCGCGTGCACCGTGCACCTCGACGGCGAGGTCGCACGGGCGTGCGTCACGCCCGTATCGTCAGTGGGCGCCAAGCGCGTCACCACGATCGAGGCGATCGGCGAGACGAAGACGGGACAGGCGGTGCAGAAAGCCTGGCTCGACGTTGACGTCATGCAGTGCGGCTACTGCCAGGCCGGCCAGGTGATGGCCGCCACGGCGCTCATCAACAAGAACCCCAAACCCACCGACAAGGACATCGACATGGCGATGCAGGGCAATGCCTGCCGCTGTGGCACCTATGTCCGCATCCGCGAGGCCATCAAGACGGCCGCGGGCGTCGACACCAAAGACACGCGGGAGGTCTGAACATGGCTGACGGCAACATGACCATCAACACCTCGCGCCGCTTCTTCCTGCTCGCTGCGGGCAGCGGCCTCGTCCTTGCCGGCTGCGTCACGCCCGCCGACACCACTGACGGTGCGCCCGCCCTCGCCGCAGAGCCGGCCAAGCCGGCAGCCCCCGTCGTCGACATGAACAACTTCGTCGCGATCTCGCCTGACGGCACAATCCGCATCATGGCGAAGAACCCGGAGATCGGACAGGGCATCAAGACGATGCTGCCCATGCTGGTTGCCGAAGAACTCGATGCCGACTGGTCCAAGGTTGTCATTGAACAGGGCGACGCCGATCAGGCGCGCTATGGCATGCAGATCGCAGGCGGATCGTTCGCCACGCCGCAGCACTGGGTCCCCCAGCGCCAGGTCGGCGCCGCCGCGCGCGCCATGCTGATCCAGGCGGCGGCCGCGCGGCTTGGCAAGCCGGTCGAGGAGTTCACCACCGAACCCTCCATGGTCGTGCATGCCGGGTCGAACACCAGGATCCCTTATGGCGATCTCGTCAACGACGCCGCCAAGCTGACGCCGCCGGATCCGGCATCCCTCAAGATGAAGGACCCCAAGAACTATCGCCTGATCGGCAAGTCCATGCGCAACTGGGACTCGCCCAAGATCGTGCGCGGCGAACCCATCTTCGGCATCGACGTCAAGGTCGATGGCATGAAGTACGCCTATTTCGAAAAGGGCGCTGTCTTCGGGGCGAAGGTCCTCTCCGCGAACACGGATGAGATCAAGGCCCTGCCCGGCGTATCGGATTGCTTCGTCGTCAGGGCTGGCCCGCCGACGCCGTCCAAGATGGGTCTGATGGACGGTGTTGCGGTTCTTGCCGATGACTGGTGGACCGCGAAGGAAGCCGCCAAGAAGCTGAAGATCCAGTGGGACGAAGGCGATGTCTCGACCCAGTCGACGTCCCTGTTCGATGCGAAGGCTGTCGAGCTTGCGAAAGGCGCGCCAATGGCGAACCTGTCGAAGGCTGGCGACGCCGCGGCTGCGCTCAAGGGCGCCGCAAAAACGCTGGAAGCTTCCTACGCCTATCCCTTCCTCGTCCACGCCCCGCTTGAGCCCATGAACTGCACGGCCCACGCGAAAGCAGACGGATCGGTTGAAGTGTGGGCGCCGACCCAGCGCCCCGGCGGCGGCATCGATCTCATCGCAGCGGCCCTCGGCGTCGACAAGGCGAAGATTACCTGCCGCATGATCCGCTGCGGCGGCGGCTTCGGCCGCCGGCTCGACAGCGACTTCATGGTGGAAGCCGCGGCGATCTCGAAGCAGGCCGGCGGCATCCCGGTGAAGCTGGTATGGACGCGTGAGCAGGACATGCAGCACGATCCCTATCGTCCCGGCGGCTATCACAACTTCAAGGCCGGTCTCGACAAGGACGGCAAGCTGGTCGCGCTCACCAACCACTTCGTCACGTTTGGACGCCCCAACGCCTCTGGTGCGCTGGCGATGCTCGGCAACGCGGCCTCGCCGCCGAACGAGTTCCCGGCAGGTTATGTGCCCAACCACAGCTACGACCAGTCAATGATGCTCGGGGAAATGCCCACGGGTCCGCTGCGGGCGCCGGTCTCCAACGCTGTGAGCTTTGTCTACCAGTCCTTCCTGGACGAGATTGCCTACGCAGCAGGCAAGGATCCGCTTGCCTTCCGTCTCGAACTGCTCGCAACGCCCCCTGCCGCTGCCCCCGCAGGCGCAAATGCCCGACCCGGCATGAACGCTGCGCGAATGGCGGATGTCCTGCGCGTCGTCGCCGAGCGTTCCAATTGGGCCAGCCGCACATCCCTGCCGAAGGGCACGGGCATGGGCGTCGCCTTCTACTTCTCGCACCAGGGCTATTTCGCCCAGGTGGCAAAGGTGAAGGTCGATCAGAACGGCGCCTGGCGCGTGCTGAAGGTCTGGTCGGTGGGCGATGTCGGCTCGACGATCATCAACCCGATCAACGCGCACAACCAGGTGCAGGGCTCGATCGTCGACGGCATCTCGGAGCTGCACCAGAAGATCACCTTCGAAAAAGGCCGGACGGTGCAGTCCAACTTCAACGACATGCCGCTGCTGCGGATGGACTACGCCCCGCAGATCGACAGCCACTTCCATATCTCGAACAACTCCCCCACAGGCCTTGGCGAGCCCGCGCTGCCGCCGGTTCTTCCGGCCGTCGCCAACGCGATCTTCGCAGCGACCGGCAAGCGGATCCGCACGCTTCCGATCGTGCAGGCCGACCTGCGCTGGACCTGATCCCGCCCCTCCGGCGGTCACACGACAGGCGGCCCGGAACCTGCGTTCCGGGCCGTCCTGAGTCTGGCGCCGGTCGCCGCTCAGATCCAAACTAACGTTGCGTCAGACAGCCGTCCCTTATCGAGCCTCGCTCATTTTGGGGCCGGAGGGCGCCCGTTATCAGATTTGTGACCGAAAACCGGGCAAATTCGCGCGGCCGAAAGACCTGCGCGCGTTGACGGTTTTTCGCCCTGAATGAATACTGAGAACGCAGATTACATAGAGAGAAGTCCCGCACGCCGGGCGCCAGAGGGAGAGCTGGAATGAAACGTGTCCTGATGACGAGCGCCGTCGCCGCCGTGATCGCCCTTGCGGGGATCAGCACGGTCCTCGCCGCACCTGCCCCCAGCACGGGCCTTGTGCCCGAGCGGGCCGGCAACTTTCAGCTGACCGACACGACGCGCCTTGCGCACGAACTGTTCTACTTCAAGTACGCCCCGGCGATCGTGCTGATGTCGCAGACGAATGGCGGCAAGGTCTCACGCGAGGCGGCCGCCGAACTCGCGAGGGTGCAAGCGAGCTACAAGGACAAGGGCGTCCTCTTCTACATGATCAACTCCACGCCGGGCCAGACGCGCGAAGCCACCGCGAAAGAGGCCAAGGCGCAGAAGTTCGCGATGCCCGTCCTGATGGACGAGCTGCAGCTCGTCGGCGAACAACTCGGCATCCAGCGCGAAGGCGAGGTCTTCGTGATCGAGCCGAAGACCGGCTTCAAGGTCGCCTATCACGGCCCTGTGGCCAAGGCGTCAAAGGCGATCGAGGCGGTGCTGGCGGGCAAACCCGTCGCCGAGCCGCGCATCGCCGTGAAGGCCGGCGCCACGATCTCCTTCCCCGAGCGGGGCAAGGCTGTCGAGCACGCCAACATCTCCTATTCGAAGGAAGTGGCGCCGATCATCCAGGCCAAGTGTGTCGCCTGCCACCAGGAAGGCGGCATCGCCCCCTTCAAGTTCGACTCCTATGAGGTGGTGAAATCCTTCGCGCCCATGATGCTCGAATCGGTGATGTCCGAGCGCATGCCGCCCTACTTCGCCGATCCGCATATTGGCACGTTCAAGAACGACCACGCCCTCAGCCCCGAGCAGAACAAGACGCTGATCCACTGGCTGCGCGCCGGCGCGCCCCGCGGCGCAGGCCCGGACGTGCTGAAGGAGCAGGCCTCGGTCGCGCCGGAATGGCCCGAGGCGCTGGGCAAGCCCGACGTGATCGTCACACTGCCCTCGTTCGACGTGCCCTCGGCCGGCACGGTCGAATACCAGAACATGCGCGTCGATAATCCCTTCACGGAGGACACCTGGCTCAAGGCGATCGCCGTGAAGCCGGGCGCGCGCACCGTGCTGCACCATGTCACCTCGAACCACTCGCCTGAGCGCGGCGCCAAGCCGGCAAAGATCCCCGGCGGTTCGGTCGGCTCCTACACGCCCGGCGCCGAGCCCCAGGTGATCGCTGCCGGCGCCGGCGCGCCGGTTCCGGCTGGCGGCAAGCTGTCCTTCTCGATGCACTACACGACGACCGGCAAGGCCGCGACCGACCAGACCCAGATCGGCTATTACACGCTGAAGCAGGCCCCGGAGTTCATCAAGCGCTCCACGGTCATCTCCGACTTCGCGCTCAAGATCCCGAAAGGCGAAGCCCGCCACAAGGAAATCGCCTATCTCGAATTCCCGGCCGACGCCTATCTCTACACGCTCTATCCGCACGCCCACTATCGCGGCTGGGCGGTCGAGCTGAAGCAGAAGAATCCGGACGGCTCGGAGCAGATGCTGCTCTCGCTGCCGAAGTACGACTTCAACTGGCAGCGCGACTACGATCCGGTGGAGCCGATCCATATCAAGGCCGGCACCAAGCTGATCGCGACCTGGATCTACGACAACTCGGAGCACAACAAGGCCAACCCGGATCCGACGATCAACGTCACCTGGGGCGAGCAGTCCTGGGAAGAGATGATGTACTTCCGGGTCAACTATCGCTGGGCTGACGAGACCGTCTCCAACGTCCGCAACGACCTGCAGGCGAAGCTGATGGACTCGCGCACGATCGGCGCGCTCGACAACAACGCCGACAACAAGGTGCAGATCGACGAGCTCACGGGCACGATGGCATCCGTCAAGGCGCGCTTCGCCGACCTCGACCTCAACAAGGATGGCGGCCTCGACAAGAAAGAGCTGGAAGCCGGCAACGTCTCGCGCGCCTCGGCTACCCGCGACCTGCGCGACGCCGATATCGACCTCTAGATCGGCCGCATGCTCAGAACGGACAAGGCCCGCTCGAAAGAGCGGGCCTTTTCTTTTTGGCCTCACTGCGTCAGAACCCGGCGTGCTCATCCCCATCGCATCCGCTGACGATCCACGCATCTCGCCCTATCGCGCGCTGAAGGATCGCGATCTCGATCGCGGCTCCGGCTGCTTCATCGTCGAGGGAACCATCGCGCTCGAACAGCTGATCCGCGCGGGCCGCTTCCCCGTCGAGTCCGTCTTCCTGTCCGAGAAGCGCACTGGGACCCTCGCGCCGCTCCTTGACCAGCTCAAGCCGGACATTCCTGTCTACACGGCGCCCCAGACGGTCATGGACAATCTCGCAGGCTATCACCTGCACCGCGGGGTCCTTGCCCTCGCGCGGCGCAGTCCCACCCTGACGGCCGCGCAGCTTCTCGCCGATCTTCCGCCCGGCCCGCTCACCCTCCTCGTGCTGATTGGCCTTTCCAACCACGACAATGTCGGCGCCTGCTTCCGCAACGCCGCCGCCCTCGGCGCGTCGGCCATTCTGCTGGACCAGACAAGCTGCGATCCGCTTTACCGGAAAGCGATCCGCGTCTCGTCAGGCGCAGCGCTGATTCTGCCATTTTCACACGCTGGCGACGGCCCCTCGCTTCTTGCCTCGCTCGCGGATGCCCGGATCACGACCTGGTCCCTGTCGCCAACCGGCGGGGAGGCCCTCAACAATCTGGCGCCGCCCCAACGTCTCGCCCTCCTGCTCGGCGCGGAAGGCCCGGGCCTGCCCGACGAACTCATGGCGCGCAGCCGCCGCGTCTCGATTCCAATGAGCGGCGCCATGGACAGCCTCAATGTCGCCACCGCCGGCGCGATCGCCCTCTCGCATCTGCTGGCGCGGCGGCATCAGCAAGGCGTGAACGCCGAATCCTCCCCGTGAGGACAAGCCGCTGCTATTCAAGAGGAACATCGAGTGAGGGTCATCATGCGCACACGATTCGCCGGTCTGCTCGCGCTCGCCGCCTGCTCGCCCGCCTCCGAAGCTCCGGCAGCGGGCGCCGATGCTGTGACGCCCCGCAACCCGTTCTTTGGAACATGGGAGGTTACAGCGGCCCGCATCGCGCCCTGGTGGGACAGGCAGGGCGAAGAGCCGGCAGCCGATCCTGCCTTCACGAAGTTCACCCTGGGCGCTGCCAACTCCTCCGGCCCGCCGATCCTCACCTGCAGCAAGCCGAGCTACAGCACCAATATCGTTCCGCCCCGCTCGCTGTTCGAGGGCAATCTTCCCGATCCCGCAAACGATGTGCGCGCTTTCGGCATCACGAGTCCTGACATCACGATGCTGACCTTCAGCTGCGAGGACAATGCGAGGAACGTCTCGCTCGACTTCCCGATGACGGACGACGGGTCGATCCTCCTCGGCCTCGACAATGTGGTCTATACGTTCACGCGCACCGGCGCATGAAGCAGTCATCAGGCATTAACCCCCCGCTAACCACGAATCCGCCAATGGTTAACGTCTGGAGGCTTGGGGCCTTATGCGTGTCCTCGTTACGGGCGGTTGCGGATTCATCGGATCCGCCGTGGTGCGCCTCGCTGTCGAGCGTGGCGACCAGGTCCTGAACGTCGACCGGCGCGGCCGCACGGCGCCGACGCCGGCTCTCTCTCCCATCGCCGCACGCGAAGGCTATGCCCGGCTCGAAGCCGACGCTTCCGACCGCGCCATGATGCGCGCAGTCGTCCGCCAGTTCGCACCCGACGCCGTGATCCACCTCGCCGCCACGCCCGATGCGCCAGGAGACGCGCTGATTGATGGCGAGCTTGGGGCAGCCTACGCCCTCCTCGAAGCCTGCCGCACCTATCGCGATGGCCTCAGCCAGGATGAGGCGCGACGCTTCCGCATCGTGCATGTCGAGCAGGCCTCGGGCGATCACGTCCGTCCCTCCCGAATCTCCGCGGCGAGAAGCGCTGCCGCCGCTCTCATGGACAACTGGTCTCGCGCCTGCGAGCTGCCGCTGGTCACCTGCGTCGCAGGCGAAGCTTTCGGTCCCTGGCAACCGCAATCATCCCTCATGGCGCGCATGCTCGCGCATCTCATGCATGACCGCCCGTTCGCCATTCCCGATGGCGGCGCGATCGTGCGCGACTGGCTGCCCATCCGCGATCTCGCCGAGGGCCTTGTGCGCGCCGCCGAGTCTGCGCCGCCGCAGTCACGTATCGATTTCTCGGTCGGCGCCGAACGACGCGACATCGACATTGCCGAATCTCTCTGCGCGCTGCTCGACGCGCGCGACCCGCGGCCCGCCGGAAGCTGGATGGACCTCATCTCCTGCGAAGGAATTCCGGCCATCTCGTCCGGCCCGATGCTCGATCCAATGGACGCCGAACACACAATCCAGTGGCGCCCGCAAGGCTTCCATACCGGCCTTGATCGCCTGCTCAGCTGGTCGCTCGCGAGCAGGGCCGCCGTGCAGGCGCGCAGCCTGGCCGTCGCCGCCGAATAGACAACGCCTCACGCCGCCTTGACCCGGCTTCGCCTTGCCAGAAGAGGTCGCGGCGATACCCTGCCCGCAAACACAAGACTGCTCCCGGGGAGGAGATCATGATGAAGTTCCGCGCGTTCGCGCTCGCGGCCATCCTTGCCTGCGCCGCATCGGCCTGCGCGCCACGGCCGGGCGAGACCGGGGCGGAACATGCCTCGGCCGAATCCGGCGAACATCCCGGCGCGGCCGTCTACCAGCAATGGTGCGCGTCCTGTCACGACACTGGGCAGCAAAGCGGCGCGCCTTCACTCGCCGCCCTGCGCCAGCTCAATCGCGCGACAGTGAAATACGCGCTCGAGCTCGGCTACATGAAGATTCAGGCCAAGGATGTCCCGCAGGATGAGCTGGCCCAGCTGATCGACTGGCTGCCCGCCTCCGAAAGCGACAACGACGCGTGGATCGCCGCCGCCCGCTGCCCGGTCAAGACACGCGAGGTCCGCCTCGGGAACGCGCCCCGCATCTCGACCACCTTCGGCGTCACCAACATCGCTAACCGGGCACAGACCGCGGAAGCGACTGGTCTCACACGCGACGAAATGAAGACCCTGGACGTCGCCTGGGTCGCAGCCTTTCCGCAAACGCCCACCATGCGCTCTCAGCCCGTCATCATCGGGGACACAATCTTCATCGCCGCGACGGACTCAGGCCGCCTCTATGCGCTCGACACCAACACCGGCTGCGTGAAGTGGCACTATGTGTCAGAGATGACTCTGCGCTCATCCCTTACCTTCGCAGAAGCGACAGAGACCTCCCCCGCTGCGATCATCATGGGCGACGCTGCCGGCTTCGTGCATGCGGTCGATGCGAAGAGCGGCCGCAGGCTGTGGATCTCTAACGCCCGCCTCAACGAATACAATCGCATTACCGGCGCTCCGGTGGTGCACGACGGCAAGGTCATCACACCGGTCTCCGCGATCGAAGTGAATTACGCCGGCGCAGACGACTATGAATGCTGCAAGGGCCAGGGCGCACTCATCGCCTTCGACCTCGCCACCGGGGACAAGCTCTGGACCGGCACGACGATGGAAGAAGCAAAGCCTACGCGCCTCTCGCGCACAGGCACGCAGCAATGGGGCCCCTCCGGCGCGATCATCTGGTCGACGCCGGTGATCGATGCAAAACGCAATGTCGCCTATGCCGGCACGGGCGAGAACGTGTCGTGGCCTGCGACCGACACCTCCGACGCCATCATCGCGTACGATCTCGATACGGGCGCGAAGAAATGGGTGTTTCAGGCGACGAAAGCCGACATCTGGAACTATGCCTGCGGCCGACGCGGCGCGAACTGCGACTGGCCGGGCGAATACCACAGCCCCGACCACGACTTTGGCGCGACCGCCATGCTTATCACACGCCGGGACGGCTCCGAGCTCGTCGTCGCCGGGCAGAAATCCGGCGTCGTCTGGGCGCTCGATCCCGACACAGGATCGCTCGTCTGGTCGAACAAGGTCGGGCGCGGCTCGGCCAATGGCGGCGCGCACTGGGGCCTCGCCTTCGACGGAGAGTTGATCTTCGCGCCGATGAACGATCCCAACCGCCCGCCCACGCCCGGCGAGAACCCGAATTACGGCCCCGGCCTTCACGCGCTCGATGCCATGACCGGCGAGATCCGGTGGAGTTACAAGCCGAACCAGCGCGATTGCGGCGCCGAGCTGCCCATCGCCAGGGCCTATGCGCCAGCGCCCGAGTGGCGCATCCAGCCGGTCGCCGCGCCTGTTCTGCCAACACCGCGCATCGCAACGCCGCGCACCACCAACGCCGCATCGCCAACACCATCGGCTCTTCCCGCCGCCCCGCCGCAACGCCCGGCAAACCCGTGCCGCCTCGGCATGTCGCCGGCGCCGCTGCTGGTCGACGGCGCCGTCGTTACCGGAACGACGCAGGGCATGCTCCGTATCTTTGATGCGAAGACCGGTGAAGTGCTCTTCGAATACATGACCAACCGCCCCTACGAAGACACCGTCAACGGTGTCGAAGGTCATGGCGGCGGCCTCGATAGCGCACCTTACATCGCCGGCGATGGAACGCTCTTTGTCCAATCGGGATACGCACGCTTCGGCGAACCGCCCGGCAATGTGCTGATCGCGTTCAGGCCGCGCGGCGATTGACTTCCATCAATGATGCGCGGCTGAGATCGGCCTAGCCTGTTGCGACAGGAGGCCAGCCGCCATGAAGGACATTCTCTTTCACTTCGACAGCTATCCGGACCCAACGCCTGCTGCAGCCATTGAACAAGTCGTTGCATTCGCTGCAGTGCTCGGCGCGGAGATCACCGCCCTGGCGGTTCAGGTCGACTTCAAGCCGCCGGGCAACTGGCTTGCAGAGCGCCTGGTCAATCTCAGCGGCCTGTGCGCACAGGAGGAACAGAAGAGCCTTGCAAACTGCAAAGCGGCATTCGCAACATTCTCGGAGAAGACTGCAGCAGCGAACGTGAAGGCGGGCACGATGCTTGCCAGGTCCGAGCCAGCCCTGCTTGGCGATTTGGTCAGCCTGCACGCGCGCACGCGCGACATATGCCTCGTCCCCATGGTCGACAGTCTCGATGGACAGCGTCCGGTAGCGGAAGCGGTGCTTTTCCAGTCAGGGAGGCCCGTCCTGGTCTACCGCCCCGGCGTCGCTGACCTGCCGACAAAGGCGCCCGATACCGTCGTTCTGGCCTGGGACGGCAGTCGCCAGGCCGCGCGTGCGATGGCCGATGCGCTCCCGATCCTGCAGCTTACGCGCGAAGTCCGGGTGCTCACGGTCGTCAGGGAAAAGCCCGAAGCCACCGCCGGCCTCGGCAAGGACGTTATCCGGCATCTTGCCCTGCACGGGGTCAGGGCCGTCGCCGACGAAGTCGATATCGGACAGCGCAGGATCGGCCCGGCGATTGCTGAATACGTGAAGGCGCACGCCGCCGATCTGCTGGTGATGGGCGGCTATGGCCGTTCAAAGCTGCGCGAATTCATCCTGGGTGGCGCGACACAGCACCTGCTTCATGAGCCAGCAGTCGCGATCATGCTGTCGCATTAGGACGGCCTGGCGTGTTGCCGGCAAAGGACTGTCCGTCGAGCCGCGAGCGTGAGACTCACCGAACTTGACACAGCGGGGTGACCGCGCTCCCGTCTTGCGATGACTGCAAGGTCCACATTCTGGCCCGCCGTGGGCCTGGCCCTCATTGCCGCGCACGTCGCATTGGCCTTCGGTGCAAGCCACTTGATCTTCTGGCTTTACTTCGATGTCGACCTGAAATGGACGACTGACCCCGTTGTTCCCCAGATTCAGGCAGTGCTGGCGACGATCAGCATGTCGATCACATCTTTGATCTTTGTTCCTGCTGGCCTGGCTGGTCGTCGACATACGCGCCTTGGCATTCCCATAGCGATTGGTTGGCCGCTGGCGTGCATCTTCTGGGCCTTCCTGCCGCCACTCATCCTTCTCTGGATTCCAATCGGCATTATTCTCCTGATGAGACCAGGCCCCAGCGCGCCGCAGTGACCTTATTTCTCAAATGGATCACGCATCAGGATCACGTCCTCGCGCTCCGGTGACGTCGAAAGCAGCGCCACGGGCTTGCCCACCAGCTCCTCAAGCCGCCGCACATACTTCACCGCCTCACCGGGCAGCTGCGTCCATGAACGCGCGCCACGCGTCGAGCCCTTCCAGCCCTTTACGGTCTCGTAGACCGGTTCCACCTGCGCCTGTTCTGTCATGCCCGACGGGAAGTGGCTGATCACCTTCTCGCCCAGCCTGTAGTGGGTGCAGATCCTGATCTCGTCGAACCCGTCCAGCACGTCGAGCTTGGTCAGTGCAAGGCCGGTCACGCCGGATACGGCGCAGGCCTGCCGCACCATCACGCTATCGAACCAGCCGCAACGCCGCGCGCGGCCCGTGTTGGTGCCGAATTCGTGGCCGACCGTGCCAAGCCGCTGGCCGATCTCATTGTCCTGCTCGGTGGGGAATGGTCCGCCGCCAACGCGCGTCGTGTAGGCTTTGGCCAAGCCGAGCACATAATTGATCGCGCCGGGGCCCGTACCCGATCCGGCAGCCGCCTGACCGGAGACGACGTTCGAGGAGGTGACGAACGGATAGGTGCCGTGGTCGACATCCAGCATCACGCCCTGTGCGCCTTCAAAAAGAATGCGCCGACCGAGCCGCACGGCCTGGTCCAGGCGCTCCCATGCCGGTTGCGCGTAGGCGAGGATCTGCGGCGCGATCGCTAGCAGATCCTTCTTCAGCTGCACGCCATCCGGCTCGCCCAGCCCAAGACCAAGCCGCAGCGGCCGATGGTGCGCAAGCAGGCGATCAAGCTTCAGGTCGAGCGCGGCAGGGTCGGCGAGGTCCGCCACGCGGATCGCACGACGGCCAACCTTGTCTTCATAGGCGGGACCAATTCCCCGACGCGTCGTGCCGATCTGCGCGCCAGCCGCGGCCTCTTCGCGCGCTGCGTCGATATCCTTGTGCCAGGGCAGGATCAGCACGGCGTTGTCGGCGAGGATGAGGTCGTCCGGCCCAAGATGCACGCCTGACTTTGCGATGCTCTCGATTTCGTTGAGCAGATGCCACGGGTCTACGACCACACCGTTGCCGATGATGGAGAGCTTGCCGCCGCGCACGACGCCCGAGGGCAGCAGGTTCAGCTTGAAGACCTTGCCGTCGATCACCAGCGTGTGTCCGGCATTGTGGCCGCCCTGGAAGCGCACGATCACATCGGCCCGGCTGGAGAGCCAGTCCACGATCTTGCCCTTGCCCTCGTCGCCCCACTGGGCGCCGACCACTGCAACTCCGGTCATGGGGCTCGGCTCCTCAAATCCGCGGGCAAATGACACTGCGCGGCGCCCCGGCGCAAGGCCGGAATGACCGAATCAATCTTTCAGTAACCGCCACCCCGCAACGTCGGCGACATGGCCAGGCACACCCGCAAGAAATCCCCGTTTCGCAGCCGCTCCGGCTCCGCCTCCATGGTGATCAGCGCCGCAATCGGTCTGATGGCCGCCGCCTGGTATGTCTGGGGCGAGGATCTCGGCATCCCGTTCCCGGCGCCTTCAGTCGGCGCAGAGACCTCGACGCCGGCGATCCCGGAACCGACAGTCATCGCTGCCGATCCGCCACCCGCCATGGACGGCGCGATCACCGGCACGGCGTCTGTCATCGATGCAGATACGCTCGACATCGGCTCCGAACGCATCCGTCTCGTCGGCATCGACGCGCCCGAATCGGGCCAGCGCTGCAGGGACGCGAAAGGTGCGCTCGTGCGCTGCGGCAGTATCGCCGCCAACGCGCTCGACGCCTGGATCAACCGCAACCCCGTCACCTGCATTCTCGAAGGCCGCGACCGCTACAAGCGCGCGCTCGGCAAATGCTCGGTGCGTGGCCAGAGCGTGCAGGACTGGCTGGTGCGCAACGGCCACGCCGTCGCCTATCGCCAGTACTCGACTGAATTCGTCGAAGCCGAACTCGCCGCGCGCGAAGCCAGGGCCGGCATCTGGGCCGGAGACTTCATCATGCCGTCCGACTGGCGCAAAGGCGTTCGCCTCGATGGCGAGGCGAGGACAGCCGCGGCGGCGGATGCACGCTGAAAGGCCGGCAACGTCAAGTGCTTGTGGCCCGACGTTGAACGCACATGCCCTTGCCATGGCCCTGCTTGCGCTCCAAGACGTAACCCATGACCACGCCAAGACGCATCCTTGTCACTGGCGGCGCGAAGCGCGTCGGTCGGCAGTTGTGCGAGCGGCTGTCTGCAGCCGGGCACGCCGTGGTGATTCACGCCAACCGCAACGCCATTGAGGCGCAACAGCTCTGCGAGGCGCTGCGCGCGCGCAATCCGGACACCTGGACGCTGGCGGCCGACCTTGGGGATGCGCGCGCCGCCAGCGCTCTTGTCGGCCGCGCCGCCCAGCTCGCCGGCGGCCCGCTCGATGCGCTCGTCAATTCCGCCTCCGTCTTCGATTATGACACGAGCGGGGCAATGAAGGCGGAGGTGTTTGATCTGGCGATGGCGGTCAATCTCCGCGCGCCTGCTCTCCTGTCCGACAGTCTGTTCCAGCAGGCCGACCCGACCCGGGATGCTGTTATCGTCAACATACTCGACCAGAAGCTCTGGAACATGAACCCGGACTTCTATTCCTACACGATGAGCAAGGCTGGCCTCCTCGCCGCCACCGACATGATGGCCCGCGCCTTTGCCCCGAAGGTGCGCGTCAACGCCATCGCGCCTGGCCTGCTGCTGCCGAGCTTCGACCAGACACAGTCCGAGTTCGAAACCGTTGCCAGCCGCAACCCGATGGGCCGGCCCATCGACGTCGAGGATGTCGGCGCCGCGCTCGATTTCCTCCTCGCCACACGCTCGCTCACCGGGCAGGTCATCCACATCGACAATGGCCAGCGGCTTCAGGCGAGCGCACGCGACGTGATGTTCGAGACACGGCCGGGTGACGCTGCATGACGACCCCAACCTTTTACCTCATCCGCATTGGCGGCATCGAAACCTCCGCCTCGATCGGCATCCATGCCTTCGAGCAGGCCGCCCGCCAGCCTTTGCTCGTCTCCGTCACGCTCCTCCTCAACCCCCCGCCCGGGGCAGACACAATCGAGGGCGTGCAGGATTACGACTTTGTCCGCGAGGGCGTGCTGGCGCTGGTAAAGGCCCGCCATTTCAACCTGCAGGAGACGCTATGCGGGGAGATTCTCGATCTCTGCCTGCGTGAGCCGGGCGTGCTGGGGGCGGTTGTGCAGACCAACAAGCCCGACGTATACCCCGGCGTCGCGATCGTGGCCTGCCGCATGGGGCGGATGGGTCCGTCTTTGCCCGGCTTCCCGTGGTGGACGCTGGAGGTATGAGTTCCGTGTCATGTTCGAGATCAGCGCCACGGCCAGTTTCGAGGCCAGCCATTATATCGACGCCGACGCCGGGGCGCCGCACTATCGGCGCGTCCACGGACATTCGTTTCTGGTGACCGTGAGCGTCGCCGCGCAGGCGCCCGACAGGGACGGCTGGGTGATGGATCTCGGCGCGCTCGAAAACCTGCTGGAGCGCGTCCTCTCCGGCCTCGACCATACCGTGCTCAACGATGTACCGGGCCTTGAGAAGCCCACATTCGAGCATATCCTTCTCTGGATCGAGTCGCGGATGAAAGCCGAGGGCGTTACCCCCTCTCGCCTTGAGATCGAGCGGCCTACATTACGTCAGCGGGCGGTCTACACGCCCCGATAAGGAGCGCGACCCATGGCCAAGCCCAGCGAACCGAAGAAGCCTGCAGCCAAGAAGGCTGCGCCAGCGCAAAGCCAGAGTGACATCGCCAAGAAGCTGCTCGAAAAAGTGCAGGCTCAGGCCAAGAGCGGCCCGCCCGGCGCCGGCGGCAAGAAGGGCTTTGACCCCAAGCAGTTGAAGGGCGGCGGCAAGAGTTTCGGCGGCGGCGGAAACCAGATGATCCGCCGCACCCAAAGCCGCGGCGGCGGCGGGGGTGGAGGCGGTGGCGGTGGCGGCTCAGCCGCCTGATCCCCCACCCTCTGCGTCCTCCAACGCTGCGAGCCATTCGGCCTCCGCATCATCGAGCTGTTTCTGCAGCCTGGCGCGCGCCTTCAGCTTCGCCTCGGCGTCGGCCTTGTGCGTGAAGGTGTCGGGATCGCCAAGGTCCCGGTCGAGAAGCTCAAGCGCGGCGCGCGCCCTGTCGACCTCCTTCTCGGCCGTTTCAATGCGGTGTTTCTGCTTGAAGGAGAGCTTTGGAGCTGACTTCGGCTTGTCCTCGCGCGCCGGAGCGGGCGTGGCCTTCTCCGCAGCAGCGGCGATCTCCGCACGCGCGATGGCGTGCTGCTTGTCCTCGTTGGGCCGATCCGCCGCCAGCACCAGCGCCTTGTAGTCAGCAAGATCGCCGTCATAGACGCGCGCCTTGCCGTCCTTGACCAGCCAGAGCCGGTCGGCCGTCGCCTCCGCGAGATAGGTGTCGTGCGTGATCACCAGCAGCGCGCCATTGAATTCGTTCAGCGCGTAGATCAGCGCCTCGCGGCTGTCGATATCGAGGTGTGAGGTCGGCTCATCGAGGATCAGGATGTGCGGCTTGCGATAGGTCGTAAGGCCCATCAGCAGGCGCACCTTCTCCCCGCCCGACAGCTTGTCGACCTTGGTCTCGCACTTTTCCGCGCCGAAGCCGAATTGCGCCGCCAGCGCGCGAACGGCCGCCTGCGTGCCATTCGGCAGCAGATCCTTCACATGGTCGAGCACGTTCTCGCCGGCGCGCAGCTCGTCCAGCTGATCCTGGCTGAAATAGCCGACGCGGAGATTCTTCGAGGCGCGCCTGAGCCCCTGCAGCAGCGGAAGCTTGGTCGCGATAGACTTCACCAGCGTCGTCTTGCCCTGCCCGTTGGCGCCGACGATGGCGATACGATCGTCGAAATCGAGCCGCAGCGAGACGCGCTCCAGCACCGGTTTGCCCGCCACATAGCCCATGTCCGCCTTGTCGAGTTCGAGGATGGGCGAGGCCAGCTCCTCGGCCTCGTAGAACTTGAACGGGATCGTACGCTCGGCGAGCGGCACGGTGATCTCGGTCATTTTCTCAAGCATCTTGACGCGGCTCTGGGCCTGGCGCGCCTTGGAGGCCTTGGCCTTGAAGCGGTCGATGAAGCTCTGCATGTGGGCGCGCTGGACGTCCTGCTTCTCCTTCTGCGCCACGAGGTGCGCCGTCCGTTCGGCGCGGCGCTTGAGGTAGGTGTCATATCCGCCCGCGCTCAGCACCAGCTTGGTGTTCTCGACTGCGAGGATATGCGTCACCGAGCGGTTGAGCAGGTCGCGGTCGTGGCTGACGATCACGACCGTGTTCGGATATTTGCGCAGGTAGACTTCCAGCCAGGCTGCGCCTTCGAGATCGAGATAGTTGGTCGGCTCGTCCAGCATCAGGAGCTCAGGCCGGGCAAACAGCACCCCGCCCAGTGCCGCGCGCATGCGCCAGCCGCCCGAGAATTCCTTGCAGGGTCGCGAAAGATCGTTCTGCGTGAAACCGAGGCCGACGAGGATTTCCGCCGCCCGCGCCTCGCCTGACCAGGCGTCGATGTCGGCCAGCCGCATGTGGATTTCGCCGATCCGGTCAGGATCCTCGCACGTCTCCGCCTCGCGCATCAGGCTTGCGCGCTCGGCATCGGCCTCCAGCACGACATCGAGCAGGCTGGTGTCATTGGCCGGCACTTCCTGCAGCACATAGCCCATTTTCGCGCCGCGATTGATGCGGATCGAACCGTCGCCATTCTCGCCTCTGGCCAGCTCCTCGCGGATGATGCGCAGCAGGGTGGATTTGCCCGTACCGTTGCGGCCGACAAGGCCGACCTTCCAGCCATCTGCGATCTGCGCCGAGGCGCCCTCGAACAGGGGCCGGCCGTCGATACGGAAAGTGAGGTCGTTGATCTGGAGCATGGCGGCGGGAGGATGTGTTTGCGCGTCCTATGACGGCTCGGCGTTGCGAGGTCAAACGCCTGCGCAAGGCCCCAAAAGCAAAAGGCCCGGCTGTTTCCGGCCGGGCCTTAGCAGGTTCAGTCTGGATGGCGATTACGCCTTCGAAATCGCGATCCAGGTCTTGGCGAGCCAGCGGGCGCCATTGTCAGCCTTGATCGCCTGCCAGGTCTTGACGGCATCGGCCTTCTTGCCGGCCTTGAACTGGGCGATGCCGAGGCGGAGTTTGACGAGGTCGGTCATGCCTTCAGGCATCTGGCCTTTGGTAAGCGCCTTGTTGAACAGCTCGATCGCCTTGGCCGTGTTGCCGTTGGCAAGGTAGCCCTCGGCGACGATACCGAACTGCTCGCCTGTGGCGCGGGTGGCGGCTGCCGCTTCGCTCTTGGCAAGCTCCGTGGCCTTGTCGGCCGCAGCAGCCTTGGTCACCGAATCGACCAGCGCCTTGTTCTTGGTGGCGTTGGAATCGCCCGCCTTGACCAGCACAGCCCAGGAGTTGGCCGCCTCGATCGCGATGCCGCGGTTACGCGCGGCCTCAGCCATCTCGAACCGTTCCTGCGGCTTCAGGCTGACCTTCGCGGCTTCCATCGCGCGGAACACGTCAAGACCGGCTTCGAGGGAACGGTAGTTAGCCTCCTTCTTGGTGCGCTCGATCAGCATGCGCCAGTAGGTGTCGTTGCCCATCGAGGGCGCGATGCGCTCAAGCGTCTTGTAGTACTCGTCCATCTTGTTCTGCCCGGCGAGGGCGTTGAGCAGGATGTTGTACTGGGCAACTGTTCCCTTGCCGCCGGCCAGCGCCTTGTTGATCGAAGATTGCGCAGCGGCGAAGTTCTTGTTCTGCAGCTCGCCCTTGGCGACGAAGGCGTGTTCGGTCGCTGTACCGCCGTACTTGGCGATGTTTTCCTTGGTCTGGGCGAGCGCCTTGGCGGCGTTGCCGGCGTCCGCGTAGCGACCGGCAAGCATCTGGTCGTAATTCTTGATCGGAAGCCCGCTGCCGCCCGAAGCCTTGGCCTTCTCGATGGCGCTGATGCAGCCCTGGTGATTCTTGATCGAAGCGTCACAGCTGGCCGCAACCCGGATCTGCTCGATTGCGCCACGCTGCTGCGCGCCCGAGGCGTGCGCTGCGGCGGCATCGGCCTTCGCCAAAGCCTGACTCCAGTTGCGCGAGCTGAGTGCGGCCGACGCAGCCTGGAGGTTCTCCACGAATTCCTTCTTCGCGGTGACCTTCTGCGCGTACGCGGGGGCGGCCGTTACGCTGGCTGCGCCGAGCGCGCCGAGCAGGCCAAGCCCGAGTGCGGGCAGGCTGTTGCGCAAGGCCTTGCCGAACGTCTGCATCTTCAATCCTCCACCTTCATTTTCGCTCGCACCGGAACCTCGATATAGAGGCCCCGGCCCCATCCTCAACTCGATTCGCGCAGCTTGAACTGCGCAATGCGGCCCCCGGCCATCGGACGGGCGCCGCCTGCAATTAGGCCGGGCAGAATGCGGCGAGATCAAGTTCCCCGCTTCACGCCGCAGTTATCACGTCCCCCCGATGACACCCATCTTCTTGAGGCCGTTGCGCTGGGCGGCGGCCATCACGTGAGCGACCACGCCGTACTGGGCCTGACGGTCCGGTTCGATGTGGATCTCGGGCTGGATCGGGCGCTGAGCCTCGACCTTCATCCGCTGATCGAGCAGGTTGCGGTTCACCGTCTCGCCCATCCAGGAAATCTGGTTGTCGAAGCCGATCATGATACGGATCGGATCGGGCGTGTCTTCCGGCGGCGGCGGCTGGTTCGGCGGCGGGGGAAGCGGGGTATCAAGCTTCACCGCGTGGCGCTGCGGCGGCAGCGTGACGATCAGCATGATCAGGAGCACCAGCATCACGTCGATCAGCGGCGTGGTGTTGATCTCTGACAGCGGCTCGCCTTCGGCGACTTCGCCTACCTGCATGGCCATGGGGAACTACTCCTTGGGCCCTCCCCCCAAGAGGGGGAGGGAAAGTTAGGTGTCAGCCTGCGCCGGGGCGCGGCGCCTTGGTGATGAAGCCGACCTTGAGAATGCCAGCCCGCTGCGCGATCTCGACCACCCTGCCAACCTGGAAGTATGGGGTCGTGAGGTCGCCGCGGATGTGCACTTCCGGCTGCGGATCCTGCCGCGCAAAGCGCGCCAGGCGTCCGGCCAGTTCAGACTCGGTGAGCTCCCGCAAGTCCTCGAAGATGGCGCCGTCGGCGCGCACGGACAGGTTGATGTTCTCCCGCTTGGGGACAACGACCTGGTTGCGCTCCGTCGGCAGCTCCACCTCGATACTCTTCACCGCGACCGGGATGGTGATCAGGAAGATGATCAGCATCACGAGCATGATGTCGACGAGGGGGGTGGTGTTGATCGAGGCGTTGAGCGGAGAGCTCTCCTCCTCGACCAGCGCGATCCCGCCACCGCCTTCCTTGCCAATCTTTTCGTCGGCCATTCGTCGGCCTCCTTACGCTGACGCGGACTAGGCCTTGGCCGACGAAGCCATCAGCTTGTCGACGTCGTACGCGAAGTGGCGGGCAGCGTCGGAGATGTTCTTGTTCCGACGGCCGAGCAGGTTGTAGAAGATAACCGCCGGCACGGCGACCGCGAGACCGATGGCGGTCATGATCAGCGCTTCACCGACAGGACCGGCCACACGTTCGATCGAGGCGTCGCCCGAGGCCGTGATGGTGATGAGCGCCTTCACGATGCCCCACACCGTTCCGAACAGACCGACGAACGGGCAGATGGCGCCGACCGTCGCGAGGAAGGCCATGCCGCCCTGGAGGCGCGTGTTGATGCGCTCGAGCTCGATGCCGACCTGGTGAGACATGCGGTCGGAGCGCGAGATACGCGCACCGAGGCCGGCCTGGGCCGAATTGGCCTGGGCGATCGCGCCTTCGGCAACCGCGCGGAAGGCGTTGTTGCGGCCAAGAAGGTCGAGACCTTCATCCAGCGTGTTGGCGTCCCAGAAGGCCGGGATTTTCTTCATCTGGTTGGACAGCATGGTTTGGTCCACCGCCTTGGTGACGGCGATGTAGATCGAGCCGGCGAACATGATGATCATCAGGATCAGCGTGCCTTTGCCGACCTCGTCGCTCGCCGTCCAGATGTGAGCCAGCGAGAAGGCCTCTTCCATGCCTTCATTGCCGCCTTCTTCGCCGGCAGGGGCGGCAGCTTCAGCAGCCGGAGCAGCTTCCGGAACGGCCGGAGCCTCTTCCGTCGGCAGCATCGGCGGCGCATCCGTCGGCTGCTGCGCGAGCGCAGCCATCGGCATGAACAGCATCGCAATTGCGGCCAGCAGTAGTTTTACCGGGTTGGACTGCCGCTTCAGACCATCCCCAAGATACGCCATCTTCATAACCGTCTTCTCCTCATTCGGGTCGCCCCGATCTTCACTCGGGTCGCCCCGACACCACTTGCTGCGGTTCGAAGCTATCCCTTCGTTCCGCCTCAACCTTAACCCGTTTGAGCGCCAATTCCCCAGCGCGTCTGCACCTGCTGGCATCTACTCCGGCAGTTTCCAGGACAGCACCATCGTGTAGGGCGGATATGTCGGCGGGCACCAGGCCACCGGCTTTCCGGACGAGTCCTTGGCCGGCTGGAAGCGAAGCTTGGGAATGCCCTTCACCGCGGCCTGGTCGAGCGAATCCACGCCGCTCGACTTGATCACCTTCACATCGCTGGCCCGGCCATCCACACCCATGCACATCGAAAGCGTCACATCGCCTTCCTGCTTCTTGCGAAGGGCCGCATCCGGGTAATCTTCAACCAGCAGCTTGGCGAACCGGTTCGGATCCGCCCTCGGACGCACCGGGGGCACCACCGGCGCGGGAGCAGCCTTCGGGGCTGGCGGCGGGGGTGGGGACGGATTGGGTGTCGCAACGACTTGCTGGATTGCATTCACCTGCGGCGGAGGCGTGTCGAACACGAAATCGGGCAGGATCACCTGCGGCGGAGGCGGAGGCAGGTCAACATCGACCGGCGGCGGCGGCGGCTCGTCCTCAACGACCTCTTCAAGCTCTTCAATGATGACGACTTCGGTCTCGATCCGCTCATTGGTCTCGATGATGCCAAGACCATTGGCGAGGGCGTAGCCGGAAACCCCAAGCGCAACCACAACGCCCACGACGCCAATGATACGCGTCTGAGTGTTGTCCCGCTTTGTAGCGTAATACATGTCTCTCTCGCTCTCGACGCCCCAGTGTCCCAACCCCGGCATCTAGGCCATGGTGGCGAGACCTGAAATTTATGCCTTCGTTTCGCCCCAAGCGCCAGTCTGACGGCGCCGTTTTTTGCAGAAGAGGTTGCGCGTTCTCGTCGCATTCCTGTCGGATGCGTCGAGCCGCCGGGGCCTGAGAAACGGCGCTGTTGTTGTTGTTCGCCGCACCGCCGGGGGGAGCCGGCGACCCTTCTTTTGCGCGGATATGCCCTGCACGTCATGCCACGTCAACGCGCCTCGCCGCCGCGCTCATCAACTTTCCGGGTTGGAAACTGTCGAGTGCGTCAGCCAGAGCCGGCGAGCTCACCGCTTTGTCGCGGGCGCAGCGGCATCTTCGCCTGGTCCGAGAACCTGCTCGACCACGGGCGGATCCCTGTCCGGATTGGCCAGCAGGCCTTCCCACTTGGCGATCACGGCGCATGCGATCGAGTTCCCGATCACGTTGGTCGCTGTGCGACCCATATCCATGAATGCGTCGACTGCGAGGACCAGCGCGATCCAGGCCGGGTCCATCCCCATTGCGGGGAGCGTTGCCGAGATGACCACGAGCGAGGCGCGCGGCACGCCGGCGATGCCCTTGGACGTCACCATCAGGAGGAGCAGCATCCCGATCTGCTGTTCGACCGACAACGGCACGCCCATCGCCTGGGCGATGAACATCACAGCAAAGGTGCAGTACATCATCGAGCCGTCGAGATTGAACGAGTAGCCGAGCGGCAGCACGAACGAGACAACCCGGTTCGCGACGCCATGCCGCTCCAGCTGCTCGAGCAGGCGCGGATAGGCCGCCTCCGAACTGGCCGTTGCAAAGGCCAGAAGTCCGGGTGCGCGGACATCCCAGATCAGCCTGAACACGCGTGGACCGAGGATCAGGAAGCCGACGGCGATGAGGAGAGCCCAGAGGACGAACAGCGCAAGGAAGAACGTCCCCACCAGCCGTCCATAGTCGGCGATGACGCCGAGCCCCTGCAGCGAGACGGTGTAGGCGATCGCGCCAAACACGGCGAGCGGGGCCACCGCCATCACATAGCCGGTGATCTTGAGCATCAGGAAAGCGCCCTGCTCCAGGAGATCCGTGACCTTTGCCGTCTTCTGTCCCAGCGATTGAAGCGCGATGCCCATGAACAGGGAGATGACAACGATCTGCAGGATCTCGTTGCGCGCCATCGCGTCCACGATCGAGGTTGGGAAGACGTGGGTGATGAATTCTGCCAGCGAGAACGACCCGGTGGAGACCGTCGAGACATCCGCCACCGCCGTTTCCAGCGTCACGGGGAAGTTCACGCCCGGCTTGAAGATGTTAACCATCACAAGACCAAGGCCGAGCGAGACCAGCGAGGCCGTGATGAACCAGCCCATCGTGCGTGCGCCGATCCTGCCAACCGCCGCACCGCCGCCGAGATGGGCGATGCCCACCGTCAGCGTGGTGAGAACAAGCGGCGCCACGATCATCTTGATCAGCCGCAGGAAGATGTCCGACAGGATCTTGAAATAGCTGGCAATATCCGTCTGGGCCCTGGTTGGCGTCTTTTCGATTTCAAGCGCCGTCACCTGCCCGTTCTTGTTCTTGTCGGCCTGCGCAAACGTAATGTCCTCGGCTCGGCCCGCCCGCGAGGCTGTAAACTCCTCCTCGCTGAGTGATCCATCCTGGTTCGCATCGAAGGCCGCGACCCGCTCGACTGCGGCGGTCACGCGCGCACCCTGGTCGCCATAGACCACCGCGCCCACCACGACGCCCAGCACCATGGCGACGATCAGGCCGATGAAAATCAGACGTTGCATGCGGCAGGGGCTCCCCGGGGACGATCCGCCTGCATAACACGCAAGGCGCCCATGGCCAGCCTCTGGACCCCGGGCCCCCTGCCCGGCATCCTTCGGCCATGCCCGGAAGCCAGGATTTCGCCGCAGACCCGCGCAACGCCGACCTCAAGGTCTGGCTCAACGGCGCGCTTGTTCCCAAGGATGAGGCGAAGGTTTCGGTCTTCGACGCCGGCTTCGTGCTGGGCGATGGGGTCTGGGAGGGGCTGAGGCTGCACAAGGGCGCGCTGCTCTTCCTTAACGCCCACCTCGAACGGCTCTACCGGGGCGCGAAGGACATCGCGCTTGACCTCGGCCTGACCCGCGAGGAGATGAGGGCGGCGCTGTACGCCACATGCCGCGCCAACGGCATGATGACCGGCGCGCATCTCCGCCTGATGGCGACGCGCGGTGTCAAGAAAGCGGTGAACCAGGACCCGCGCAATGCGCTGGGCGCCGCCACCATCGTCATCGTCGCCGAATACAAGGAGCCGAGCCCCGAGATCGTCACGCGCGGCCTCAATGTGGTGACCAGCAAAATCCGCTGCACGCCGGCCGACATGTTCGACATGCGCCTCAATTCGCATTCGCGCCTGCCGCTGATCCGCGCCCTGCTCGACGTGATCCCGCGCGGCGGCGATGAAGCCCTGATGCTCGATCCGGGCGGCTTCGTGTCGAGCTGCAACGCCACCAACTTCTTCTGGGTGAAGGGCGGCGAAGTCCGCACCTCGACCGGCGAGTTCTGCTTCAACGGCGTCACCCGCGGGAATGTCATTCGCCTGTGCGACGCCAACGGCATCCCTATACGCCTCGACTTCTTCCCCCTCCGCGACGTCCACGCCGCCGACGAAGCCTTCGTCACCGGCACGTTCGGCGGGCTGACGCCGGTGCGCGCCGTGGACGATCATGTCATGCCAGCTGGAACCCCGGGGCCCGTGACGCAGCGGCTGCGCGAGCTCTATGGAGCGCTGAAGGACGCGGAGGCGACATGCACAGCTCAACTCTAGATGCGATCTTCGCACTTGACGTGCTGTGCCTGCAGGATCCCGATGGGGGCCCGCTAAACGTCGCCGCGCAGCGTAAACGACTCGACGCGGTGACCCTCCAAGCCCGCTTCGCGCTTGTGAGGCGCAACGGCACGCTGGTCGGCTATGGCTATATGTGGCCCTTGGTGGATGACACGTGGTTTGTCGGCGGACTTGCGATCCATCCAGATTACCGCAATGCCGGCGTGACGGCCGAATTGGTCCGCAGCTTTTCTGCCATCGTGGAAAGCAGCCGTGCAGTCATCCTGGAAAGCCACGTGCTCGCGGACAATCTGGCGTCGATGCGGCTGCACCGGCGTCTGGGGTTTAAACCATTCCATCGGGACGAACGAGCTATCGCATTCAGGACTTGCGTCGCAGATCTGAAACTCTTCCAGCTCCCGTCATCAGGTGGTGGTCGCTCGCACATGACTATGGCGGCGAGCCTCGGGCAGTATGCGTAAATGACGTCTACAATCCACATCGCCATGTGGTCGGGTCCACGTAACATCTCCACCGCGATGATGCGCTCCTTCGGTGCGCGCAGTGATTGCCATGTCGTCGACGAGCCCTTCTACGCAGCCTTCCTGCGCGAGACTGGTCTCATCCACCCGATGAATGACGAAGTCCTTGCCGCCCAGCCGAATGACTGGCGCGATGTCGTGCGCGGACTCGAACGGACGCCGCCGCAAGGCAAATCCGTCGTCTACGAAAAGCACATGACGCATCACATGCTGCCCCATTTCGGGCTCGACTGGATGCGTCTGCGCCGCAACGCCTTCCTGATCCGCGATCCCGTGCGCGTGCTCGCCTCCTACATGCAGAAGCGGGATGACGTGACGCTGGCCGACATCGGCTTCGTGCAGCAGTCGGAAATTTTCGCGCGCGAAGCCGACCGGCTCGGCCATGCGCCGCCTGTCATCGAGGGCGTCGATGTCCTGCGCGATCCTGCCGCGACGCTGGAGAAGCTCTGCGCCGCGCTCGGCATTGCGTGGACAACGACCATGCTGAGCTGGCCCGCTGGCCGGCGCCACACCGACGGCGTCTGGGCCCCGGCCTGGTATGACGCCGTCGAGAAATCCACTGGCTTCGGCCCGCCGCCGGAGGAAAAGCCGGTCAGGCTTGCGCCCGAGCTCCAGCGCATCGCCGATGCGGCCCGCCCGCACTACGAAGCACTGGCGAAATGGAAACTAGCTTGATCGCGCGTCCCGTCTAGCCCAGCATCGCCTTTGCGCCCGATGACAGGCTTGTGCGGGCGCCGCTCGCCTCGCGCACGGCGAAGACGGCCGCAAGCTGCTGCGCTTCAGCCATACCCATCCCATCCTCCAGCCCGAGCGCGAACAGCGCCGTCGCCCACGCATCCGCTTCCATCGCGTTCGCATGCATGACCGCGACGCCCGACAGCGGCCCTGCAACCGGCTGCCGCGTGCGGCCATCGAACAGGTGCGAGGCGCCATCGCTGCGGCGCACGAAATCGCCGCTCGTCGCAACCGCAAGATTCACCAGCGCCACATCCGTCTGCGGCGGTTCGTCCGGTGCGGGCGCCATGTCGGACAGGTCGAGCTGCACCCACCAGGGTTGCGCATCCGGTTTCACGCCCTGCCCCACAAACTCGCCGCCGATCTCCATCAGGAAGCTCGCCACGCCCAGCGCGCGCAGGCGCCCTGCGCAGAGGTCGACGGCGTAACCCTTGGCGATCGATGACAGGTCGAGCGTGACGCCGCCCGGCTGCAGGACGCGCCCCGACTTTGCATCGCGCTCGAGGCTGCGCCATCCCGGCCCTGCCCGCGGCGTATCCAACGTGCCAGGGCCGAAACCGGCCGCGTCGACTTCGGCGCCGAGGGCTGGATCGTAGGCGCCGCCTGTGAGCTCAGCGATCTCCAGGGCGCGGTCCAGCACAAACGCAAACTCTGGCGGGATGTCACACCAGCCTGGCGCTGACGCATTGAAGCGCGACAGGTCGGAGCCTGGCTGCCAGCCGCTCATCTGGCGGATGACGAGCGCGAACACATCTTCCAGGGCCGTATTCACGGTGGAGGTGGGAACAGATGGCGCCGCTGCGAAGGCGAGCGACCATCCCGTGCCCATTGTCGCGCCGGACAGCTTTCGCACCTCCCCATCGATGCGTGAGGCACGCACAGCGGCAACATCAAGTCCCGTCGGGATCAGGAGGCGCGGCCCCGTCATGTCCGCTCATCCGGCCATGGGGGCTAGCGGGTCAACCGCAAGGTCACCGCGCCCAGCTCGTCCTTGCCGACAGCCGAGGCCTGCCCATCTGCACCTGGCGCCCATGTGAACGGGATCTCCACCAGCTCCTTGCCGCCAACCTCACGGCTGGCCTCGACGACGATCCGGTATTGGCCGGGCGCAAGGCTCGCGAGCGGGCTTTTCGCGGTGTCAAACGTCACGGTGTTGCGACCCGGCGGTCTTGTGGGTCCGGACACGCCGTCCAGCGGCAGATCGAGCGCACGCCCCGTCCTGCGCCACCATTGGCGGATGTCCTTGAGCCACGTCTCGCCCTTCTCGTCCTTGAGGTGAACCGCGTACCAGACAGACAGGTTGGCGGCGACATTGCCGCTCGCGTCCTCGATCCAGATCGCGACATAGGGCCGGTGATACTCGGCGACGTTGAGCCGCGGAATCTCGACCGTAAGTTCAAGCGTGCCGGCATGCCCAGCGCCAGTCATGGCAATCGGAACCAGAAGCCTCATGACGGTCCGCATCACGACTCTCACACATGGATCAGGAACACGGCGATCATCGCCGGGACGATTAGACCTGCGCCGACGATAAACCAGGTCGGCGCGCGACGGGGAGCATGCATCCACAGCAGCACCAGACCGGTGAGGCAGAACAGGATGGCGGCTGCCGAGAAGATATCGATAAACCAGAACCAGACGGGGCCGGTGTTGCGCCCCTTGTGAAGGTCATTCAGCCACGCGATCGCGCCGCGGTCGGTGTTTTCGAAGACGACATCGCCCGTCGCGCGGTCGATCGACAGCCATGCATCACCGCCCGGCTTCGGCATGCCGACATAGACCTCGCGCTCGGACCATTCGGCCGCACGCCGTGACACCTGCGCGCCGGTCTCGGCCTCCAGCCAGGCGACGACAGGGGCTGGCAGCACGGCGAGCTCGCCCGTAGCCGGACCGTCGCCGAGCTGGGCGAGGAGGTCCGGGGGCATGATGGAGGTTTGCTCGACGATGACGGGTTGTCCCTCGATCTGCCCGGCATGGTTGAGCGTGATGCCGGTGACCGCAAAGAGCAGCATGCCAACCAGGGTCGCAGCCCCGGTCATCCAGTGCCAGATGCGCGCCTGTGTCATCCAGAACAGGCGGCGCGCGCGGGCCCTGCCGGCCCTGGCGGCGGCCGCAGCTTCAGCCTCGGCCCCCTGCCGTGTCGACGTGTCCGATCCTTCGGGCATGTGCTGGCCTTAGGCGAACAGCCTTCTTTTTGCAACTCATTCTCATTTGTAGGTCAGAGAGAAAACACAGCTCGGACGGGGACTTCCTGCGGTCCCATCGAACCGTCTGCCCTTGAGCGCAGCCGACCCGCATGCATGGTGGGCGCGAGACCACCCACTTCCACAAAGAGACAGATCGATGGCGAAACTGACCCGCTGGAAACTTGCCCTGATCGGCGCAACGGCGCTGGCCGGCTGCTCGAGTCTGCCTTCAGCCCCTGCGGGCGTTAGCGCCGAAGCCTGGGCGATCCACAACCGGATCCTGACGCTCGACACTCACCTCGACACGCCGGCCTTCTTCGACACGGTCAGGGGCTATGACATCATGGAGCGCCACGATGTCGATCGCGACGGAACGCAGGTTGACTATCCGCGCATGGTCGAAGGCGGGCTCGATGGCGGGTTCTGGGTCATCTATATGGCCCAGGGACCGCTGACGCTGGAAGGCTATCGCGAAATCCGCGACACCGCCCTCATCCGCGCGGTGTCGATCCACAATATGGTAGCTGCCCACCCGGACAAGTTCGAACTCGCGCTGACCTCCTCGGACGCTGCGCGCATCCACGCCGCCGGCAAGAAGATCGTCTACATCGCGATGGAGAACTCCTACGAGCTGGGTGAGGATCTTTCCCTGCTCGACACCTTCTACAAGCTCGGCGTGCGCATGGCGGGTCCGGTGCACAACGGCACCAACCAGCTGGCCGACTCCACCAACCCTGGCGAACTCGGCATGAAGTGGGGAGGCCTCTCGCCATTGGGGCGCGAATATGTGAAGCGCGCCAACGCGCTCGGCATCGTGCTCGACGGAAGCCACGCTTCGGATGCCGCCATCGACCAGATGATCGAGCTTTCCGCAACG
The DNA here is from genome assembly GCA_041166025.1 of Pseudomonadota bacterium. Taxonomy (GTDB): domain Bacteria; phylum Pseudomonadota; class Alphaproteobacteria; order Caulobacterales; family Hyphomonadaceae; genus UBA7672. The sequence goes on along the minus strand of JBEAMJ010000069.1, from coordinate 112,058 downwards.
CCGATCATCCTTTCGCATCACGGCGCCGATGCGCTCAACGAGCACCCGCGCAACGCACCCGATGCGCTGTTGAAGAAGCTGGCGGCGAAGGGCGGCGTCATTCACATGAACGCGCTGGGGGCCTTCATCAAGCCGCTGCCGCAAAGCAAGGAGCGGACCGATGCGCTCACTGCATTGCGCAACAAGTGGGGTAATCCCAATCTGCTCGAAGCTGGGCGCTATGAGCAGTATCTCGACGAAAGCAACGCGATCGACCGCCGTTTCCCCGAAAACCGTGCGACCTTCGAGGACTATATGAGCCAGGTGCTCTACACCATCAAACTCGTTGGCGTGGATCATGTCGGTTTCGGCGCCGACTGGGACGGCGGCGGCGGCCTTGACGGCTTTCGGGACGTGACCGCGCTGCCCAAGATCACGGAGCGATTGCTGAGAGAAGGCTACACCGAGGCCGATCTTGCCAAGATGTGGGGCGGCAACGTCATCCGGCTCCTGAAAGCGGCGGAAGACTACAAGGCAGGCCTCACTCGTTAGCTCGCAGCAAGGTTTAGGGAGACACGACCATGAGGCAGGCAGCGTTCCTCGCGGCAGCGCTTGGGCTGATGACGCCCGCAGCGCTTGCCCAGGCCTACCAGCCTCCTCGAACGCCGGATGGCCGGCCTGACCTTCAAGGCATGTGGACCAACAGCAGCATCACGACGCTTGAACGCACAAACGCATCGCTGCCGCTGGTGCTCAACGCCGAGCAGGTGGCGCGCATGGAGGGACAGCGTTTGCAGCAGGAGGTCTCCGCCAACAGCCGCACGGATCCTGACGAAGGCGCGCCTGCGGTCGGAGGCGCTGTACTCGGCTACAACGCGTTCTGGCTTGACCGCGGGATGAAGGTGGGCGTCGTCAACGGCCAGGCGCGCTCGTCCTGGATCACCGAGCCCGCCAACGGAAAGATGCCAGTCTCCGACGCGGGGCGCATGCGCATTGCGGAGATCATGAAGACGCGTAACGAGGACGGGCCGGAGGGCATGAACCCGGCAGACCGCTGCCTGGTCGGATCGCGCGGCTCGGGCGGGCCGCCCATGCTGAACAACATCTACAACAACACCTACCAGATCGTGCAGACGCCGGACCATGTGATGATCGATGTCGAGATGATGCACGATGCGCGCATCGTGCGGCTGAACCAGCCGCACAAGCCTGCCGCCGTCGCGCAATGGCTTGGCGACAGCGTCGGGCGGTGGGAGGGCGACACGCTTGTGGTCGTCACCAAGAACTGGAACCCCTGGCATGGGGACTATGAGCCGGTGTTCCTGTCCGAGCAGGCAACGGTGACGGAACGATTCACGCGCACGGGCGCGGACGAACTGACCTATGCGTTCGAGATCGACGATCCGGGCTTCTACACGCAGACCTGGAAGGGCGAGATGGTGTTCACGACGTCCAGCGGCCCGGTCTATGAATTCGCCTGCCACGAAGGCAACCACGCGCTCCACGGAATCCTTCAGGGCGCGCGGATCCTTGAAGCGAAGGCGAAGCGATAGGGCCTACTTCAGATAGGCCCTGATGACGCCTTCGAGAAATTGCTGAGCCTCGTAAAGCGACGTTACGCGCAGCTTCTCGTTGAGGCCATGCGCATTGGTCTCGCCGCTCTTTGCGAACATGCCGCTCAATCCATAGGTCGGGATGCCGGCATTCATCGTGAAGCGACCGTCAGTGGCGCCTGCCGTCATCAGCGGCGCGATTGGCACGTCGGGCCAGATCCTGGCCGCCTGCGTCCGGATCGGCCCCATGATCTCTTCGGTCAGGGGCGGGGCGGAAGAGCCGTCACGCCGGCGCACGATCGAGACCTTCACTTCCGGATCGTTGATCGCGCCTTCGAGCGTTTCCTGCACCTGCTCCGGCGTCGTGCCCTGCATCACCCTGCAGGACAGCGTCACAGTCGCGCGCTGCGGCAGGGCGTTGGGCGCATGCCCCGCCTCGAACTGGGTCGCAACGCACGTCGTGTGAAGCGCGGCATTGTAGGTAGGATCGGCCATCAGGACGCGCAACGCCGCAGGATCATCAGGATAACGCGCAAGGATCGACATGGCGGCGCCAACGCCGCCGCCGAGGATCGGCCCCGTGATGCGGAAGTACTCGCGCACCACGGGGGTCAGCTGGATCGGGAAGGACAGCTTCGACACCTTGTCGGCAGCCGCCACGACCCGATAGATCGCATTGTCCGGGGTTGGCCGCGAGGAGTGCCCGCCCGGATTGGTGGCTTCGAGCGTGTAGACCTGATGGATCTTCTCGCCGGCCTGAACCTGCAGCACGAGCGGGCGCCCATCATCCGACAGAAGCCCGCCTGCCCCCTCGTTCAGCGCGAACGCCACATCGAACAGTTCGCGGTGGTTCTTGAGGATATAGTCGATGCCGTTGATGCGGTTTGATGTTTCCTCCCCGCAGGTCAGCGCCATGACGAGATCGCGCGAGGGGCGGAAACCGGCTTCCTTCCTCAGGCGGATCATCAGCTCCAGCCAGATCGACGCCTGCCCCTTCATGTCGGCCGTTCCGCGACCGAAGAAGAAGCCGTTCTCCTCAATCAGGGTAAAGGGATCACGCTCCCAGTCCTCACGGCGCGCATCGACGACGTCGATATGCCCCATCAGCAGCACGCCCTTCTTTGTCGCGCGGGGCGAGCGCAGCGTGGCGACCAGGTTGCCATCGTCGGGCCGATCGGGCGGGATGATCACCTGCACGTCGGCTGGGGTATAGCCCGCCGCCAGCAGACGCGTCTCGGCGGCGCGCACCACCTTCGTGCACGAACCGGTGGTCGGGGAGGAATCAATTTCGACCATTTCCTCGTAGATTTCGCGAAGCGCCGCGCGATTCGCCTCGGATGGCTGGGCCGCTGCGGGAGTTGAACTCAGCACCGCCAACGCGGCCACGAATGTCAGTGACGTCTTGCGCACATCATTCTCCGCCTGTGGATAGCCTGCTCGAACGACGACCTGTTTGGCGCATTGGCGACCGGCGCACAATGGATCCCGGGAGCAGCGCCCGATCAGACGCTGATCCCATATATCTGAACACGTTCGCGGTAGCGACGCACCGCGTCGTGGATGGCGTTCACCGCCACGATCGTTTCTGGCCGGTGGAAGCTGGGCGATGAGCGGATCCGACCTTTGTCGTCAGCGTAAAGGAAGCCCTTTTCGATGAGCTGCTTGACCTTCCGGCGAACGGTTTCGCGCGGCATGTCCAGCCTGTCGGCGACCTGCAACATCGTGATCGATCCCCGCAAATCTTCCGGCGCAAGGTCGACGGTTGCGAGCCGTTTCACCTCTTCCGGATCGGCAAGCACGGGGCGCATCGTCGCCTCGCCGACGCACATGTAGATGGCGATACTTTCAAGATCAGCTTCCACAAGGTTGCGCAGGGAGTGGAGCACGTCGAGCACCAGCTCAAGCGAGGCATAGGCCTTCGGGCGGAGGTCTTCGGGTATCGTTGCCATCGCTACCCAGAATAGGACTATTTGCGCATGCAAGATAGCATTTCGGCAAAATTCCTCACGCCCAGCAGACGCCAGTCAGAATGCCGTCAGCTTGAAGGAGCGCCCTTGCGCCCGCGCCGTCGAGCCCCGCGACGCCAAGCTCGCCGCCGAGCGAGGTATAGGCCATGCGCCGGCGCGGCAGGTCGAGCGCGACGCCGATTGCTTCCTTGAGGCCGCGCACGAGAATCTGCCGATCAAGCCGGGTCGCAGGGTCGAACGATGTCGGCGCATCCATAGGCGCCCGCGATAACGTGTTGTCGCCGCGATCTGTCCAGTAGATCGTCCGTGTGGTGAGATCGAGGTCGAGATCGATCGGCTCGGGCAGGCGCGAAAAGAGCGTGATCAGGTCGCGGCGATTCGAGGGTGATGACGCGCGCGGCATCTCCATATTGATTCGGCGGATCAGCCCCTGACCCGCATTGTCCCCGCCCTTCTGGGTAAAGTAGACATGACCACGCTCAGGATCGAGTGCGAGGCCGACGCACCAGCGCGACTGGTCGCCGGCATCCAGCACGGGATTGCCGGTCGAGATCAGCGTTTCGATGTTGGAGCCGTCGAGATTGCAGCGCTGGACTGCCATTCCCTCACGGTCGGACCAGTAGAGCTTTCCTGCCGTCTCATCGATCTTGAGCTGCTTCGGCGTGAAGGTCCCGCCAGGGGTGACAATGGTCGTGACATTGGATCCATCGCGCTCGCAGCGCATGACCACACCGTCGTCCGCGTCGGCTCGGCCCATATTGGTCCAGTAGATCTGCCCGCTCGCGCCATGGACGGCGATGCCGTCATTGACGCCGGTCGCACGTGATCCGTCCTTCGGCGTGTCGTCGACCAGCGTCACGGGAGCACCGTCATCGACGTCGAGCATCATCACCTTCGCCTGCGCCAGGTAGAAGAGTTTAGGTGATCGACCGAGCTTAGTTGCGACGCCGCCGAGGCTTTCGCAGCCAGCCAGCGCCAGGGACCCGCTCAGGCCTGCCGCGAACTGCCTGCGGTTGACTGCACTCATGCATCCCTCGCCATCCGAAGGCGCCAGCCTAGCCCAGACCCTGCGAGTCGCAAGCCAACCCGAACAGGGCTAGGTCGCGGGCGCCCAGCCGATGCCGAAACTGCTGACCCGGGGCTGGGCTGCGCGCATGGCTGGCAGGTCTGATGCGGGCTCGACACCGTCGCCGACAATGTCGCCTGGCAGGTCCTCCCCGGCAGGCGACAGGCGAACGGTCGTCCTGCAGCCGTCAACATCGTCCAGCCTTCCGCCCCGCCAGTCCGAGACAAAACCGCCATAGTCCCACTGGAAGCCCATCACATTGAAGACGCCGCCGTTGGCGGACTGCACGTCCGCGATGGTGTCTCCCATCCCGATGCCGCCGGGGCCTGTCCATTGCGATTCGGGCGCGCTGATCATCACGGCTGAGAGGTCGGTGCGCTCTTCCTCGTTGCGAAAGATGATCTCGATCCGGCGCGCCGGATCGTTGGGATAGATGGCTGTCACATTGATCTGGGCGCCCTCAGGGCCGGCAACAGTTTCGGGAATGACGTTCTCGCGGCCGAACACCGCCGCCAGCGTCGTCGGCGTCGCCTCGCGGGTGAACGGCGGCGCGCAGGCAAGAACCAGGGAAGCAGGGCCAGCGCCCGACACTCCGGCCGAAGCAGCAGGAGCAGGCGCCGGAGCCGGGGTGACAGCGGCATCCAAAGCGTCTTCCTCACGAGCGCAGCCGGTCGCGGCGATCGCCGCGCAGCAGAGGATAGCCGTAAGGTAAGCGCGCATTCTCGCTCCGCTTCGATCTCGGCCGGAGAGTGGGACCGCACCTGCAATGACGCAAGGCATGACCCTCAGGCCGGAAACCTGGCCAGGATACTGAATTTTTGTCCACGCGCTTGACCCTTTGCACAGCTCACGCAGAACGTGGGTCCAATGTCGCGTGCGATTGTTCGTCCATCTGGCGAAATCATTGACCGCCCCCAACGGGGCGGCCTTGCTGTTTGGGTGCTGGCAGGGCTGGTGGGGGCCCTTATTGGGGCAGCGGTCGTGCTGATCGTGGGGGCGATCGCCTATGCGCAATGGATCGCATTCGGCGCCGTACCCGGGCGCTTTGCATCGCGGCTGGTTGAACTGCCTTTGTGGAGCCGGCTGATCTCCCCGCTGGTCGGCGGGGCGGTCATCGCCCTGCTGCTGCGGCTGGGCATGGCGCTTGGCTGGGGCGGAGCGCCGCGCGCCTATGGCCTGCAGGACGTTGTCCAGCATCGCCGGCTGCGCGGCACAATCCGAGCCTCGACGCTGACCCTTCGCGACGGATCCCTCTCTATCCTGACCGCCATCGTGTCGCTTGGCTGGGGCGGCAGCGCAGGTCGGGAGGAGCCGGCGGCTCATTTCGGCGCGACGATAGCCGTCCTCCACGGACGGCTGCTTGGCCTCGACATCGCATCGCGACGCATGCTCGTCGGCATGGGTGTAGCCGCAGCTATTGCAGCCGTGATGCACACGCCGATCGCGGGCGTATTCCTCGCGCGCGAACTGATCCTGCGTCGGCAGCGGATTTCCGCGCTGGGGCCCGTTGCAGTGTCGGCGGTTGCGGCATGGCTGGTCTCGGTCTGGCTGCTGGACGGCCGGGTGCTCATCTCCGTGCCGCCGGTCGGCGAGGTTGCCCCTGTGGCGCACCTTGCCGCCTTCGTCGGCCTTCCGGTGCTGATTGGCTTTGCCTATCTGTGCAGCCTCACCTGGAGGCGGATGCCGGTGCTGGTTGCGGCAACGGCGAGCCGCATCGGCCTTCCGCTCTGGCTGCTGCCGGTTGTCGGCGGCCTGATACTCGGCGTCATGGCGATGGCCTATCCGCAGGTGCTCGGTATCGGTTTTGAGCCCCTCGGCGCCGGGCTCAGCGGAAATTACGGGCCCGCCCTGATGCCTGTGCTGGCGTTTGCAAAGATTGCAGCGGCCGCCGTAACCTTCGGATTCAGATGGGGCGGAGGAGCGATTGCGCCCGCCATGTTCGTAGGCGCGATGGCGGGTTCATCGCTTGCCGTGCTCGCAGGGTGGTTGCTTGGTACGCCCGCGCCGCAGGCTTTCCTCGGCCTTGTCGGCCTGGCCGTCTGCGTCGCCGTGCTGCTGGATGCGCCCGTGACTGCTGCGATCCTCGTGCTCGAGCTGTCGGGATCAACGCCTGCCGGCGCGACCAGCCTGATCTGCTGCTATCTCGCCTGCATGGCTGCGCGTCGGTTGTCGCCGCCCAAGGTCGAAGAAACCGGCCAGACCTTGCGCTGGCGCTGAACGCGCGTCTTTCCTATCCTCCGAGAGAGACACACCAAAGGGGGCGCAACTGGCAACCGGCACGACGCAATCGCGCGCAGACCTCCGCGACGACGCGCCCTGGGCGCTTGTGGTGTTCGCCGTGCTGCTTGCCCTGTTCTTCTTCCGGGCGGCGCCCCTCGAACTCGACGGCGTCCGCACCTCGAATGCGCCCGACCAGTTTGATACGCCGCGCGCGGTCGAACGGCTGGGCCGCGTGCTCGACGGCACGCCACATCCGGTCGATTCAGCTGCTCTTGATGAAACCCGTGCGCGCCTGCTGCAGGAAATCCGCGCGCTGGGTTATGCGCCAGAGCTGCGCGCCCACAGCGTATGCCAGGCGATGTCCGGCGTGGCGGCGCGGTGCGCCTTCGTACAGAACATCTTCTTCACTGCAGGACCCAAGGACGGCCCGGCGCTTGTCCTGGCCGCGCACTATGACAGCGTCGAGGCGAGCCCCGGCTTCGGCGATGATGGCATTGGCCTTGCCGTGTGGCTCGAGGTTGCGCACCACCTCAAGCGTGAGCCGCCGTCGCGGCCGGTGGCCTTCCTGCTCACCGATGGGGAGGAAACGGGGTTGCTCGGCGCGCAGGCCTTCGTCGACAATCAGGATGATTATCCCTTCACCGTCGGGCGCATCATCAACCTCGAGGCGCGTGGCGTCACCGGGCCGGCGATGATGTTCGAGACGGGAAGGCCTAACGCCGCGCTGGTTTCTGACTGGGCGAAGAGCGGGGCGCGGCCCTTCTCCAACTCGATGATGACGGCAGTCTATGAACTCCTGCCCAATTCGACGGACCTCACAGTCTTTCTCAATGCCGGCTTCAACGGCGTCAACATCGCGATCTCGGACGGTGTCGAGTTCTACCACACCAATCGCGACGATCTCGCCGAGCTCGATCGCGCGAGCGTCCAGCACATGGGCGATCAGGCGCTCGGCGCGACCCGCGCTTTCCTGGCCAGCGACTGGAGCGCGGACGCCCGCGCAGGCGACCTGGTCTATTCGGACATAGGCTCGCGTCTGTTCGTGTCGCTGCCGCAAGTGTTCGGACTTGTTCTGCTGGGTCTTTGCTTTGGCGCGTCCGCCATGCTGCTCGTCCGGCCGACCCGCAGCGGCGGCTGGCGCAAGCTCGACGTAAGGGCGCTCCTGCTTCCGCCCAGTCTCATTGTGGCATCGGGGATTGCCGCCCTCGCACTCCAGCAAGCCATCTCCCTGTTCCGGCCCGACACCGCCTTCTGGATGGCGCATCCACAGGCGTTCAACATGGCGATCTTCACCCTCACGCTGCTGCTCTCGGCCCTCGCACTCGTGCGGATCGCGCCAGGTTCATCGCGCGAGACGCTCTATGCCTCGGGCTGGTTCTGGTTCCTGATCGTCGGCATGGGGTTGAGTTTCGCCGTGCCCGGCTTCTCGATGATCTTCCTGATCCCTGGCCTGGTCTTCGTCATGGCCGGCGCGGCGGCCTGGCTGCTTCCGCGGTTCCAGCTGATCGCCTACAGCATTGCAAGCCTCTTTCTTGCGCTCATCTTCTTCCCGCTGATCCATCTTCTCGACGTCACGATGGGGCTCGGCATGGCTGCAATGTTCGGCGTCATCGCGGCGCTGGTGCTGGCGCCCATGCTGGCGGTGATTGGCGGGATCGGCTCAGGCAAGCTCAAGGTGGCGCTTCCGCTCGGCCTGGTGTCGCTGGTCGCCAGCGTGCTCACCATGATCGCCCCCGCCTATAGCATCGAGCGCCCGCTCGCGCTCAACTTCACCGCTCATTATGACATCGATGAAGGTCAGGCCGCAGTTTTTGCCGGCGCCCGGGCCGGCGCCCTGCCGGATGCCATCCGTACACAGTTGAGTGTAGACGCCCATCCCTCCCCGCCTGGCGCCCAGCCAGGCCTTGCGAGCAAGGCCATCGCCTTCAACCCACCCAGCCCGGCAACCGCTACGGTGCTCAGCGACACAACCGCCGATGATGGCAAGCGCACCATCCGCCTTCAGTTTTCCGCGCCAGACGCTCGGCAGGTCCGCGTTCGCATTCCTGCCAAAGACATGCCGCTGTCGATATCTTTTGGCGGCGCCGAGTATCCTTTCCGCATCAACTCCAGTGAGCAGCGCATCGAGACTTATGTCATCGACATCATCGGCCGCGGCGCCAATGGCGCAACAGTGGAGGTGACACTGGCTCCCAAGCCCGCAAGCAGCGCCGGCAAAATGGGCTGGCTCGTGCAGGGCTACTGGACCCGCCTGCCGCCCGACGCGCAACAGCTGGCAGACGCCCGACCCGAGACAGCCGTGAAGATCCAGACGGGCGATGTCTCGGTGACGACGACGAAGCTCGAGTTCTGAGGCGGGCGGACTATTTCGAGAGCGCCACAAGGTTGGCGTTTGCTGTGCAAAAGCCCTTCGCCTAACCACTCGCTAACCATTGCTGCGCGACACGTGACAGGCGCGACCACTGCTTCTAGCCTCGCGCCTTACTGACCCGAACAACTGCGAGATGAGGTAGAACATGTCCGGCAAGGATCCCCTGGTCATCGCCGAGATTGCCCGCATCATCGCCAGGGAACTCGGAGCGGGCGAAGGCCAGGTCGCTGCAGCCATACAGTTGCTGGAGGAAGGCGCATCTGTCCCCTTCATCGCGCGTTACCGCAAGGAGCGGACGGGCGGACTCGACGACACACAGCTGCGCACACTCGCCGATCGCCTCGATTATCTCGTCTCGCTGATGGACCGGAAGGAAGTCGTCCTCCGCTCGATCCGCGACCAGGGCAAGCTTACGCCGGCATTGGAAAAGCAGATCATCGCCTGCATGAACAAGGTGGAGCTGGAAGACATATACCTGCCGTTCCGTCCGAAGCGGCGCACCAAGGCAAGCCTCGCGCGCGAAGCTGGCCTCGAACCGCTCGCCGATCGGCTGCTCGCCAACCCCGCGCTCGATCCCGTCGCCGAAGCGCTGGCCTATATCTCGGCCGACAAGGGCGTTGAGAATGCCGATGCTGCGCTCGAAGGCGCGCGCCACATCCTGGTCGAGCGCATGGCTGAATCGCCCCAGCTGGTTGGCCAGCTGCGCGAGAAAGTCTGGAGCGCCGGGAAGCTCTCCACTGGCGTTGTGAAGGGCAAGGAGACCGAGGGCGCGAAGTTCTCGGACTATTTCGAGTTCAACGAGAACATCGCCAACATGCCTTCGCACCGCGCGCTCGCCCTGCTGCGCGGCGAGAAGGAGGGCATCCTTAAGGTCGACCTCGACATTCCGCATGACGAGAAGGCGCGCCATCCGGCCGTCAGCACCATCATGGCCGCCTTCAACATTGAGGAACGCGGCCGCCCATCGGACAAGTGGCTGGCCGAAACGGCGCGGCAGGCGTGGAAGCAGCGTCTTGCGCCCTCCTCCCACAGCGACCTGGTCGACCGCCTCAAGGAGCGCTCCGACGCCGACGCAATCCGCGTCTTCTCCCGCAATGTGAAGGACCTCCTGCTCGCTGCGCCCGCAGGTCCGAAAGTGGTGATGGGCGTCGATCCTGGAATTCGCACCGGCTGCAAGGTCGCCGTCGTCGACGCAACAGGGAAATTGCTGGAGACCGCGACCATCTATCCGCATGAGCCCAAGAAGGACTGGAACGGCTCGCTGGTGACGCTGGCGCAGCTCGCCAAGCGACACAGCGTCGAGCTGGTTTCGGTCGGCAATGGCACGGCAAGCCGGGAGACCGACAAGCTGGTGGCCGAACTCTCGGCCAAAATGCCGGAACTGAAACTGACGCGCGTGATGGTTTCTGAAGCCGGCGCATCGGTCTATTCAGCCTCTGAGCTCGCAGCCAAGGAATTCCCCGAGCTTGATGTGTCGCTGCGCGGCGCCGTCTCGATCGCGCGTCGCTTGCAGGACCCGCTAGCCGAGCTGGTGAAGATCGAGCCCAAGGCCATCGGCGTCGGCCAGTATCAGCACGATGTCGACCAGAACGCCCTTGCGCGCTCGCTCGACGGCGTGGTCGAGGATTGCGTCAACGCCGTCGGCGTGGATGTGAATACCGCCTCCGCCGCATTGCTCTCACGCGTGTCGGGGCTCAACAGCGCGGTGGCCGCGAACATTGTGGCGTATCGTGATGAGCATGGACGGTTCGAGTCGCGCACGCAGCTCAAGAAGGTTCCGCGGATGGGGCCAAAAGCGTTCGAACAGGCGGCTGGCTTCCTGCGCATCATGGACGGCAAGAACCCGCTCGATGCATCGGCCGTCCATCCGGAAGCCTACCCCGTCGCCGAGCGCATTGCCGAGAAATCCGGCAGACCCCTCAAGGCGCTTATCGGCGACAAGGCGTTCCTCTCCATGCTGCAGCCGGAGGCGTTCGCGAACGAACAGTTCGGCGTGCCCACCGTGACCGACATCCTCGCCGAATTGATCAAGCCCGGCCGCGACCCGCGCCCTGAATTCAGGACGGCAACCTTCCAGGAAGGCGTCGAGAAGATCTCTGATCTGAAGATCGGAATGAAGCTCGAAGGCACGGTCACCAACGTCACGGCTTTCGGCGCCTTCGTGGATATCGGCGTGCACCAGGACGGCCTCGTCCACATCTCCGAACTGGCCGACACCTTCGTGAAGGATTCCCACGCCGTGGTGAAGGCGGGCGACGTGGTGACTGTCCGCGTCAAGGAGATCGACGCCGAGCGCAAGCGTATCGCCCTCTCGATGAAACGCGAGATTGCCGGCACGCAGGGCGCGCATGGCAAGCCCGCATCCCCTGGCAAGGACAAGAGCGCAAAACACGGCCCGCAGAGCTTCTCCGCAGGCCCCGCCAAGCCGTCCGAAGACGCCAACCCCTTCGCTGCGCTCAAGAACCTGAAGCTGAACTGAGCGGCGCCGAACGCGCGAAGGCGCGCTTGATCGAGCGGGCTTTGTCGATCAGTCTGGAACCGTTCGGTTGGGAGCATCGTTGGTGATGCACGGCAAGTCCAGTCTGATCACAAGGCTTGCAACGGCTCTGGTCAGCGGCGCGCTTCTTGTCCTGCCGACACAGGCCGCCGCCCAGCACGCGATCTACGGCCCGGGCCTGCCGATGTGGGTGGTGCGGGACGCAGACTCGACAATCTACATCACTGGAACCGTGCACCTGTTGCGGGATGAGCATGTCTGGAGCAGCGCGAAACTCGAAGCGGCCTTCGCCGCCGCCTCCGAACTGTGGCTGGAGCTTGAAGAGATCGGAAATCCAGACGCACTCGAAGAGCAGGTGGAGGTCCTGCTGCGCGAAGCTGGCGCCATGGACGGCGAGCCGATCCGCGATCATCTCGATGCTGTGGAGCTGGCGACCTATGCCGGCTTGCTCGAACAGGCGGGCGTACCGGCGGAGATTGTCGAATCCGCCGGCGACATGCAGCCCTGGATGGCGATAGACGCACTTGGCCGCGGCTTCTTCCTTGGCGGCGGCTACAAACCCGAGAACGGTATCGACAACGCCCTTGTCCGCATGGCCATAGCAGCGGGCAAGCCGATCCGGGGCATGGAGAAGCTTGAGGTCCAGATTGCTCTGGTGCTGGACGCATCGGAGGAAGATCAGGTCGAAGCATTGCGAACGCTGATCAAGGCGCCGCCCTCCTACAGGAATCAGATGGCGCGGATCGCCGATATCGCCTTCGGCAGCTGGGTGCGCGGAGAAATCCACGGCGCCGAAGCGCTGATGATGTTCCAGGCCATCGGCGCTGCAGCGACAGGGGGCAATACTGACGCGCTGCTAAAGGACCGCAACGTGGCCTGGGCCGGCGTCGTCGAGGATATGCTGGAAGGCGCTGGCGTCAGCTTTATCGCCGTCGGAGCAGCCCATCTGGTCGGCGCAGACAGTCTCCAGCAGCAGCTCAAGCTGCGCGGCATCAAGTCCGAACGATACTGAGGGGGCGACCGTTCAGTGGCGCTGGATGATCCCGTCCACCTTGCGCCACGCCGCCGGCGTGAGTGGTTCGCCCGAGGCGACGCGCACCGAATGAATCACCGCGTCGATCTCACGCCGCCAGAAGTCGAGAAATTTTTCCAGCCGTGGAAAGCGCGGCGCTTCATCGAGTGTCTGCCACATGAAGGTCTGCAGCAGGCTCGGATGCTTGGGCATGTAGTAGAGAACCTCAGCGGTGAGCAGCGTAGCGCCGTTGAGACGACGTTCCAGCTCGCCCTCACCATGCGCGTGCGTTGCGATCGGCTTGCCACACCTTGGATTGCTCACGGTTGCTCAACTCCTCTCCATGCATGGCCAGCGTGCGCGCCATTCGTTAACGGTCAACACGCCTCAACTGTTGCATGTGCTGATTGGCAGTCACGCAACGCGGCTGCTGCTCATGTCAGTTCGCGAGCTCCGCTTCGGCCTTGATGCGTTCGGCCTGCTGCTGCCACACGCGAGCCACAGTCTTGCGTCCGGCGCGCAGCTGGATATCCGCAAGCCCCCTGGCGGCTTCGTAAGCGGCTGTGTGCGCCCGGTTGCGCAGCGCTGCGACAAGCTTCAGCCGAAGCCTCGCCTGCGCGACGCCTGCAGTCGCAGATGCCGGCACGTATGCAAGGCCCACACTGGGAGCGCTTGCGGCTTTCTCGACAGGCTTCGCGGCCGGTCTGGAGGCGGCTCTTGCCTTGTCCTTCTTGCCGCCGAACAGAAAAGAAAAAAGACCCATGAGATGCTCCCCTCGAACACGTTGCGATCTTAGTCGCAGGTGATCAGGGGCACAGCAGGACCGCGCCAGGCCAAACCCAGAAACGCAAGGGATGCCTGATTCCCGGTCAGGCTGCGCCCACGCATCGATCAGTCTGCCGGATCAGGCGGCCACAACAGGCGTTCGCAGATAGACCCGGCCATCATCTTCGGGCTTCGGCAAGGCGCCACCCCGAATGTTGACCTGCAGCGAAGGGAGGATGAGGCGCGGCGGCGGCAACGTCCGGTCACGCGCGGTGCGCATCCGCACGAACTCCTCTTCGCTGATGCTGTCGTTGACATGGATGTTTGAGGCGCGTTCCTTGGCGACGGTTGTCTCCCAGGTCGGCGTCACGCGACCTTCAGGCAGATAATCATGCCCCACAAATATGCGCGTCTCCGGGGGAAGGCTCAGTATCCGCCGGATGGATCGATAGAGCGTAGCTGCATCGCCGCCGGGAAAATCTGCGCGTGCGGTTCCGTAGTCAGGCATGAAAAGCGTGTCGCCAACGAATGCGGCGTCACCGATCACGTAGGTCACGCAGGCGGGCGTATGTCCCGGCGTATGCATCACCCGGGCTTTCATCTGACCGATCGCTACAACGTCTCCGTCCGCGAAGAGCGTATCGAATGCGGATGCTCCGGTTTCTGCTTCCGGCGCCCCGAAAAGCGGGCGGAAGCGCGCCTGCACGTCGCTGATCCGGGCCCCGATTCCGACCTTTGCTCCGGATTGCCGGCGAATGTAGTCGGCCGCGGACAAATGGTCAGCATGGGCATGGGTCTCGAGCGCCCAGACCACTTTGAGGCCAAGCGCCTCCGCGCGGGCCAGTATCCTGTCGGCGGAGGCTGTCGAGAGCTTGCCCGCGGCGGGCTCGAAATCCAGCACCGCATCGATTACGGCCGCATCCTTCGTCGCCGCGTCCCATACAAGATACGACACTGTGGATGTGATGGGATCAAAGAAGGCTTCAACGCCGGGCATGGAAGTGAACTCCTGAATGGGTTTAACTCCATATATTAGCTCTTGCTACATTAGCAAGTGCTGTTATATTGGCGAGATGATGAACCTGACGACGTTCTCGCTCTCGGAGTTTGAAGCCAGCGCCGGCAAGGCTGCCGGGCTTTTGCGCACGCTCGGCAATGAGAAGCGACTGATGATCCTCTGCCAGCTCGGCGAGGGAGAACTCCCGGCCGGCGCGCTGCAGGAGCCTCTGGGATTGTCGCAATCCGCATTGTCGCAGCACCTGGCCGTGCTGCGGGAAGCTGGCGTCGTTGAGACGCGTCGCGAGGCTCAGACGATCTACTACCGGATCGCTGATCCGGCCGCTGTCAGAATAATTGAAACGCTGGCCGCGATTTTCTGCCCCGACAAACCCAAACCCTTCCGCAGAAAGAAACAATGAGCGCCAATCCCATGACCCGCCTCACGACCATCGACGCAGCATCGCTCGCACGCCGCATGAAGTCCGGCGAGCTGACCCTCATCGACATCCGCGAACCAGACGAGTTCGCGCGCGAGCACATTGACGGCGCGATCTCGCTCCCGCTCTCACGCCTCGAAGCCGGACATCTTGCGCTTCGAAGCGCAACGCCCGTCGTATTCACATGCCGGACCGGGATGCGCACGAACTCCAACTGTGATCGGCTTGCCGGTCACGTCGGGGAGCCTGCTTACGTGCTCGATGGCGGTCTTGACGGCTGGAAGAAGGCTGGCCTTGCAACCAACGCTGATCGCAAGGCGCCGATCGACATCATGCGTCAGGTTCAGATCACAGCCGGCAGCATCGTGGTGATCGGCGCAATTCTTGCCGCAACCATGAACCCCGCCTTTGTCTGGTTGTCCGCCTTCATCGGCGCGGGTCTCGTCTTTGCGGGCTCAACGGGCTGGTGCGGTATGGCAAAACTGCTGGCTGCGATGCCGTGGAATCGCCGGACGGCCTAGGCGGAACCCATGCCTCTTGATCCCGCCATCGCAGTCGTGCTCGGCGGCGCGGCCGTCGGCTTTCTTCTGGCCGTTTTTGGCGGCGGCGGATCGGTGCTTGCAGCGCCAGTTCTCCTGTATCTGGGCGGCGTGACGGATGCACATCTCGCGGTCGGAACGGCAAGCGCGGCCGTGGCCGCAAATGCCGCACTGAACTTGCTTGGGCATTGGCGCGGGGGTCGCATCAAATGGCCTTGCGCCATGGTCTTCGCACTTGCCGGCCTGGCAGGTTCCTTCCTGGGATCGAGTCTCGCCAAGCTGATCAGCGGTCAGCATTTGCTGCTCGCCTTTGCACTTGCGATGGCTGCGATCGGTCTGTCCATGTTCCGCAGGCCGGCGAGCGAGGGCGACCCGGACGTGCATATCAGCATGAAGCTGGTCGCGCGACTCGCCCCGCTCGGTCTGCTCACAGGCCTGGCCGCGGGCTTCTTCGGAATCGGCGGCGGCTTCCTGATCGTTCCAGGCCTCATGCTCGCCACCGGCATGACGATGGCGAACGCCACCGCATCTTCGCTCCTGTCGGTTGCTCTCTTTGGCGCTGCAACTACGTTCAATTACGCCCTTACAGACCAGGTCGATTGGCGGCTTGCAGGCCTCCTCCTGCTCGGCGGCGCAGCAGGGGGCGTAGCTGGACTATTTGCCGCGAAGGCGCTTGTCAGGCATGCTGCCCTTGCACGGAAGTTGTTCGCCGTTCTGATCATTCTCGTTGCGGCGTATGTCGCCTATCGCGCGCTGGCGGGATAGGTCTCGGCTTCTTGACTTGCATCAACGGGTGAAGCGTCCTCTGGCATGACTGTTCCCAAATCGCTTGGAGTTCAGCCTCGCATGGCGTCCAGGATCGCTGCTCTATCCGTTGCCCTGGCGACGACAGCTGCCGCCTGCACCAGTGCGCCGGACCCGTTGTCAGCCGCCGATGGCCCCGTAGCGCGCGGCTATGCCATCGCAGACAGCAACTGTTCCCAATGTCACGCAGTCGGCGCCAGTGACCGGAGCCGCCACCCGGACGCCATCCCTTTCCGTCAGCTCGCGCAGCTTTATCCCATCGAAGGGCTTGAAGAATCTCTCGTTGAGGGACTGATGACCGGTCATGCCGAAATGCCCGAGTTCCAGTTTTCGACAGACGCCGCGAATGACCTGATGCGATACCTGGAAGCGATACAGGTCCCCTGACACAGGCGATCCGACAGGCCCGATGAAGTCGCCGTTTTGATCCTGCGCAAGGTGCGTGTCGCCAACCCTGCAACCCTGACCCGGACAAGGCTCAGGGGCAACGGGAGGGGAGGTGGATCAGGCTTACCGTCTTCCCGATGTTCATGCGATCGGCATGTCAGCGCCGATCGGCTGGCTTGTGGGCGGCTGGCGCGATTTGTGGCGGGCGCCAGTCGCCTTCCTCGCCTACGGGCTTGTGGTGGCGGCAACGAGTGCGGCAATCGTTCTCGGTCTCGTGTTTACAGGCATGGGACTTTGGTCGTTGATCCTTGCAGCCGGGTTCGCACTGCTGGCGCCGATTGTGGCGATGGGCGTCTATGAAGGCGGCCGCCTGATCGAACGGGGCGAACGACCGGGGCTCCGCAGCATCGCGTTTGTCCGCCAGGCCTTTCGGCGAGATGTCGTCTTCCTCGGGCTCGGCCTGCTTTTCGCGTTTGGCATCTGGGTCGAACTGGCGCGCGTAAACTACGGGATCGCCACCAACCGCCTGCACGAAACGCTCGACGCCTTCGTGCAGTTCGCGCTGACCACCGGGGCAGGTGTCAGCATGCTGATCTGGGGAACCGTACTCGGCGGCATCCTCGCCTGGCTGACTTTTGCCTTCGTCGTCGTCTCGGCGCCGATGCTGCTGGACTCGCGAAGCGATGTCTTTGTTGCAACCGTCACAAGCGTCCGCTGCGTTGTGAAGAATACCGGTCCAATGCTTCTCTGGGCCGCCATCATCGCGGCCATGCTGCTCGTGTCGGCTGCGACGTTCTTCCTCGGTCTGGTGATCGTCATTCCCTGGCTTGGTCTGGCCAGCTGGCGAGCCTATCGGACCTTGGTCGCATCCGAGAACAAACCGTAAATCAACGCGCTACAGCGCCAGTCTTGCGCAAAGGGAAAACCCCAGCCAGATCAGCGCGGAATGAAC
Organism: Pseudomonadota bacterium; assembly: GCA_041166025.1. Lineage (GTDB taxonomy): Bacteria > Pseudomonadota > Alphaproteobacteria > Caulobacterales > Hyphomonadaceae > UBA7672. The sequence continues at coordinate 94,510 of JBEAMJ010000069.1, read as the reverse complement.
GATTCACGCGACCCTGAGGACATTCCGTTCCCCGATGACGACGCGCCCGCGCGCGAACCGGGTTCGGACGATGACACGCCCCTGCCCGAGGGCGGTCTGGCCTTTTTCCGACTGCCCGAGGAAGACGACATTCCCCTGCCCGAAGAGGGCTTGGAGGCTGCGCCTGAGATCGCGGATACCCGACCGATCTCCCAGCGCGCCTCCGCGCGGCAGCAAACCCAGGCCGATCCCAACGCGGACTATGTCAAGGGCCTCAACCCGCAACAACGCGATGCGGTGATGACGACCGAGGGCCCGCTTCTGGTGCTGGCCGGCGCGGGCACCGGCAAGACGCGGGTGCTGACCACGCGCGTGGCGCATATCCTCGCGATGCGAAAAGCGTGGCCAAGCCAGATGCTGGTGGTCACCTTCACCAACAAGGCGGCGCGCGAGATGCGCGAGCGAACGCTGCGCCTGATCGGGAGCGAAGGCGAGGGTCTGCGCTGGTTCGGGACGTTTCACTCCGTCTCGGCGCAGATCCTGCGGCGTCATGCCGAACTGGCGAAGCTCAAGTCCGGGTTCACCGTGCTCGATACGGACGACCAGTTGCGGCTGATCAAGCAGATCCTCGAAGTGGAAGGGATCGACCAGAAGCGGTGGACGCCGCGCTATCTCGCGAGCCTGATCGACGGCTGGAAGAACCGGGCGATCTGGCCGGAGAAGCTGCCGCAGAATGAATCGCGCCAGTTCGCAGAGGGCAAAGGCCAGAAGCTCTACCAGATCTACCAGGCCCGACTCGCAACGCTGAACGCCGTCGACTTCGGTGACCTGCTGCTGCACACCATCCGCATCTTCACAGAGCATCCGGAGGTGCTTGCGGACTACCACAACAAGTTCCGCTACATCCTGGTGGACGAATACCAGGACACCAACGTGGCGCAGTATCTCTGGCTGCGCCTGCTGGCGCAGGGGCATAACAATATCTGCTGCGTCGGCGATGACGACCAGTCCATCTATGGCTGGCGCGGCGCGGAGGTGGACAACATCCTGCGCTTCGAGCAGGACTTCCCGGGGGCCAAGGTTGTGCGGCTGGAGCAGAATTATCGCTCGACCGCGCACATCCTGGCGGCGGCGAGCGCTGTGATCGCCAACAATTCCAGCCGGCTGGGCAAGACGCTGCGGACAGACGCGGATTCCGGCGACCTCGTGAAGGTGCGCGGCGTGTGGGATGGCGAGCAGGAAGCGCGCCTGATCTGCGATGACATCACCTCGTGGCGCCAGAACGGCCGGCGCTATGACGAATGCGCCGTCCTGGTGCGCGCCTCCTGGCAGATGCGGGCGTTCGAGGAGCGTTTCATCGTTACCGGCACGCCCTATCGTGTGATCGGCGGCCCGCGCTTCTTCGAGCGGGCGGAGATCCGAGACGCCCTCGCCTACCTGCGCCTCATCCGCTCGGAGGCCGACGACCTCGCCTTCGAGCGCGTGGTGAACCAGCCCAAGCGCGGCGTGGGCGACACCACGATCCAGAAGCTCTACGTCGCCGCGCGGCAGGTAAACTCCTATCTCACGCGTGTCGCCGACATGGAAATCCGTGGCGAGCAGATCAAGGGTCCGGCGAAGACCGGCCTGCGCCGCTTCCTCATCGACATGGAGCGCTGGCGTACGCAGGCCCAGGACACCGAACATCCTCGCCTCCTGGAGATCATCCTTGAAGAGTCCGGCTACACCGACATGCTGCAGGCGGACAAATCCCCTCAGGCGCAGTCGCGGCTCGACAACCTCAAGGAACTCGTGCGCGCGATGGGCCAGTTCGGCTCGCTCAACGACTTCCTCGAACATGTTGAACTCGTGATGGACAATGCCGAGGGCTCGAACAGTTCGGACCAGGTGCAGATCCTCACGCTGCACTCGGCCAAGGGCCTCGAATGGCCGATGGTGTTCCTGCCCGGATGGGAGGAGGAAGTGTTCCCCTCGCGCCGCTCGCTCGACGAACAGGGCGCTAAGGGCCTCGAGGAGGAGCGCCGCCTCGCCTATGTCGGCATCACGCGCGCGCGCGAACGGGCCTACATTTCGTTTGCCGCCAACCGCCAGATCTATGGCCGCTGGACCAGCGTGATGCCCAGCCGCTTTGTCGACGAACTGCCGGCCAGAAACGTCGATGCGATCAGCGAGACCGGCTATGTCTCGCCCGGCGGCCAGTTCTACGGCAGCGAAACGCCGAGCCGATGGGATTCTCCGTCCCCCCTGAAAGGGGGGACCACAGGAGGGTCTGCCTCCGGTGTCTCCGAAGGATTCCGCGGCGGCTATGACAGCCCCGGCTGGCGCCGCGCCCAGGCGGCTGCCGCAACGCGCGGAAATGTGCGCCCGCCCGACATCGAGGGCCGCGCCTTCCGCGCGGCGGACTCGGATGGTCGCCCGCTCCAGCGCGGCAAGACACCCGGCGACATGCTCGCCTCCTCCGACCCATCAGCCGCCGGCGGCCTCGCCATCGGCGAACGCATCTTCCACGACAAGTTCGGCTACGGCCGCATCACCGACATCGAAGGCGCCAAGCTTACGGTGAACTTCGAAAAGGCCGGCGTGAAGAAGGTGGTCGAGAGCTATGTGAAGCGCACTTAGGGTGCATTGAGCCGCCCAGGAAATTCGCCATCGTGCCAGTGGCGAAGCCGGTGCGGCGCATTCCGCGTGGCTCAAAGCGCCTTGAGGTTCGTCGCGGCCTCGCCAATCACGTCTCAAATAAGGCGAGCCTCGCGAATAAGCTGGTTGCCACATCTGCTTGCCGCGTCCACGGCTGCAGCTCGCCCCGGCGCCTGCGGATGTCCGCGCGCGCGGCCGGCGTGGAGACTTCATGTCATCGTCCCAGCGGCCACAGAAGCCGAAGACCGCCGCCCAGCGCGCCTCAGAGGCCAATCGCGCCCAGCAGCTTGCCGTCAACGCCAAGGCCGGGCGGCCGAACGATCGCAAGGCGACGCAGCCGGGCGAAACCTCCGACCAGGGGCTCGACAATGACCGGCGTCCGGTGGGCGTCGCGCGACGGAGATAGAAGCGCGGCAGAATTATCCCCGTTCGGTCCCGGCGCGTGCTATGGAGCACTACGGACCTCCGGAATCGCCCGGTCTTTCGTCTGCGGCGCGCCATGCCCGGCGCCGGCCGCGCGTGACCGGAAAGGCGCAAACCATGGCCCGGACTCCCGACAAGCGTCAGCCCTGGGATCCGGCCAAGGCGATGCGCGAGCGCGCGGCGGCCGAGGCCCAGCGCACGGCGCCGACGCTGACCAATGCGCAGAAACTCGCCGGCCGGCCGCTGCTGCGCCCAGAGAAGCCGCCGCCGGCAGACAAGAAAGACTAGTCCGGCCCCAACAACGCGCCATGCAGCGTGCGGGCTGTGCGGTGTGTCCCGGCCCATCTCGCACAATCCGCGCATCGGCCCTTCGCCCTGCGCCAGGGAGCACGTGCGATGGCGACATTCAAGAAAGCCTACAAACCGAACGCCAAGGACCCCCTGAAGGGGCCGCCAATCTCCTCACCCTCTGACAAGACGCGCACCTTCGACGCGCGGCCGAAGCCTTCCGACGATCGCAGGCGCGAGGAGCGGGCGCGCCCCACACAGCATATCGATCCGGCGCCGACCGATCCGCTGCTGGATGAGGTCGCAGGCGACGCGGAGGAGTAGCCCCTCACGAAAGCTTGGCCGGGGGACGCTTGCTGACCCCGACAGGTGTGGGGCAAACTCCGCGGCGAGACGGGGCAGCAGCTCCGCGCCGGCAAACGGGGAGGTTCGCCGCATGACATTGTCTATCCTCGCGCGCGGGGTCTGTGCGGCCGTTCTCTCTGTGGCGCTTGTCGCGCCTGTTGCGCTCGCGCAATCGACCGCCAAGTATGAGCCGCCGCGCACCACGTCGGGCAAGCCGGACCTGCAGGGTGTCTGGAGCACGGCGAGCGTCACCCGGCTGGAGCGGCCGGCGGGCTATCCGCTGGTGCTGACGCGCGCGCAGGCGGACGAGCTGGAAGGCGGCGCGCTGTTCAACCAGCGCATGAAGACGCAGGCCAATTTCGTGGACCCTAACGAGGGCGCGCCGGAAAAGGGAAAGGCCCTGCCCCCAGTCGGCAATTACGATGTCGCCTACACCGATCCCGGCGCGCATGTGGCGAGCATCAATGGCGAGCTGCGCTCGTCCTTCATCGTCTGGCCCGAGGACGGGAAGATTCCGGCGCTGACCGAGGAGGGGCGGAAGTTGCGAGCGTCGATGCCGCGCCGCGTGGGCAGCGGGTTTGACCATCCCGAGGAACGCGGGCTGTCCGAACGCTGCATCATCATCGGCAATGCGGGGCCGCCTCTGGGCCAGTATCTCTACAACAACAATTTCCAGATCGTGCAGACCGATGCGCATCTCATGCTGATGTCGGAGATGATCCACGACGTGCGCATCGCGCCGATCGGCGGCCAGCACCGCAATGACACGGTGGAGCAGTGGCATGGCGACAGCGTCGCGCGCTGGGAAGGCGACACGCTGGTGGTCGAGACGCGGCACATCGCGAAGACGCAGCGCGCCTATGGGGGGGCCTTCCTCTCGGCCGGCGGCACGATGACCGAGCGCTTCACGCGCATCGGCGACGACCAGATCCTCTATGCCTTCGAGGTGAACGATCCGGCAGTCTATACCTCGACGTGGAAGGGCGAGATGCCGCTCAACCGCATCAAGGAACCGGTGCACGAATACGCCTGCCATGAAGGCAATTACGGGATGTACAACATCCTGCTCGGCGGGCGCGAGAACGACCGCAAGGGCCTGGCGCAGACCGGCGGGGAAAGCCGGAGCGAGTAGGCATTGGGGGGCGCGGCGGGAGCCAGCCCTCTGCGAGCGCATTCGGAACTGCTGATCGTGGTGGCGCAGCCGCCTTCCCTGGAGCACGGTGGATGCTGCGGGGGCCACCGGGGACGACATGCCAGCTCGCCTTGCCCTTGCCGCCATCGCGCTTGCCGCTGCGCCATCCGCCTTTGCCCAGGAATCTCAGACAGTCCAGACGCAGGAAGCTTCATTGCCTCTGTTCTATTCCTCGGTCGGGCTTGCCTGGTCCGGCGAGTTGGGGCTGGAGGTCGAGGCCGGGCTGCAATGGAAGCTGGGCGATGCCCTGCGCCTCAGCCTGTCTCCGGCCAATATCTCGCTGTTCGACGGCGAGATACCGGACGGATTCTACTGGGACGGCGCAGGGTTCGGACGCGACTGTCGCGAGTTCGGCAGCGGCAATCTCGCCTTTGACGAAGAGTGCGAACCTGAGCCAGACGCCGAATGGCGGTCGGTAGCGGAGGCGCAGCTGAGGGTGACGCGCGGATTCCACATTGGCGCCGGCGTCTCCTACATCCTGCAGGGCGACTTCACCGAGGAGGACGGACGAGTCGCGCCGTTCGCCAGTTTCGCCTGGGACATGGATGACGGCCTGGGTCTCGAACTGCGTGCGAGCGACGAATACGTCGCGCTCCAGTTGCGGGGCGTGTGGTAGGCCGTATAAGCCCCGGCACGCCAGATGCCGGGAGTTTCATGTACCGCGTTCATTGTCTCCTGCCGCGCAGCGACGCGGAGCGCCTTTCGGACGTGCTGTCCGGCATGGACCCATCGCCTGCCTCGGCCGTCTCCGTAGAAGAAGCATCGAAGGTGTCATGGAGCCTCGACGTGTTCTGCATCGCCGAGGAGCATGCCAACGAAGCCGCCGCAATCATCGAACGCGAGACGCCGGGCGTGCGGGCTTCGGTGGAGAAGCTCGACGACAAGGATTGGGTGGCTGTGTCGCTGGCCGGCCTGCCGGCCGTGCACGCCGGTCCGTTCGTCGTGGCAGGCTGGCACGAGCTGGCGCATCTTGAGGGCGGAAAGGTTCCTGTGTGGATCGAGGCCGGGCCGGCATTTGGCACCGGGCATCACGGTACAACCAAGGGCTGCCTTCAGTCGCTTGCGAACGAGCTGAAGCGGCAACGACCGCAGCGCGTGCTGGACATAGGCACGGGGTCCGGCGTTCTGGCCCTCGCGGCGGTGAAGACGGGGACGCCGTTCGCGCTCGGGACAGATCTCGACAGGGAGTCGATCCGCATCGCGCACGAGAACCGCAAGAACAATCGCGCCGGACGCAGGCTGAAGCTCTTGCACGCCCGCGGCGCAGGCCATGCAATGATCCGAGCCGGCGCGCCTTATGATCTTGTGCTGGCGAACATTCTTGCCAAACCCCTGGTCGGCCTGGCGCCTGAAATCGCAAGGCTCGTGAAGCCGGGCGGCCGGGTGATCCTGTCCGGCCTGCTGACGCACCAGGAGCCGCAGGTCAAGGCAGCCTACGCCGGCCGCGGCCTGGTGCTGGCGAACCGCCGGCGCATCAACGGCTGGTCAACGCTGACCTATGCTCGGCCGCGCTGAGCCACTAGTCTGGAACTCTCCTTGAGGCGCAGAACATGAGACAGACCTACGAAGTCATTGGCGGACCGGATGTCGGCGCCGCGTCCTTGCCCCTGTTGCGGGCGCAACTGGCGCGCCAGGGGCTCGACGGTGTCTTCATCCCGCACGACGATGAATACCAGAATGAGTATCTGCCGGCCTGCTATGAGCGCCTCGCATGGGCGACGGGCTTCACCGGCTCTGCGGGCGCCGCTTTCGTCTTCCGCGATTCGGCCATCGTCTTCGTCGATGGCCGCTACACGCTCCAGGTGAAACAGCAGCTGGCGCCTGGCCTGTTCACCGTGGGCGATCTTGTCGATCCCGGGGCGTTCGGCTGGCTGGCAAGGCAGAACCTGTCCGGCAAGACGATTGGCTATGACCCGAAGCTGATGTCGCCAGATGCGCTGGACAAGCTCGTCGATGCCGCTGGCAAGGCCGGGGCGAGGCTGGTGGCGACGGAGGCCAACCCCATTGACGCAGCCTGGCAGGGCCGGCCGACCGAGCCGATGCACGCGGTCGTGCCGCATGACGTGAAGTATGCCGGGGAAAGTTCCTCGGCCAAGCGCCTGCGGCTCGGCAAGATGCTGGCCGAGCAGAAGGTGGATGCTGCAGTCATCACCTCGCCCGCGTCGCTGGCCTGGCTGTTCAACATCCGTGGCGGGGATGTCTCGCGTACGCCGCTGCCGCTCGGCCGCGCCTTCCTGTTCGCCGATGGTCAGGCCGAGCTATTCATCCACCCGAAGAAGGTGGGGCCTGAACTGGTTGCGCATCTTGGCAACGAAGTGACACTGCGCCCGGAAGATGCGGTGGAAGAACAGCTTGCGACGCTGAAAGGCAAGCGCGTGAGCGTCGACCCGTCCATGGCGTCGGCCTGGTTCTTCAACACGCTGGGCAAGGTCGGAGCGCATGTCGTGCGCGCCGCCGATCCGGTGATGCTGCCACGCGCCAGGAAGAACGCGGTGGAAGTCGAAGGCATGCGACAGGCCCACAGGCGCGATGGCGCCGCACTCTCACGCTTCCTGCGCTGGTTCGATGCGCACGGACAGACTGGCGAAGTGACCGAGATCGACTGCGCCATGAAGGTCGAGGAATTTCGCGAAAAGACAGGCGAACTGCAGGACCTGTCGTTCAACTCGATCTCGAGTACGGGCCCCAACGCAGCAATCAATCACTATCGGCCCGACACCAGCACCAACCGCAAGCTGGAGCGCGGCTCGCTCTTCCTGCTCGATTCAGGCGGCCAGTACCTCGACGGCACCACCGACGTCACGCGCACCATGGCGATCGGGGAGCCGTCGCATGAGATGAAGGACCGCAACACGCGCGTGCTGAAGGGCCACATCGCCCTCTCCCGTGTGCGCTTTCCAAAGGGAACGTCGGGCTCGGCGCTCGACGCGCTGGCCAGACTGTCCCTGTGGGAGGCCGGGCTCGACTATGATCACGGCACGGGCCACGGGGTGGGCGCCTATCTCGGCGTCCACGAGGGGCCGCACCGCGTCGCGAAAGCGCCCAACGCTGTGGCCCTGGAGCCCGGCATGGTCCTGTCCAACGAGCCGGGCTATTACAAGGCGAATGCATGGGGCATCCGGATCGAGAACCTGCAGGTTGTAACAGAGCCCTCCGCCCTTCCCGGCGGCGAGCGCGAGATGCTGGGCTTCGAAACGCTGACCCTGGCGCCATTCGATCGCCGCCTGATCCTGCCGGACCTCCTCACCCAACAGGAGCGGGCCTGGGTCGACGCCTACCATGCGCGCGTGCTCGCGGAGGTGGGCCCGCTGCTTCAGGGCGATGATCGCGCCTGGCTGGCCGAGGCATGCCGGCCGCTGTGATGCATCAGCCGGCGGGTTTGGGCTGCCAGTTGCCGCCCTGCCGGTGCACATCGCTCAGGATGCGCTTTGCCGTTTCCGATCCTTCTGCAAAGCCGCCCTTTGGCTTGCACACTTTCTGCTTTCGCGCGCGCGCGTGCCGGTCACCGGCTCCAGCGTGCAGATCATCTCCGGTTCCTTCGCGCCCGGCGGCGGCGCCGTCATCGCTGGTCCTGAAGCCTGAAAAAATGCTATAACGACAAAGTGTTCAATCATTTTATCTGAACCTTCCGCTATTTGCAGGCTAGCCCGTCCGGCCGCGAAGGCAAGGCCCGCTGTCGCGAATCCAATGATCAGGTAAATCAGGGAACGACTGGAGAGCGCCGATGACAGGACCCATCCACAGATCGCGCCGCAGCGTTGCGATCGCAGCTTTCGTGTGGGCGCCCACGCTCGTCGCAGCCTGCGCCACCCTCCCGACAACCGACGACAGCGCATTCGCAGCCTGCCCCGCCTATGCGCCGGCCTACCAGGTGACCGACGCGTTCATGCGCACCTTCAATTCGAAGGACGCCGACGCCTGGGCATCGACCTTTCACTTCCCGTCCGTCCGCATCGCCTCGGGCAATATCCGCCTCATCAACGGACCGCAGGATCTCGAATCCAGCTTCACCTCGCTCGCGGCCCAGGGCTGGGACCGCTCAGACTGGGCGAAGCGGCAAGTGGTCCAGTGCGGGCCGAACAAGGCGCACATGCTGACGACCTTCGTGCGCTATCGCGCCGATGGCTCGGAACTGTCGCGTTTCGATTCACTCTACGTCGTGGAACTGCGCAACGGCCGCTGGGCGCTCACGGCGCGTTCCAGCTTCGCGCCGTGAGCGATGGCGTCGATCCACTCCTCCCCTGGCGCACGGAAGTTCGGCGAAGACGCTGAACTCTATGATTTCGCCCGCCCTCCCTATCCGCCGGCCCTTTTCGACTGGTTACGCGCACGCTGCGGTCTCGGCGCGCACAGCGTTTGCTTCGAAATCGGCGCGGGAACCGGGCACGCCACCCTGCCCATACTGGCCCTGCCGGTTTCGTCTGTGCTGGCCATCGAACCCGATGCGCGGCTGTCGCATCGCTTGCGCGAGAAGGCCGGAGATGAGCCGCGGCTGATCCTCATCGACAGGAGTTTCGAGGACGTCGCACTCGAGACGGCGAGTTATGATTTCGGCTTCGCGGCCATGTCATTGCACTGGCTGGCGCGCATGAAGGCGCTTGCAAAGGCGCACGCTGCCCTGAAAGCGGGCGGGCATTTTGCGATGTGGTGGAATGTCTATCACAACAGCGCCAACCCTGACCCGTTCGGGCGGGCGACAGCGGACCTGTTCGATGGGATCGAGCAGGACCCGAACGCGACAGCCGGCAAGCCCGCCTTTGCGCTCGATGTTGCCGCGCGCATCGGCGAACTCCGCAACGCTGGGTTCGTGGATGTCGCGCACAGCCTGTTCGAGCAGCAAGTGACGTTCACGCCCGAGCGCCTGTCCGCACTCTACGCAACCTTCTCCCGCGTCCGCATGGCGCCGGAGCAGACGCGCGCCCGCCTGCTCGGCGAAGCGGCGCGCGTGGTTCGAGAGCAGTTCGGCGGCGCCGTGACGCGGACCGTTGCCTGCAGCGGGTTCATCGCAAGGCGGCCCTGATTACCGCTTTTGCGCAGCCGCCAGAAGTGCGCCGAGTACAGAATGCAGGTCACTGACGTCGCGTCGATCCGGCCCCTGAAACACGCCAACGACGAGCGCGGAGGCGCTAACCGGGTGACACATCGTCATCTCGGTCTCGCCATCGATCATCAGGCCCGGCCCATCAACCCACCCGGATGGTAGCGCCAGCGGACGGTGCGCCGGCCGCAGCTCGCTATCCAGCGACCCGAATACGTCTGCGCAGCTCACACCTGACGCGAACACGACTTCCAGCGTCGCCTGCGGGAAGGTCGGCAGCAAGCGATCCAGGAAATCGGAGTCGTCATTGCTGTCAGGCAGCCAGAGATAACCATCCGCCGGAAGATCGACCTCGAGGCCTGACACGGCCAGTTTTACAGTCCGTGCGGCAGGCGTGCTCCCCCTGTTGCGAACTTCCGTACGGCGAGTGGGAAAAACGGGTTCAGCGCGTTCGGTCGAAAAGGACTTCGACGCGCTCGCGAGGACAGCGGATTGACCTGCACTGTCCATGACCGCGGCCTGCGAGGTGCCCTCTGGCTGGTTGGCAAGAAAATGGTAGCGAAGGAGCGTTGTGCCGTCCGCCTTGCCGCGACACAGCACGGCGGCGGGCCTCCGCCCGAGCGCGCCATCGAAGGTGAAGACGCCGCCTCGCACGCTCCATGTCTCGCCCCACAAGGACGCGGTCTGTCTCCAGTCCGCATCGAGCTCGGGACTTGCCAGCGTCTGGTCACATCCGCCCGCAGTGAAATATCCGGCCAGAACCCAGTTACCCGTCGCAACATTGCCCGTTGCAACCTCGATCTCATCAATTACGTCGCGCGTGTCGAATATCGCGCCGGTGTCGCCAAGCGACCAGCTTCCGGAGACGTGGTACCTGATGCCAGGCTTTGCCGGCAGGTCAATGACCAGGCCCGAGGTGGGCAGCTACGCGGCGCCCTGCGTCCGCTGCACAGGCGTGGCTTGCGCTGCGGCAAGCGGCGCCATCACAACCGCGCAGGCCGCAGCCAGCCCCAGTCGAACAGCCCTCAATTGTCGCACGACCCGTCAGCCCCGAATCCTTATCCCGGCCCAACACTAGTCGGAGCGGCCTGAAATGGAAGACGAAGCAGCAGTCGAGGGCGACAGGCTCTGGCGGCCTAGTCCTCATCCATCTTCAGCGCCGCGACGAACGCCTCCTGCGGGATCTCCACCTTCCCGAACTGGCGCATGCGCTTCTTGCCCTCTTTCTGCTTGTCGAGGAGCTTGCGTTTGCGGCTGGCGTCGCCGCCATAGCACTTGGCCGTCACATCCTTGCGCAGCGCCGAGATGGTCTCGCGCGCGATCACCTTTGCACCGATCGCGGCCTGGATCGGGATCTTGAACATCTGGCGCGGGATCAGATCCTTGAGCTTCTCGCACATCGCCCGGCCGCGCGTTTCTGCGCGCTGGCGATTGACGAGCATGGAGAGTGCGTCCACGGGCTCGTCATTGACGAGGATCTGCAGCTTGACGAGATCGCCCTCGCGACGGCCGATCTGCGTGTAGTCGAACGAGGCGTAGCCCTTCGAGATCGACTTCAGGCGATCGTAGAAGTCGAAAACCACCTCGTTGAGCGGCAGTTCGTACTTCACCATCGCCCGCGCGCCGACATAGCTCAGCTCCCTCTGAATGCCGCGCCTGTCCTGGCAGAGCTTGAGAATGCCGCCGAGATACTCGTCTGGTGTGAAGATCGTCGCCTCGATCCACGGCTCGTGAATCTCGGCGATCTTCACCACGTCCGGCATGTCAGCGGGATTGTGCAGCTCGATCGTCGAGCCGTCTGTCAGATGGATTTCGTAGACCACGCTGGGCGCTGTTGCGATGAGATCAAGGTCGAACTCGCGCGAAAGCCGCTCCTGGATGATTTCGAGGTGAAGGAGACCGAGGAAGCCGCAGCGGAAGCCAAAGCCGAGCGCGGCGCTGGTCTCCATCTCCCACGAGAAGCTGGCGTCGTTGAGGCGGAGTTTTCCCATCGCCGCCCGCAGATCCTCGAACTTCGCTGCATCAACCGGGAAGAGACCGCAGAACACCACCGGCTGGACTTCGCGGAAGCCGGGAAGTGCTTCTGCGGCAGGGCGACGCTCGTCCGTCACTGTGTCGCCGACCGAACAGTCCGCCACCTGCTTGATCGACGCGGTGAAGAAGCCGACCTCTCCTGGTCCAAGCTCGTCGGCATCGATCAGCTTGCCCGGCCGGAACACGCCGACGCGGTCGAGCGTATAGTGCGCGCCCGTCTTCATCATCTGGATCTGCTGACGCTTCTTCAGCGTCCCATCGACGATACGCACGATGACGACGACGCCGAGATAGAGGTCGTAGTATGCGTCCACCAGCAGGGCCTTCAGCGGCGCATTGGCATCGCCCGTCTTTGGCGCCGGCAGGCGCTTGACGATGGCTTCAAGAACCGTGTCCACGCCGATCCCTGTCTTTGCCGAAATCTCCAGAGCGTCAGAAGCGTCGAGCCCGATCACGTCCTCGATCTGCTGCTTGACGCGCGGCACATCGGCGGCCGGCAGGTCGACCTTGTTGAGCACCGGCACGATCTCGTGGCTGGCGTCGATGGCCTTGTAGACGTTTGCCAGCGTCTGCGCCTCGACGCCTTGCGATGAATCCACCACCAGCAGCGAGCCCTCGCAGGCGGCGAGGCAGCGTGAGACTTCGTAGGCAAAATCCACATGCCCAGGCGTGTCCATCAGGTTGAGGACATAGGTCTCACCATCGCTCGCCTTGTAGTCGAGGCGCACGGTCTGCGCCTTGATCGTGATGCCGCGCTCCTTCTCGATATCCATCGTATCGAGCACTTGCTCGGTCATTTCCCGCTCAGCCAGACCGCCTGTCATCTGGATGATGCGGTCGGCCAGCGTCGACTTGCCATGGTCGATATGGGCGATGATGGAGAAGTTTCTGATCTTGTCGCGGGGAGTCATTCTTTTGTCCTTGGGCGCCGCGTCTAGCAGAGAGGGATTAACGGGCCAAGCGGCGGCTCTCCGGCAGCTGCCCTGCGGCGGAAACTTCGCATTTTCAATGCGTCCGGCCCGATCTGGCACACCCGTTGCGGACGCTGGGAATGGCCGAACCATCCCGTCCAGAGCCGGCGCCGGATTCCACGGACACGCGAGCGAAATGGTGGAAACCAGTTGCGCTTGGCGTGGCGTGCGCCCTTGCCGGTGGTGTCGCCGGCTGGTTCGGCCATTCGGCCTGGACCAACCGTCAGGCGGTCGACGACAGGGCGATGGCCGCGGGCGAACTCCCCCACCAGCAACCCTTGCCTCCGCTCGAACCTGCCCCTGAGCCTGAAGCAGCGCGGGCGCCGGCAGAAACCCTGCCGCAGCAGGGGGATGCGTTCGTCGAGCGATTTGACGGGAGCGTTGATGCGCGCTGGAGCGTGTCCGACGGCTGGTCGAACGGCGAATGGATGACAAACGACTGGCGCCGGTCCTCCATCGCACTCGCGCCAAACCTGCTCAGCCTCATCATGAAGCCAGGCGGCGGGGGACCTGATCATCCCCTGTCCAGCGGGGAACTCCAGACCCACGCGCGCTACCGTTATGGCTATTTCGAGGTCCAGATGAAGGTCCCGCGCGGGCCCGGCATTGTGACGGGCTTCTTCACCTATGCCGGCCACGCAGCCGGCCAGCGGCCAAACGAAATCGATATTGAAATCCTGGGCCGCAACACGCGCGTTGCGGAACTGACGATCCACGAAAACGGCAAGGCGATCTCGAAGAAATTCACGCTGCCCTTTGACGCAGCCGAGGGCTTCCATGTCTACGGCTTCGACTGGCAGCCGGGCTACATACGCTGGTATGTCGATGGCCAGCTGGTGCATGAAGAAACCGGCGGGGCGGCCCGCAGGGTTGTGCGACCGCAGCAGCTGATCCTCAACCTCTGGGCCAGCGAACAGCTGCATGCCTGGGTCGGCCCGCTGGACATCGATCGGGCGCCGTGGCGGCTGGACGTAGCCTGCATGGCCTACGCCCCGGCCTACGCGGGCCCGATCTGCACCTGACGCTGCGGCCAGGGGCGTCGCGGGACGCAGATGGCGTCCGAAGTGACAGCTTGTTGATGCTGCAAGGCTGGCGTTTCGTTGCCGATAGCCCCCGATTCCGCTATGGAAAAGTCAAACACGCTTTGGGAGGAAGCACTTTGCAAGCCCGTAAACTCAAGCTCGTTCTGGCGTCAGTTTGCGCTGCGGCGATCGTTGCTGCAGGCGTAACCGCATACGGCCAGATCAGCGGCGCCAACATGGTCGCAAGCCAGGTGAAGCCCGCCGACCGCGCAGACGACTTCCGCCTCGTTGACCAGAATTCGAAGGCGCACCTTCTCAGCTACTACAAGTTCGCGCCGGCCATCGTGCTCGTCAGCCACGCCAACGGCGCTGCGGACATGAAGGCGGCGCTTCCTGCGCTGAAGCACATGCAGGCCGCGTTCAAGGACACCGGCGCGCAGCTCTTCCTCCTGAACGCAACCCCCGGCGTAACGCGTGAAGCGATTGCCGCCGACATGGCGGCGCTCGGCCTCGACCTGCCCGTGCTTATCGATGACACGCAGCTTGTCAGTGAAAGCCTTGGCGTAAGCCATGTCGCCCAGGCGATGGTGATCAACCCGAAAACCTGGAAGGTCGTTTACTCCGGTCCGGCCGACCAGAATCTCCACAAGACCCTGACCGCCCTGCAATCGGGCCAGGCGATAAGCCCATCACATACCCCGATGAAGACCGCGGCGCTCGCCTTCCCCAACCGTGACAAGGCCGCACACGCGAAGATTTCCTACGAAAAGGAGGTCGCGCCGATCCTCGCCAAGAATTGCGTCGCGTGCCACTCGGAAGGCGCCATCGGTCCGTTCGCGATGGACAGCTATGAGAAGGTCAAGCAGTGGTCGGGCATGATCCGCGAAGCGATCCGCACGGATCGCATGCCGCCCTATAACGCAGATCCGCACGTCAACGCCTTCGCCGGGGACATGAACCTAGACGCCAGGGATGCGCGCACGCTGATCCACTGGATCGAGGCAGGCGCGCCGCGCGGCGAGGGAACAGATCCTCTCAAGATCAATGCGAAACCCGCCCCCGAATGGGAGCTTGGACCGCCCGACCTCATCATCGAACTGCCGCCGTATGCGATCCCGGCCTCGGGCGTCGTCGACTATCAGAACCCTGAGGTGAAAAACCCGCTCACCGAAGGCCGCTGGCTGCGCGCTGCGACCGTGAAGCCGAGCGACCGGCAGGCCGTGCACCACCTGCTCTCGAACGGCGCAGGCGGGTATGCCGTTGGCGCCGAGACGACCGTCTATCCCAAAGGCACCGGCACCTGGGTTGCTCCAGGCCAGACCTTCCGCTTCCAGATGCACTATACGCCCTATGGCAAGGAGACGGTCGAGAAGACCCGCGTCGGGCTCTATTTCTATCCGAAGGACGCCCCGCCGGAACTTCTTCGCCGGTCCGCTGTCATCGCGAATGCAGGCATCGAGATCCCGCCGAACGCCGCACGTCACGAGGAAGTCGCCTATATCACCTTCCCCGAGAAGGCGACGCTCTACACGGTCTTCCCGCACGCGCACTATCGCGGCGAGAGCATGGCGGTTTCTGTGATCAAGCCGGGCTCGACCAAGGAGGAACTGATCCTCTCGCTCCCGAAATACGACTTCAACTGGCAGCGAGGCTATGACTTCGCAACGCCGGTCAAGATCGAACCGGGTACGAAGCTTGTGACGCGATACGTCTACGACAACTCCAAGCACAACCCGGCCAACCCCGACCCGACCATCAAGGTCACGTGGGGAGAGCAGTCGTGGGAAGAAATGCAGTATACGGCGCTCGGCTTCCGCTGGGATGACGAGACGGTGGCCAACCGCAAGGACGACTATCAGAAGCGCCTCGAGAACTCACGCTCCATGGGCATCATGGACACGAACCTCGACGACAAGGTCGCCAAGTCCGAAGTGCGAGGCCGCATGGCGCAGATGCTGCTGGCGAACTGGGACAAGGTCGATACTGACAAGGACGGCTATCTGGTGACGAGCGAGATGGCCTCGATCAACGAGATCATCAACGGCCGCATTCGTCAGGCCCAGGCGCAGCAATCGATCGGGCAGTAGGCCCCGACCCAAGACATGAAACAGGCGGACCGCAAGGTTCGCCTGTAGTCATTTGCGGGTCCGGTTAGGCCGGCCTCAGCCTGTGGTGCACAACGCCCCACTCTTCGCCCCCGGCATGGCCGAACAGGCCTGCGGTCGCGAGGAAGAAGAGCCGCCAGCGGTTTTCCCAAAGCTTCGCCTCCTTGCCGTAGACGGCGGCGAGGATCGGGCGGATGCGATCGCGGTTGGCGTCGAAGTTTTTCAGCCAATCGAGCGCAGTGCGCTCATAGTGCCTTCCATTCCACCACCAGTCTTCCTCGACCTCGAAGAGGTCAGGGAAGTTGGCGATCAGGTCGCGGCTTGGCATCACGCCGCCCGCGAAGAAATGATGCGCGATCCAGTCAGCCGGATCATTTACGTTGAACCGGTAGGGCGCAGTGCGATGCGCGAACACATGGGTCAGCAGCCGCCCGTCTTGCCTCAGCCATTTGCGGCAGCGCTCCAGCAGGGCGCGCCAATTCGACATGTGCTCGAACATCTCAACCGAGACGATGCGGTCAAACCGCTGGTCTGTGTCGAAGACGTTCATGTCCGCCGTCATGATGCGGATATTGGTCAGGCCCTGCTCGCGGGCCCGCGACTCGATGAATTCGCGCTGACTTGCAGAGTTCGATACCGCTGTAATCCTCGCGCCCGGATAGCGCGCCGCCATGAACAGCGTCATCGACCCCCAGCCGCAGCCGAGTTCGAGAATGTCCTGTCCATCGGCCAAAAGCGCGTGCTCGCAAGTCTGTGTCAGCGCGCGCACTTCCGCCTGCGCCAGGGTCTCGCCCGGCTCATAGAGGCAACTGGAATACTTGAAACGGGGTCCGAGGCAGAGCGCGAAGAACTCCGCTGGAATTTCGTAGTGCTGCTTGTTGGCGTCGAGCGTATGGGAGGCGATTGGATGCTTCTGCATGTCCCGCGCAAAGGCCGCAGATGCGCCCTCCGGCACAGCCTTCATCTGCTGCTTCACGCGTCCGACAAGAAACGACACTGCACCCTTGCGGATGCTGTCCGGCAGTGGTGCAGCCTCGAACGCGATGATTGCGCGAGCAACCAGGCTCATGTCGGTTTTCCTTTTGGAGGCAGCGGAAAAAATGCGCTGACCCGCCGCTGATAGTCCCGGAACTTGTCGCCGCGACTGGCGAGCATGGACCGTTCGGTCGCCGGCACGCCCGTGAAGAAGCGCAAGAGGATGAACATCACGATCGGCGCGATCCAGGTGGCCCAGGTCCACAGCTGTGAGGGATCAAAGGCGATGACAGGATAGGCAAGCCAACCGATCCATTCAAAGAAGTAGTTCGGATGGCGCGACCATCCCCACAGGCCGCGGTCCATGATGGCGCCGCGATGGCCCTCGCGCTTGAACTGGCGCATCTGCTCGTCCGCGATTCCTTCGCCAACGATGGCGATCACCAGAATCGCGATCCCCAGGAGATCACGCAATCCAAGTTCGGGTGCACCGCCATGCGCTGCGACAAACACGGACAGGCTGAGAATCGCCGTCGCGGGCGCTTGCGGCATCGCCAGGATCGCCATGTTGCGATGGAAGTGGGCGCCCCACTCTTTCCGGAATTCAGCATAGCGGGTGTCTTCGGGGCCCGTCGCCACGCGATGGCCGAGATAGATCCCCAGCCGCAACGCCCAGACCGCAGCCAGCGCGGCAACCAGAAGCTGCCGCGACCCGTTGGCGGCCGGAGCCGGCCATAGCGCCGCAAGCACGCACATCGCGCCCGTGCCGAACGTCCAGAACACGTCGATCCAGCCGCCATTGCGGACGATGCGCTGGAACAGCCAGGCAAGGCCCATGACCATAGCCATGCCGACAAGAGTTCCAAGGAAGGGCGCCAGCATGTCCACCTCGCCTTTACGCGTCTCTCCTGCTGACGGATCAGCCCGGCTCAGCTAGAAGGCCCGCTCGTTTGTTCAGGTGGAGCCCACCCGCCCCATGACCACGGCCCTTCGCGTGACTGATCTTGCCAAGAGCTATGGCGGCAAGCGAGCGGTCGATGGCATCAGTTTCGATGTCAAGGCCGGTGAACTCTACGCCTTGCTGGGCCCGAACGGTGCAGGCAAGACAACAACGCTGCGGATGGTGGCCGGCCTGCTTGGCGCGGACGCTGGAAGTATCAGCGTTTTCGGCGTGGACGCACGCGCCGACCCCCTCGCCGCCAAGCAGATGATCGCCTGGCTTCCCGATGAACCTCTGCTCTACGACAAGCTCACGGCATGGGAGTATCTCGAATTCGTCGCCGGCCTCTGGCGCATACCGCCGATGGACGCACGGGCCGAGGCCGAACGCCTGCTCAAGACACTCGGCCTGTGGGACAACCGAAACGATCGCTGCGAGACCTTCTCGCGCGGCATGAAGCAGAAGGCCGTGCTGGCTGGCGCCCTGCTGCATCAACCCAAACTGATGATGCTCGACGAGCCGCTCACTGGCCTCGATGCGGCTGCTAGCCGGCTGGTGAAGGACATGATCCGCGAGCGCGTGAGCAAGGGCGCAGGCGTAATCCTCACCACGCACATCCTCGAAGTGGCCGAGCGCATGGCCGATCGCATCGGCATCATCAAGGATGGAAAACTTCTGATCGAGGGCTCGCTGGACGACCTGCGCCGGCAGGCGGGCGCGCAGGGCCAATCGCTTGAAGATGTCTTCCTGTCGCTGACCGCCGGTCCGGTTGCTGCGCCATGAGCAAGCCCGGCAGCATCGGCTGGCTGATGGCGCATGAGCTCCGCCTGTTCTGGCGGCGGGGCAAGATGAGCCCCCGCAGCGGGCTTATCATCGTAGGCCTGATCCTTGCCGCATGGCTCCTCATGAGCTTTTTCATGTTTCGTGGCATCGGGCCGCACATTCCGCCGCCGCCGTTTCTCGACGGTCCGGGCGATGGTCTCGCGCTCACCATCATCGGCGTGGTGATCGCCTTCATCGGATCGGTCATGACGTCGGGAGCCATACTGGCGGCGGTGGAGGCGATCTACACCCGCAACGACCTAGATCTCCTGCTGTCCTCGCCGGTCTCGCCGTGGCGGGTGCTGGTGGTGCGTTCCTCCGCCATCGCCGTCAGCGCCCTGCCGCTCTATGCTGGAATGCTGGGACCTCCGCTTCTCTGGATGGCCGTATTCTCCTCGCCGCTGTGGCTTTCGGCGCTGGTCGTGCTCGCGTCCCTGGCCTTCGCCGCCGCGGGCATCGCTCTCCTCATCGTGACGGCCCTGTTCCGCATGATCGGGCCCAAGCGCACCCGGGTGCTGGCGCAGGTCATCAGCGCTTTAGCAGGTGCAGCGGTGTTCCTTGCCTTCCAGCTGTTCAACGTCAACACGCGTGGCGGCGAGCGCATGAACCAGCAGGATATGATCGAGATGATCCGCCGCCTCGATCTCGATCCGCAGGCCTGGTGGCTGTTTCCCGCACGCGCCTTCACCGGCGACCTGCCCGCGACCGCCCTGTGGCTCGCGGCGGTCTGCGTCCTTTTTCCCCTTGGCGTCTACGTGTTCAGCCGGCGTTTCGTGGCGGATGCGGCCGCTGCTTCCGTCATGGGTCAACGCAGGCGCGCGACGAACGTCCGCGTTGCGGATGTCCGCGGCGGCGTGATGCGCTCGGTCATCCGCAAGGAGCTGCGCCTGCTCATGCGCGACCCACTCCTCCTGTCGCAAGTGGGCCTGCAGCTGATCTACTTCATTCCGCTCGTCTTCGTGTTGATGCGACCGGATCGCGGCCTGCAGCTCACCGAAGCGGCCTTCGCGCCGGCGCTCGCATTGCTGTCGAGCGCGCTGGCGGGGAGTCTGACCTGGATCACCGTTTCGGCGGAAGACGCGCCTGATCTCCTTGCCTCGGCGCCAATCGGTCCAAAGACGATTGACCGGGCCAAGCTCCTCGCAGCGATAGTTCCCGTGCTGCTGCTCATGACGATCCCGATCGCGATCCTTTTCTGGCGGGATCCCTGGGCCGGCGGATGGACGACCGCTGGCGTCCTGTGCGCCACGGTGTCAGCCGCCCTGATCGGCCTGTGGCGACGCAATCCCGGCGCCCGCCGCGACTTCGTTCGTCGGCGCGCCAAAGGCTCGCTGATGTCGACGCTCGGACAAGCATTCGTCGCCCTCAGCATCAGCGGCGCGGCCGCGTTCGGCGCCTATGGCCTGCCCTGGCTGTCGGTAATCCCGGCGATATTCGGTGCAGCGGTGCTGGGCGTCCTCTACAAGCCGACGCCGCAGTTCGCCAACGCCGCTTAGACCTTGAGCGCCTGTGCCGGCAGGTCGGCGAACTTGCGGCCATCCTTGGCCATCGCGCGCAGAAGGTTCGAAACCTTGATGTCCGGCACGTGCTTCGCCACCCGCTCGGTCACCTCAAGCACGCGCTGCAGGCCGACCTTGTCGCCGAGGAACATCGGCCCGCCCTTGTCCTGCGGCCAGCCATAACCGTTGAGCCAGGTCACATCAATGTCGCCCGCGCGCTGGGCCATGCCTTCTTCAAGGATCGCAGCGCCTTCGTTGATCATCGGGAAAACGCACTCTTCGAGGATCTCCTCCTGAGTGACCTTGCGCTGCGGAGCACCAGACTTGGCCGCAAACTCCCTGACGATCTCCGCAACTTCCGGAGAGGGGCGGCCAACGCGGTTTTCGTCATAGTCGTAATAGCCAGCACCTGACTTCTGACCGCGCCGCGGCGTGCGCTCGCAGATCATGTCACGCAGCGGGTTGGCTGTCGCAGCGCCCGGCTTCCAGCCGATGTCGAGACCAGCAAGATCGCTCATCTGGTACGGGCCCATCTTGAAGCCAAACGCGTTGAACGCCGCGTCGATGTCCCACGGCATTGCGCCAGCCTTGAGCAGAGCGCCTGCCGGCAGGCCACGCTTGGACAGCATGCGGTTGCCGATGAATCCAGGGCACACGCCAGCGAGTGCGGCGACCTTGTTGATCTTCTTCGCCAGGTCCATCGACGTGGCGACCACCGTGTCCGACGTATGCCTGGCGCGCACGATCTCGAGCAGCTTCATGACATTGGCCGGCGAGAAGAAGTGCAGGCCGATCACGTCCTCCGGCCGCTTCGTCATCGCGGCGATCTCATTGATGTCGAGATAAGAGGTGTTGGAGGCGAGGATCGCGCCGGGTTTGCAGATCCGGTCGAGGTCGGCGAAGATGTCCTTCTTCACCGCCATGTCCTCGAATACGGCTTCGATCACGAGATCGCAGTCCGCAAGATCGCCGCGATTGAGCGAGCCCGTCAGCAGGTTCATGCGGACGCCCACTTCTTCCTGCGGGAAGCGGCCCTTGTCAGCCGAGTTCTGATAGTTCTTGCGGATCACGCCGAGTCCACGCTCGAGCGCGGCCTGCTGGATTTCGACGATCGTTACCGGGATCCCGACATTGGCGAAGTTCATCGAGATGCCGCCGCCCATCGTGCCAGCGCCGAGCACGCCGACCTTCCTGATTGGCTTGATCGGCGTGCCCGCGGGCAGGCCAACAACACCCCAGGCCGCCTTGGTCGCCGCGGCGATATAGGCCGAGATTTGATCGGCGGGAGCGGCAGGAGCGATCAGGCTGGTGGTGGTCATGGGATTCCCTCGACAATCGGTGCGGGCGGCCCGCAGGGTGTGGGCACACTTATCGCGCAAATCCGGTTTCAGCCAATGGCGCTCAAGCGCCGTCGATCCACGGTTTGTCTTTTCCAGTGCGTGAAAAGCCAAGGCTTTCGGTCCGACAGGCGGCAGCCCTTTGAACAGTTCAGTCATGCCCCTCGCCGAGCCTGACGCTCCCAGCACCCGTAGCGCCGTCCATGAACCAGCGAGGACATCGCGCTGGCTGCGGCCCAAAGGGTCGAGCGCGACGCCTGGCCCTGCGCCGTTGTCGCGGTGGCCATTGCGAGCTCGACATTGATGGGGTTCTGGGTGTCGGGGAGGCTTTCGACGCAGCACACCCTCAACGCAATGTCCGCCTGGGTGATCTTCGGCCGCCTCGCCAAGATCAGCGGGTCCGCGCGATGGGCGCTCGCCGGCCCCATCTCAGAAAACCTATCAAGGCAGGTGATGGGCTTTTCCCGGTGCTCTTGCCCACAACCTGGACGCCTCAGGGCCGATACGGGCGCTGCCTCATCCGTTGCGTGTGACACTTGGTCAGGCGATTGACCCCACGTCACATACTTGTTTGCCAACAAGCTAATATGTTTGTGTTTCCGATGTCATTGCGAAGCACGCCCGGCACGCGCGGCCTCACGCTCGCCACTGAACGCCAGACCCAGGCGGAACGGCGCGAGGCCGCGGAACGCGCCATACTCGAAGCAGCCAAGACAATCGTTGCGGAGCGGGGGCTCGATGAACTCACGCTGGGCGAAGTGGGAGAGGCGGCGGGATATTCGCGGGCGCTGCCGGCGCATTACTTCGGCACGAAGAATGCGATGCTGCACGCACTCGCCGACTTCATTGTGGCCGAATACTCCAGGCGGGTCCGATCGGGTCCGATCGCGACGCAGGGCCTTCAGCGCCTCATCGATGTGATCGTCTTCTGCGCCGACGACGCCGAGCGCGATCCTGCGACGGTGCGCGTCTACCAGGCCCTGCTCGGCGCCGGCCTCACCCGTTCTGACCTTCGCTCCCTCGGCGCCCGTATCACGCAGCAGGCAGTTGAGGACATCGCAGTGCTGATCCGCGAAGCGCGCGACCTCGGCGACATCAGGCCGGACGTCGACGCCCGAACCGAAGCATCCCTTATCGTCGCCGCCCTGCGAGGAGTCCTGTTCCAGTGGCTTATCAATCCAGATCACGTTTCCCTGGCGCGCATGCGCGACACCCTGACGAGGAACGTGCGAAGCGCGCTGGCGGCGTGAACGAGCCGGTTGCGCGCAGCCTCGAATACTGGGCGGCCGTTCGAGGCGGGGAGCCCGCCCTGTTCGAGGGGGCGTCCTCGCTGACCTACCGCGACTGGAACGAGTATGCGGACCTTCTGGCCGAGGCTTTCGTCGGTCGCGGCCTCGGCGTGGACGACGTCATCGCCGTGCGCTGCCGCAACAGGATTGAATGGGCCGTCATCGCCCTCGCCTGCGCCAAGATTGATGCGCGTCTCCTCACGCTTGATCCCAACTCGCAGAGCGCATCAGTCCGTCGACAAATGATCGCGAGCCGCGCCGCAGCAATCATCGCAGGCGACACAGCGCCGGTCCGTATCGCCCGGGCGCTTGATGGTTTGAGCCTCCGCCTTCGCGCAAGCATCGACGCAGCCTATCCCGGCTTTTTCAACTTCTGGGACCTGTTCCCGCCGGTGGCTCAGCCGCGCTTCGGTCGGCAACAACCTTCGCTGATGGCCTGGACGCCGGGGACGGGCGAGGGTTTTGTCACCCTGCCCCGTCGGCGCGCCGCTCCGGCCTCGATCTCCCGCGCGCCAGCGCCCGAAACGGGCGCATCCCTGCTCACCGTGCCAATGCACCGGACGTGGGGCTGTATGCAATTCTGGGCCGCGCTGGCGTCTGGCCGAACCATCGTCTTCATGCGCACCTTCAACGCCGCCGACGCCCTGAAAGCGATCCACGAGCGTCGCGTGACGCATTGGGCCGCTTTCCCGGAAACGTTTGTCGAGCTTCATCGCCATGCCGACCTCCTGGCAGCAACCGACACGTCTTCACTGCGGGAGGTCATCATCGGCGGCGCCGCCGCCCCGTGGATGCTCAAGCGGTGGCTGAAGGAAGCGTTTGGCCGCGCGGTCAGCGAGGCCTATGGCTCGGCACAGACCGGCCACATCGCCACGCTGTCTGCGGAAGCCTTCGCAGCGAAGCGCGGCAGCTGCGGCAAGCCGATCCGCGGCGCCGCAGTCGAGATCCGTGACGCTGAGGGCCGCCAGCTCCCCCCGGGCGTCGTCGGCGAGATCTGGGCGCGAACGCCCCGCACGCTCGAAGCCGAACTCGGCGGCGAAGCGCGGCATATCCGGCGTGACCAGCAAGGCTTCGTTGCGACATGCGACGCCGGCCACATCGATCACGACGGCTTCCTCTACCTCGCAGGACCGTCAGAATATCTGTCCACCATGCCTGCCCTCAGGGCAGGATGAGCAGCCGCGCGCCGGTCGCGGCCATCAAGGAGTTTCCATGCGCCTCCTCGCCCCCCGCATCACCCCGCTGTCTGATGCCGAACTCACAGCCGAGCAGGTCGAGCGCCTTGCCAAGTCGCGACAGAAGGACGGCTCGATCCTCAACATCTTCCGCACGCTGGTCCGCGCACCCGATGCCTTCCGCGCCTTCTCATGGTGGGGCGGCTATGTGATGTCGCGCAACTCCCTCTCGCCCCGCGACCGCGAGATCGCCATCCTGCGCGTCGGTTGGCTGTGCAAATCCGGTTATGAGTGGACGCAGCACCATCGCATCGGCCTCGAATCGGGGCTCGAGGCCGCTGAGATCGCGCGAATCAAGCTGGGGCCCGGCGCCCAGGGCTGGAGCGCTTCTGAGCGCGCACTGCTTGGCGCGGTCGACGACCTCAATCGCGACCACTTTGTATCCAGCCCAGTTTGGGCAGAGCTGGCGAGGCACTACAGCGAGCGACAGTGCATGGATCTCGTCTTCACCGTCGGCCAGTACACGCAGGTCGCGATGATCCTGAATTCCTTCGGCATACAGGTGGAAGATGGTCAATCCGTGGATCCCGACCTGAAGGCGGTCTGATCGGACGACCCGCCCTCACCCCACGGACATGTGGTTAGGCCGGCGTTCCACGCGCCCGCGGTGCTCGCGTTAACCTGTGAGGGCGATTGGGGACGGCCCGATCGTGTACACTCTGGTAGCAACTATTTTGTAAAAGGGCCTGCCCAGCATGGTGTGCGGGGTGGTTTGAATGAACAGCGCGCGATGTTCAAGAAGACGCCGGACAAGCCTGACCCGCTTGCGCAGCGCATGCGCAACATCGCGAGCGTGCCGGCCGAGGAGGTGAACTATTCCTCCGTCGCTCCAGGCGAAAAGCGCGCCGAGCGCAAGCCAACCTTCAAGGCCGCCAGCCTCGCTTTCATCACGGGCGAGCGCGTCGACGTCGTCGTCAAGAATGTCAGCGACACAGGCGCACGCGTCGAGTTCATGCGCGACATCCAGATGCCGGATCGTGTCCTGCTGTCGGAACCGACACTGCGGCTCAAGACCTGGGCGTACGTTATCTGGCAGACGCGCGGCGCCGCCGGCCTCCAGTTCGTGAAGACCTGATCGAGGCTTGGCCGAAGCGCAGCTACTCCGCCGGCGTGCCGGGTGATTCCGGCTCGTGGGCGCGTTTGCCGCGAAGCAGCACCTCGTCCTCCGGCGTCCGGTTCGTCGCGAGCTTTGCCGCCCACGGTCCGAGCCAGCGTTCAAACTGGTCGATAAGGGAGTAGACCACAGGCACCAGCACCAGCGACAGCACGGTCGAGGAGATGAGGCCGCCGATCACGGCCACCGCCATCGGCTGGCGGAACCCGGCACCCTCGCCCAGCCCGATCGCGACCGGCAGCATGCCCGCCGACATGGCGACTGTTGTCATCACGATCGGCCGGGCCCGCTCGCGGCAGGCCTCGAACAGCGCGTCATAGGTGTTCTTGCCGCGCTGCTGGGCTTCGATAGCGAACTCGACAAGCAGGATGGCGTTCTTCGCAGCGATACCGAGCAGCAGCACACAGCCAATCATGACCGGCATCGAAATTTCCATGCTGCAGATCAAGAGGGCGAGGAATGCGCCCGAGAACGACAAGGGCAACGACGCCAGGATGGTGATCGGCTTGAACACCGATTTGAACAGCAGCACCATCACCGAGTAGATCAGCGCGACGCCCGACAGCAGGGCGATGACAATGCCGCCAAACATCTGGGCTTCCGCCTGATCGTTGCCGATGCGCGCACGCTGAACGCCGGGCGGGAGGTTCTGCATGGTCTTGGTGTTCTCGACCGCCTCGTTGACCTGGCCAGACGTAATGTCAGGTGAGAAGTCGGCTTCGACCGACGCGCGGCGCTCACGCGAAAGCCGCGTGATCTTGCTTGGCCCCTGCTCGTAGTAAATGTCGGCGACGGCGCCCAGCGTGGTCGACGTCCCGTCGCGCGCAGGCACGCGCAGCTCGGCCAGCTTGGCAAGGTCGGTGCGCACCTCGTCCGGCAGGCGGACGCGGATCGGCAGGCGCCGTTTGCCTTCAGAGAATTTCGGCGTGTTGGCCTCGATGTCGCCAGTGGTTGCGATGCGGGCGACAGCTGCAATGTCGTCGGTGCCGACATTGAGACGCGCCGCCTCTGCAGCGCGCGGACGAATGATCAGCTCAGGCCCAGGCGCTGATGGGAACAGGCGCGGATTACTCACCTCCGGCATGTTCCGCATTTCGTAAAGCAGGTCGAGCTGCGCCTTCTCCAGCGCCTCGGTGTTTTCCGACGACAGGATGATATTGACGTCCGAGCCGCTCGGCCCGCCGCCTGTCATCATCGCCGTGACACGAACGTCGGCGATTTCGCTCAGACGCGGGCGAATCTCCTGCTTCAGTTCTTCTGTCTTGAGCTTGTGGCCTTCGCGCATGACGAGGGTTGCAAAGCCCTGCGTAATGTCGCCATTGGCGCCGGTTGAACCGACATTGATGAAGACATCTTCGGTGTCGGGGAACTCCTGAAGCATGCCGTTCAGCTGCTGGGTCGCCTGCTCCATCTTCTCGATGGTCGTTCCCGGCGGCGCCTCGATCGAAAACTGGATGTAGCCGGGATCTTCCGTCGGGATGAATCCCGTCGGCAGCATGCCGGCAACAGCGATGGCGCCGAAGAAGGACGCACCGCCCACGGCGGAGGCCATCAGCCGGTGTTTGAGCGCCCAGGCCAGCGTCTTCTCGTAGAAGGCCGGCAGCTTGCGCACATCGCGATGTCCCTTTTTCGACGGCTTGAGGAAATAGGCCGCCATCAATGGGGAAACGAAACGCGCGACCAGGAGGGAGAACGTCACCGCCACCGAGACCGTAATGCCGAACTCGATGAAGAACTGGCCCGACATGCCGCCCATGAACGAGGTCGGCAGGAACACCACCACGATCGAGGCGGTGGTCGCCAGCACGGCGAGGCCGATCGCATCGGCCCCTTCCATGGCGGCGCGGAAGGGCGTGTAGCCGGCGAGCGTTCGCTTCTGGATGTTCTCGATCTCGACGATCGCATCGTCGACAAGAATGCCGATGACCAGGGTCAGTGCGAGTAGCGTCACGACGTTCAGCGAGAAGCCGAGCAGCGATATGAAGAAGAAGGTGGGTATCAGCGACAGCGGCATTGCGACGGCGGCGATCACCGTGGCGCGCCAATCGCGCAGGAACAGGAAGACGACGAGCGCCGCCAGCAGCATGCCTTCGATCAGCACCATCTCGGTGGCGTGAAAATTGGCCTTCGTGTCGTCCGTCAACGAGAAGATCTTGGTGACTTCAAGTCCGCTGTTTCCGGCCTCAAGATCGGCGATCGCGGCCAGCACGCCGCGCTCGACATCCACCTCGGAAGCGGTGTCGACCTTGACGATGTTGAAGCCCGCCACAGGCCGGCCGTTGAGCCGCGCAAAGCCCCGGGCCTCGCCGGCCCCATCGCCCACCGAGGCGATGTCGGACAGCTTGGCGTAACCGCCGCTGAAAAGCGGTATGGTGAGATTGCGCAGGTCTTCGACCGTTTCGGTCTCGCCAAGAACGCGGACGGTGGATTCTGCCCCGCCGATATCTGTGCGGCCGCCGCCATAATTGCGGTAGTAGGCGTTCAGCGCCTGGTTGACCTGGGCGGCGGTGAGGTTGAGCGAGGCCATGCGCGCAGGGTCTAGCGTGACGTTGATCTCGCGACTGACGCCGCCGACGCGCTGCACCTGGCCGACGCCCGGGACAGACTGCAGACGACGCGCGATTGTGTCGTCAATGAACCAGGACAAGTCGGTGGCCGACAGCGCCGGGTTCGACACGGCAAACGTCATCAGCGTGCCGCCGGTGAAATCCAGCGCCTCGACACGGGGCGGCTCGATACCTGCAGGCAGATCGATGCGGATGGCGTCGACGCGCGAGCGCACGTCGTCCTTCATCTTCTGCAGGTTCGAGCCGATGGCGAACTGGATCTGTGTAGCCGACACGCCAAGCTGCACGTTCGAGGCAAGCTGCTCGATCCCCGGCAGGCTGGCCACCGCGTTCTCGACCAGGCGCGTGACCTGGTTCTCCATCTCGGAGGCGGCTGCCCCATCCTGCACGACGATGACCTGCACCATGGGGAAGGAGATGTTCGGGAACTGCTTCACCGGCAGCCGCGAATAGGAGAACAGCCCCGCGATGGTGAGCAGGGTGAACACCACGATGACGGGGATCGGGTTGCGGATCGCCCAGCTGGAAATCGGAAGGTTCATGGGACTAATTTCCTTCCGACGTCGCCGGCGCGGGGGCCGCTGCCTCCTCGACCGGATTGATCACGTCGCCATCCAGGGTGAACGCGGAACCGGTTTCCAGCACGCGCGTCCCGGCAGGCGGGCTCTCGAGCAGTTGCACATAGTCGCCCATGCGTTCGCCCAGCTTGACCGGCACGCGGCTGACTTTGTTGGCGTCATCGACGACCATGAGCGCAGGACCTCCCGACTCATAGCGAATGGCGCTGGCCAGCACGCTCAACGCGCCCGTAGCCGCGCCGTTGAACCGGGCCTGAGCGAAGCCGCCGGGCCGCAGTTCCTTGTCGAATGGCAGCTCGACGCGGGCGCGACCGAGGCCCGAAGCCACGTCGACGCGTGGCGAGACAAAGCGGATCTTGCCCGCAATCGTTCGTCCGCTCGGCAGGGTGACATCCACGCGCTCGCCGACCTTGACCATCGACAGCTTGGAATCCGAAAGCTCAGCATCCAGCTCGATCAGGCCATCACGCGAAATCCGGAAATATGGCCCCGCGGCGCCGCCGGAAATCTCGCCGGGACGAATTGAACGTTGCAGCACCATTCCCGAGACCGGCGCCCGCATCGTCATGCGGGCCTGCCGCACCTTCATCTCGTTGAGGGCAGCGCGTGAGACCGCAAGCTGCGCTTCTGAGCTGGTGGTTTCCAGCCGCGTCTGCTCGAGCTGGACCCGCGAGAAGGCGCCCTCTGCGACCAGCGCCTCGGCGCGTGCGAGCTGGCTCTTCTGGAATTCAAACGCCGCTTCCTGGGTCTTGAGCGAGGCTTCCGCCTGCGCGATCTGCGCCTGCAGCAGCGCATCGTCCAGCCGGGCCATCGCCTGGCCCTGCTTCACCCAGTCGCCTTCATCGGCAAAGACCGCCGCAACGCGATAGCCAGGCAGTTCCGTGCCCACCGCCGCTTCCTCACGGACGACCAGCCGGCCCTTGGCGTCAATCTCCTCGGCGAGGCTGCGCGACTCGATCCGGGTCACCCGCATGGCCTGCAGGCCGGACGTCGTCGCAGCGGATGTCGCGGCGGCTTCTTCAGCCGGGGCCGGCTTCTGCCCGCAGGCGTGAAGACCGAGGAAGAGCGTCCCCGCGCCGGCGATCGCGGCGATCGAGGTCAGGGTGGTGCGCTGCTTTGTCATTTTTTGTCCTTGCGCGTCCGGTGGGGAGGTCTTTTCGGGTTCCGGCAGCCCTCGGGGGGCAGATGGCGTGCTTAGTACGTTCGGGAAATGCGCCGCACGACGCCACGGTCGGATTATTTTCGCGAGTCGGCCAGCCGGCAGGTTGTCAGGTCGAGCGCTGGTCGAGCGACTCACTGATTCTGCGCGGTTTTCGGTCGCGAGCGGTCGGTCGCCTGCCGAAACAGGGCGTTCCAGGCCGCCGGCCGTGGACGTATCGGGGAGGTCCATCTTGCCCAAACTCGGAAACTCTGGCGTTTCCCTACATCAACCTGATATACCCTGCAAACATGGTGATCGTGTTAAGGCGATCACGAATCGAAGACTTCGGGGTTTTGATGCAGGTTCCACAGGAAGCGGCTGAGGTCTTGCCTGCCCGCGAACGGATACTTGCCGCCGCCCGCCGGATCTTCCTCGACGGCCTGCCCGAACACGCAACCATGGACGCGGTGGCCCAGCAGGCCGGAATGTCCAAGAAGACCATCTACCGAGAGTTCAAGAGCCAGGTCGAGCTGCTCCACGCCCTCCTCATAGAGAACGTCGCCGACATGGGGGGGCTGCCGCCGCCTCTGCCCGGCGAAGATATCGAGCTCGAACTCTACGGCGTGCTCGTGCGCATGGTGACGCACTTCACGAGCCCGCGATCAATGGCTCTGGCCCGCCTGATCATTTCGGAAGTGCGACGCTATCCTGAGCTGATGAGCGCATCAAAGCCCAAGGGCTTCCCGCGGGAGCTGCTCGCCAACTGGCTCGCCTCGCCAGCTGTGCGCGCGCAATACAACATCGAGGATCCTGACGAAGCTTCCGCCATGCTGTTCGGCATGGTGATGCAGGACTCCGGCTTCCGCCTCATGCTGGACTCGAACGCGACCATGCCCCCCCACCTGATCGAAGCGCGCGCCCGCCGCGCGGTGCAGATTTTTCTGAGGGGCGTGAGGAAAAGCGCGTAGCCCTACTCGCCATCCGCCTCCAGAGCGGTGTCCAGCTCCAGCGCCATCCCGACAAGGATGCCGGGCAGCGCGTGGTTGCCTTCATGGCACGCATATTCGTAAATCGGCTCGCGGCTGAGGCGCATCGGCATCTGCCCCTTCCAGGTCTGCGTGTAGCTCACTGGATCGATGACGTCGTACTGGTAGTCGATTTCGACATCCGAGACGCGACGGAAGCGTTCGACCACCTTGCCTTCGGCCGAGAGCGGAATTCGGCCGCGCGCCTGCAGCCGGTGCAGGTTCTTTGTTTCCACCACCAGCGTATCGCCTTCCCACCATCCGATCGAATCGCCGAACCAGGGCTGGATGTTCGCCGGCAGCTCCTTCTCTTCGTCGGCGTCCTTCGTGAGGCGAATGATCCGCGCATCGTGGTTCATCTCGATCTGCAGCATCACATGATCGGGCGTCTGCACGATCTGCACATGATTGTTGTACATGGCATTGGTGATCGGCGGGCCGCCCTGGTTGGCGAACGAGACAAGACAGCGATCACCCAGCGTGCGGATTTCGGGCCCCGTGTTCTGCGAAGAGCGCGCCTGCGTCATGCGCGAACCGGCCGCCGCGTTGCCCGCGCGATTGAACGGGATCTGTCCGTTATCCGGCGAGACAATCCAGGACGAGCGGTATTCGCCGTTGACCTTCGCGTATTCCGAGCCGGGGTCGATCCAGAAATTGTTGTAACCCTTCACATCGCCGCCGCCCTTGCCATCGCCGGCGCCGGCCGTCTCAGGCGTGCGTTGGTTGTCATTCCGCAACCGAACGTTGTAGTAGGAGTTCTCGGTGATCTCGTCGATCTTCTCCTGCGGGATCACCAGGCCCATCCCCTGCGTTCCATTCTGCGCATTGCGCGTCAGCGTGGTGAGCGCTGCGGTGGACCATGTCCCCTGCAGGTCCGGCTGGCCCCACGCGGTCCGCGGCGCCGTGTAGGCCGGGTCCCACGGCTTCAGTTCGCTGAACAGCGGCAGCGGCGCCTGCTGCGCAGCCGCCGGCATGGCGCCCGCCAATACTGTCGCAACCACCGATGCGCCGATGACAAGACGTTTCATGCAACCCTCCCGAGGCCGGCGCCGGAATCCATGTCCCGCACGCTCATGCGTGCGTGAAGGCTAATTCTGCGGCCATGCCCTGTCGACCCACCCAAGAGCCTGCCGCAAGCACATCCCGGTGAGGCGCTATGCCATTGGCGAAAGCCGCATCCAGACGCCCTCACGCTCACCGACGCGGCGCTCCACCAGCAGACGCGCCACCTGGCTATCGTCATGAAACGCCGCTCCCACCGCGCTGTCGAGCATCGCCTTGGCGAGATTGTCGAGGTCCATGTGCGGCGGCTCGCCCGTGAACTCCATCGCGATATGCGCCGACCAGTCGCCCCAGCGCGGCCGCACCTTGAAGTGGAGCCGGAAAAAGTCCCTGAGCAACGGCTTGTAGTACTTTGCCTGTGTCGTCAGCCCATCAACGGCGATTTCGAGCGCGCCGTCCCTCTCGAGGCGCGCGCGCACCTTGCCGTGGCGCGTCCATGGAAGAGACTCAGCGCTGTCCAGCGTCATGGCTGTTCCGGCAACGCGAAAGCAACGACATGGTCGCCCATGCGGCTGTCGAAATTGCTGTAGCCGCCGGCTGCCACGACCACATACTGCCGTCCCTGCCAGACATAGGTCATCGGCGTGGCGACCGATGATGCCGGAAGGCGGGTCTTCCATATCTCCTTGCCGGTCTCGACATCCAGGGCGCGAAGATAGCTGTCGAACGCCGCGGAGATGAAAACCAGTCCACCGCCCGTGATCGCTGGTCCGCCGAGATTGGGCATGCCGGTCGCCAGTTCGACGCCCATGGGCGCAACATCGCGCGTCGTACCCAGCACACGGCGCCACACAATCTCGCCCTTCGCGATATCGACGCCGGCGATTACGCCCCAGGGTGGCGCCGTGCACGGCAGGCCGAGCGGCGAGAGGATGATCTCGCGTGTCATGCCGAAAGGTGCGCCCTCCATCGGGGCATACTCGGCGTCCTCGCTGAGCTCCATGGTCTCTTCGTCCTTGTCGTTCGGCACGAGGCGGATGACCTGCCCGACATTGCTCATGTTGACGACCAGCAGATTGCGGCGCGGGTCGAACGCAGCGCTGCCCCAGTTGGCGCCGCCGCCGGTGAAGGGCATGAACAGCGTTCCCTGTTCGGTTGGCGGCGTGTAGAGGCCCTCCGCCCGCAGGCTGCCGATCAAACTCTCGCACGCCAGCTTGTCGAAGAGCGTTATCCCGAACGCGCCATTCGGCCGATCCGGCACAACCGGCCCGGGCCGTGTCGGAAATGGCTGCGTCGGTGAGAGCGTCTCTCCCGGCGCGCCAGCTTGCGGAACTGGCCGCTCTTCAACCGGAAAGACAGGCTCGCCGGTCTGCCGGTCCAGCACGAAGATGAGACCCGTCTTTGTCGCCTGCGCCACAACTTCGCGCGGGCGGCCTGCCACGGTGATCGTGTAGAGACCTGGCTGGGCCGGAAGATCGTAGTCCCAGACATCGTGATGCACCGTCTGGAAGTGCCAGATGATCCGGCCCGTTGCGCCCTCCAGCGCGACGACCGCGTTTGCATAGCGATTGTCGCCTACTCGCAGCCCCCCGAAAAAGTCCGGGCTTGGGCTCGATGTCGGCAGGAACACCCAGCCACGCGCCTCGTCGACCGAGATGGTCGACCAGACATTTGCATGCCCCACCGTGTCGGCGGATGCGCCGCCCCAGCCGGCGCGCGCCGGATCAGCCGGATCGCGCGGCACGGGATCGAAGGTCCAGCGCAAGGCCCCGGTGCGCGCGTCGAAGGCGTGAACGGTTCCGGCAGGAGCCGCAACGCGAAGATTGTCCGAAATGGCCGAACCAACCACGACGACATCGCCGACGACGGCGGGGGCAGACGTGATCTGCCGCTCGCCCGGCCAGCGCAGCGCCATGGACGCTTCGACCTGCACCTGGCCATTTGCGCCAAATCCCTCGCATGGCTTGCCGGTAGCGGCATCGAGCGCCACCAGCCGGGCGTCGTTGGTCCCCATGAACAGCCGCGTGGAGCACGCTGCGCCCGGTTCGGCTGTTGCGTCCCGCCATTGTGACACGCCGCGGCAGACGAACTGGTTCGCCGGCCTCTGGCCAAGGTCGATCTTCGGGTCATACCGCCAGACCTCGCGACCGCTTCCCGGGTCGAGCGCGATCGCAGCATTGAACGGCGTGCAGAAGACCAGCTTGTCGTCAACCAGGATAGGTGTCGCCTCGAACGCGCTGCGACGGGCGGCGTCTTCACGTCCCTCAAGCGCGCCTGTGCGATACTCCCAGGCGAGGCCAAGGCCGGAGACGTTGGCCGGCGTGATCTGGTCCGCTGCAGAATAGCGAGTTCCGCCGGGGTCGCCGCCATAGGCGCGCCATCCCGTCGGCGCCGGCGAATCAGCCTCCGCAACAAGAGGCGCCCGCCCGTCGATCTCCAGCCGGTCGCCAAAGCCGAGCACCCACCAGACCAGCGAGCCCCCAAACACCGTGACCGTCAGGAGAACGGCAACCGAAGCACCCGACCAGGCAAGTATGCGCCAGACCATCTGTTTCCCCTGCCGCCTGCCATGACATCATCGGGCATCGGAGCGAACCACACAATGCAGCAGGCCCCGTCACCCGGTTGATCACGCGCCGCCTTGGGTCTAGTCCCGCGCTCATCACTGATGATGGGAGCTTCCGGGATGGCCGCCAAGACGCGCACTGAGACCGACACCTTCGGCCCGATCGATGTCGCCGCCGACCGGTATTGGGGCGCGCAGGCGCAACGCTCGCTGGGTAACTTCAAGATCGGCTGGGAAAAACAGCCTGCCCCCATCATCCGCGCCCTCGGCATCGTCAAGCGCGCCGCCGCCGAAGCGAACCTCGAACTCGGCAAGCTCGACGCCAAGCTTGCGAAGACGATCATCGCCGCCGCGCAGGAGGTCATCGATGGCAAGCTGAACGACCACTTCCCGCTGGTGGTGTGGCAGACCGGCTCGGGCACGCAGTCGAACATGAACGCCAACGAGGTGATCTCGAACCGCGCGATCGAGATGATGGGCGGCGTGATGGGCTCGAAAAAGCCCGTCCACCCGAATGACCACGTCAACATGAGCCAGTCGTCGAACGACACCTTCCCGACAGCCATGCACATTGCCTGCGCCGAACAGATCTCGACGGACCTGCTGCCTGCCCTCGATCATCTGCACGCCGCTCTCAAGGCGAAGTCGAAGGAATGGGCAAAGATCATCAAGATCGGCCGCACACATACGCAGGATGCAACCCCGCTCACCCTCGGCCAGGAATTCGGCGGCTACGCCAAGCAGATCGAGAACGGCATCGCCCGCATCAAGCAGACACTCCCCGCCCTGATGGAGCTCGCGCAGGGCGGCACGGCCGTCGGCACCGGCCTCAACGCGCCCAAGGGCTTCGACAAGCTTGTCGCCGCCAAGATCGCGGAGATCACAGGCCTTGCCTTCAAGACCGCTCCGAACAAGTTTGAGGCGCTGGCCGCGCACGATGCGATGGTCATGTCCCACGGCGCCATCGCCACGGTCGCCGCCTCCTGCTTCAAGATCGCAAACGACATCCGCTTCCTCGGGTCGGGCCCCCGCGCCGGCCTCGGCGAACTCGCCCTGCCGGAAAACGAACCAGGCTCATCCATCATGCCCGGTAAGGTGAACCCCACGCAGTGTGAGGCGATGACGCAAGTCTGCGCCCACATCATGGGCAACAACGCCGCCATCGGCTTTGCCGGCAGCCAGGGCCATTTCGAGCTCAATGTGTTTAACCCGATGATGGCCTACAATTTCCTCCAGTCCGTCCGGCTCCTTGCGGACGCCGCCATTTCCTTCACCGACAACTGCGTCGTTGGTATCCAGCCGCGCCTCGACAACATCGCCCAGGGCGTCGAACGCTCGCTCATGCTCGTCACCGCGCTCAACGAACGCCTCGGCTATGACGCGTGCGCCAAGATCGCCAAGACAGCCCACAAGAACGGCACAACACTCCGCGAGGAAGCCGTCGGCGGCGGCTATCTGACGGATGCGGAGTTCACCAAGCTGGTTCGTCCCGAAAAGATGATCGGTCCGAAATAGGGATTACGTCATTTTCCGATCTATCTTCGCCCTTGAAGCCCGCCAGCAACACGCAGACAAGTGGAGCTGCAGACGCAACAAGGAGGAAACCGCCATGCGCTTTGTCGCGATCATTGCCGCCGCCCTGTCCACTGCCGCCATCGCTGGAACCGCCTTCGCGCACCACGGCTGGGACGCCTATGACGAAGCAAAGCAGCAGAAGGTCACCGGCACTGTCGCCGAGCTCAGGTGGGAGCAACCCCACGCAGTCCTGTTCATCACGGTCGCCGGAAAGCGCAACGAGGTCTGGCTCTCGCCGCTCCAGCGCATGATCGACCGCGGCCTCAAACGCGAGGCCATGAGCGTTGGCAAGACGGTCACGGTGGAGGTGCAGCCGCACCTCAAGAACGCGAATGAATGGAAAGCCCTCGCGATCACGGTGGACGGCAAGGATTTCAATCTGATGCGGTAGTCCTGTGGACAAGGACGCCGCACGCCTGGCGCCAGCGCCAGGCCTTGGCGGCGCCCCCGTGACAGCTCGGCGCGGCCGCGCTAGGTGCCGGCCATGCCATATTCCGCCCCCATTCCGCAGATCGCCCAGACGCTCGGTCGCATCGCACGGCTCGATGACATTGCCGCAACCGGCACCTATCCGAATTTCGACCCGGACCTCGTCGCTCCGATTCTGGAAGAAGCCAACAAGCTCGCCCGCGACGTGCTGGCCCCGCTCAACCCCATCGGCCACAAGACCGGGGCCAAGCTTACCGCAGAGGGCGTCGTCGCAGCGCCAGGCTTTGCTGACGCCTACCGGCAATTCGTCGAAGGCGGCTGGATGAGCCTCGCCTTCCCCGAGGCTTTCGGCGGACAGGGCCTGCCCAAGCCACTCGCGCTCGCCGTGTTCGAGATGATCCACGGCGCCAACATGGCGTTCGGTCTCTGCCCGCTCCTGTCCTTCGGCGCCATCGAGGCCCTGCTCGCCCACGGCACGCCCGAGCAACAGCAGATCTACCTTCCGAAACTCATTTCCGGCGAATGGACCGGCGCGATGAACCTCACCGAACCGCAAGCCGGCTCGGATGTCGGCGCACTCACCACCAGGGCGGTCCCGAATAGCGACGGCTCCTATGCCATCGCCGGCCAGAAGATCTTCATCACGTGGGGCGACCACGACATGACGGCGAACATCATCCAGCTGGTGCTTGCGCGCCTGCCGGATGCACCGCCTGGATCACGCGGAATCTCGCTCTTCCTGGTGCCAAAATTCCTCGTGGAAGCCGACGGGTCGCTGGGTGAACGCAATGCATTCAAATGCATCGGCCTCGAACACAAGATGGGCATCCACGCCTCGCCCACCTGCGTGATGGAGTATTCGGGCGCGAAGGGGTGGCTGGTCGGAGAGGAGAACAAGGGGCTGGCCGCAATGTTCACCATGATGAACTCGGCCCGCCTCAATGTCGGCCTCGAAGGCGTCGCCGTCGGCGAAGCAGCGCTTCAAGCCGCCGTCGCCTACGCCAAGGAGCGCAAGCAGGGCTCGGTGCCCGGCGAGAAGGGGTCCGTTCCCATCATCCGCCACCCTGACGTGCAACGCATGTTGTTGACGATGGCTGGAAACGTGCAGGCTGCGCGCGCGATCTGCTATGCCTGCAGCAACGCGGCCGACCTCGCCGAGCATCATCCCGATGAAACAACACGCAAGCTCGCCAAGGCGCGCGAGGACCTGCTGACGCCGCTGGCCAAGGCCTGGTCCACGGACCGCGCCGTGGAAGTCGCCAATCTCTGCGTGCAGATCCACGGCGGCATGGGTTTCATGGACGAGACGTCGGCCGCCCAGTTCTATCTCGATGCCCGCATCACCCCGATCTATGAGGGCTCGAACGGCATCCAGGCGATCGACCTCGCAGGCCGCAAGCTGTCCATGGATGGCGGCATCGCGATGCGCCGGATGATCTCCGAGATCCGCACGCATGCGGTCGATCTTGCCCGCGTCAACGATCCTGCCTTCGGGTATCTGTCCAAGACGCTCGACGAGGCAACCGACGCCCTCGAACTCGCGACCGACTACATGCTCGCCGAGATGAGCCATGAACGCGAGAAGGCCCTTGCCGGCGCGACCGCCTATCTCAAGCTCGCGGGCGATGTTGTCGGCGGCTATTTCCTGTGCCGCTCCGCCTACGCCGCGCGCGAGGAGGCGGACGATCAGGCTTCGCTCATCCTCGCCACCTATTTCGCGGGCAACATGCTCGTGCGCGCCTCCGGCGCCGCCCGCGCCATCAGCGAAGGCGCGCATGCGGTCCACACCGCAGCCGGCCGGTTGTGGAATGAGGCCTGAGCTTGACGGACAGCGTCGGCGGCGCACACCCTGCCTCATGACCGCGAGGGGATGGAATGAAGCGCTTGATGCTTGTCGTGGCGATCGCCGGCCTGGCCGCCTGCACCACTCTCTCCGGCGGCCCGCGTGAGACGCTGATGGACCAGCAGTTCCGCGCCATCTACGAAACCGAGTGGGCCTGGCGAAAGGCCCTCGATCCGACCGAAGGCGAGGAAGACGACACAGGCGGGGAGGCCGGCGTTGCAACCTGGGCCCGCGTTGACCCCGCTACACAGGCCACGCGCCTCGCCTACTGGCAGGACGTGACCCGTCGCCTCGATGCGATCGATCCGAAAACGCTCTCGCCCGGGCAGCGCGTCAATTACGGCATCTATCGCGAGCAGATCGCGCTGCGCATCCTGCGCATCGAGTTCCGCGAGCACGAGAAGCCGCTCAACGCCGATACGACCTTCTGGACCAGCGTCGCCAGCGCCGCACCGCGCGCCTTCCGCAATGAAGCGCAGGCGCGCGCCTGGATCGCTCGCATGGCCGATACGCCGCGCTATTTCGACGATCAGATCGCCAACATGAAGCTTGGGCTTGCCCGAGGCTTCACGCCGCCGCGCGCAACGCTCGAAGGCCGCGACCGCTCGATCACCGCCGCCTATGCTGGCAAGACGCCGGGGGAATCGGCCTTCTACGCGCCCTTCAAACAGCTTCCGCAGTCGATCCCGGCTGAAACGCGTCTCGCGCTGCAGGCCGAGGCGAATTCCGTCATCGCCGACAAGGTCTTCCCCGCTTTCGAGAAGGTGCACGCCTACTACACACGCGAATACTACCCCGGCACCACGAGAAACCTCGCAGCAATCAGCCTGCCCAACGGCGAGGCGTATTACCGGGCGCAGATCCGCGAGTTCACCACGCTCGATCTCACAGCCGACCAGATCCACGACATAGGCCTCAAGGAGGTGGCGAGGATCCGTGCACGCATGGAGGAACAGAAAAAGCTCGCCGGTTTCGATGGGCCACTATCCGAGTTCCTCACATTCCTGCGCACAGATCCGCAATTCTATCCGAGGACGCCGCAGGAGCTGCTCAACCGCGCGGCCTGGATCTCAAAGACATTCGACGGCAAGGCGCATCTCTGGTTCGGGCGCATGCCGCGCGCGCGTTTTGCCATCCGCCCCGTGCCGGATGATGTCGCACCCTTCTACACCGCCGGCCGTGGCGGCACGGGCGGCTATCTCCTCAACACCTACAACCTGCCCTCGCGCGCGCTCTACTCGCTCCCGGCGCTCACACTGCATGAAAGCGCCCCGGGCCATTCCTGGCAAATGGCTCTCGCCGAGGAGCAGGGCGACCAGCCCGACTTCCGGCGCACCAGCTACATCTCCGCCTATGGCGAAGGCTGGGCGCTCTACACCGAGCTGCTGGGCGAAGAGATGGGCATGTATGAGACACCCTACGAGGTCTTCGGCATGCTCAGTTACCAGATGTGGCGCGCCGCCCGTCTCGTCGTCGACACGGGCATCCACGCCAAGGGCTGGACCCGTGAAAAGGCGATCGGCTTCATGCTGGACAACACAGCCCTTGCCGAGCACGAGGTGACGACCGAAGTCGACCGCTACATCTCCTGGCCAGGCCAGGCGCTCAGCTACTATCTTGGCCAGATGGCCATCCTCGCGGCCCGCGAGAAGGCAGAAGCCGCTCTGGGCGCGAGTTTCGACATCCGCCATTTCCATGACGCCGTCCTGCAGCTCGGCTCTGTTCCCCTGCCCGTCCTCACCGCCCATGTCGATGAATGGATCGCCGCCGGCGGCCCGGATCCGTATGCGGACGACAAATGAGAGCGCCCCGGCGCAGCTATTCCCTCGCCACCTGCCCTGAGCCGCGCGCTGTAAGCCACGCCACGGCGACATAGGCAGTCAGAGAGCTGAGAACCGCGACAACGTACCCGCTTTCCTCATTGGCCTGGAAATACCAGGGCAACGCTGCGGCGGCGTCTTCACCAGCAAACAGGCCATAGCCCCACGCCACTACGCCATCCCCGAAAAAGCTCATCGCCGCGCCTGTCACCAGCGCCGCGACAGCCGCGCGTTCATCGCCCAGCTTGGAGTGCAGCCCGAACAGGAGCGCCACCACGATCCCTGCTGAGCCGAAGGACGAGGCGATCTCCACCAAGCCCTGTATGCTCTCTCCCGATGCTGCAACGATGAACGCGATCACACCCGTCGCAGCCGTGATCAACCGCCCCATCCGCACGCGGGCGGTCTCCGAAAGGTTGGGGACGACCGGCTCGACGAGGTTGCGCGTCGCAACAGCGGAGATCGCCAGCAGCGTCGTGTCCACGGTCGACAGGATTGCCGACACCAGCGCTCCCATCACGATCACATAGAGCACCGGATCGAGATAGCGCTGCGCCAGCTGCGGTAGAAACTGGTCGGCGTCGCCGTCGGGCACGAAGCCAGCAGCCGACCCTAGCAGGCCGATGATCACCGGGATCGATCCCACCACGAGATAGAGCCCCGCTGCGATATAGCATCCCGTGCGCGCCACCGAAGGAGATGTGGCGCCCAGAAAACGCGCGATCGCTTCCTGTGCGACCAGCGAGCCGACAACTGGAATCATCCAGGTGTTGAGCGTGGCCAGCAGGCTCATCGGCGCGC
This sequence comes from Pseudomonadota bacterium, assembly GCA_041166025.1. Lineage (GTDB taxonomy): Bacteria > Pseudomonadota > Alphaproteobacteria > Caulobacterales > Hyphomonadaceae > UBA7672. The sequence continues at coordinate 53,918 of JBEAMJ010000069.1, read as the reverse complement.
CGCTCTCGTCCAGAGCCACAAACGACAGCTGTTCCGGTCGGATACTGGCCAGCGAAAAATCGTGACTTGCGAAGACCGCGATCAACAGGACGACAAGCCCGATGATCAACACGCTGCCCTGCACAATGTCGGTGATCACATCACCGAGCAGCCCGCCCACAGCGGTGTAGGCAACGATCACCACGGTCGCAACGCCCAGGCTCATGGTCAGGTCGAGCCCTGTCACCTCCGAGACAATGTAGCCCAGCGCCAGAAGCTGGGCCGAGGCCCAGAACAGCGATGTCGGAATGCTGAGCGCCGCAGCGATCGTATTGGCCGTTGGCCCGAAGCGATGGCGGAAGAAGTCGACGAACGTCATCACACCTGCTTCGCGCAGCTTGTAGGCAAGAAAGGTCGCCATCGCGAGCAGGCAGAGCGTGTAGCCGAACGGATCGGCGCTGCCGCCCGCAAGTCCCTGTTCCGCAACCGACCCCGATGCCCCCACGACCGCCTCCGCCCCGAACCAGGTGGCAAACACGGACATGCCCACGGCGAATACGCCGAGCCGTCGGCCGGCGACAAAGTAGTCCGCCTCCACCTTGATGAAGCGCGAGGCGAAGATCGCGATGACGAACTGCAGCACGATGTACGCGAGCAGCGCGAAAGGCAGAAGGTTCATCCGCGTCGCTCCCCGCGCATCCGATCCGGCGACATACTAGGGCGCGGGCCGCTTCGATGGAAGCATCAAGTCACAGGCCTGCCTTCTGCATCGAACAGGATCAGTCGTGCACGGTCGACAAAGACGTTGAGCAGCGCGCCAGCATGCGGCGGCGTCCCGGCAAGGGGGCAAACCCACTCCGCGCCAGCGAAAAACACCTTCAGGTAACCGCCCCACGCAGGCTCGCCGGCCCGCACCACGAACCGGATGCAACCCTCGCTCGCGCGCTCCAGCGCCATGTCCTCGGGATGGAAGGCCAGCGTGCAGACGCCGCTCAGATTTGTCGGCGCATCTTCCGGCAGCTGCAGCCGCGAGCCATCCGACAGGAGCCACCGACCATCCTTCGCGGTCATCCCCAGCCTGTTCAATTGCGGCCAGGATGTCGCCACGGCGCTTGCCAGGCTGACAGGAAACGCGCTCACCTCGCCCGCGCCGCCTGACTGGATGATCACTCCCGACTCCAACACCACGATATCGCCATTGAGCGCCAGCGCTTCGCCCGCTGTCGCCGCCAGCATCACCACGACGCCCTGCGCGGGCGCGAGCAGGCCGGGCAGCACACCGAAAATGTCGTCCGCTTCCTCGTGCGAAAGCTGCGCGGTCGGCGCCTCGAGGATGACAAGCTTGGCGCCAGCCAACGCAGCCTGCGCCAACGCCAGCTTCATGCGCTGTCCTGCCGAAAGGCTGGCGAGCCTGGATTCAAGCTCACGCGACAGTCCGGCCAGCGCCGCAGCCTCGCGCCCCACCACCCGGCCAACTGCTTGTGCCGTGGGCGCGATCCCCGCCGATCCGACACGCACCAGGACGCCCTTACGCCTGCGCGCCTTCCCAAGCAGCTCGCCGCCAAGCCGGACTTCGCCCGACTGTGGCCGGTCCGCCCCCGAAACAAGGCGTGCGAACGCCTCGCGCGCGGCAGGCGAAAGTCCGACGATGGCTGTTGGACGGCCAGAGACAATCGCGAGCGAGAAGCCGTTGAGCGACAGACCGCCGGCGGTGCGGGAGACGGTTTTCAGCTCGAGCATGGCGCACGCCGGCGTGTGTCCAGTCCACTCATGCCTACGCCCGCCCACAGTCCGATAACTCACGCCAGCCTGCTTTAGCCCTTGCGGAAAGGCCGCGTCAAACGCCAGCTGCGGCCCCTGCCCCAGCGTGACCGCACGCTTGCGACACGTTGTTACCGGCCTAAAATTTCCGTGAGACCACGACGGATTATCACCATCCCGACGCTTGAAATCGCATATGTGGGCCTGCCAGCCTCCTGCAGGCGCAACTGGATCCTCGGAAGCCGGAAATGAACAAGACGCTGCTGGTCGGGATTGCGGGCGCGGGCATCGTCGCCATCGGCGTCGGCGCAGTGTTGCTGGGCGGCGGCGCCTCCGCCGCGACCGGGCAATATGCCTACGAGACAGTCAAGATCGACAAGGGCGACGTCGCCCGCGTCGTTACCGCCTCCGGCGCCGTGCAACCGCGCGAAAAGGTCGAGGTCGGATCGGAAGTCTCCGGCAAGATCACAGCGATCTATGTCGACTTCAATGACCCGGTGAAGAAGAATCAGGTTCTCGCCCAGGTCGACCCCGAGACGTTCCAGAACACGCTCGACCAGAACCGGGCCCGCATGCAGCAGTCGCAGGCCGCGGTTGACAATTCCAGGGCGGCGATCGCCCGCGCCAGGCTCGATCTCGAGATCCAGACCAAGACCTACGAGCGCACCAAGGTGCTCTATGCAGAGGGCGCGACATCCACCCAGGCGATGGAGCAGGCCGAACAGGCGTACAAGAACGCGCAGCTCGCTGTGCAGACGGAAGAGGTCTCTCTGAAGTCCGCCCTTGCCGGCCTGGAAACCGCTCGCGCCACCGTGCAGGACTCGCTCACCAAGCTCGAGCGCACCAAGATCCGCTCCCCGATCGATGGGGTGATCCTCAGCCGCGAGGTCGAAGTCGGCCAGACGGTACAGTCCGCTCAGTCGGTCGCGAAGTTCTTCACGGTCGCCGCAGATCTCTCGCAGGTCGAGATCGAGGCCAAGGTCGTCGAATCCGACATCGGCGGGATCGACTCTGGCGATCCCGTCGTCTTCACGGTCGACGCCTTCCCCGGCGAGCGCTTTCAGGGACAGGTCGTGCAGGTGCGCCAACTCGGCGCCGAATCGGCCAACGTCGTTACCTACACGGTGGTCGTCAACGCGCGTAACCCCAACGGCCGTCTCCTCCCCGGCATGACGGCCAATGTCGAGATCACTGCTGACCGTGTCGCTGACGTGCTCCGTATCGACTACGACGCCACGCGCTTCCAGCCACCGAAAGAGATCGCCGAGGCTTTCCGCGCCGCTGACGAGGCAAACGGCGAAGGCGGGCCGCGAACACCCGGCGGCGGCGGCCGCGGCTTCGGCGGCCCCGGCGGCCCCGGCGGGGGCCAGCAATTCCAGGAAATTCTCAAGTCAGCTGGCGTCGACGATGCGCGTGCAGCCAGGATCATGGAGGAGATGCGCGCCGAAATGCAGAAGGCGATGGCCTCCATCGCGGGCGCTCAAGCCAGCCCCCCGGCTGGCGGCGCGAGCATTGTCGGCGGCGCCGGCTTCACGCCGCCCGCCTCGATCCAGCAGCAGCAGGCCTCATCCGAACGCTTCGCCCGGATGCAGCAGACACGCGAGTCCGTGTTCCGCCGCAACCTCAGTCAGGAGGAGTACGACGCGGTTGCCAGGCTGACCTCCGAGATGCAATCGCAGAAGCGCATCATGGCTTACAAGCTCAATGCCGAAGGCGAACTCGAGCGCGCCAATCTGGTCATCGGTCTCTCGGATGGCGAGAACGCTCAGGTGATCCGGGGAGCCGCGGAAGGCGACGCCTTCGTCGTGCGCGCGAACGCCGCCGACAAGTCCGATGCGCGATCCTGACCCAGATGAGTGAAGCCAGGCCGATCATCTCCTGCCGGGGGCTGACGAAGATCTACCGGATGGGCGACCAGGACGTGCGCGCGCTCGACGGCGTCGATCTTGACATCCACACCGGCGAATTCGTCGCCATCATGGGCCCGTCAGGCTCGGGGAAGTCCTCGCTGATGAATCTCATCGGCGCGCTTGACCGTCCGACATCCGGCGAGATGTGGATCAATGGCCGCGCGCTTTCCGAAATGAGCCGCGATGAACTTGCCGATCTGCGCAACGAGACGCTGGGCTTTGTCTTCCAGCAGTTCAACCTGCTGGCCCGCCAGGACGCCTTCCAGAATGTGCGTCTGCCGCTACGCTATGCGCGCAAGGATGTCGGCGACATCGACGCGCGCGCGAAAGAGTGCCTCGAACTCGTGGGCCTTGGCTCGCGGATAGATCATCGGCCCATGCAACTCTCCGGAGGCCAGCAGCAGCGGGTCGCCATCGCCCGCGCCCTTGCCAACCATCCGCGCATTCTGCTGGCCGACGAGCCCACTGGCGCGCTCGACACGAAGACCACCGCCGAAATCATGCACCTGATGCAAGACCTCAACCGGCAGGGCATCACGGTCGTCTTGATCACGCACGAGAACGAGGTCGCCGCCTACGCAGGGCGCCAGATTCATTTCCGCGACGGCAGGATTGAATCCGACAGCGCCCATCCCGACCTCAAGCGGGCAAGCGGAGCCAGGTCATGAAATTCGGTGTCGCCACCTCCTCCGCCGCAGAAGCCCTGTTCTCCAACCCGATGCGGAGCCTGCTGACCATGCTCGGCATCATCATAGGCGTCGCCTCTGTCATGGTGATGATGTCCATTGGCGAGGGTGCAAAAGCTCAGATCGAGGCGCAGATTTCCGCAGTCGGCTCCAACGTGCTGACGCTGCAGCCCGGCAACATGAATCGCGGCGGCCGCAACATGGGCGGTGGTTCGGGTCGACCCTTTGCGGAGTCTGATGTCACAGCCCTGCGTGATCTTTCCTTCGTCGAAGCGGCCACGGGGATACTCTCCCAACAGGCGAACGCAGTCTCCGAAGAGGCGAACTGGGTCACCAACATCCAGGGCGGCGATGCCGGCTTTTTCGAGGTCAACAACTGGCGCGCCGCCGAGGGCCGCGAGTTCAGCGCACAGGAAGTCCAGGGCGGCGCCGCGGTCGCCCTGCTCGGCAGGACCGCCGCGAAGAACCTCTTCCCGGCCGGCAATGCAGTCGGCCAGCGCATCCGGGTCAACAGTGTTCCCATCGAGGTGATCGGTATCCTCGAATCGAAAGGCCAGTCAGGCGGCGGGGGCATGGGGATGGACCGCGACGACACGATTGTGGCCCCGCTCGGGATGGTCAGGAACCGGATTACAGGCGGAAATCGTTGGGTTTCCCGCCATGTTTCGCGCATCCAGCTGCTGGTGCAGGACGGCTACGACGTCATGCAGGCGCAGGAGGAAGTCGTCACACTGATGCGCGAAAGACGCAGGATCGAGCCGGGCGAACAGGATAATTTCGCGGTTGTTAACTTTGCCGACATGATAAAGCAGAGGGCCGCCGCGGCCGAAACCATGAGCATGCTGCTCGCTTTCACGGCTGCGGTCTCCCTCATCGTGGGCGGCGTCGGTGTCATGAATATCATGCTTGTCTCCGTTACTGAGAGAACTCGCGAGATCGGCCTGCGCATGGCCATCGGCGCGCGCGGCGGCGACATACTTCTCCAGTTCCTGTTCGAAGCCATCGCGCTCTGCACCCTGGGAGGGCTGATCGGTATGGGGCTAGGATGGATCGGCGTCTTCGCTTATGCGCAGATTGCCAGCGCGCCGATGATGGTCTCCCCCATCATCATCGCGACGGCCTTGGGGGCGGCGGCCTCCGTAGGACTGATCTTCGGCTTCTTCCCTGCCCGCCGTGCAGCTCAACTCGACCCAATCCAGGCGCTGAGACATGATTGATAACAAGATGACCCGCGGCGTGTCCGCGGGCGCCCTCGCGGCCCTCCTCACCTCCGCATGCGGCCACCTCCCGATCGCCGAGCCTGCCTTCGAGGCCATGGCCGTGAAGCGCGCCGGCATGCCGACAGACTGGACGCTGGCGCCGATCACCGGCGATCCGGCAGCCGTCATCGCCGACTACAGCGTGTTCCAGGACGCCCAGCTGATCGCCTTTGTGCAGGAGGCGCTCGAGAACAACCGCACGCTGCGCGCTGCGATCGAGGCCGTACGGCAATCCGAGGCCTCGCTGCAGCAGACACGCTCTCGCCTGTTCCCGCAGCTCGGCGCGAGCGCCGGCGCCACCGCAACAGATGGCGGCGCGTTCAACTCCAACATCGACGATGTTGGATACTCGTTTGCTCTGACAGGCCGCTATGATGTCGACATCATGGGCGACCTTTCGGCCTCGATCCAGGCATCGGCAGCCGGACTTCGCTCGACCGAAGCGACCTACGAACAGACCCGCCGCCAGATCGCCGCCCAGGTCGCGCGCGCGTATTTCACCGTGATCGAACAACAGCAGCAGCTCGAACTCGACCGCCGCTCGCTGGATCGTCAACGCCAGACATTCCGCATCACCCAGACGCGTTTCGACGCCGGATCCATCGCGCGCGATGAACTGGTGCTGGGTGAATCCCGCCTCGCCCAGGCCGAGGACTCGATCCTCGCTTCCGAGGCCTCATTGCGCGCCGCCGTCCGCGCGCTCGAAATCGCGCTCGGCCGCTTCCCGCAGAACAAGCTGACGCTGGGTGGCCTTCTTCCCCAGCCGCCGGCCACCCCGCCGCTCGGCCTGCCCGAACTTACCGTACGATCGCGTCCCGACGTGGTCGCGGCCGAACTTGCGATGATCCAGACCTTTGCCGACACGCGCATCGCCGAACTCGGCCCCTGGCCGCAACTCGACGCCAACCTTGCGCTCGGCTTGCAGAACACGACGCTCAACACGACGAGCGATCTCTTCAGCTTCGACGATCTCGCCCTGTCGATCGGCGTTTCGCTGGCGCAGACACTATTCGACGGAGGGGCGATTGACGCCCGTGTCAAGCTGGCCAACAGCCAGGAACGTCAGGCCCTCGAGCGTTACGGTCAGACCATCATCAACGCCTATGGCGACATCGTCGCCTCGATCGACCAGTTCAATACGCTGGCCTCGCGCAACGTCGCTCTGCAGAAGGCCTCGGATGCGGCGCAGGAAGTGCTCAGGCTCGGCGAGTTGAAATACCAGGAGGGCTCCGAAAGCCTCCTGAACCTGTTCACCGTGCGCGACAACGCTGAAGTGGCCGAAGCCAACCTCATCGCAAACAATCGCGCCCGCCTCGAACAGTGGATCATCCTGCACGCGGCGCTGGGCGGAAACCCGACGAACACCCAGCCTTTGCCCACGGCGGCCAATACGGCCGACGGCGCGCGATAGGGCGCATCATGCCGGTTTATGGGAACGGCCGCTGGCGACAGCGGCCGTTTCCCTTTTTCCGAGCCGGCCTCGCCCGAAAAATATCTTAGCGTCCCGCTGTAACCGCCCGGCCGCCTCGCACGAATGACACCTTGAACGCGCTCGAAAGCGCGCAAGAGAGCGTCATGTCGGCTTCCAGGATCAGATTGCTGTTCGTTGCGCCGGCGGTTGCCATGCTGGGCTTTGCGCTGGCAATTGCAGCGGCGTCCGCCGAGCGCCCCGCGGCCAGCTCGCCCACCGTGGTCGAGCTTTACCAGAGCCAGGGCTGCTTGTCCTGCCCGCCGGCCAACGCCAATATCCTGGCGCTCGCGGACCGGGAGGACCTACTCGTCCTCAGCTTCGCCGTCCTCTACTGGGACCGCCTCGGCTGGAAGGACACCTTCGCCTCGCGCGAAAACATGCAGCGTCAGTACGACTACACCAATGGCGGCCTGAACAGGCGCTACGTCGCCACCCCTCAGGTTGTCATCAATGGCCATGTCGACATCATCGGCGCCAATCGCGCCGAGCTGGCGAACGCCATCGCCGGCGCCCGGCTTTCCCTCGAAGCGCCCGCGATTTCGATCACCGGAATGGAAGTGGCTATCGCCGCAGGCGCGCCGCCTGCTGGCGGCGCAGATGTCTGGCTGGTCCGCTATGATCCAAGAACGGTCGAAGTGCCGATCGGCGCGGGCGAAAACAGCGGACGCACGCTTCCGCATCGCAATGTTGTCCGCGAACTCATCCGCCTCGGAGGCTGGAACGGCAAGACAGCGACTTACGCACTCCCCGAGCCAGCCGACCCTGCCTACCGCACGGCAATCCTGCTCCAGGGCGTCAAGGGCGGCCGCATCATCGCATCCTTCAAGGCCTGACCTACCGTTCAACCCCGTGCCACGGCACAGACACAGAGGACTATCGACATGATCAACCGCCTAACGCTCGCTTCGGCCGCCGCAATGCTCGCCGCCGCCCTCGCGGCCTGCTCCGGCGAAGCCAAGGATCCAATGGCCGCCGACGCCATGAAGCCGGCTGACGCAATGGCTTCGGACGCAATGAAGCCTGCTGATCCTATGACGTCCGACGCAATGGCTTCGGATGCGATGAAGCCTGACGCCATGGCCGCCGATCCGATGGCTGCGGATGCCATGAAACCTGCCGATCCAATGGCGTCAGACGCGATGAAGGCCGATCCGATGAAACCGGCCGGCAACTGACGCTGACCGTTGGGACGCCCGGCTCCTCCCTCCGACGCACCCGGGCGTCCCGGCGCACGCCGCGATCGAGCATCTCATGACCATGCAACCCGCCCGAGAAGTCATCTACCGTCACACGCGTATCGTGCGCATCGCGCACTGGATCAACGCGCTTTGCTTCCTCCTCTTGCTGCTGAGCGGTCTGCAGATCTTCAACGCGCACCCCCACCTCTACTGGGGACAGGCCGGCGCCAATTTCGACACGCCCTGGCTGTCGCTGCCCGCCTTTCCCGACCTCATCACGCTTCCCTCGCACCGCGACCTCGCCGCCGGACGCAACTGGCATTTCTTCTTTGCCTGGCTGCTGGTCATCAACGGCCTCGTCTACATCGCGATGAACCTCCTTAATCGCCACTTCGCGCGCGACATCCTGCCAGAGCGGGATGAGCTCAAGCCCCGCCATCTCTGGCAGGAGATCGTCCATCACGCTCAGTTCAAGCGGATCACCGGCCCGGCAGCAAAACGCTACAACACGCTTCAGAAGCTCGCCTATGTCTCGGTGATCTTCCTCCTCTTCCCGCTCATTGTTCTTACCGGCCTCACCATGTCGCCGGGCTTCAATGCGATTGCGCCCGTCTTTCTCGATGTCTTTGGCGGGCGGCAGTCGGCGCGCTCGCTTCACTTCATAGCCGCCAACCTGCTCGTCGCCTTTCTGGTCATTCACCTGGTCGAGGTGGTGGTCGCAGGCGCCTGGAACGAAATCCGTTCGATGATCACCGGCAAGTTTGTCGTGCCGCCCACCACACCGGAGCCCCAGCCGTGAAAAAGGACTTCCTCACCCGCCGGAAGCTGCTCACCGGCGGGGCCATCACACTGGGCGGCCTCGCCCTCACCGGCTGCGACGGCCTCTCCGCCTCGCCGGACTTCCGCAGCTTCCTCAGGACCGGTGAAGCGCTGACCTTATCGGCGCAGCGCGCACTGATGCTCCACCAGCCGCTGGCGCGAGAATTCTCCGAGCGCGACATCTCGCCCATCTTCAAGGCGAACGGCACCAAGAACCCCAACACGCCGGCCTACAATGCATTGGCCGCCGGAAACTTCGACAACTGGCGCCTCCGCATCGATGGGCTCGTCGAACGCCCTCTGACGCTTTCGCTGGCCGATCTGCGCGCGCTTCCATCCCGCACCCAGATCACGCGTCATGATTGCGTCGAAGGCTGGAGCGCGATCGGCAAGTGGCACGGCGCCCAGCTTGGCCCGCTCCTCCAGAGCGCCGGCCTTAAGCCACACGCCCGCTTCGCTGTCATGCATTGCGCCGACAACTATGCCGGCGGGCCCGACATGTACTACGAGAGCATCGACCTCATCGATGGCTTCCACCCGCAAACAATCCTCGCCTACGCCCTCAACGGCCAGCCGCTCGACATCGCGCACGGCGCCCCGCTGCGGCTGCGCGTCGAACGCCAACTCGGCTACAAGCAAGCCAAGTATCTCATGCGCATCGAGATGGTCGAACGCCTCGATGGCTTCGGCCGCGGCAAGGGCGGCTATTGGGAAGATCGCGGCTATGAATGGTATGCTGGCATCTGAACCGCGCGTGACAACAGGCGGCGCCCTCCGCTACACATCTCCGACCGCTACCCCGCAGCGCATGGGCGGACCTCGGCTTGGCATCGGACATCGAAACCCGATTGAAGACGTTGATGCTTCGCGGACTGGGCGGAGACGCGGCAGCGCATGCCGAACTACTCGGCGTGCTGACGGTCTATCTGCGCAACTTCTTCGCGCGGAAGATGGGGCGCAGCGCCGCCGACCTGGAGGATCTGGTGCAGGAATCGCTTCTTGCTGTTCATCTCAAGCGCGATACCTGGGATGCTTCTCAGCCTTTCACGGCATGGGCCTTTGCGATCGCCCGCTACAAGCTGATCGACTGGTTCAGGCGCAACCGTATACGCCGGACCGAGCCGATCGACGACGCCTCGGACCTCTTCGCCAGCGAGGACAGTACGGAACTTTCAGCGCGGCAGGATCTCGGCAAGCTCATGGGCCATCTGCCGCCGAAACAACGGGCGTTGCTGGAGGATGTGAAACTCGCTGGCCTCTCGCACGCCGAAGCGGCACGCAAGGCAGGCATGACGGAAGGCGCCGTCAAGGTGAGCATCCATCGCAGCCTGCAGGTCCTCATGAAGCGGGTGCGCGATGAAAACTGACGAGCTGATCGCCATCCTCGCGCGCGATGCAGGGCCGGTGAAGCGCGGCGCCATCCCGCGTAGCCTCGCGGCTTTGGCTTTCGGCGGAGCCTTAGTCGCCCTGGTCATCATGGTTCCTTGGATCGGCTTCCGACCTGATTTTCCAGCCGCCCTCGCCGACCCGACCTTCTGGATGAAGATGGCCTACACGTTTGGCATTTGTGCTGCAGGCTTCCTGCTTGCCGAACGCCTTGCGCGTCCCGGCGCAACAGGTCGCGCAGGCTGGCTTCTTCTGGCGGCCTGCGCCCTGGCGATCGGCGCGCTGGCGGCCGGCCAGCTCGCAATGACGCCTGCGGCGGAGATCGACGTCGCCGTGATGGGCGGCAGCTGGGACTCCTGTCCCTGGTACATTCTTGCACTCGCCCTGCCCGGTCTGGCCGCCATCCTCTGGGCAATGCGCCGCTTTGCGCCAACGCGCACCGCGCTTGCGGGCGCTGCCGCAGGCCTCCTCGCCGGCGGCGGCGCCGCCACCGTCTACGGCCTCCACTGCGACGAGAACGCGGCGCCTTTCGTGGCCGTGTGGTATTCGCTCGGGATCGCGCTCACTGTCGCCACAGGCGCCATTGCCGGCTCGCGCGTTCTGCGCTGGTAGACACCGGGACGTCCCTGCTATCCGAACAACCCTTGGTAGCGTTCGCGCAGGACATTCTTCTGCACCTTGCCCATCGCATTGCGCGGCAGGTCGTCAACAAAAATGATCCGCTTGGGTGTCTTGAACGCGGCAAGCTTTTCTCTGCACGCTGCGATCATCGCCGCCTCGTCGCCTTCGCCCATCACCACCGCCGCAACACCCTCGCCAAAGTCCGGATGCGGCAGACCAATCACCGCGCTTTCCACAACGCCAGGCATCACATCCAGCACAAGTTCGATCTCTTTCGGGTACACATTGTATCCGCCCGAGATGATCAGGTCTTTCGCCCGTCCCGAGATCCACACGCGTCCATCCGAGTCCCGACGCCCCACATCCCCCGTGATGAAGTAGCCGTCAGCGGTGAACTCCTCGCGCGTCTTCTCCGGCATCCGCCAGTACCCCGAAAACACGCTTGGTCCGCTGATCTCGATGACGCCCGTTTCCGCCCCACCGCCGATCCGCAGGTCGACGCCCGGCAACGGATAACCCACCGACCCAGCGATGCGTTCGCCCTCCAAGGGATTGCTTGTGATGATCACCGCCTCGCTCATGCCATAGCGCTCGAGGATGCGCTTACCCGTGCGCGCCTCGAATTCCGCAAACGTCGTCGGCAACAACGGCGCAGAACCCGAGATGAACAGCCGCATGTGGCTGGCCGCCTCGCGCGTGAAGCCCGCGTTCGCCAGCAGGCGGGTATAGAAGGTCGGCACGCCCATCATCACCGTCGATCGCTCAAGCCCCGCCAGCACGTCGGCATCTGCAAACTTCGGCAGCCACACCATGGTGCAGCCGGAGAGGAACGCACAGTGCAGCGCAACGAACAGGCCGTGCACATGGAACACCGGCAATGCATGCAGCAGAACATCTTGCGGCGTGAACGCCCACGCACGGTGCAGCGCCACCGCATTGGCGGCCAGGTTGCCATGGCTCAGCATCGCGCCCTTGGAGCGCCCCGTGGTCCCGCTGGTGTAGATGATCGCCGCAAGGTCGTCCGCGCCGCGCGCAACTGGCGCGGCGAGTGGCGATGAGCTTTCACTCTTCGCAACGAACGCCTTTGGATCGTCGATGAACACGCAAGGCTCGGCGTCAGCGCGGAAGTAGGCAATCTCAGACGGCGTGTATGCGGAATTGAGAGGCACGAAGACGGCGCCAGCCCGCAGCGCGCCGAGATAGACCATCACGCCTTCGACACTCTTCTCGGCCTGCAGCGCAACGCGGTCACCTGGCCTCACGCCCTCAGCAACCAGCTGACCTGCAACTGACGAAGCCCCATCCAGCAGCTGCGCATACGTTACAAAGAAGCCATCTGGCCTCACAAAGCAGGGCTTTGCCTTGTCCGGCGGGAAGCCATTAACCAAAAGATCATGCAGCAGATTGCTCATGGAGTTCGCCTGCCAAAGTGAATCGCTTTGAGTACATCTTCGCGAGCGGGAGTGCTCTGGACGAGCGCGCCTCACGCTGTAACTGATCGATGCGAGAGTCGAGGGGCCTTGGGATGAGTCAGCCGATGGACCGTGCGTTACGCGCGCGCGCGGCCCGCGTGATTCCTGGCGGCATGTATGGCCACCAGGCAGTCGGCGGTCTGCCCGAAGGCTATCCGCAATTCTTCGCGCGCGCCGAAGGCCCTTTCCTCTGGGACACCGACGGCAATCTGCTGCTCGACCTGATGTGCGCCTACGGGCCGCAGCTCTTCGGTTACGGTCATGCCGAAATCGACCGCGCCTATATCGAGCAGATGAGCGCCGGCGACGCGATGACCGGTCCTTCGCCCCTTATGGTCGATCTTGCCGAGACGATGGTGTCGATGGTTGGTCACGCCGACTGGGCGATGTTCTGCAAAAACGGCTCGGACGCCACCACCATGGCTCTGATGGTCGCCCGCGCCCATACCGGACGTAACGCCATTTTGCGCGCGGCGGGCGCCTATCACGGCTCCCAGCCATGGAGCAATCCGCGCCCGCGCGGCATCGCGCCGACCGACCAGGCTGCTCAGCACCTCTATGTCTACAATGACGTTGCCAGCCTCGAAGCAGCGGTTAAGGCCGCAGGCAAGGACATCGCCGCCATCTTTGCCTCTCCCTATCGTCACGACGTCTTTTTCGACCAGGCCCCGCCCTCTGCCGAATACGCGCAGCGCGCACGTGAACTCGCTGATGAGACCGGCGCGCTCCTCATCGTCGACGACGTCCGCGCAGGGTTCCGGATTGCCCGCGACTGTTCCTGGTCGCTTATCGGCGTCGCGCCAGACCTGTCGTGCTGGGGCAAGGCGATCGCCAATGGACACCCCATCTCGGCGCTGCTGGGCGCTGAAAAGGCGCGCGGCGCCGCCGAGAAGATCTACGCCACGGGCTCCTACTGGTTCGCCGCCGCCGCGATGGCGGCCAGCCTCGCCACGCTCCAGCTGGTGCGCGAGTCCGATTATCTTGAGCGCATTACGGGGCTGGGCGAAAGCCTCCGCCGCGGCCTCGACACCCACGCCTCCGCCCACGGCTTCGCGCTGCGCCAGACCGGCCCAGCCCAGATGCCGCTCATCCTCTTCGACAACGACCCCGACATGCGTCTGGGCTATTTCTGGTGCGCGCGCATGGTCGCACACGGCGTCTATGTCCACCCCTGGCACAACATGTTCCTGTCGGCGGCGATGACGGACGCCAATGTGGAGTTTGCGCTCGAGGCAGCGGGGCAAAGCTTTGCGGAGCTTGCCGAGGCTGCCCCGGGACTCGGCCCGAACACCCGCTATCCAGGTCCGCGCCGCGGCTGATCCCGCCCTGTTGACCCGCACTTGCGCAGCACTAGTCTGCCCGCCGTCGGCCTTCCGGGCCCAGGGTCTTCCAACAGGACTGATGAAATGAGACAATTTCCGCTTTGCGGCGCCGCAATCGGCGCACTGATCCTCTCGAGCTGCACCAACCTGCCAGCGCCCGCCACGCAAGCCGCCGCGCCCGTCGTCGACACGACCTCTGCAGCACCAAAGCAGACTGCGGCGGAATTCCTTTCGGCCGCCGAGAAGGAATTGTCGGATTTCTCCGACTATGCCGCCCGGGTCGCCTGGGTGAACTCCAACTTCATCACGGACGACACCGACTGGCTCAACGCCCGCGCCGGCTCGGAAGGCACGCTGCTGTCCGTGCGCCTGGCCAACGGCACCAAGCAGTTCGAAGGCGCAAACCTCACGCCCGAGCAGCAGCGCAAGATGAACATCCTGCGCGCCGGTATCGTCATGCCCGCCCCTTCCACCGGCACGCCCGAGCAGCAGAAACAGGTCGCCGACGAGCTCGCCACCATCACGACGGATCTCCAGTCCACTTATGGCAAGGGCAAGGTCCCGCTCGATCCGGCGAAATTCGACGTCGCCGCCGTGCTCAAGATTCTCAACGCCTCGCGCAGCAAGGAGGAGCCGCGCGATCCCAAAGCGCCGCTGACCCTCGAAGAGACCTCCCTGCTCCTTGCCGAATCCCGCGATCCGAAAATGCTTGCCGCCGCCTGGGAGGGCTGGCACGCGATCTCACCGGTGATGAAGCCCGACTACCAGCGCATGGTCGAGATCGGCAATGCAGGGGCCCGCGAACTCGGGTTCAAGAACATCGCTGACATGTGGCTGGCAAACTACGACATGCCGTCGGCCGACATGGAAAAGACGGTCGAGCGCCTGTGGACCCAGGTGAAGCCGCTCTACGACGACCTGCACTGTTATGTTCGCGGCAAGCTCAACGCGAAGTATGGCGACGCGGTACAGCCGAAGACCGGCCCGATCCGCGCAGATCTTCTAGGCAATATGTGGGCCCAGCAGTGGGACAACATCTACGACATTGCCGCCCCGCCCGCCTCAGACCCAGGCTATGATCTAACCGCCGTCCTGAAGCAGAAGGGCTATGATGAGCTCAGGATGGTGAAGACCGGCGAGGCCTTCTTCACATCGCTGGGCCTCGCGCCGCTCCCCGAGACCTTCTGGCAGCGTTCCCTGATCACGCGTCCGCGCGATCGCGACGTTGTCTGCCACGCATCGGCGTGGAATCTCGACAACAAGGACGATATCCGCATCAAGATGTGCACGCAGGTGAACGCGGAGGACTTCTCCACCGTCCATCACGAGCTCGGCCACAACTTCTATCAGCGCGCCTACAAGGATCAGGACTTCCTGTTCAAGAACGGCGCGAATGACGGCTTCCACGAAGCCATCGGCGATTTCGTCGCCCTATCGATTACGCCGGAATACCTGAAGCAGCTCGGCCTCATCGACAAGGTTCCCTCCGCCTCCGCCGACATCGGCCTCCTGATGGACCGCGCGCTGGAAAAAGTCGCATTCCTGCCCTTCGCCGTGAAGGTCGACAAATGGCGCTGGCAGGTCTTCCGCGGCGAGACCACGCCCGCTCAATACAATCAGGCCTGGGTCGATCTCGGCCGTCAGTATCAGGGCATCACGCCGCCGGTTGCTCGCAGCGCAGACGCTTTTGATCCTGGCGCGAAGTATCACATCCCGGGCAACACGCCTTACCTGCGTTACTTCCTGTCCTTCATTCTGCAGTTCCAGTTCCACAAGGCCGCCTGCGAACAGGCCGGCTGGACCGGCCCGCTCCATCGCTGCTCGATCTACAGCAACAAGGCCGTGGGCGAGAAGTTCAACGCGATGATGGAGATGGGCGCCAGCAAGCCCTGGCCCGACGCGCTTGAAGCCTTCACCGGCGCCCGCGACATCGACGGCTCCGCGCTCGTTTCCTACTTCGCCCCGCTGCAGACCTGGATCAAGGAACAGAACAAGGGACAGACCTGCGGCTGGTAGGCATCGGCTGTTTGGGACCTGAACGCCGCCCCGGAGAGGGCGGCGTTCTTTTTTTCCCCGCGTGATGCCAGCGGGCGCCACTACCATGCGTCCCAGACCCGCCCTAACGTTGGTTGCATGCTGAAGCCTCATTTCTGCCTTGTCGCCGCTATCGCTCTCGCCGCCTGCGTGCAGCCGCCGGCGCCCATACCCGATACAGCGCCCGTCATCCTCAGCGGAGAGATCACCCGCGACGACCACCAGACCTATCGCGAGATTCCCTTCACCGTTCCGCGCGGGACGCAGCGCATCACCTTCGACTTCGCCTACACGGGCAAGGACAACCGCACCGTCATCGACATCGGCGTGCGCGACCCTGAGGGCCAGCGCGGCTGGAGCGGCGGCAACAAGTCGAGCTTCACCATCGGGGCCGACACGGCCACCCCCTCCTACCGATCCGGCCCGATCCAACCCGGCGAATGGAAACTCGTGCTCGGCATTCCCAACATCCGCGAAGGTCAGACCGCGAGCTACACCGCGACCATCCGCTTCACACCCGAAGCACCCGCCCGAAGGAGTGCGCCGCCGGCTTACAAGCCAAGTGTGCTCTCAACCGAGCCAGGCTGGTTTCGCGGCGATCTCCACACCCACACTGCCCATTCAGACGGCTCATGCGATGTCGACGGCGCACGCGCGCCCTGCCCGGCCATCAAAACCATCAGCGCCGCACGAGACGCCAGCCTCGACTTCCTCGCCATCACCGATCACAACACAATCAGCCAGATTGTCGACATGGCAGCAACCCAACCGCAATTTCCGAAGACACTGCTGATCCCGGGGACAGAAGTTACGACCTTCACTGGCCACGCCAACGTCATCGGCAACACGGAGTTCCTCGATTTCCAGCTCGGCTCGCCGCGCCTGCCCACGCTCGCACGGCTGATTGACCAGGTGGAGGCGCAAGGCGCCTTCATCTCTGTCAATCATCCATCCCTGCCATCAGGGGAAGCTTGCATGGGCTGCGGCTGGACGGTGAAGGACACGGACTGGTCGCGCATCAGCGCCATCGAAGTGATCAACGGCGCCAGCATGCGCAACTCCGGCCCCGAAGGCGCCTTCAATGGCATCGCATTCTGGGACAGGCTGCTGAAGGAAGGCCACCGCCTGACCGCGATCGCCGGCAGCGATAACCACGACGCAACCGACGCGAGAGGGGCAAGGCAGTCACCCGTCGGCACACCGGCAACCGTCGTCTACGCCGATCAGCTCTCCTCGCAGGGCATCATCGCCGGAGTGAAGTCCGGACGCGTTTTCATCGACGTTGCGGGCCTTCCCTCAGCCTCGCTGGATGCACGCGCCACAGCAGGCAGATCAGTCACGATGGGGGACGAGCTGGAGCTGGCGCCCGGCCAGGGCGCCACGATCATGATCACCTGGTCAGATCTGCCAGCGGCTGCGCGGCTCCACCTTGTTGCGCATAACGTCACTGTGGACGGCCGGACAGCGATAAGCCCCCCTCCCAGCCGCCCCGGCACGCGCCTGGAAGCCTCATCCGCACGGCTCGACCCCAGCGCCCTGCGCGGCTATCTGCGTGCCGAAATCCGCGACGCCTCCGGCAAGCTCCTGCTCCTTGGTAATCCGATCTACTTCCGCCGTGCCGGTTAACGCGACGTCCCCCCAACAATATCGGCACAGTCCAGCATGGCCTGTCGCGGGTATTGCCCAAACGTCACTCTGCTTCGGCTAGAATTCGCGGCCCTCACCAGCGGAAATACTGATGAATTGGCAATTGTGAGGCTCCGACAGGAAGGCTAGTCTGCCTCGGCCGGATGGAGCGGCGCGTGGCGTGGGGACTTGTTGATGCTTGAGATCGCTGCAATTGCTGGCGCCGTCCTGCTCGGACTACTCCTGATTTTCGTGGTCTATCGCGCGGCGCGCACCTACGACGCGGGCGCGCACGCCACCTTCATCACCACCAAGAATGGTGACTTCTACGGCGCCCTGCGCGCGCCGATGACGATCTGGGACCCCCGCATAAAGGTGCTGCGCGAGAAGCACGCGCCCACCCTGAGCTTCATGACGACCGACGCCACGGGCGCCTATTACGAGAAATCACTGGTCAACAAGCGCAACGGCGAGATCACCCTGCGGGTTCATACCTGCGCGCCCCGCCCTTTCCACTCCACCACCACCGACAAGCGCCAGCTGATCATCAAGCCGAAGGTCGCCTTCCAGCTCGATATCGATCGCATCCAGATCCCGACACAGATGGAGAGCTTCGGCACGGTGCTCGCCGCACGCATCGAGAACCTCTTCGACAACGCTGTTTCCGAGTACGAGGACCAGGACGTCTTCAAGCACCAGCGCGAGATTGAGCAGCGCGTGCTCCGCGAGATGCAGGAGATCGAGTTTCCCGCCGAGGACGCCCAGCCCTCGGGCATGGCGCTCGGCATCAAGGTCTACGAGGCGATGTTCTCTTTCGAACGGCCGCAAAAGCCGATCAACAAGGACCTCGCCAACGGCCCGATGGCCTATGACAACGAACACCTCGACGATCTCGTCGACATGCTGGAGAAGGCCGATCCCAAGACGGTGGACGTCCTGATGCGCATGCTCGAACTGCAGACGCGCCAGAACATCGTGCAGATGCTTTGCAAGTCCGGCGGCCTTGTTGCGTTCACGGCGCAGGAACTCGGACTTTCAGAACGCACTGTCGATCGTGCACGCTGGGGCGCCAACATCATGAAGGAGATGACGCCGCCACCGGTCGCCGCTGCAGCGCCTGCTCCAGCGACGGCGCAGGTCATCACCGCCGAAAGCGCCGCTGCCGAACCTGTCGATCCGGCCACGGCCTACTACAGCCTCGGCGCCCCGAAAGGCCAGAAGGCTGCAGAGCCCGCGACCGCTGACGCGCCGAAGGCCTAAAGCACCCGCCCCGGATTCATCCGCCCCTCAGGATCGAGCGCGCGTTTCACAGCGCGCATCATGTCCATCTCGACGGCGGATTTTCGCCAGGCCAGCTCATCGCGCTTCAATCGCCCGATGCCGTGCTCAGCCGAGATCGATCCATTCAGGCTGGCGATCAGGTCATGAACGGCTTTCGACAGAGGCAAGCCGTCCGCGTCGACAAACCGATCCTGATCCGCTCCTGGCGGCGGGGTAATGTTGAAATGGATATTGCCATCGCCGACATGCCCGAACGCGATGACGTCCGCGCCCGGCGCCATCGTGTGCGCCAGCGCCGCCCCGCGCTCCATGAACTCCGCCACCCGCGACACGGGGACGGAAACATCATGCTTCAGCGCCTTGCCGTGCGCACGCTCGGCGACCGCAATATTTTCGCGGATCTTCCAGACCATGGCCTTCTGCGCCTCGCTCTCGCAGATCACAGCATCCGCCACGACCTCCGTCTCGATCGCATCGGCGAGCAGCCCCTCCATCATGTCACGCGCGCCCTCCTCACGCGGCAGCGACAGCTCAACCAGGATGCGCCACGGCAGGCCTGACGGAAGCGGATCACGCGTGTCTGGGATGTGCTTCAGCACCAGTTGCAACCCAAGCGCGGGCACGATCTCGAACCCTGTCACAGCCCCGCCGCTTGCGGCCTTTGCCAGTTGCAACAACTCGACCGCCTTGGCGGGCGAGGCCACCGTCACCCAGGCCGTCTCCTTCACCGCAGGCCGCGGGAAAAGTTTCAGCGTCGCCGCCGTCACCACGCCCAGCGTCCCCTCCGCGCCGATGAACAACTGCTTCAGGTCATAGCCCGTATTGTCCTTCCTGAGACCGCGCAGCCCGTTCCACACGCGTCCATCCGGCAGCACGGCCTCGATACCCAGAACGAGATCGCGCATCATTCCATAGCGCAGCACCTGCACGCCGCCCGCATTGGTCGAGATCAGTCCACCGATCATCGCCACGCCCTGCGCGCCGAGCGACAGCGGGAACAGCCGCCCATGCTCCTCTGCGATCTCCTGCGCCCGCGTCAGAATCACGCCTGCTTCCAGCGTCATCGCATCGTTGAGCACATCCACTTCACGCACCCGGTTCATGCGCTTGAGCGAGATCAGCACTTCGCCTTGAGGCACGGATCCATTGACCATGCCCGAATTGCCGCCCTGCGGGTTCACAGCGAGCCCGTGCTCGGCGCACAGTGACATCGCGACGGAGACCTCCTCGGTCGACGCCGGCTTCACCAGCACTGGCGTAGAGCCCTTCCAGCGCCCGCGCCAGTCGCTGACATGGGGCTCGATCTCCTGGCTGTCTGTCGACACACCCTTCGGCCCCAGCGCCTCAGTCAACCGCGCAATGAATTGCGCCATCCGGTCGCCCTGATCGTCAGCCATGTCGTGCATCCCGGGCAGAGGGTTTGTCCGGGAACGGATATACCTCAGCCGCGCCCCCGGACAAACTGCCCTGCGCGGCTACTCCGTCGTGGGCTTCCTGCGAACGGCCCACACCTGATCCGGTTTGCCGTCACAGCCAAGCGCCCGCAGCACGTCACGACCGTTCTCGCTGGTGAGCGTGATACACTCGAGCAGCTCGTTCGCCACCTCCCCGCTCTCCAGCAGGGTCCAGCGTTGCCACCCATTGTTGTGGCATTCACTCAGGCCCAGCGTGCCAAACGCCAATCCGCCCGCGAAACAGCTGCTCTTCATCCGGATCTGGCCAGGCGCCTTTGCATCGAAACTCAACACCTGCCCATAGCCATCGGAACACGGGTAGAGGCCGAGCCAGCTGTTGTGACCGATACACATGCCCGGTCGCGATTTCGACTCCAGCGACGCCTCGATCACGTTGGTGACTGTCCCCGGCTTCAGCAGCCACGTCTGAGCCGACCAGTCCGTCGGACACCGCGCGCCAAAGACGATCTCACCTGTCCGGCTCGAGGCTCCCAGCAGCGACAGGCAACGGCCGACACCATTGCGCACGGCGCGCTCTTCGCTCAGCGTCCAGGTCTGTTCTGGCGAGCCATCACATGGCTTCGCCAGGATCGGCGGGTAATTGTTGTCGTCCTCGACAGCCAGGCACAGCCCATCCTGCGTGATCGGACCAGCCACGCCCGTTTCCGGAAGCCCGAAGTTCTGACGCGCCGAGCCATCGCATGGCAGGCTGACTGACTCGCCCTGCGGCCCCGCCAATGTCACGCACATTCCCGGAACCCGATCCGGCTGCAGCGTCACACCCTTGGCTTCAGCCACCGCATCCGGCCCCAGCCAGACCGCCAGCACGCTCAAGATAACCACAACCCGCACGCTTCGAACCCCGCTACGCCAGCACTTTCCGCGGCCGCATTGGATTCCGCAAGGCCAGATAGCGTCTCTCTGGTAGCCGCTTGACGACAGCGCGCCCACGGCGTCCAAACGGACAAAGCAAGCCGAGGAGACGCCCATGCCCTACGCCCCCTTCAACCTCAGCGGCAAGGTCGCCCTCGTGACGGGCGGCAACCGCGGCATCGGCCTTGGCTTCGCCCAGGCCCTCACCGATGCCGGAGCCAGTGTTGCAATCTGGGGCTCGAACGAAAAGAACAACGCAGATGCCGTATCGAAGCTCGGGGGCAAGACGAAAGCCTGGACCGTCAATGTCGCCGACGAGACGCAGGTTGCAGCCGCCATGGCCGAAGTCGCAAGGCACTTCGGCCGCATCGATAGCGTGTTCGCCAATGCCGGCATCGGCGGCGGGGCCAAATCCTTCGCCGAGTTCCCAACCGATGTCTATCGCCGCGTCCTGTCGGTCAATCTCGATGGCGTCTTCTTCACGCTTCGCGAAGCCGCCAAGCACATGGTCGAGCGCGCGAAGGCTGGCGATCCTGGCGGCTCGCTTGTCGGCGTCGCATCACTCGCGGCCATCGAAGGCGCCGCGCGCAACGAGGCCTACGCGGCCACCAAGGGCGCAGTGATCTCAATGATGAAATCGATCGCGGTCGAACACGCCCGTTACGGCGTCCGCGCCAACTCGGTGCTCCCGGGCTGGATCGCCACCGACATGACGCAGGGCGCGCAGGACAACCCTGCCTTCGCCGAAAAAGTGATCCCACGTGTGCCCATGCGGCGCTGGGGCGAGCCGAAGGATTTCGGCGGCGTCGCCGTCTATCTCACCTCCGACGCCTCATCCTACCACTCCGGCGATTCCTTCGTAATCGACGGCGGGTATTCGATTTTCTAGGCGACAGCCGATCGCTCCGATCTCGACTATCGATAAAATCGCTCGCCCGGACGGAAGCGGATTGCTATCAGGTGACGTTGCTCACCTGTTCAGGCCATCCTCATGATGAACGTCCGCCGCTCGGTTTCCAGCTTGATCGCCGCAGTCACAGCAGTGCTAGTGCTCGGCGCCTGCGAGACGCAATCCGCCGATGGCTTCGCCGCCTGCGAGGCGAGCGACACACCCGCCGCCGCGCAGACCGGCGCAGCGCTTTCGATTGCCCCGCTCGAGTTCACCTGCAAGAAGCTGGCGAACGGTTTGCGCGTCTACGCAATGCCGGACACGAACACTGCAAGCGTCTCTGTCGCCGTCTGGTACGATGTCGGTTCAAAGGACGATCCCGAGGGGCGCTCCGGCTTCGCCCACCTCTTCGAGCACATCATGTTCAAGGCGACGACCAACCTTCCACCCGAAGGCTTCGATCGCCTGACAGAAGACGCCGGTGGCTTCAACAACGCCTCCACCTGGAACGATTTCACGAACTACTACGAGACCGTCCCTGCCAACCATCTTGAGCGGGTCCTGTGGGGCGAAGCCGAACGCATGGGCTCGCTGGTCGTCGACGAGGCTGCTTTCAAGTCCGAGCGCGACGTTGTGAAGGAAGAACTGCGCCAGTCCTACCTCTCCAACCCGTACGGCAAGCTGCTCGGCATGTATCTCTATCAGTCGGCCTTCAGCGTGCATCCCTACGGTCGGCCAGGCATCGGCTCGCTGGAAAACCTCGATGCCGCTACTGTGGAAGACGTACGCGCCTTCCACGCCGCCTACTACCGGCCCGACAACGCCATCCTTGTCGTCTCCGGCAATTTCGATCCGGCACAGCTCGATGCCTATGTGAAAAAATACTTCGCGGGCCTCTTAACGCCCAAGCGCGAGATCCCGCGCGTCACCGCTGTTGAGCCTGAACGCACCGAGGCCAAGACCTACACGGTCTTCGAGCCCAACGTGCCCTTCCCCGCCGCCGTGATTTCCTGGCCCTCACCCGCCGCGTCGAGCCCCGATAACGCGGCCCTCACGCTGATGGACGCCATCCTTCTTCGCGGCGAGTCCTCGCGACTCTATCAGTCCTTGATGTACGAGCAGCAGGTCGCCGCCGATGTCGGCTCCAACTTCGACATCACCGCCCATCCCGGCATCTACGCGCTCTACGTCATCCTGTCGGACGGCAAGACCGTCGATGAAGGCATCAGCGCGCTGAAGGCCGAGATTGCACGCATGCGCGACACGCCCGTCACAGCCGCTGAGCTTGACGAAGCCCGCAACGAGCTCATCACAGCCGCCCTGCAAGGACGGGAGACATCCGACGGCCGCGCCGACGACCTTGCCCGCAGCGTCATCCTGTTCGGCAACGCCCGTGCATCAGACGAGATGCTGGCGAGGCTCCAGAGCGTTACCGCCGAAGACATCCAGCGCGTGGCGCGCACCATCATGGACGATACGAAGTCCGTCACCATCCGCTACCTGCCTGAGGAGATGCAGAACGGCGCAACCGAAGACACCTTCGCCGATGCGCCGACCATCCAGACCTCGAAAATCGAGATCGCCGCCGCCGACATCCCGGTCTACACGCTCGCGCCCGAAGGCGAGCGCAAGCTGCCGCCCGAAGCCGGCCCGCCTGTTGCAGCGAAAGTGCCGCCTGCCAGCGAGAAGACCCTCGCCAACGGCCTCCGCGTCATCGTTGCGCCCAAGCCCGGCCTGCCGCTGATCAGCGCAAGCCTGCGCATCTCCGCCGGCAGCGCCTACGACCCCGCCGGCAAGTCCGGCCTCGCGGCGATGACCGCCGATCTCACGACGCGCGGCACGAAAACACGCACGGCCACGCAGATCGCCAGCGAGATCGAAAGCCTCGGCGCAACCATTGGCGCCGGCGCCGGCCCAGACGCTACCGATGTGTCGATTTCCACCCGCTCCGACAAGGCTGGCCAGGCCTTCGCCATCATGGCCGACGTGGCGCAGAACCCGGCCTTCGCTCAGGACGAACTCGACCGCGCACGCCAGGAAACGCTCGACAACATCAAGGTGCAGCTGACCCAGCCGCGCGCCATCGGCAGCCTCGCGCTCACGCGCGCCCTCTTCGGCGCCGGTCCCTATGGCGGCACGCCTACGGCGAAATCGCTCAACAGTCTGAAGCAGCCCGAGCTCGCCGCCTTCCACGCCGCCAACTGGCGCCCGGACAACGCCGTGCTGGTGATCGCCGGCGACGTCACACCCGAAGCCGGCTTCGCGCTGGCGGAAGAAGCACTCGGCAACTGGGCGAAGCCGTCAACGCCACTGCCTGCCGCGCCCGCTGCAGGAACCCCCAGCGCCCCGCGCGCCATCGCGCTCGACATGCCGCAGATCGGCCAGGCCGCCGTCTTCCTCGGCCGCCCGGGCCCCTCGCGCCTCGCGGACGACTATTACGCCGCCGCGGTCGCCAACAACGTCCTCGGCGGCGGTTACTCCGCCCGCCTCAACGCCGAGATCCGCATCAAACGCGGTCTCTCCTACGGCGCCAACTCATCGCTGTCGGCGCGCAAGCAGACCGCGCCCATCGTCGCCGCCGCACAGACACGCAACGATGCTGTCCCGGATGTCGTCGATCTCATGCTCGCGGAATTCGCCCGCCTCGGCGCCGAAGCGATCCCCGAGAAGGAACTCTCCGCCCGCAAGGCGGTGATCATCGGCGGCTTCGGCCGCTCGGTCGAAACCACGGCAGGCCTGGCGGGCCAGTACTCTGCGCTTGCGCAGTTCGGCCTGCCGCTTGAAAAGCTGCAGACCTATTCCGGCGACATCAACGCCGTTACCCCCGAACAGGTGGCAGCCGCCGCAAGGACACACTACGATCCCGCCACCGCAACCGTTGTGGTCGTCGGCGACGCAGCACAGTTCTGGGACAAGGTGAAGGACAAGCGCGCGGGCATGGAACGCCTGCCGGTCGCCAGACTCAACCTCGATTCGCCCACGCTGAAGTAGAGATCAGGCCAGCGCGAATACGCCGATTTTCATCGCAGGGGCCACTGCGAGCAGCATGGCCATCAGGACCGCCGCCGCGATGAGGGCCGCGACAATCGCGCCCGCGCCGGTGCGCCCTAGCGTTTCAGGTTCCCACAGAAGCGCTGGATCCGCCGGCACGCCTCTTCCAGCTTCTCCGTCGATGTTGCGTAGGAAATCCGGAAGGCCGGGCTCAGGCCGAAGGCCGAGCCGAAGACCACGGCCACCTTCTCTTCTTCCAGCAGCGCAGCGGCAAAGTCCTCGTCGTTCGCCAGCTTCTTTCCACCCGCCGTGGTCTTGCCCATCGCGCGCGAGCAGTCGGGATAGACATAGAACGCGCCCTCCGGCGTCGGGCAGTTCAACTCTTCGGTCTGGTTCAGCATGCCGACCACGAGGTCGCGGCGTGACTTGAACAGCTCCTGGTTCGGCTTGATGAAGGCCTGCGTGCCGTTGAGCGCCTCGACCGCCGCCCACTGCGAAATCGAGCAGGGGTTGGACGTCGTCTGGCTCATCACCTTCGCCATGCCCTTGATCAGCGCTTCCGGTCCCGCAGCATAACCGATCCGCCAACCCGTCATCGAATAGGCCTTCGAAACGCCGTTCATCGTCAGCGTCCGCTCGTAAAGCCGCGGCTCCACTTGCGCGATGGTGAAGAATTCGAACCCATCGAACACCAGATGTTCGTACATGTCGTCCGTCAGGATCCACACATGCGGATGCGCCAGCAGCACGTCCGCCAGCGCCCTCAGCTCGGCGCGTGTGTAGGCCGCACCCGAAGGGTTGGAGGGCGAGTTCAGGATCAGCCACTTCGTCTTCGGCGTGATCGCACGATCAAGCGCATCCGGCTTCAGCTTGTAGGCATCGGCCGCCTTCGCTTCCGCGAACACGGGCGTTGCCCCGCAGATCAGCGCCATCTCGGGATAGCTGACCCAGTATGGTGTCGGGATCACGACCTCATCGCCGGGGTTCAGCGTCGCCATGAACGCGTTGAAGATCACCGGCTTGCCGCCCGGCGAGACGTTCACCTGGGACGGCTTGTATTCGAGCCCGTTCTCCCGCCTGAACTTGGCGCAGATCGCCTCCTTCAGCTCGGGGATGCCGTCCACGTCGGTGTATTTCGTCTTGCCGTCCTCGATGGCCTTGATGGCCGCCTGCTTCACATTGTCCGGTGTGTCGAAATCCGGCTCGCCGGCGCCCAGGCCGATCACCTTCTCGCCCTTCTGCTGCAGTTCGCGCGCCTTCTGCGTGACGGCGATGGTGGCCGAGGGCTTGATCCTCTTCAGCGCATCGGAAACGGGGGCGGACATGAGCGGAAGCCTTTCCTTCAGGTTCGCGGCGGCTGATACGCCGATCCGGCGCGGGACAAAAGATCATCCGGCCCGGTTGCCGGACCGCCCGGCCACATTTTCGCCGTCAACTGGGTTTGGCGCCCGCTGAATCCGCGGGGAAACCCCGCCTT
The DNA here is from genome assembly GCA_041166025.1 of Pseudomonadota bacterium. Classification (GTDB taxonomy): domain Bacteria; phylum Pseudomonadota; class Alphaproteobacteria; order Caulobacterales; family Hyphomonadaceae; genus UBA7672. The sequence goes on along the minus strand of JBEAMJ010000069.1, from coordinate 27,429 downwards.
ATCCGCGACACAGGGTCAAATTACAGTGGAGTCCGTTGTGCGAGGGCCCCTCTCGCAGGTATTCGGGGACCAAAATCAGGGAGTTCCAAGGAATGATGTTCCGCATGCCCGGCGCCACTGCCATTGCCGCCGTACTGGTGGCCATTGCCGCGCCCGCCCCGCTTGCCATCGCGCAGACCAACCCGGCCGCCGTCCAGGTCAGCAAGGACATCGTCCAGCCGCTGAACGAGGCGCGTAACGCCATCGTCGCCAAGGACTGGGCCACGGCCAGGGCAAAACTCGACGTCGCCGCCACCAAGGTGAAGACCCCGACCGACAAGGCCCAGCTTGATCGCCTCAAGCTCGTCGTGGCCGCCGAGACCAAGGACGGCCCCCAGCAGGTCACCCTCATCAACAGCCTCATCGCCTCTGGCACGCTGACGCCGGACGAAATCAAGCTCTACAAGGGCGCGCTCGCCAAGGCGCACACCGATGCAGGTGATGCCGCAGGTTCGCTTGCCGCGGCACGCGCTTACGTCGACGCCTATGGCGGCACGGGTGACGATCTCATCCGGCTCGCTGACCAGTATTCCAAGGCGAACGATCATGCCAATGCCGCGGTCTTCGCAAACAAGGCCATCCTCGCCGCACGCGCCTCAGGCAAGCCGCCGGAGTCCTGGTATCGTCTGCTGATGCGCACGCACCAGCAGCTGAAGCAGAATGCCGAATACTACGATGTCCTCGCACAGTCGCTTGCGGATTATCCCTCCGAACAAAACTGGAAACTTTACATTGCGCGCGCCCAGAACGAGCCGAAGTTCAGCAAGGCCACGCATCTTGACCTCTATCGCACGCTGATGGCGGCTGGCGTGAAGCTCAGCCCCCAGGAAAAAGGTCAGGCCATCCGCGAGGCAATGACCTCGCGCGGACTACCAAACGAGGCGCTGCAATTGCTTGAACCCGCTGTCGCCAGCGGCGAACTGACAAGCGCGGAGGACAAGGAAAACCTCGCCAAGGCGAAATCGCGGGTCACCGAAGACAAGGCCGGCCTCGCGAAGGAAACCGCCGAAGCTATGGCCAAGGGCGATGCGTCCTACATGGCCAAGCTCGGCGAAGCGCACATGAGCTATGGAGACTACGCCAAGGCGATCGAAGTGCTCCAGGCATCGCTCAACAAGGGCATCGCTGATCCTGAGGAGGCCGCGTTCGCACGCCTCCATCTCGGTATCGCCCAGTTCCACGCCGGCCAGGCCGACGCCGCGCGCGCCACCTGGGCGGAAGTCAAATCCGACAATGGCGCGACCTCGCTTGCCCAAAGCTGGACGCTGATCTCCAAACTGAAGGCGTAATCTGCCTCAGCCGCAACAAGCAAAACGCCGCCCCCGATCGAGGGCGGCGTTTCTGCTTGCGGCCAGCGCTACTCCCCCGCGGCGAGTCCCAGCGCCCGGGCGAGGTACACATAGTGCCGCGCCCAGCGCTCGGAATTGAGGATAGGGTCCGAATCGTTCGAGTGCCCGCCCTGCGTGTTCTCGTAGTAGAGCGCGGGATATCCCATCGCCTGAAGGCGCGCGGCAAACTTGCGCGCATGTCCGGGATGCACGCGGTCATCGCGCGTGTTGGTCGTGATGTAGACCTCAGGATAATTCTGCTGAGGTCGAAGGTTCTGATAGGCCGAATACGCCGCGATGAACTTCGCCTCGGCTGCAATGCGCGGATCGCCATACTCGCCCATCCATGACGCTCCCGGCGGCAGCTCGTGATAGCGCATCATGTCGACCAACGGGCTCTCAATAACCGCCCCGCCGATCAGCTCGGGATGCTGCGTCAGCGTCACGGAGGTCAGAACACCGCCATTCGACCGGCCATAAATCGCAAGATGCTTCGCTGACGTGATCTTCCTTGCGGCAAGGTCCGCCGCCACCGCCGCAAAATCATCGAACGCCCGCTGACGATTGCCCTTCAGCGCCGCCTGATGCCAGGCCGGACCGAACTCGCCGCCGCCACGGATGTTGGCGATCACATAGGCCCCGCCGCGCTCGAGCCAGATCCTGCCCAACTCCGGCTTGTAGGCGGGCGGATAGCTCACCTGGAAACCGCCATAGCCGAACATCATGGTCGGCGTCCTGTCATTCGGCTCGCCTTTCGGCCGCACGATGAAATAAGGAACCTTGGTCCCGTCGCGCGAGGCCGCCTCGAACTGCTCCACCACATGGCCGGACGCCTCGAACCGCTGCGGCGCCTCTTTCACCGTACCGGATGTCAGCGCCGCAATGTCGGCAAGGCTCAGCGTCGGCGGCGTGAGGAAGCCCTCGTAAGTGAAGAATACCTGTTCGGCCGCGCGCGCCGACGAGCCGAGATGAATGGCGACATTCTCTGGCGTCCGTAGCGGATTCTGATGCCACCCGCCGAACTCGCCCTTGTCGGTAAAGACAATCGCCCTCCCACGGACATTGTCATAGACAGTCGCGATCACCCGCTCGTCGAACACCGCAACATCCTCGACGGACTGCCGCGCCGTAGGCTCGAAGATCGCGAGATCGCGATTGCTCATCACCACGCCCACCCCCGGCGGCGGGGGCAGCAGCATCCGCATCGGCACAGCCATCAGTGCGCCCGCCGGCGCTGACTGGCCGCTGATTTCCCAGCTCTCCTCCACCGTGAACACAAGTCGCGGCGCCGCTCCGCCCGCCTTGCCCAGCATGCCGCGCAACGTCACGCGCACCGGCAGGTTGAGCTTTGCGGGCTTGCCCGAGGTGATGTCCCAAACTTCGCCACGGAACGTGTCGAGCGGGCGCGACACGAGGACCGCCAGAACGGCGCCCGCACTGTCGCGCATGACGAGGGGATTGACGCCGTACCCGCCATCCCTGGCCGAGCCGCGATAGACCTCTGTCGCCTCGAAAAGCTTCTGGCCCCGCTTGAGCGACTTCACGATATAGGGATAGCCACTCTCGGTCAGCGATCCAGCGCCAAAGTCAGTCGCAACCAGCAGCGTATCCTTGTCCAGCCAGGCAATACGATGCTTGCCTTCGGGAATGTCGAAGCCCTTCGATACAAAAGCCCTCCGCTTGGTATCGAACTCGCGGACGCGCACGGCGTCCTTGCCGCCATCCGACAGGCTCACCAGGCAGAGCGTCTCATCCGGTGCGAGGCAGTCAGCGCCCTTGAAGATCCAGTTGGCGTTCTCGCGCTTCGCCAGAGCATCGACATCCAGAACGGCCGTCCATTTGGGCTTGCCAGACCGGTAGCTGTCGAGCGTCGTCGCGCGCCACAGCCCACGAACGTTCTTCGTATCTTGCCAGAAGTTGTCGATGCCCTCTCCGCGGAAGGTTGGCGCCGGAATGCGGTCCTGTGCCGTCAGGATCGACAGCGCCTCGGCGCGGAAGGCCTCATAACGTGGATCGGCCTTGAGTATCCCCTCGGTCTTCCTGTTCTGCTCGTTCACCCACCGGGTCGCGCGCGAACCGTTCACTTCTTCCAGCCAGAGGAAGTCGTCCGCCGCCGCGATGGCCGCGGGCGTCAACCGATCCGCCGGAATTGCGGCAACCTGCGTCGCGGCGGACCCCGGCGCCTGCGCAGCGTCAACGCCGGGCGCTTCCTGTGGCGATGCGCATGCCGTGAGAAAGAAAGCTGCCAGAATCGAAGGCTTGAGAAGGCGTGGCACGTCGCTCTCCGCTCAGAAACGAATGCGTTTCCTTCGAAACGCTGGGCGTCATCCTAGCGATCGCATCGCCAAACGCGAGTGGGGCGGCCTCTGGCGCGACACAATCGCCGCTCCTCCGCCGCACTCGCCGCTACAACGTCACCGCTCAAGCAAACAGCCGACGCTCTCACATTGTTGTGTGTCTCCATCGAAGGGGCTGGGGCCCCCCGATGGAACAGATGAGCACCCTTACATCACATGGGCTGCGCACGCGCCCCGCCCTGGCTGGCGCGCTGCTTGCCGCAACCTGCCTGACGCCCGCCGCCTACGCGCAGGACGGGACGATCAGCAAAAGCGAAGTCTCCTCAGGTTCGCTCCTGCTGCAGTCTTCGACGCCCGGCCGCTATGTCGAGGCGCCGCTTGTCGCCGCCGACGTGAAGATGGACATCGCCGGGCCGGTCATTCGTACCCGGCTTACCCAACGCTTCACCAACCCGACCGACAAGTGGGTGGAAGGGGTCTACGCCTTCCCCCTGCCAGAAGATGCCGCCGTCGACACGCTGAAGATCGTGATCGGCGACCGCTTCATCGAAGGCGACATCAAGGAGCGTCAGGAAGCCCGCATCATCTACGAGGAAGCCGCCGCCAACGGCCAGCGCGCCGGCCTTGTGGAAGAAGAGCGCCCGAACCTGTTCACCACCTCGCTCGCCAATATCGGCCCCGGCGAAACCGTGGCTATCCAGATCGAATACCAGGACAAGGCCCGCCTCCATAACGGCGTCTGGTCCACCCGCTTCCCGCTGGTCATCGCCCCGCGCTACAGCCCGAAACCCACCTTTGGCCCGACGGCGGATCGCACCAGCCGCATACTCGCAGTCAACGATCCCGTGCCCGATCGCGACCGCATCACCCCACCCGTCCTCCACCCCGCACACGAACCGTCCGGCGCGGAAGGCCTGCGCCTGCCGGTCAGCTTCGACATTGCGCTCGAATCCGGCTTCCGCCTCGCCGACATCTCCTCGCTATCGCACGGCCTCATCGTGACGAGAGCCGACGCCGACTCTGCCCGCATCAGGCTCCAGGATGGAGAGGTTCCAGCCGACCGAGATTTCATCCTCAGCTGGAAACCTGAACCGGCCGCTGCCCCCACCGCCAGCCTGTTCCGTGAGGAGCGAAACGGCGAGGACTATCTCCTCGCCGTCGTGAACCCGCCCGTCCTCAGGGTCGAAGGCCAGCGCCGCGACCGCGAGACGATCTTCGTGATCGACAACTCGGGCTCGATGTCCGGCGAGCGGATGGACCAGGCCAAGCAAGGCCTCCTCCTCGCCCTCGACCGCCTCGCTCCCACGGACGAATTCAACGTCATCCGCTTCGACGACACGATGGACATGCTGTTCACCACGGCCGTCGCCGCGAACGCACAGAATCTCGCCCGCGCCAAACGCTTCGTGTCGAACCTCCAGGCCAATGGCGGCACCGAGATGCTGCCCGCCCTGCGCGCCGCGCTGGTCGATAACGACAGGTCCAATGCAGAGGAGGTCCGCCAGGTCGTCTTCATCACGGATGGCGCAATCGGCAATGAGGACGAACTCTTTTCCGCCCTCACAGGCGGACTCGGCCGGTCGCGACTCTTCACCGTTGGCATCGGCTCGGCCCCCAACGCCTACTTCATGACGCGCGCTGCCCGCCAGGGCCGTGGCACGTTCACCTACATGGACGACGTCACCAAGGTCGCCGAGCAATCCGCGAAACTCTTCGCCGCGCTCGAAAACCCGGTGATGACCGACCTTGCCGTGAAGCTCCCGGACGGCGCCGCCGACGCCTACCCTTCGCCCTTGCCGGACCTCTATGCCGGCGAGCCTGTCACGGTCGTCCTCCGCGCCGCCGACCTCAAGGGGGACCTCACCCTCTCGGGCAAGCTCAACGGCAGGACATGGACGCAGACCTTCCCGCTCGCCGAGGCCGCCGCAACCAAGGGCGTCGCCCAGCTCTGGGGCCGCGCCAAGATCGCAGGCTTCGAGGAGAGCCGCTATTCCGGCATGACCCTGGAAGACGTCGACAAGGGCGTCCTCAGGACCGCGCTCGACTTCCACCTCGTCTCACGCCTCACCAGCCTCGTCGCCGTCGACAAGACGCCTGCGCGTCCCGCCGGCGAAAGGCTCGACACCCGCCAGATCGCAACGATGCTTCCCAAAGGCTGGGACTTCGGCGCCGTCTTCGGTCCCCAGGCCGAAGCCCGCGCCCTGCGCTTCGATCATCTGCCCGACACCGTCATGCAGAAGATCAACGCCCGCGCCATGCAGGAGAAGCCACCAGAGGAAAGCAACCTCGCCCTGCCCGGCACCGCCACAACGTGGGAGCTCATGCTCGCCTTCGGTCTCGGTCTGATCGCTTTCGGCGCCGCCCTCCTGCGCCGCGGACGTATCCTCATCGGCTCCCGGGGACTGGCGCCAGCCAGTGTCGGGCCATCGAGCACAGCGTCATCGGTGAGGAGCCAGCGCTAGCCGGCGGCCCGCCCTCCCGCCCCACCCGGCGGGAGGGCGAGTTCGCCCCTGGAGAGATGGATGAAGCCGACCGACATCTCGACACGTTCACTTTCCGCACTCGCACTCCTGGTTGCGGGCGCGCTCATTGCCGCGCAGGCGCTCTACATCCCGGCCAAGGCGCAAGTCGCCCAGGTCCTCATGTCCAGCGCCTGGGAGCGTCAGCTCTCCACCGGCGATCCTGCGCGACCCTGGCCGTGGGCGGACTTCTCGCCCACGGCCCGCCTTTCCTTCCCGGCGCAGAACAAGACAGTCCTGGCCTTGACGGATGCTGCTGGCGAAAGCCTCGCCTTCGGTCCCACGCTGATGGCGGCTTCCGCCAGGCCGGGCGAGCGCGGGGTCGCTGTCTTCGCCGCTCACCGCGACACGCACTTCGCCTTCCTGAAGGACGTGAAGCCCGGCGACACCGTCACCATCGAGACGATCGACGGACGGCACACCTTCAGCGTCACCGGATCGGACATCGTCCGCTGGGACGATTCCAACATCGTTCCTCACGACAACGGCCCACCCCGCATCGCCCTCGTCACCTGCTGGCCGCTGGAGGCAAAGACGCCCGGGCCGATGCGCTATGTGGTCTGGGCAGGGTTGCGCGAGGGAGGATAAGCATCGCCGAAGACCTGCGAGCCCACCCTCGTCCTTCGAGGCGGCGTCGCCGAACGTCAGCACGCGTCACAAGATCGGGTCCGGCGGCCCCCAGGATGAGGGCGGGCTCATCAGCGCCCGCAGGCGCCTCGCCTACTCCACCCCCGGCCCCGGCACGATTTTCAGCCGCCAGGCTGTCTCAGGCCGGAACCACTTCTTCGCCGCCGCCATCACGTCTGCCGGCGTGATGCTGGCATAGTCGGCAAGCTCGGTGCGGATGTACTGCATGCCGGCCGGATCATCGTGCGCATTGGCCAGCAATTCCATCCAATAGCCAACATTGGTGACGATATTCCGCCGCGTCTGCTCCAGTCGCGGCTGGACGATACGGTCGATCTCGCTCTGCGGCTGCGGCTCCCTCGCCAGCCGGCTTGCAAGTTTCTGGATCTGGTCCTGCACGCTATCGATCGTTTCCGGCGGCACCTCGATCGCCACGGCGATGTAGCCATAGTCCGGGAGGAAAGTGGAAATATCGACGATTTCCATCGGCGAATAGGTCGCCCCGCCCTCGGAGCGGAACAGCCGCGTGGCGTTGTCGCGCAGCATCTGCCCCAGCACATTGGCGATCCGTTCCTCGCGGATGTTCTTGAATGCGCCCTGATAGGTGGGCCAGCCGATGAGGGCATAGCCCTGGTCAGGCCGGCCCTGGTGCGGCAGCGTGGTCGTGCCCGGCGGATGGAAATCGACATCGACCCACTCGGGCGGAATTGTCCATGGCTTGCGCGGCGGGAGAGCGCCTAGCGTGCGGGCAACCTCGCTGATCACCTGCTCGACGCCGACATCGCCGATCACGATCACTTCTATCGGTGAGTTGTCGACGATCGGCTTGATGTACTTCACCGAGTCCGCCGGCTTCCACGTATCGCGCATCGCCTTGGTGTTGATCGTCCAGCGCAGATCGCCATTGTGCAGCAACCGGTCCAGTTCGCGCTCCAGCACGCCCGACGGCGTCATCGCCAGCGACGCATCCGCCTGGTCCGCCCCCTGCATCCATGTTGCCCAGTCGTCCGCCCGGTAGGCAGGGTCGGAGACCATTGCCGCCATGATCTCCATCTGCAGGCCGAGATCCTCCCGGGTCGCCACATTGAGATTGTCGAGCGCATAGGCATCATCCAGCGTCCGCGCCACCGCGACCGCGCGCCGGCCCGCCAGCGTGCGCGACTGCTCGGTCGGCGTCAGCTTGTCCAGCCCGCCGGACGACCACAGCGACAGCCCCATGTCGGATGCATCAATCACATTCATCGGCATCTGCAGACGACCGCCGCCGAGCCGCACGCGCACGCTGATCAGGTCCTTGTTGGTTGGCAGCGGCTTCACGGTGAGCTTCACGCCGTTCTCGAACCTGACCAGCGTTACGCCGAGATCCTGCACCTGCCTGCGTTCGGCCACCGTTCCCGGCTCGCCAAAATTCGTATATGGCCACGGCTTGATCGCCTCGGGCGTATAGGGCTTCACCGTCGCCGCCATCGCCCGCTTCAGCGCAGCGCGCAGGCCTTCCTCGCCGCCAGTCGGCGGGGCGCTGCCGCTGTAGATCAGCGTTGGCGTGTCCTTGAAGCGCGCCTTCAGCCCGGCATTCACTTCCGCCAGCGTGATCGTCGGCGCCTGGTCCACCAGCAGCGCATAGCCCTGCTGCAGCGACAGGAATGGAAGGTCGGCCGAGATTAGATCCGCCGCCGTCTCCACCTGCGAAACCGACGTACCGGTCCGCCCACGCTCCGCCTCGCGCTTGGCCGCGTCGAGGAACAGCGTGCGCTGCCGGTCGAGTTCAGCCTGCGTGATGCCGAACTCCACCGCCTGGCGATGCGCCGTCACCATCAGCTCGATCGTCTTGGCGACATCGATCACACCGCCTGAATAGGCCACCTGCCCGCGCCAAACGCCATGGATCACGCTGGGCGAGGGACTGCCGAGCGCTCGCGCCGGCTTGCCCGCCGCATCGTTGAGGCTGAGCATGCGCTGAGCCACCACGCGCGAGGCAAGCGCCTCGACCAGCATGCGCCGGCGTTCCGCCTTGGTATGGGCGCGGTCGGCGTAGGGCTCGAACCAGCGCAGCATCACCGATGTGTCGGGCGCACCCGGCGTGATCAGCATGGCGACATCCGGCGTCACCGGCTTCACCGTCACCGGGGCAGGATCCCTGCCTGGCGTTCCTCGCCCTTTCCAGTCGCCGAAGCTCTGGCTGATCATCGGAATGATCGATGGATTGACATCGCCGACGATAAGCAGCGTTGCCCGTTCCGGCCTGTAATAGGCGTCATAGAATCCCCGGATCGTATCCGGCGTCACCGTCTCGATTACCTTGCGCAGACCGATGGTGGGACGGCCATAGGGGTGGTCGCCCACCTGCATCTTCAGCATCGCCGTCGCCGAAGTGAGGCCCGGGCCCGCCCGCGCGCGCTCTTCGGCCAGCACGACGCCGCGCTCTGCGTCCACCTTGTCCGGCTGGATCAGCATCTCGCTTACCAGCTGGCGCATCACATCGAGCCCGGTGGTCAGCGAGGCCGCATCGTTGCGTGGCAGGTCGATGATGAAGGTCGTGGTGTCCGGCCCCGTGCTTGCATTCACGTCGGCCGCCATCTGCAGGCCGATCCCTTCGAGCGCCACCTGAACCTGGCCGTCGGGATACTTCGTGGTGCCGCGGAAAGCGAGGTGTTCAAGGAAATGCGCCACACCCTCTTCGCCCGGCCGCTCCTGCATCGAGCCTGCATCGATCAGCATCCGGATCGCCACCTGGCGCGGCGGCGTCTGGTTCGGAAGGATCATGTAGCGCATGCCATTGGGCAGCTCGCCCAGCACATAGTCCGTGTCGTGCGGCAGGTCGGTGCGATCGCGCGGCCAGCCCGGACCGGGCGAGGCGGCGGACTGCGTCACGCTGACCGTCTGCGCCGATGCTCCCGCCGCGAGCCCGCCTGCAGACACAAAGCCGGCGACGAGGCACACGGCGACACGTTTGAGAAGTCTCATCATTCCTCCGGAAGGTCCGCGACCCGTCCTGGCGGCACTCCAGCCGCTTCCCCCCTGTGAAAGCAAGCGAATAAGGCGGTAGTCAGGCCTCCCCGCGCGCCAGGCGACCGAACTTCTTCGGGGCCACCGCACAATAGCTCTGGATCATCCACGCCTTCAGCGTGGGAATTTCCGCGAGGATGTCGTCCTCCGCTTCGAACCGGGCAATCACCCAATCGTGTTGCCTGAACCAGCCCTTGCTCTCGCGCACGAAATAGAGGTCCTGAACCATCTCGGCCGACACCGGCAGCTTCATGATCATGGTGAGCGCGCCTTCCGGCTCGCGTCTGTCGCCGAACACGAAGAACATCTTCTTCCGGAAATACAGCGCCCGTGTCGGCGGCCAGCCGCGCCCCGCCGACGTCTCGGGCATGGCGAGCCCGAAGCGGGTCAGCTCCCGCTCGGCCTTCTGGTGCGGCGTGAGGCGCGGCATTGCGCAAGCTCAGCATATTCCTGCCCCCTCCGCCACGTTACCGATTGCAGCCAGCCCATGCCGGTCCTACCAATGCTTCCATCAACGATGGGAACCGGGTCGATGTTCAAGAAACTGATGCTGCCGCTTGTCATGCTCGCGGTTTGCGCCTGCGCTGCGCCTCCGGCTGCTGACGCGCCGGCGACGCTCGCCGCCCCGGCAGCGCCAAAGCCGATCGAGATCACCGAAGCCAGCTTCACCTGCATCCGTGACATGAAGGCCGTGCGCGGCTTTTATGTCAGCAACCTCCTCGGCAACACCGAGGCCACGCTCGCCGCCGCCAATGCGCCCGATGGCGCGAAATACCCGCCGGGCTCCGTCGTCCAGCTCGTCCCCGGCGAGGCGATGGTGAAGCACCACCCGGGCTTCAATGCCGCCACCAATGACTGGGAGTTCTTCGAACTCGACACGGCCGCGACCGGCACAAAGATCAAGGTTCGCGGCACGACCAACGCGGTCAACCAGTTCGGCGGCAACTGCCTCGCCTGCCACGCCAAGGCCGAAGCGAAGTGGGACATGATCTGCGAGCAGGGCCATGGCTGCGACCCGATCCCCGTCACGCCCGTGATGGCCCGCGCCATCCAGAACACTGACCCGCGCTGCCCGAAGATCGACCTGCCCGCCGACCAGCAGGCCGCGCTCCAGCAGCTGATGGCCTTCCGGGCGGCAGCACAGCGGAACGGCAGTCAGTAGTCGATGTGGAAGATCATCGAGAGCACATAGCCCTTCTGTGCCATCGAACATCCGGGCGACGCATCCTTGCGCGCCTTGAATGACATGGCTGGAAAGCCCTTGAGTATGGCTTCACCGAACTCCTTGCCAGGCGCAACCGCGACGACACGAGGGTTCGACGACCGGCCGGTCGCAGAGATGTCGAGTCTAAGGACAACAATGCCGACCATGTCGCGAAAACGGCTATCAACGGGAACGTCGGGCATTTCCGACTGACTCGTCAGCTGGAGGCTGCAAGCATTGGGCGTCTTGTGCCGGCTGATGCGGGCAAGTCCAGCTTTGAAAACCTCGGTCTCGCGGTAGGCTTTCCAGTCGGCGTCGTAGGCCGCCCAGTCCTTGACGCGCATATAGTTGGAAAGGTGGCTTCGAGCCATGCCCTCCCAGGCGCCGGCCTCATAGTAATGCGGCAACAGGGCGTCGGCATCCTCCAGGGTCGGTGCGTTCGCGATCGCCTCGATCAATCGGCGCTCAAGTCCGGCGAGTTTGAGGTGCGCCTCCCGGTTCTGTTTCGCCATGTAATTGGCGGCCACCGCATGTTGCGCGAGGCGATAATGCATGGTCGCGTACTCCCCGCCGCCATTCCGGGTGATGCGCTCGCCAAGAGCGGCGCTAGCCGCTGCCTTGTCCCAGGCGCCTTTCTGGAAATCGAAGGCGGTCACGGCATCCATCGCGAAAAATGAGATCAGGTCCAGCGACGGTTCGGACGAACGCGCCTCGACAACCGAGAACAGGACATCGCGCGTACCATCGCTTGGCGACAACCGATGCTCCGCCAGGCGCAGCAGCACCTCCGAGCCTGCGCGCAGGATCGGCTCTTCGCCCAGCGCATTGCTGCCCGCAACCGCCGCCTCGCCATACGTCTTCGCCGCAGCAAAATCCCCCGCCAGATACGCTGCGAAACCGAACTCCCGGACGATGATGGCGAGATCGTCCCGCGACTTGTTCAGCGTCGGCCACGTCGAGGCCGCCTCGGCAGCCGCCGCCTTGTAGTCGCCCTTCTGCATCGCCGCGTTGAATGACTTGATGTCGGCCCGCGCCGGCCCGGCGAGCACGGCCAGGCCCAGTCCCAGCGCAAGCCCCACAGAAACGACGGTTTTGTGCATGCAACGTCCCCAACTGGTCCGCTCGGAAACGAGCATATCCGCCCACAGGTCCGCCACAGGTCGACGCCGCGCACACCCTTGCCTTTCGCAGCCTGATCACGCCAAACACGGGTGCAATCCGAGGGGCAAGGCCATGCGCACCACAATCGCCGCAATCGCGAGCCTTCTGGCCCTCGCCGCCTGCGCAACGACGCCAGCCGCGATCACCAGCAGCGCGCCGATCCAGGTCAACCTCCTCGCCATCAACGACTTCCACGGCAATCTCGATCCGCCCAATGGCGGTGTCTTCGTCATCGACCGCGCCAAACCCACAGCGCGCACCAGCGTTCCCGGCGGCGGCGCGCCGCGCCTTGCCACAGCTGTGCGCGAACTCTCGCAGCGCCCCAACACCGTGATGGTGGCCGCTGGCGATCTCATCGGCGCCTCGCCGCTTCTTTCCAGCCTCTTCCATGACGAGCCCACGATCGAAGCGCTTTCTGAAATGGGCCTCGCCATCGCCGCTGTCGGCAACCATGAGTTCGACGAAGGCTGGCAGGAACTTAAGCGGATGCAGGAGGGCGGCTGCCACCCGGTCGATGGCTGCAAGGGGCCCAAACCCTTCGCCGGCGCGAAATTCGACTATCTCGCCGCCTCCACCTTCCTCGACAATGGCGAGACGCTCTTCCCGCCCTACGCCATCCGCGAATTCGAGGGCGTGAAGGTTGGCTTCATCGGCATGACGCTCGAAGGCACGCCCGACGTCATCACGCCCGCCGCCCGCGCCGGCATCCGCTTCGCGGACGAAGCCGAGACCGTGAACGGCCTCGTGCCGAAGCTGCAGGCGCAGGGCGTGGAGGCCATTGTCGTCCTGCTCCACGAAGGCGGCTACACCACCGGCGCGCAGGACGATTGCCGCGGCCTATCCGGCACGATCACCGAGATCGTCCCGAAATTCGATCGCGCAGTCGACGTCGTTGTCACCGGCCACACCAACGGCATCTACATCTGCACTGTCGATGGCCGCCTGGTCACCAGCGCCGGCGCCTACGGCACGCGCCTCACCGACATCCAGCTCCTGATCGACCCGGTCTCGCAAGACGTCATCGGCGCCAAGGCGCGCGACGTGATGATCACGGCGGACGCCTATGCGGAAGACGCAGCCCAGGTCGCGCTCATCGGCGACTACCGCCGTCAGGCCGAACCGCTGATGAAGCGCGTTGTCGGCTCCACCACCGCCGCCTTCAGCCGCGGCCGCACCTACTCCGGCCAGACCCCGCTCGGCGATCTCATCGCCGACTCCATGCTCGCCGCCGCGCGCCGTCAGGAACCGAACACACAGATCGCGTTCATGAACCCCGGCGGGATCCGCGCCGACCTCCCGTTCAACGCGGATGGCCAGCTCACCTTCGCCGACATCTTCGCGGTGCAGCCCTTCGGCAACGATCTCGTCGTCATGACGCTCACCGGCAGCGAAATCGAAAACGTGCTGAAGCAGCAGTACCAGCCCAGCGGCAACAACATCCTGCAGGTCTCCGCCGGCTTCGAATTCGCCTGGCGCCAGCCAGCCGGCCAGCCCATCGAACTTGTCCCCAACACCATCAAGCTCAACGGCCAGCCCGTTGTCCCCGACCAGGCCTACCGTGTCGTCACCAACAACTTCCTCGCCGGCGGCGGCGACGGCTTCATCGGCTTCAAGATCGGGACGAACCGCGACATCATCGGCGGCGACCTCGAAGCCCTCGAAGCCCACGTCAAGGCCAACAGCCCGCTGAAACCAACCTCCGCCATCCGCATCAACCGCATGGATTGATCCAGCACGCGCAGGTCAACATGGCGAGGTCCTGCGGCCGCCCGGCGTCCGGGACGAATTCGGCCCTCGCTTCGAGGCCCCCTGCCGCACAGACATGATGGACCTTGCCGCGGCCGCTCAGCGCCCCACCGACCAAGGCCCCCGCCAGCTCGCCCTTTGCACCCACATCGCTGCGAAAAACGTCACGCCCCGCCCCTGCGGGCGCTGCGTATCGGTGCAAGGCGCCAACCGCCGCCACACTCCAGAAATGGCAGTTTCCGCATGGCCCTGATTCTGGGGAAGCGAAGGCCGTCTCGACGAACGCGCGCGCTCGCCAACGCGCGCGACCTGCCTCAACTCCACCAACCGAGTATTGCGCGCAGCCTCTTGCCTCAGCGCGCCCGGGAGCGCAGCGGCAGGCCTATCCCATCAACTCGGCCGCCGCGCGGGCATCCGCCTCGCGCTCCTCGATCATCCTGCGTCGCGTGCTGTCGAACCGCTGAAGAACTTGCGCAGGCGCGGTCTCCGGGCGTCCGGCATCGAAGGGCGGCGCCGGCGCGTACTCGAGCCCGAGCTGGATCATCTGGGCAAACTCCACGCCCGCAACCTCGGCCAGAACTGTGAACGCAAAGTCGATCCCCGCGGTCACGCCGCCGCCGGTAATGATCTCGCCATCGCGCACAACCCGGGCCGGATCATGGATCGCGCCGAAATGCGCCAACTGGTGCGCCCACGCCCAGTGGCACGCCGCCCGCCGTCCCTTCAGCAGGCCCGCGGCGCCGAGGATCAGCGAGCCCGTGCACACCGACGTCACATATTTCGCGCAGAGCGCCAGACGCCGGATCTCGGCGATGAAGGCACGGTCCTGCGCCACCTTCGCCGCACCGATCCCGCCGGGAACGCAGATCAGGTCGCAGCTTCTGACGTCCGCGATCCTGACCGTGTTGCCGAAGGTGAGCCCGTCCGCATCGACATTGCCGCCCGCCGGGCTCGCAACCACCACCGTCGCGTTCGGCAACCGGCTCAGCACCTGGTGCGGGCCCGTGAAGTCGAGATGCGTCATGCCCGGCCAGATCGCGAAGACGATCGTGAAGTCGCGTCCGGCATCGTGTGACATGGGGAGGAACCTCGCTTGACGATGTCGTCCTAGCCGATCTAGCGTCTGGCTGGAATGACAATGTTCCCGCTTTTTATGCCACGAGCTTTACATGCCCCGGCAACCTGCGCTGCAGCCCCGCTCCATCGGCGTCCTGATATTTGAGGATTTCCAGCTGCTCGACGCCGCCGGCCCCATCGGCGCCTTCGAAATGCCCATGCGCGGCATGACGCCCCCGCCCTACACGCTCGCGCTCATTGCACCCCTCGCCGGCCCGGTCCGGTCCTCCTCCGGAACGGTCTGGATGGCCGAAGCCATGCCGCGCATGCCAAAATACGACACGGTCATCATCGCGGGCGGCTGGGGCACCCGCGCCGCCATGCTCGATCCAAACGTCCAGGACTTCGTCCGCACGGCGATGAGAACCGCCCGGCGCGTCTGCTCGGTCTGCTCGGGGGCCTACATCCTCGCACAGGCCGGCGTCCTCGACGGCAAGCGCTGCACCACACATTGGGGCCGCACTCCCGATTTCCAGAAGCGCTATCCCGCAGCCCGGCTCGAACCCGACTGCATCTACACCCATGACGGCAAGGTCTGGACGTCTGCGGGCATCACCGCCGGCATTGACCTTGCCCTTGCCCTCATCGCCGACGATCTCGGCGAGGAGATCTCCCGCCGAACCGCGCAGGAGCTGGTGGTCTACCATCGCCGCCCCGGCGGCCAGTCGCAATTCTCGGCCCTGCTCGACATCGAGCGGGTCGAGGGACGCTTCACGCCCCTGCTCGCCTGGATGCGCGAAAGGCTGGACAAGAACCTCTCGGTCGAGGCGCTGGCGCATCAGGCCGCCATGAGCCCACGCAATTTCTCCCGCGCCTTCCTGGCCGAAACCGGCATCACCCCCGCCAAGGCGGTCGAGCGGATGCGTCTCGAAAGCGCACGGGAACAGGTGGAGCACTCAGCCGACCCGATCGACGTCGTCGCCCGCCGGGTGGGCTTTGGCGATCCCGAGCGGATGCGGCGCGCCTTCGTCCGCGCCTTCGGCCAGCCGCCACAGGCCCTGCGGAGACTGGCGCGCGCCTGAAAGCGATGTCCTGAGCGCTACTTCGCCGCCGGGCCGTCGTAGCGGGCGATGCGACCGTCGAGTTCGGCGAGGCGCTGCCGCCAGATTGCCAGCTCGCGCGCCGTCAGGCCGCCCTCGGCGGGCGAGACCGGCTCGAGCGACGCCAGTTCGGTCGCCAGCCGCTCGCGGCGCTCGCGGAGCGCTCGCAGGGTTTCTGTGCGGGGATCCTGATGGGCCATGCTGGGAAAAATAGGAAGCACGGACGCGAATGCGAGTCGACTCGTCAGTGACGAGAAACTGCGTGAAGTGAGCGTTCGCTCACGCGCCCCGGATCGCGCCGACGAAGGGCAGGCCGCGCATCTTCCCGGCGTCGTCCATCCCGTAGCCGACGAGGAAACGCGAGGGCGCATCCCACGCCCAGGCATCCAGGCCATCGATGATCGCCTCGGGTTTACGGGCAAAAACAGCGGTCATGACGCGGGCCGCACCCTTGGCCTGCAGGTGGCTGCGGGCAAAAGCGATCGTCCGCCCGGTGTCGAAGACATCATCGATCAGCAGAACGCCTCGGCCCTCGATGGTCCTGGAGATATCAGCCCGGACGACGATCCGGCCCGAACTCACCCGCTCATCGTGGTAGCTTTCAAGCCAGAGCGCATCGAAGCCGAGATCGATACCCCGGTCAGACAGGGCGCGCAGCAGGTCGGCGGCGAATGGCACTGCGCCCATCAGGGTTACCACCCCGGTCCAGGACCCTTGGGAGACTGTCGGGACAAGCCGATCGGCCAGAGCGGCAACCCGTGCCTGCACCTGGGCTGCGGTCAGCAGCACGTCGACATTGGGAGGAACGAAAGCTTCAGTGATTGTCCGCCTCCGGCGCTTGCCCGGCGGCCGGCGCCTGCGCCTCGCCGGTGGTCACCGCGCCTTCGGCATGAGCCACATCCGTTGCCGCCGCGCCACGGTTTTCTGGGGGAACCCTGGCTTCCTCTCCGGCCTCGACCCGCGTGTCGCCCGAAGAGGCGCCGTCGCCGCCTTCCGGATAGGCAAACGTCACGGTCAGCCGATAGGTCTCGACCGGGGGCGCCTCGAAACGGGAGGTGAACTGGGTCCGCTCGCCCGGCCCGAGCACCGGAACGGCCAGCTTGTCAGTCCAGCTCTGGACTTCCTTGCCGGCCTCATCCTTGAGGGTCACGCGCAGCTGCGGCGCCTCGCGCGGCTCCTCGCTCTGGTTCACCGCCGACCCGGTCACCGTGAGGACCGGCGTGGTGCCGTCGAATGAACGCTTGGCGGTTACATCCTGCAGGGCGAGCCCGAAGCGGTTCACCTCCAGCCCGACCAGCCGGAAGATCGACGCCGACCGCGGAAACGCCTCGGCCACCTCGTTCCGGAAAACCACCGCGAGCCCGACCAGGGCGGCGAAAATCAAACCCGTGCTCGCCCAGGCGATCGTCACCACCCGGCTGCGGGTCTTCTTGCGCTTGGCATGCTCACGGGCGCGGAATTCTGCATGCGGGCCGGCGCGGGTGCGGGAATTCTCGTGCGCCGTCCGGCGCAGCCGCTCTACCTGCTCCCGGGTAAGTCCGGTGTCCTGCGGGGCGACCAGCGGATCCCCTTCGTCCTGCAGCTTGGCATGCCAGGCATGGCCGCACGTCGCGCAGCGCACGCGCCGCCCCTCCTTACCGATGGAGGAGTCGTCGGCGAAATACCGTGTATCGCAGGACGGACAGACCAGGATCATCGCACTATCGGAATCACAGATACGGTTAATATAGTCCAATTAGGGCTGGAATCGGATGGCCACGGCCATGGGGATACCGCAGCGGAATCTGATGGCTGACCATGACATTTCAACCGATGAGCCGGTGCTGCGGCTGGACCGGGTGGGCCTGTCCTACGGCCCGGATTCCGAGGTTTTGGCCGACGTTTCACTCGCGCTCCAGCCCGGCTCGATGACTTTCCTCACCGGCCCCTCCGGCGCAGGAAAGTCCACGCTCCTCAGGCTGGCCTATCTGTCCCTGCGCCCAACTGCCGGCCGGGTCTCGGTTTTCGGGCAGGACACCAGCCGGCTGCGCCGAAACGACCTCGCCGCCCTGCGCCGCCGGATCGGCGTGGTTTTCCAGGAGTTCCGCCTGCTCGACCACCTCTCGGCCTACGAGAATGTCGCCCTGCCCCTGCGGATCATGGGTCGGCCCGAGGGGTCCTACCGGAAGGACGTCGCCGACCTCCTCGACTGGGTCGGCCTCGGCGACCGCCTCGAGGCTCGCCCGGCCACGCTCTCCGGTGGCGAGAAGCAGCGCGTCGCCATCGCCCGCGCCGTGGTCGGCAAGCCTGACC
Source organism: Pseudomonadota bacterium (assembly GCA_041166025.1). Taxonomy (GTDB): domain Bacteria; phylum Pseudomonadota; class Alphaproteobacteria; order Caulobacterales; family Hyphomonadaceae; genus UBA7672. Next base: position 9,054 of record JBEAMJ010000069.1, on the reverse strand, counting down.
TGCTGATCGCGGACGAGCCCACAGGCAATGTCGACGAGGACATGGCCGAGCGCTTGTTCCGCCTCTTTCGCGAACTCAACCGGCGGGTCAGGACCACCGTTCTCATCGCAACACACGACATGGCGCTGGTTCGTCGCGCGCGCGCCGATGTGCTCCGCCTGGCGCAGGGGATGGTCGTCAAGGTCAACCTGCCCGAGCCTCGAGGAGAGAACACGTGAGCCGGACCGCCAGCCTGCTGCCGCGTGAAGATGCGCGCGAAGGCGCGCTGTTCTTTGTGGTCTGTGCGCTCTGCTTCCTTGCGGCCTTCTCCGGCCTCGTCTCCCGCGCGGCCTACGCTGCAGCGGGCGCATGGACGAGCGAAGTGTCTGGGGAACTCACCATCCGCGTTCGCGGGTCCGATGCCGATGCACAGCGCGCCGCCGGGATCATCGGGACCGTTTCGGGCGTTGCCTCGGCTCACGTGCTCACACGCGCCGAGTCGGAGGAGCTGCTGCGACCGTGGCTCGGTGCGACAGGACTGCCTGAAAGCCTTCAGCTGCCGCGCCTCATCGCCGTCAACGCAACCATCGATGCCGGAGAGGCGATTGCTGCGTCGCTGAAGGCCTCCGGGATCAACGTCATCATTGATGATCACGCTGCCTGGTCGTCCGACGCCAGACGCGCAACCGACACAATCGGTCTCATCGCTCTTTCCGCCGTGCTCCTGCTCGGCGCCACCGGCGTCGCCGTCATCGCCTTTGCAACCCACGCAACGCTTCTTGCGCGACGCGACATCGTGGAGCTGCTCCATCTCTCCGGCGCAAAGGACGACTTCATCGCGGGCGTGTTCGAGCGCCGCTTCCTGATGCTCGGCGTGCAGGCCGGCGCGCTTGGGGCGCTGCTCGCCTTCGGCGCCGCCGCGTTCATCCTGTTCGCCATCCGCCAGTCCGACGGGCAGGCCTGGCTCCTCCCCCAGCTGTCGCTGTCGCTGGCGGACGGCCTGATCCTCGGACTTGCCCCGCTTGTGGCAGGGGCTGCCGCCATGCTGGCTGCGAACGTGACCGTGCGTCGGGCCTTGTCAGGCATGGTCTGAGGTGAGTTGGGTATGCGCGTTTCAGCGCCCTCTGCTATGACCTGACCCCATGCGATTCGTTGTCCGCATCATGGTTATCCTTCTCGCTGTCGGGCTGCTGGTCGCCGGCTGGGACTTCTCGCGCTTTGTCGCGCGCGCAGACCGCGCCGTGACGCCGGATCCGCCGCTCGACGCCGAGGCCGTGACCGCGCTCACCGGAGCCGCCAACGCCCGCATCGTCACCGCGATCCAGCTTGCCGACTCGCTCGACGTGCCGTTGCTGATCTCAGGCGTCAACGTCGACACGACGGCACGGGACATCGCGCACGTAACAGGGGTCGACCTCGCGCAGATCGAGTGCTGCGTCACGCTCGGCAAGGCTGCCGCCACGACCGAAGGCAACGGCATGGAAGTCGCCGACTGGTCGCGCCGCACTGGCGTCAAGCGCATCATCGTGGTGACGTCGGAGTATCACATGGACCGCGCGCTGCTGGAGCTGCAGCGCGCCATGCCGGAGGGAGTCTTCATCCCACACGCCGTGATGACGACGAAGGTGCGGCCGTCCGACTGGTACAAGGATGCGCCAACCGCGAAGCTGCTGCTCGACGAGTGGATCAAATACCGTCTCGCAGGCCTGCGCGGCGCAACGTTCGACGCCGGCAGGCCGCCTGTGCAGGGCGCCGGCGGATGACCTTCATCCGCTCGCTCCTCTATGCCGCGTGGTTCTACGTGACGATGGCAGTGATCGGCCTCCTGGCGATGCCGGTCTCGCTGTTCTCACGCGACTTTGCGATGGGCGCGGTGAAGTTCTATTGCCGTGCACAGGGCTTCGGGCTCTGGCTCATCTGCGGCATCAGCACGGAGGTGCGCGGCCGCGAGCACCTGCCGAAGGGCGGACCGGGCCTCATCGCTATGAAGCACCAGTCGACTTACGACACGCTGGCGCCGTTCATGTTCGTGGAGAACCCGGCCTACATCCTCAAGAAGGAGTTGCTGAAAGTCCCCGTTTTCGGCGTCTACGCCTCGCGCGTCGGCATCCCGATCGACCGCGAAGGCGGCGCCAAGACCATGCGCCTGATGCTCGCCGCAGCGAAGGCCGGGGCAGCGTCCGGCCAGCAGATCATCATTTTCCCGGAGGGCACGCGCCAACCGCCCGACACCCCCACCGACATCAAGCCCGGCATCGTGCTGCTCTATAACGAACTGAAAGTTCCCTGCGTGCCCGTCGCCCTCAACACCGGCCTTTGCTGGCAGGGCTCTGGCTTTCTGCGCCGGCCGGGGAAGATCATCTTCGAAGTGCTCCCCCCGATCGCGCCAGGCCTCAGGCGCGACGCCTTCACCCAGGCGCTGAAGGAAGCACTCGATCCGGCGACGGAGCGGCTGGTGGCGGAAGGGCGAAAGGCGCAGGGTCTCGATCACCCGGAGTGATCAGGTTCGCGCGGGCGCCGCGACGGCTTCCGAAAAATTCTTGGCTGCTTCCCTAGCGGCGGGGCTTTTGGGGCGCTTTCGTGCGGCGTATAGACTGCCCACACGGGGCGGTCTTGAACTTTGGGGATCAGCGCGGACCCGGCACGACGTGCCTAAGCCAGTCCTTTGTCTGCGGACTCCCATGAAGACCATCGGGCCAGAGCAACTGGAGCGCAACGCGTCTCGCGTGGCGAACGTCATTCGCTCGGCGCTGGTATGGAATTTTGCAACCCTTGCCTTTGCCCAGGTAATTCTGGCGGCGATCTTTCTGATCCTGGCGACGCGGCTGGAACCGGCAACCTTCGGCGTGTTCGCCCTCGCATCGGTCATCACCGACATCGCATACACGCTGGGCACGCATGCCTCCGTGGACGCGATCGTGCGGCAGCAGGACTTTTCGCGACGGACCCTGTCATCCGTCACATGGGCGATGAGCGCGGGCTGCGTGGCGCTGACCGCCGTGTTGTGGCTCGCCGCGCCAGCGTATGCAGCCGCGATGGACGCCCCTCAGCTCGTCGGCATTCTCGAAATCCTGACTCTGTCCACACTGCTGCTTCCCTTCGCCATCGCCCCGACAGCGAAGATGCGCGAGCAACTGGACATGAAGGGGCTCGCGCTGCTGACCATGGTGTCGTCGCTCGCAGGCGGCGGTGCGGCGCTTGCGACATCGTTCTCGCCGTGGATCGAATGGTCGCTGGTCGTGCAGCGGCTCGTGACCACAGCCAGCTTCATCGCATTGGCAATGTGGCGCACGCGAACGGTTCCAATGCTTGCCGTCGACGTGCTGGCCACACGGACCTGGTTCTCGAGCGTTTCGCGGATCGTTGCCGGGCTTGGCATCGCTTCGATCACCCCACGGATAGGGGACATCTTAACCGGGGCGTTGTTCGGCCCGGTTGCAGTCGGGTATCTGCGGGTGGCCAACAGGCTCACCGACCTGCTGCTGGGGCTTCTCGTCAATCCCCTGTCGCAGCTCTGGGTCACATTGCTCTCGCGAACGGGCGAATCGATCGAGGCCAAGCGTACCGTATTCATGCAGCTGTCAAATCTGATGGCGCTGATCGCCCTGCCGGGCTTTGTCGGCCTCGGCCTGACAGCCCACGAAATCGTTGGCCTCGTCCTGCCTGATGACTACGCGCCTGTGGCGGGACCCCTGACTGTACTGTGTGTGGTCGGCGTGTTTGCTCCGCTGACCAACCCGCGCAACGCCCTGTTCACGGCCCTCGGGCGATTCAACTACCTGGTCTGGTTCGCGATCGTCGATCTCACTGTCACGGTGCTCGGCATGTTCATCATGTCGTCCTACGGCCCGGTTACCATGCTGTCCGGCGGTGCGCTCGCTTCGATTGCGATGATCGTGTTCGCACTGCCGGTCATTCTCGGCGACCTCAAGCTGCAGCCCCTGACGCTCGCAAATCACCTGGCGCCGCCCTACGCGGCAGTCGCGGTCATGGCGGCGGCCGTTCTGGCGCTTGAGCCTTTCCTGCTCGGGCTGCCCCTGGCCGGAGCGCTCATGATCAAGGTGGCGGTCGGCGCAGGAGTCTACAGCGGCGTCCTGATCCTGTTCTTCCGCAGCGCCGTGATGCAGACGCTGCGTGTCTTCGCGGCGCGCTGATCAGGGTTTCTCGCCCTTGCCGCGCCCGTCGCGTCCGAAGTTCGCCGCCGCCGTATCCTGGCCCGCCTCAATGATCTCGCGGCGGATACCGCGCGCGTGGGTGAACACGTCGAACAGCTTCTGACCGTCGCCATTGCGGATGGCCTTCCGCAGCGCGGTAAGGTCATCGTCGAAGCGGCCCAGCACTTCGAGGACAGCGTCCCTGTTGGCGAGGAAGACGTCGCGCCACATGGTCGGATCCGACGCCGCGATGCGGGTGAAATCGCGGAAGCCTGCGGCTGAGAATTTTACCACTTCGCCCTCAGTCACTGCTTCCATGTCGTGAGCCGTTGCGACCATGTTGTAGGCGATGAGGTGCGGCAGGTGGCTGGTGACGGCGAGCACCAGATCATGCCGCTGCGCGTCCATCTGCTCGACCTTCGAACCCAGCATGGTCCAGAACGCCGCCAGCCGGCCCGTCGCAGCGACATAGTCCACGGACCCTCCCGGCTCCGGAGTGAGGATGCACCAGCGGCCCCGGAACAGGCTCGCAAAGCCCGCATCGGGTCCTGATTTTTCGGTGCCCGCGATCGGATGGCCCGGTATCACGTGAATGTCGGCGCGCCCCAGCGATCGCCAATCGCGTGCGAGATTACCCTTGACCGAGCCAACGTCGGTAAGAATGGCGCCAGGCTTCATCGCACCGACGCTCGCCCGTGCTGTCGCAGCCATCGCGCCCACGGGCACGCAGTGAAACACCGCGTCGGCCTCGCGCACTGCATCCTCGATCGTCGCGGCCGCTCGCCCGAAGCCAATCTCGCAGGCCCGCTTCAGCGCCGCTGCATCGCCGTCGAACAGCACCACATCGCCGGCCGCGCCCGTCTCCCGGGCCGCACGCGCAATCGAACCGCCGATAAGGCCGACACCAATTATGGCGATCCTGTCGAACACCGCCGCCATCACTTGCCCAGGAATTCCTCGAGCAGCTTCAGCGCCGCATCATTGCCCTCGACCGTGCCGACCGAAATGCGCAGGTGGTTCGGCATATGATAGCCGCCAAGCCCGCGCACGGTGACGCCGCGCTCCTTCAGGAAGGCCAGCGCCTCGGCGGCGGTCTTGCCTCTGGCCTCGGGAAACTTCGCCACCACAAAGTTGCCGACGCCATCTATCAGCCCCAGCCCAAGCGCCTCCAGACTCGCCCGCAACCGCGGAAGCTCGCGCTCATTGTGCAGAAGCGAGGCCTCAGTGAACGCATCATCCTCAAGCGCTGCAATGGCGGCTGCCTGCGCCGGCAGACTGACATTGAACGGCATCCGCACGCGCTCGATTGCATCCACCACATGCGGCGGGGCATAGCCCCAACCCACGCGCAGGCCGGCCAGCCCGTAAAGCTTCGAGAAAGTCCGCGTGACGATCACATTGCCCGACTGCGAAGCCAGCTCGATGCCCGATGCATAGTCGTTCTTCCTGACGAACTCGGCATAGGCGCCGTCGAGCACCAGCAGCACATGCGACGGCAGCCCGGCGTGGAGCCGCTTGATCTCCTCGTAGGACAAGTATGTGCCGGTCGGATTGTTCGGATTGGCGAGCCAGACCAGCTTGGTCCGCGGCGTCACTGCGGCAAGGATCGCATCGACATTGGCGGTGAAGCTGTCCTCCTCGACCGTGACGACTCTTGCGCCCTGCTGCTGCGCAATGATCGCATAGATCGCAAACGCATGCCGGGTCGAGATGCTTTCATCGCCAGGTCCGAGATAGGCGCGGCCCAGCATGAGGAAGATGTCGTCCGATCCGGCGCCCAGAACCAGCCGCGCCGGATCGAGCCCATGCTTCTTCGCCAGCGCCGCCTTCAGCTCGCGCGCTGCCCCGTCCGGATAGAGCTCCATCTTCGCGGCAAGATCGGCATAGACCTTCTTCGCCAGCGGGCTCGCGCCGAGCGGGTTCTCGTTCGAGGCCAGCTTGTAGGTCCTGCCACCAGTGTTCTTCGGGGCTTCCCCGGGAACATAGGCGTTGACGCCGGCAAGCTGCGGCAATGGCTTGGGATGGTCCGTCATGGCGTGGGGCCCTGTCTCAGGGCCGAGGCCGTACCCCGATAACCCGGAGCCCGTCCAGCCCTGCGATCCGGGCGAGGTCGATCCGGCGATCGTCGCAGGCCACATACTCCGGAATCCTGACGAGCGCGAGCGAGCGGGCGCGCGTCACCACCTCCGCCTTGATGCCGACTTCCTGAAGCAGGCGCTCGGCTGTCCAGTGATCGTCATGCGCGGTCGCCAGCATCTCGTCGTCGCCTGAAGACTCGATCGGCAGGCGACCCACGATGGCGACCTGCGGAAGGCCTGCAGGCGTGCTGGGCAGGGCGGGCCAACCGGCAACGATCACCAGGTCGTGGAAGCGGCTCTCGTTCAGCATTGGCCACCACTGGCCGCCGCCGGCATGTTCGGGCCACGGAATGCAGGCCAGCGCGCCCGGCGTCGCTGCTGTCCGCTCCAGCGCGTCGCGAACGCTGACGACCGCCTGCAGGTCCGGGCCAAATCCGAAATAGCCACGGCCAGCTTCCAGCGTCAGCGAGACGTCCCCGCCAGCGACATAGACCGCCCTCAAGCCACGCGCCGCTGCAACATCCCCGCACAGCGACCGCCACATCCGGGCGACAGCGTCCGCCGGCGCGCCCGAAGCCGCCGCTTCGCGGCACAGCCTGCGCATCTCGGCTGCTTCACGCGCAGGACGGAAACCTATCCCGCCATTGACCGGCAGGGGCGCATCGCGCATTTCGCGCCATTTCAGGGCCAGCGCCGCCAGGAAGGCGTCGCCCGAAGCGCCTGAGGACGGATGGAAGCTGTCTGCGGCCATCATGCTCAACTGGGTACACACTCCCCACCAGCCTGCTGTCATACGACAGTTTGGCCGCGATCAGAACCCTCCAGCAGGTGAGTCTTGCAGCCGACGCGCGAATGCTTCATTCCGTGAGCGGCCTGAACTACGCTCGGTAACCATGAACGCGCCCGCCCGCACCCTCAGCGGCGCGGATGGGCTCAAGCGCCTGTCCGTCGCAACACCGGCCCAGCCCCTGCGGCTGGACAGCGGACGCACGCTCGAACACGTCGAGATCGCCTATGAGACCTGGGGCGAGCTTAACCAAGACAGGAGCAACGTCGTCATCGTCTGCCACGCGCTGACGGGAGACCAGTTCGCGGCCAGCCCCAACCCTGTGACCGGGCGCCCGGCCTGGTGGGACCTCGTCGTCGGCCCCGGCCTGCCGGTCGATACCGACCGCTTCTTCGTGATCTGCTCAAACGTGCTTGGCGGCTGCATGGGCTCGACCGGCCCGGCCAGCCGCAGGCCGGACGGGACCTACTGGGGTACGGATTTCCCGGTCATCACCATCGCCGACATGGTGCGGGCGCAGATCGCGCTCCTGGATCGGCTGGGGATCGAACAGGTCTTCCTTGCCATCGGCGGATCGATCGGCGGCATGCAGGTGCTGGAGTGGACGGTGCAGGCGCGCGACCGCGTCTTCGCAGCTATCCCTATCGCCGTGGCCGCACGACAGTCGGCCCAGAACATCGGCTTCTACGAGACAGGCCGCCAGGCAATCATGGCCGACCCGAACTGGCGCAATGGCAACTATCTTGCCGAGGGCGTACGCCCTGAACGCGGCCTCGCGGTCGCGCGCATGGCCGCGCACATCACCTACGTTTCCGAGAGCGCGCTCAAGCGCAAATTCGACCGCAAGCTGCAGGATCGCGCGACGAAGACGTTCGGCTTCGATGCCGACTTCCAGATCGAGAGCTATCTCCGGCACCAGGGCCAGACCTTCGTCGACCGGTTCGATGCGAACTCGTATCTCTACATCACACGGGCGATGGACTATTTCGACCTTGCCGCCGAGCATGGCGGTATCCTTGGCAATGCGTTCAAGGGCCTCAAGACCCGCTTCTGCGTCTTCTCCTTCTCCACGGATTGGCACTACGCGCCCGAAGAAAACCGCCAGATCGTCCGCGCCCTCAACGCCGCCGGCTGCGAGACCAGCTACGTCAACATCGAAACCGACAAGGGCCATGACGCCTTCTTCGTCGAGGAGCCGGAATTCTGGGCGGGCCTGCGCGGCTTCATCGACGCGGCGGCCGCCGCGCGAGGCTTGAAGACGTGATGACGATCGCACCGCGCTCCCAGACCCGCCGCGCCGACCACATCGCCATCGCGCAGTTCATCAACCGCGGTGAGCTTGTGCTCGACGTCGGTTGCGGCGACGGCCAGCTTATGGAGCTGCTCCAGCACCAGCGCGGCGCACGTACGCGGGGTCTCGAAGTCGAACAGGCCGGCGTCAACCGCTGCGTCGCCAAGGGGCTCGCCGTCGTGCAGGGCAATGCCGACGATGACCTGCCCGTCTATCCCGACAACGCGTTCGATGTCGCCATCCTCTCCAAGACGATCCAGGAACTCGCGCGCCCCAAATTTGTCCTCGATGAACTCTCGCGCATCGCCCGCCGCGTGATCGTCTCGTTCCGCAATTACGGACATTGGCGCGTGCGCACCGCGCTCCTCACGACCGGCCGCATCCCCAATCTCGGCCACGATGTCGGCTGGTGGTCGGACGGCGCGCGACGCCCCTGCACCGCCCGCGACATGGCCGAACTCGCCGACCAGGCCGGACTGGCGATATCGGCCGCAACCGCCGTGAACGGCAGACCGGTCAACGGCAAATCCCTCGGGCGCCTCAACTGGACGGCGGAAGAACTCGTCTTCGTGCTGGAGCGGAAAATCTGAACGCAAAAGCCGCCGCGGCTGGGCCGCAGCGGCTCGATTTCGCGGTCGCGGATCTGATCTACGAACTGAGAGCAGCTTCGTTCTTTTCGCCGGTGCGGATGCGGAGCACCGATTCGAGATCGAGCACGAAGATCTTGCCGTCGCCGATCTTGTTGGTGTTGGCGGCCTGCGTGAT
>JBEAMJ010000068.1:0-22877 GCA_041166025.1 Pseudomonadota bacterium | reverse complement strand
GTGCGCGGGTCGGAGCTGGCGGAGGCGCCGCTGGCGCCGGGTACGCTGGAGATGCTGGCGCGGTTCGCGGTGCTGTCACGCCTCAAGCCACATGAGAACTCAAACCTGTTCGCGAAAATGCGGGTGTACGATGGGGAAAGCCTCAAGGAGGTCGATCCCAAGGCCCGTACGCTCCAGGAGTACAAAGACGCGGCCGGTGTGGACGAGGGCATGGAGGGCATCTCCACGCGCTTCGCGTTCAAGGCATTGTCGGCGACGTTCAACCACGACACCGAGGAAGTCGCGGCTGATCCAGTGCATCTGATGTATGTGCTGGAACAGGCGATCAAGCGCGAGCAGTTCCCGGACGATGTCGAGGGCGCCTATCTCGAGTTCATCAAGGCCGATCTGGCGCCGCGCTATGCGGAGTTCATCGGGCACGAGATCCAGAAGGCCTATCTCGAAAGCTATCACGACTACGGCCAGAACCTGTTCGACCGCTATGTCGACTATGCCGACGCGTGGATCGAGGACCAGGACTTCAAGGATCCCGACACCGGCCAGATGCTCGACCGCGAACTGCTGAACCAGGAGCTGTCGAAGATCGAGAAGCCGGCCGGCATCGCCAATCCGAAGGACTTCCGCAACGAGGTGGTGAAGTTCACGCTTCGGCAGCGCGCCAACAACAAGGGCCGCAATCCCAGCTGGACTTCATACGAGAAGATCCGCGAGGTGATCGAGCGGCGCATGTTCAGCCAGGTCGAGGATCTGCTGCCCGTGATCTCGTTTGGTTCGAAGAAGGACAGCGAGAGCGAGAAGAAGCACGACGAGTTCGTGCAGCGCATGGTCGAGCGTGGGTATACGGAGAGGCAGGTGCGCCGCCTGGTCGAGTGGTACATGAGGGTCAAGCAGACCAGCTAGGGCCTCCCCATGAACATCATCGACCGACGTCGGGACCCGGGAGGCAAGTCGCTGGCGAACCGCCAGCGATTCATCAGGCGCGCGCGCGCGCTGGTGCGGCGCGCGGTGCGTGAGGCTTCGGCGAAGCGTTCGATCAAGGATGCCGACAAGGGCGGCGACATCGTCGTGCCGGCCGATGGCGTGCGCGAACCGGTGCTGCGGCGCGGCAGCCAGGGCGGCAAGCGGGAGTATGTGCTACCGGGCAACAAGAAGTATGTGCGCGGCGACGGCATCCAGCGGCCGGACGAGGAGGGCGGAGGATCGGGCCCCTCGGCCGATGGCGAGGGCGAGGACGATTTCCGCTTCGCGCTGTCGGACGAGGAGTTTCTCGACCTCTTTCTTGAAGATCTTGAGCTGCCCGATCTCGCCAAGCGGCAGGTGATGGGCGTCGAGGAGACCCAGCCGGTGCGGGCGGGCTATCGCGCTTCCGGGCCGCCGGCGGCGCTGTCGGTCGGGCGCACGATGCGCAACTCCCTGTCGCGACGAACCGCGCTTGGCCGGCCGCGCCCGGAAGACATCGCCGCGATGGAGGCGGAAATTGCGCGGCTGGAGAGTCTGGAAGGGCAGGAGGAGAAGGTTGCGGCGCTGCGCGTCGATCTCGAGCGCAAGATGAAGCGCATGCGGCTTGTGCCGTTCATCGATCCGCTGGACGTGCGGTATCGCCGCTATGACCAGATTCCGAGGCCGGAGGCGCGCGCCGTGATGTTCTGCCTTATGGACGTGTCCGGCTCGATGGACGAGCACATGAAGGACCTGGCGAAGCGGTTCTATTCGCTGCTCTACCTGTTCCTGAAGCGGCGCTACAAGCGGGTCGACGTCGTGTTCATCCGCCACACGCATGAAGCCAAGGAGGTGGACGAGGATACCTTCTTCCACTCGCGCGAGAGCGGCGGGACCGTTGTGTCAACGGCGCTGGAAGAGATGGCGCGGATCGTCCACGATCGCTTTCCGGCCAACCAGTGGAACATCTATGCTGCCCAGGCCAGCGACGGCGACAACCTGCCGATGGACAATCCCAATACGCTGAACCTGCTGCGGAACGCGATCCTGCCACTGTGCCAGTACTACGCCTATCTGGAGGTAGGCCATGCCCGCGACGATGGCGGGGGCGAAGCATCCTCGCTGTGGCGGGCCTATGAGACGGTCGTGGCGTCTGACGAGCGGATGGCGATGCGCAAGGTAAGCCATCGCCGCGACATCTATCCCGTGTTCTGGGAACTGTTTGCGAAGGAGGGGGCCGGGGGGACTGCGGCGGAGGCGGAGACCTGAGATGGCGAACGAGACGGTCGTCACACGCAAGAGGAAGTCACGGGTCGTGGCTGCGCCACAGGCCGCGTCATCGTCGCTCCTGTTCAATGGACCGGACTGGAATTTCGACACGCTTGGCCGGATTTTCGAAGCGGTGCGCGAGGTGGGCGAGGGCGAGCTTGGCCTCGACACGTATCGCACGCAGATCGAGGTGATCACCTCCGAGCAGATGCTGGACGCCTATTCCAGCGTAGGAATGCCGCTGTTCTACAAGCACTGGAGTTTCGGGAAGGACTTCGCCCGCAACCAGATGATGTACAACAAGGGCTATCAGGGCCTGGCCTACGAGATCGTCATCAATTCGGACCCCTGCATCTGCTACATCATGGAGGAGAACTCCGCGACAATGCAGACGCTCGTGCTGGCGCATGCCGCGATGGGGCACAACCATTTCTTCAAGAACAACTATGTGTTCCGTCAGTGGACGGACGCGAGCGGCATCGCGGACTACCTGTCCTTCGCCAAGGCCTACATCGCGAAGTGTGAGGAGCGTTATGGCGTCGAGGCGGTCGAGCGGCTGATCGATGCGGCGCACGCGCTGCAGAGTCACGGCATCCATCGCTATCCCGGCAAACGGTCGATGGACCTTGCGACCGAGGAACGTCGCGAGCAGGAACGCCGGGCGCACGGCGAGGCGCTGTTCAACGATCTCTGGCGAACTGTACCGCAGGGCAAGGACAAGAAGCCGGCGACCAAGAAGAAGCTGGAAGAGGAACGCCGCAAGGCGATCCTGAAGCTGCCTGAGGAGAACATACTCTACTTCCTCGAAAAAACAGCGCCGCGCCTGCAGGGCTGGCAGCGTGAGATCCTGCGAATCGTGCGGTTGATCGCGCAATACTTCTACCCGCAACGGCAGACCAAGATGATGAACGAGGGCTGTGCGACCTGGACGCATCATCGCATTATGACGCGCCTGCACGAACAGGGAAAAATTTCCGACGGCGCCTATCTGGAGTTTCTGCACTCGCACACCAGCGTGGTGATGCAGCCTGATTTCGACGATCGACGCTATTCGGGGATCAATCCCTATGCGCTGGGATTCGCGATGATGCAGGACATCGAGCGCATCTCGCTGACGCCGACGGACGAGGACCGCGCCTGGTTCCCGGACATCGCGGGCAATGGCGACGCCTATGGCACGCTGCGGTCGGTGTGGGCCAATTTCCGGGACGAGAGCATCATCTCGCAATACCTCTCGCCGAACCTGATCCGCCGGCTAGGCCTGTTCCACATCGTGGATGACCATGCCGAGGACGAGATGGAGGTCGCCGCTATACATGACGAGCGCGGCTATCGCGATGTGCGGCGGGCGCTGGCGCGGCAGTATGATGTGGCGCGGCGTGATCCGGATATCCAGGTGGTCGATGTCGACCTCGCCGGCGACCGGCGGCTGGAGCTGCGCCACAATGTGATGGACGGGGTGACGCTGGAGGAAAAGGACGCAGATCGTGTGCTGCAGCACCTGGCTGACCTGTGGGGTTACGAGGTCAGGCTGGTGGAGGCGGACGATGATGTGGTCTACGCCGAGCACAAGGCCGAACCGATGCGCCCGTTCGCCTGATAGGCGCAACGCACAGCGTTGTGACCCGTGCCCCCTGCGACAGGGCGGTTTGCCGCGCTGCTGGCCGGCTTTTCAGGCTGGGTTCAACGGCGCTAAGCTGAGCGCATAAGGTCGTTCCCGCAGGGCCCTGCGAGGACAAGCGGCCACAGGGGAGGAGAGCATGGCTTCGCGCGTCGCCCAATGGGCGTTTGCGGCCGTTTACGGCATTGTGGCGATTATCGCGATCTGGGGCGGCGTTGCGGCGCTCAATCCGCCACTGCCGGATCCGTCTCCGTTCAATCCTGATCCGCTGCCCCTGCTGGTGAATTCCGGCATGGTCACGGCGGCGATGTTCTACTTCGTTACCGCTCTCGCCTTTCTCGGCGCGACTGCGCACGCCGTGCTGTTGATCCGCAAGGGCGAACCTCTTGCGCTGCAGCTGGGCCTCAACACCGCGTTCGCCATGCTGCTGGCTGTCATTGCGGCGTACAATATCTGGTATGGCGGTATTCTCCTGTCGCTGGGCGGGAGCTTCTATTTCCTTGCGATGGGTGTCGCGCTGGCGATCACGTCGGGGCTGCTGGTGCTGCGCAATCCGCTGTCAGCGACGCTGTTCACGCTCATTGCGCTCGCGACGCTTGTCTGGGCTTTCCTCGAGGCGGGCTTGGACTTTCTGGCGCTTCTGCCGCGGCTCAATGGCTGGATCATTCTCGGGCTGTGGTTCCTCACGCCCTGGCATGGCCAAGCAATGAAGTACGGCGAAACGAAACCCTTCTACACCGGTGGAATGGGGCCGGGTCTTGCCAGCCTCGCCTCGGCTGCCCTGCTGGTTGGTGCAGTGCTGCAGACCTACCCCGTCGCGGAAGGCACAAGGAACGAAGTCGCTGCGGGCCCGGCCGTAACCGACTGGCGGAATTATGGCGGTGTGCCGGGCGGCCAGCGCTTTGCCCAGATCGACCAGATCAATGTCGGCAATGTCGCCAAGCTGGAAAAGGCGTGGGAATTCCGCACCGGCGTCGCCTACGATTTCAAGCAGACGCCGCAGATGGCGAACGGGCTCGTCTATCTCTGCACGGCGGGCAATACGCTCATTGCCATCGACTCCGATACGGGCGAGGAGCGCTGGCGGCACGACACGCAGACCAATGTGCCAGGCGGGCTGGCGAACGCATCGACGTTCGCGCGCACCTGCCGCGGGGTCGGCTATCACGAAGCGCCGACCACCTATGCCGGTGAATGCGCCAAGCGCATCGTTGCCGGAACCGTCGATGCGCGCCTGATCGCGGTCGATGCGCTCACCGGCCGTCGCTGCAATTCGTTCGGCTTCAACGGAGAGGTGAATCTCGTCTCGGGCCTCGGTTATTCGCCCCTGGGCAACTTCATGGTCACCTCCACGCCGCTCATCGCGGGCGACAAGGTGGTGGTCGGCGGGTGGGTCACCGATAACCAGCAGATCGGCAACCCTTCGGGGGTGCTGCGCGCCTATGATGCGCTCACGGGCCAGTTCGCGTGGGCGTGGGACATGGGTAATCCGGGCTATCAGGGCCTGCCGGACGAAGGCGGCGAGTACACGCGGGGAACGCCAAACGTCTGGTCGAACACGGCCTACGACCCGGTGCTGAACCTTGTCTACGCGCCGACGGGCAATTCCTCCCCCGACTATTTCGATGGCGACCTGCGGTCGAAGGAGTCGGAGGAGAACGCCAGCTCGATCGTCGCCATCGATGCCGCGACCGGCCAGCGCCGCTGGGTCTACCAGACGGTGCATCGCGACATCTGGGATTGGGATGTTCCATCCCAGCCGGTCCTGGTCGACATCCGCAAGAATGGCGAGGGCGAACTGATCCCGGCCGTGGCGCAGCCGACCAAGCGCGGCGAGATCTTCCTGCTCGACCGTCGCACGGGTGTGCCCATCTACGACACGCCCGAGATGCCTGTGCCGCAGAATCCGGAGCAGGGCGAGGTGGTTACCGCGACGCAGCCTTTCTCGCCGTTGCCGCACTTCCGCGACGATCGCGTCGAGAAGGACATGTGGGGGTTGACCCCGCTCGATCTCCTGCATTGCCGGATCGAGTTCAAGAAGATGCGCTATGATGGCCACTTCACCCCGCCCATGCGCGGTGGCGGCGGCTATGGCGACGCGGAAGACACCTGGGGTGGGACGTTCCAGTATCCGGGCAATGCCGGCGGCTTCAACTGGGGTTCGGTGTCGGTGGATGCCGACAATGGCCTCCTGATCGGCGCGCCCATGCTGATGGGCAACCGCATCGTGCTGCGGAGCGTCGAAGACCGGGAGAACGAGCAGAAAGCGAACGCCGAGCGTAGGGCTGCGCGCGATGAGCACGCGGGGGCGCCGGCTGGCGCCGCCGCGGGTCGTGGTGGCCCGGGCGGACGCCAGCAGAGCCCGGAAGCGAAGGCGCATGCCGAACGGTTCGACCAGAAGCGCGTGCTCTATCGCGGCGACACCAGCCCGTTCATGTCGGAGTGGCGCCTGCCGCTGCCCTTCCTGAACGTGCCGACCGAATTGCCCTGCTTCGAGCCTCCTTTCAGCCAGATCGGCGTGATCGACCTCAACACGCAGAAACTGTTGTGGAAGCGGTCGATCGGGTCGCTGAAGGAGTCGGGTCCGTTCGGCATGCCACTCGGGATGCCCTTTATGGTGGGCACGCCGGTGCAGGCTGGGAACATGTCGACGCGCGGGGGCCTGATCTTCCATGGCGGGGCGATGGACTCGACCTTCCGCGCCTTCGACCTGCGTACCGGCGAGGTGAAGTGGGAAACGGCCCTTCCGGCCAGCGCCCACGCCACACCGATGAGCTATGTCGGCAAGAACGGGAAACAGTACGTGCTGATCACCGTGCCGACGCCGACCTGGCGCTATCCGCGCCCGCCGGCCGGCGAATTGGGTCCGCCAGATCCCAAGGGCGGCTATGTGATCGCCTACGCGCTGCCTGATGGCGTGCAGTGAGTGGCGCATAGGAAGTTGCGAACAGAGAAGGGCCCGGAGTTTCCTCCGGGCCCTTTGATTTCCATCGGCGTCAATCAGTAAGCGCTCGCGAATTCCCTATTCGCTACTCCCCGCTCGCTTACTTGATCTTGCCTTCCTTGAACTCGACGTGCTTGCGCACGACCGGGTCGTACTTCTTGAGGACCAGCTTTTCGGTCTGGGTGCGGGGGTTCTTCTTGGTGACATAGAAGAAGCCCGTATCGGCCGACGAGTTCAGGCGAATCTTGATGGTGGTCGGCTTGGCCATGGTCGGTCTCGAAGCGGTTCTGAAAATTCGGAAGCGTGCTTAGACAGGCGCAGGCGTCCGAAGTCAAGCGGGGGCGGCAAAATCCTGAAAAAGCGAGGATTTTGGCTCAGCCCAGCCGTTCACGAACGTGGCCCTCATGGGTCCAGTAAAGGTGGAAGGGCTTCAGCGGCTCCTGCTTCACGAGACGGGCTTCGACCTCGGAGATCACGAAGCGGGTGACGTTGGGAAGGTCCAGCCCGGCCACCTCGGCCAGCGTGAACCAGCGCAGGTCGGCCAGCTCCCGGCCATCGATGGGGGGGCGGTCGTCGATCAGGGCGTCGTCTGCGTCTGCCATGAAGAAGCGGGCATCGAAGCGCTTGTGCCGCATGGGCGGGGTGATCGCGCGGCCGAGGAAGCGGAAGCCGGCGAGGCAAGGGGCGGCGTCCTGTGCGTAGTAGTCGCCCCATGAGGCGGGCACATTGCCGAGGCCGGTTGCGGAACGGCCGACGATCAGTCCGGTTTCCTCGAACACCTCACGGACTGCCGTGAGTGGGAAGGCGCGTGTCGCCCGGCTGGCGCCGATCTTCACGATCGCGTCTTCGGCCTCGGTGAGTTCGGTCAGCGACGGGGCAAGCGCATCCTCCTCATCCACGCGGCCGCCTGGGAAGACATACTTGTTGGGCATGAAGTCATGCCCGTCGGAGCGGCAGCCCATCAGGATGCGGGGGCCATCGGACGTCAGGCGATAAAGGATCAG
This sequence comes from Pseudomonadota bacterium, assembly GCA_041166025.1. Lineage (GTDB taxonomy): Bacteria > Pseudomonadota > Alphaproteobacteria > Caulobacterales > Hyphomonadaceae > UBA7672. The sequence goes on along the minus strand of JBEAMJ010000068.1, from coordinate 15,100 downwards.
CGTCGCTGCATCGCGCGGCGTGGCGGGATTGGCGATGAGGTTGGCGGGATCCTCGCGCAGGAGATCATCCTCGCTCAGGTTCTTTGCAGCGGCAGCCTTGGCAGCCGCCACCTGCTCGGGATCATCATCAGGGTCGAAAGGCCTGCTCATGCTTTGAGTTGGACCTGCTTCGCGCTTCAGTCAACGGCTCGTGTCTATCGACCCTTGCGCTTCTTGTTCTTGCCGTAGCTGGCCTTTCCCTTCTTGGCGGAATGCGGGACGCCGGGCGGGCGGCCGCCGCCGTCGGCGGGACGCTTGCGAGCGGGCCCGCCGCGATCAAAGCGGGCTTCGCGTTCGGGCATCTTGAGGTCCTTGCGGCGCGGACGCGGCGGGGACTGCATGGAGAACAGGAGACCGCCGGTGACAGGCGCCGTCTCCATCAGCTTCACCTGCACCGTCATTCCCATCTCGTAACGCTGTCCAGATCGCTGGGCCACGAGCGCTGCGCTGCGCTCGTCATGGATCCAGTATTCGTCGGACAGGCGGGCGGCAGGGATGAAGCCGTCTGCGCCGTTCTCGGCGAGGCGGACGAAGAGGCCGGCCCGCGTGACGCCGGCGATGCGCGCCTCGAAAAGCGCTCCGACACGGTCAGCCATGTAGATCGCCAGGTAGCGGTCGGTCGCCTCGCGCTCGGCGGCCATCGAGCGGCGCTCCGTCATGGTGACGTGCTCGGCCATTTCCTCAAGGCGCACGGCGTCATTGTCCGACATGCCGTCCGGCCCGAGCCCGAGCGCGCGGATCAGGGCGCGGTGAACAATGAGGTCGGAGTAGCGGCGGATGGGGGAGGTGAAGTGCGCGTACTTCAGCAGGTTGAGGCCGAAATGGCCAAGATTCTCGTGCGCGTAGCGGGCCTGCGCCTGGGTGCGCAGCACCATCTCGTTCACGAGATGCTCGTTCTCCGACGCCTTCACGTCCGCAAGAAGACGGTTGAAGCGCTGGCCGGTGATCTTCTCGCCGCGCGTCCATTTGAGTCCGATGGTCGGCAGGAAGTTGGCGAGGGCGTTGACCTTCTCCTCGGTGGGTTCCTCGTGCACGCGATAGACCAGTGGCGTGCGTTTCGACTCCAGCGTCTCTGCTGCGCAGACATTGGCCTGAATCATGAATTCCTCGATCAGGCGATGAGCGTCAAAACGCTCGCGCAGGCTGATGGAGGTGATCTTGCCATCCTCGCCGATGCGAACACGGCGCTCGGGCAGGTCGAGGTCGAGCGGCGCGCGCTGGTCGCGGGCCTTCGAGACGGCGCGGTAGGCCGCCCACAGGGGCTTCAGCACGGGCTCCAGCAGGGGGCCGGTCTTGTCGTCGGGACGGCCGTCGATCGCGTCCTGCGCCTGTCGGTAGGAGAGCTTGGCCGCCGAGCGCATCTTGCCGCGGATGAAGCGATGCTTCGTCTTGTGGCCGCTGGCGTTGAAATAGATTTCGACCGCAAAGGTCTCCCGCAGTTCGCCTTCCTTGAGCGAACAGAGATCTGCCGACAGGTGCTCCGGCAGCATGGGCGAGACGCGGTCGGGGAAGTAGGTGGAGTTGCCGCGCCGGTACGCCTCGCGGTCGAGCGCCGTGCCGATGCGGACATAGGCGGAGACATCGGCGATGGCTACGATCACGCGCCAGCCGCCATGCCCGTCGGCCTCGGCATAGACGGCATCGTCATGGTCGCGCGCGTCTTCAGGATCGATGGTGATGAGGGGGATGTGCGTGAGATCTTCGCGTGGCGCCGGAGCGGGCTTCGCCTTGTCGGCTTCCTCGATCACGTGCTCCGGGAATTCATCGGGCACGCCGTGGGTGTGCATCGCGATGATCGAAGCGGCGCGCGGGTCGTCGAGCCGTCCGATCACTTCCACGATGCTCGCCCGGCGAGGGCCATAGCCGCGCGCGGGGCGGGCCTGGATGCGCACGATGTCGCCATCGCGGGCATTGCGTGCATCGGTCTTCTCGATGAGGAATTCAGCCTTCTCCTTGCGCGATGTCGGCTCCACCGTGCCGCCATAGCGGTTGGACCGGTAGACGCCGATCAGCGATGTTTCCGGCGCTGCGTCGATCTTCTTGATCGCGCGCGCCTTCCAGACGCCATCGCGGCCTTTCTCGATGCGGCACAGCGCGCGTTCGCCTATGCCGAGCGCCAGCTGGGCGCCGCCCTTGCGGTGGTTGGCTCCGGAGGGGCCGGCATAGACGATGTCTGGCCCAAACGGGCCATCCTTGCCGACGGCGCGTCCGATCAGCTCGCCATCGCGGTCGATACGCTCAAAGCGGACGATGCCGGTGGGCGGCGGCGTTTCAGCGGGAGAAAAGGCGCGCTTGGCCGTTCGCACGAGCGCGCCCTCGGCTTCCAGCGCGTTCAGGATGCGGCGCAGTTCGGGCTTGTGCTCGGTGGGCACGTCGAGCCCGCGCGCGATGTCGCGCTTGGCGCCGAGGTGCGGGTTCTGCGCGAGGTAGTCGAGGACCATCTCGCGTGTGGGCGGGTTCGCGGCGTCCGTATGGCGGCTCAGGCGCTTGCCTTGCTGGCCCTGCTCTTCGTTTTGGCCGGCGCCTTTTTGGCGACGGCTTTTCGGGTGGTCGTTGATTTTCTGTCTCCAGTGGATTTTGCGGCCGCAGTCTTCGCGGCGGCTTTTTTGGCTGTTGGCGCCTTCGCCGCGTCCTTCTTGGCGGGGGCTTTCTTGGCTGGCGCCTTGCCGCGCTTGCCCTTCATCTTGGTTGAGGGAGCGGCGGCGGCGCGGGCGTCGACCAGTTCGATCGCTTGCTCAAGTGTGACCGCCTGGGGGTCTGCGCCGCGCGGGATGTTGGCGTTGATTGTCCCGTGCTTCAGATAGGGGCCGTAGCGGCCATTGAAAAGGTTGATGGGCTCGCCATCCGGGTGGTTTCCGAGCGTTTTGAGCGGGGCGATTGCCGTCCGGCCGCGCCCGCCGCCCTTGCCCGCGCGCTTCTCCGCAATCAGCGTGACGGCGCGATTGAGGCCGATTTCGAACAGTTCGTTGACGTCCGGCAGATTGGCGTAGGTCTTGATGTGCTGGACGTAGGGGCCGTAGCGCCCAAGATTTGCGACGATTGGTTCGCCATCCTCGGGGTGTTTGCCGACCTCGCGCGGTAGGGAAAGCAGCTTCAGCGCCTGTTCCAGCTCCAGCGTGGTGATTGGCCAGTCGCGTGGAATTGAGGACCGCTTTGGCTTTTCGCTCTTGTCGATCGGGTCGGGACCCAGCTGCACATAGGCGCCGAAGCGACCGTTCTTGAGATAGACGGGCGCGCCGTCGGGATCGCTGCCGAGCAGCTTGCCTTCAGGCGGAATGTTGGATGGCGGGCCATTTTCGGCGCCGAAGGGGCGCGTGAAGCGGCACTCCGGATAGTTCGAACAGCCGATGAAAGCGCCGAACTTGCCGAGCTTCAGCGACAGCTGGCCCGTGCCGCAGGTGGGGCAGCGGCGCGGATCGACAGCGTTGCCAGCCTCGTCGGTGCGCGGCGGGAAGATGTGCGGTTCGAGAACCTCGTTGAGTGCGTCGATGACGTTGGAGACGCGCAGCTCCGCCGTGGCGCCGATTGCGGCGTTGAACTCCTTCCAGAAGTCGCGGAGGAAGGCCTTCCACGACAGCTTTCCGTCGGAAACGAGATCGAGCTTTTCTTCCAGTGCGGCGGTGAAATCGTACTCGACATAGCGCGCGAAGAACTTCTCGAGAAAGATGGTCACAAGCCGGCCCTTGTCTTCCGGCACGAAGCGCTTCTGCTCCAGCTTGACGTAGTCGCGATCGATCAGCGTCGAGAGGATCGAGGCGTAGGTCGACGGCCGGCCGATACCAAGTTCTTCGAGGCGTTTGACCAGCGAGGCTTCCGAATAGCGCGGCGGCGGTTCGGTGAAGTGCTGCGTGTGGACGGCCTCGACAAGCTTCGGCGTGTCGCCGGCCTTCAGTACGGGGAGACGGCCGCCATCGTCATCCTCGGACTCATCCTGTCCCTCCTGGTAGAGCGTCAGGAAGCCGTCGAACTTGATCACCTGGCCGGTCGCACGCAGCGTCGCCTTGCCATCGGCGGACGGGATTTCCACCGTTGTGCGCTCGATCTGCGCAGCTTCCATCTGCGAGGCGACCGCGCGCTTCCAGATCAGCTCGTAGAGCCGCGCCATGTCGGGCTCCATCGAGACCTGCCCTGGCTTGCGGTCGAAATCAGTAGGGCGCACGGCCTCGTGGGCTTCCTGCGCGTTCTTGGCCTTCGACGTGTAGCGGCGCGGGCCCTCCGGCAGGTAGTCCTTGCCATAATTGCGGGCGATGGCGCTGCGGGCGGCGGCGTAGGCCTCTTCGGCCATCTGCACGCCGTCGGTTCGCATGTAGGTGATCAGACCGGTATTCTCACCTGCAATGGATACGCCTTCGTAGAGGCGCTGGGCGACTTGCATGGTGCGCGAAGCAGAGAAGCCGAGCTTGCGAGCGGCTTCCTGCTGCAGCGTGGAGGTGGTGAATGGCGGCGGAGGATTCCGCCGGACGGGTTTGGCCTCGACGCTGGCGACGCGATAGTCGCCGGCCTTTACGGCGGCCAATGCGCGCGCTGCGGCCTGCGCGTTGGGCAAGGAGAACTTCTGCAGCTTCTGGCCCTCGAGTTCGGTAAGGCGCGCCTCGAACTCGGCTCCGTTGACCGACAGGCGCGCAGCGACGTTCCAGTATTCCTGCGTCACGAAGCGCTCGATCTCGATCTCGCGATCGACGATGATGCGCAACGCAACCGACTGCACGCGGCCCGCCGAGCGCGACCCGGGCAGCTTGCGCCACAGCACCGGCGACAGCGAGAATCCGACGAGATAATCGAGCGCGCGACGTGCGAGATAGGCATCGACCAGCTGCTGGTCGATCTGGCGCGGGTTTTCGATCGCTTCCGTCACCGCCTTCTTGGTGATGGCGTTGAACGTGACGCGCTGGATCTGCTTGCCCTTCAGCACCTTGCGGTGGTTGAGCGCTTCGAGCACATGCCAGGAGATCGCCTCGCCTTCGCGATCGGGGTCGGTGGCGAGGATCAGGCCGTCGGCATTCTTCACCGCGTCGGCGATTTCCTTCACATGCTTGATCGACTTTCCGTCGATGTCCCAGGTCATCGCGAAGTCCTCGTCGGGCTTCACGGAGCCGTCCTTCGAGGGCAGGTCGCGGATGTGGCCGTAGGACGCCATCACCTTGTACCCGGGGCCCAGGTACTTGTTGATGGATTTGACCTTTCCAGGCGACTCGACGACGACGACCTGCATTTTTTCTCGTAATTTCAACGCTATTGTGGGGAGGATGCGCCGGGAAACTGGGGGCGACCGTACCGAATGTCAATTCGCCGGGTTGCGGCTGCCAGCGGCTCCTCCGTAGGAGGAGAAATTCGTTGGGCGTGAGGACCGACGCTTCAGGCGACCTTTGGCGAGCCCGAGCCCCCATGCTTAGACGGGCGCTCCCTTCGGTCGCTGCTCATCATGAGGGCTCTCTCAACCATCACGTTATCAGCGAAGGACCCTCATGGTGAGCAGCGCCCTTCGACGCCGCCTGCGGCGTCGCTCAGGGTAAACTGAGCGCGCCCGTCGAACCACGAGGGGGTCGGCTCATGGACCGCGCCAAGCCGCTCGCGACGCTGTTCGACCCATATGCGTCACCGCCTCGCCCGCGAGTTCCAGTTCGGCCCGCGCGGCCAGCACCAGTCGGTGCGGCGCGTCAACGGCGCGGACGATCTCGTCGAGGCGGACGGGCGTTGGCGACAGCGCTTCTTGGACGGTGCGCTGCTACACGAGAACCTCAACCCGTCCAACCGCTCTACCCCGTGAGCGAGCGGCGTTTCATCCAGGGCTCTGCTTTGGCGGGGAGTCCTTCTTGTTGGCGCCGATCTTGGGTTCGGTCCCTGCAAGAATGCGCTGGAGGTTGGCCCGGTGCCGCCAATAGATGAGGACCGCGAGCGCGCCAGTGATGATCCAGCCATCGCCGTTCGGATTGAGGAACCAGGCAATGACCGGAGCGACCGCAGTCGCGACGAGCGCGGCGAAGGACGACATCCGGAACAGCGCTGCAGCGGCGAGCCAGATGGCGCAGAAGGCCAGACCGACCTGCCAAATGCCGGCGAGTAACAGTCCGACATAGGTCGCGACACCCTTGCCGCCCTTGAATCTCAGCCAAACCGGATAGCAGTGTCCTATGAAGGCCATCGCACCGCCGGTCAGACCGATAGAATCAATCGATCCGGCGTAGAACTGAGAGCCGGAGCTGGCGCCATGGGCGCTCACACCCCAAAAACAGAGCCAGTAGGCGAGTCCCGCCTTCCCGGCATCGAGCAGCAGCGTTGCGGCGGCGAGATCCTTACGCCCGGTGCGCAGGACATTAGTAGCGCCGATATTGCCCGAGCCGATGGCGCGGATGTCGCCGAGCCCGGCCATCTTCGTGATCACAAGGCCAAACGGGATTGAGCCGAGCAGATAGCCTGCAACAGCTGCGCCCAGATAGGCGATCCAGTCTGGATCGATCATGCGTAAGCCCTCAGCCCCGTTCGAACACGGTCGCGCCGTTCACCCAGGTCCGCAAGACCCTGCCTTCGAGCTTCCGTCCATCGAAGGGCGAATTCTTGGAGCGCGATGACAGGTCGTCCCGGTCGCACGCCCACGGCGTGGTAGGATCGAATAGGACCAGGTCCGCCGGCGCGCCTCTCGCGAGGCGTCCTTGTGGCAAGCCTAGCAGGTCCGCAGGCCCACTGGTGACCGGTTTGAGCGCGGTTGTGAGCGGGATGTCCTCGCGCAGGGCGATGCTGAGCAGCGCGGGTAGCAGTGTTTCGAGGCCGACAGCGCCATAGGCCGCATCGGCAATTGGCAGGCGCTTGTCTTCCGTGGGCTGAGGGTCGTGTGCCGAGACAACGGCGTCGATCGCGCCGCGCTTCAGGCCGTCGATCAGCGCCATGCGATCCGCCTCGCCGCGGAAGGGCGGTTGCACCTTGCAGTAGGTGAGATAGTCGCCGACATCGAGCTCATTGAAAAAGAGCGAGTAGCTTGCGACCGAGCAAGCGACTTTCACACCGGTCTTTCGGGCGCGTTCGACCGCCGCAAGCGATCGCGCAGTCGAGATGCAATCGGCGAGCAATCGAACGCCGGTCGTCTCAGCCAGCATTAGATCGCGCTCCAGTGCGACCCATTCAGCTTCCGGCGGTGCGCCACGCAAGCCAAGCCGCGCCGCGAAGGCGCCGGCATTCATCACCGTCCCCTTCGACAAGGCTGGGGTGTCAGGCCGCGACGCCACCAGCGCATCGAAGCTTGCCGCATAACTCATCGCTCGGCGCAGCACACCTGCGTCTTCCACCGGCTTGTCGCCGTTAGTGAAGAAGGCAGCGCCGGCTTCCCGGATCAGGCCGATCTCGGACATCTTCGCGCCGTCGAGGCCGAGCGTAAGGCCGCCCGTCGGCATGACCTTCACCTTGGCGACGCTCTCAGCCCGGCGGGTGATGAAATCCACCAGCGCGACGCTGTCGATCACTGGATTGGTGTCTGGCATGACGACAAAGGTCGTGACCCCGCCGGCGGCCGCAGCGTCGCCAGCCGTCGCCAGCGTCTCCTTATTCTCCGCCCCTGGCTCGCCGGTCTTGACGCGCAGGTCGATCAGGCCGGGGGCAAGCGCCTTCCCCTTTGCATCAATCTTTACGTCTGCCGCCGTCGTCTTGGTAATCGCGGCGCCGACATCGGCAATGACCCCGTTGTCGGTCAGCACGCCGCCCGTTTCGTCCCGGCCTGTAGCCGGGTCGATCACGCGGGCGTTGTAGATGGCGGTCCGCCCGGTCATCGGTTCTTCGCTCCCATGTCGGGTGCATTCCTTGCCAGCGTTTCCAGAACCGCCATCCGCACCGCCACGCCCATCTCGACCTGTTCGGTGATCAGCGAACGTGTCTTGTGGTCGGCAATGCCGCTCTCGATCTCGACGCCGCGATTCATCGGGCCGGGATGCATCACGAAGGCGCCAGGCTTCGCGTGGCTCAGCTTGTCCTGGTCAAGCCCCCAGAAATGAAAGTATTCGCGCGCGGAGGGCAGATAGGCGCCGTCCATCCGTTCCTGTTGAAGACGCAGCATCATCACGACATCACAGCCCGCAAGACCTTTGCGCATGTCGGTGAAGACTTCGGCGCCCCAGTCTCCCGCACCGGGCGGCGTCAACGTGCGCGGCGCTATGAGGCGCACCTCAGCCCCGAGCAGGTTGAGGCAGGCGACGTTCGAGCGCGCGACGCGGCTGTGCAGGATGTCGCCGCAGATCGCGATGCGCATGCCGCCGATATCGCCGACGCGGCGGCGGATGGTGAGTGCATCGAGCAGCGCCTGCGTCGGGTGTTCGTGCGTACCATCACCAGCGTTGATGACGGCGCAATCGACCTTGCGCGACAGCACTTTCACCGCTCCGGATGAGCCGTGGCGGATCACAAGCAGGTCGGGCCGCATGGCGTTCAACGTCATTGCCGTGTCGATCAACGTTTCGCCCTTCTTCACGGAGGAGGTGGCGATAGGCATGGTGACGACGTCGGCGCCCAGGCGCCGGCCAGCGATCTCGAAAGAGCCCTGCGTGCGCGTCGAGTTCTCGAAGAACAGGTTGACCAGTGTGCGACCGGCCAGCACATCCGCGTGTTTCACGCGGCTGCGATTCAGTTCGACATACCGGTCGCCGAGCTCCAGCAATGCCTCGATGTCGAGCCGGTTCAGGCCCTCGATACCCAAAAGGTGTCGATGGGGGAAGGCGTAGTCCGCCATGATGATTGCCCGCGATTTGGGGGGTCATAGCGAGGTGGGGGAGAGTCGGCAAGCGGCGCTGGGAGGCGACGGAGTGGCTAACCAAAACGGGCGAAAATCACGCCGAGTTGTGCAAGCGATCGATCACGCCTTGAAGGATCCAGGCGGCGGCCAGCTTGTCGATGACCTCATCGCGCCTGGCGCGGCTGGCGTCCGCCGCCAGCAGGGCGCGTTCCGCGCCAGCGGAGGACAGGCGCTCGTCCCATAGGGCAACCGGTATGTCGCGGCGCGCAAGGACATTCTGCGCCAGCGATCGAGCGGCTTGCGAACGGGGACCTTCCGTCCCGTCCATGTTGATGGGCAGGCCCATCACCAGTCCGACGCACTGGCGCTGGTCGTAGAGGACAAAGAGCCGGTCGAGAGAGGGGGCGAGCTTCTTGCCGCGGGCGATCACCTCGACCGGGCTAGCGATCAGCCGGCCAGCATCGCAGGCAGCGACGCCGATCGTCTTGGCCCCGGGATCGAGCCCCAGCAGGGGACCGCGGGGCGGCAGCTCCTGCAATGTCACAATCGGCATGGGACTGGCCTAGCGAATAACCCGGCTTGTCACAATGGCGGTTGCGCCGCGATCCGTGATGCCGCTGTCACTTGCAAACCGCGTGGGAGGGAGGCCTATTTCCGGAAACGTTCTGGAGCACCCATGCGCCTTTCAGTTCTCGCCCTGACCGCCTGCCTGCTGGCCACGCCGGCCTTTGCGCAGGATGCCATCAAATTTCCTGAGAAGCTCGACGCCAAGGCGGCTGGCTATCAGATGGCCTATTCCGACGTCGGCCCCGTATATGTCGCCGGCCAGCCGAGCGAGCAGGCGATCCGCGACCTCAAGGACAAGGGCGTCAAGACCATCATCAACCTTCGCACCCAGCCGGAGATGGACAACCGCAGGGCTGTTCCGTTCGACGAAGCCGCGCTGACCAAGGAGCTGGGCATCAACTATGTCCACGTGCCCTTGGGCGGCGCCGATACGCCCTACACTCCGGAGGCTCTCGCGAAGGTGGCCGATGCTATCGCCAACGCTGGTGGCGACGTGCTGTTGCATTGCACGGTCGGCTGGCGCGCCAGCCATATGTGGGCGGCCTACCTTGTGAAGTATAAGGGACTTTCAGAAGAAGAAGCGATCCGCCAAGCTAGCGCGATCAATTTCAACGGCTACACACCGCCCGACGGCAAGCTGCCGATCGACGGGTTGTTGGGAAAGACTGCGCCGTAGCTCTCAATCCCTGAACGCCGCGACCTGCTCGCTTGTTGCGAGCAGCACGCCTTCGGGCGACCACAGCTTCAGCTCATGGTCGAAGTAGCCGCCCTCGCAGCGTCGGCAGTGCACCTCGCTGAGGATGGCGCGCGCGCCGACAGCCTCCATCTCCTCCGCCGTGGCGTGGAAGTGCGTCGTCATCGACACGGTCGCTGATCCAGAAATCGACTCGCGCCGCCACATCACGCGTGGTGGGGCGAGATCGGCAATGGCTGCGAGCAGGAGCGTGTCCATCTTCCGTCCCGCCGCATCGCGTTGCCATACCAGCGAACTCGCGGGCTTGCTGTAGTCGAAACCCGGCGAGCGCGGCGGCGGCGTGATCCAGCGCGACCTGAATTGTGCGCCGAAGCCGGACGGTGGCGTCCATTCAAACAGCCCCGGCGTATCCGCCGGAGGCGCATCGGGCATCACGGCGTCGGTGAAGCTTGTGGTCTGGCGGCGCACGCCGAAGGTCGCCTGGGCGTGGGCGCAGATGCGTCCGCGCTGGCTGAGTTCGGAGCGCCAGAATTGTAGCCGAGCGCCTGAGCGCAGCAGACGCGTCGAAATCTCGTATGGGCCGTCGCCTATCGCGTCGATGAAGAGCACGCTGAGCGACAAGGGATCGCCATTGACACCAGGCTCGACCATGGCGCCCTTCAACAGGGCCGCGCCGGTCCAGCCACCGAACTGGCTGCCGAAGCCGCGATAGGCGGGGTCGACTTCTCCGCGCCAAAGGTTCTCGCCGATGGGCTCAAGATAAAGAGAGTCTGCGAAGCTGATCATGGGCCGCATCAACGCTCCGCGGCGGGCGAGGTCAATGCGACGGTTCGATTAGCTGGGCTGAACGGGGCCGCCGGGATCAATCCTTCCGGTCGCGCCGGGGCGCGAGGACGAACCAGAAAAACAGGCTGAAACCCATGCCGAGCGCCAGCGTCACCAGTGGCAGCCACGGCCAGTATTCCTGTCTCAGAGCGCTGTCGGGCGACAGGGACAGCAGCCCTGCCGCGATCGAGATGGCGGGAATGGCGCCGCTGAGGGACATCACGGCGCGAGAAGGGCGCGGGCGTTCCACTACCACCACTTCTCAGGACGAGTCTTGAAGGCGGCCGCGTCTTCGATGGCGGCGGCGACCTTGAAGCAAGCATCCTCGTCTAGCGCTTTGCCGATTACCTGCAGTCCGAGCGGTAGGCCCTGCGCGTCGAGACCGGCGGGGAGCGCGATGGCTGGAAGACCGGCGAGGTTGGCCGTCACGGTGAAGATGTCATTGAGGTACATCGCAACTGGATCATCGCCCTTCTCGCCATAGCCGAACGCCGCGCTCGGCGTGGCGGGCGTGAGCAGGGCGTCGCACTGCTTGAAGGCGTCCTCGAAGTCCTGAAGAATTCTCGTCCGCACTTTCTGGGCACGCAGATAGTATGCGTCGTAATACCCGGCGCTCAGCACATACGTGCCGATCATCAGACGGCGCTGGACCTCGGCGCCGAAGCCCTTCGCCCGCGTCGTCTCGTAGGTCGAGGTCAGTGAACCATCACCGCTCTGGCGCGCGCCGTACCGGATGCCGTCATAGCGGGCGAGGTTGGACGAGGCCTCGGCCGGCGCCACGATGTAGTAAGCGGGCAGGGCGTACTTCGTGTGCGGCAGGGAGACATCCACGATCTCCGCGCCAGCCGCCTTCACCCAGGCGATGCCCTGCTGCCAGAGCTTCTCGATCTCCTCCGGCATGCCATCGACACGGTACTCCTTCGGCACGCCGATCTTCATGCCCTTGATCGATTTGCCGACGGACTTCGTCCATTCCGGCACGGGCAGGTGCAGGCTGGTGGAGTCTTTATTGTCGCCCGAGCACATCACTTCGAGCATCAGGGCTGCGTCCATCACCGACTTGGCGAGCGGACCAGCCTGATCAAGCGACGAGGCGAAAGCGACCATGCCATAGCGGCTGGCGCGACCGTAGGTTGGCTTGATGCCGACGATGCCGGCGAACGCGGCCGGCTGGCGAATCGATCCGCCGGTATCGGAGGCGGTGGCGGCAAGGCAGAGGTCGGCTGAAACCGCGACGGCCGAGCCGCCGGATGATCCGCCTGCAGTCAGTTTGGCGTTCGAGTTCTTCCGGCGCCACGGGTTGGCCGGCGGTCCGAAGCGCGAGGTTTCGTTCGACGAGCCCATGGCGAACTCGTCCATGTTGAGCTTGCCGAGCATCACCGAGCCCTGGTCCCACAGGTTCTGGGTGACCGTGCTTTCATAGGTCGGCGTGAACTCGCCGAGGATGTTGGAGCAGGCGGTTGTGCGGACACCTTTCGTGCAGAACAGGTCCTTGATGCCGAGGGGTGCACCCTCAAGTTTGCCGCCCTGGCCCTTGGCAAGTTTCGCGTCGGACGCCTTCGCCATGGCGAGCGCCTTGTCGGCCGTGACCACGACATAGGCGTTCAGGGTCGCGTTGGATTGTTCGATCCGCGTCAGGAACGCCTGCGTGATCTCGGTGGACGAGAACTTCTTCGCCTTGAGGCCGTCAGCGGCGTCAGAAAGGGTGAGCTGTGTGAGGTCGGTCATCTGTGTGTGCGGCGGTCAATTGTGATTGGCTGGGGCGGCGGGGCGCATGTCGTGGCCATACGCGGCGAACAGATCGAGTGCGCGATCGAGGTCGATGCCATGGCGCTGCTCGGCAATGATCGGATTGTCAGGTCTGTTGGTGTATGGTTGCGGACCTGCCAACAGCAGCAGCGGCGGCCAACCGTCTTGCTGCTGGAAGGCGATGCCCATCAGGTTCGACGTGTCGTGGTGCCCGGCGATCCGGCTGACCAGGCGCGCGCCGAAACGGCTTTTGTTGTCGAGCGTGTTCGTCTGTTTCGCGGCGAGATAGGCTTCGAGGCTGGCCCGGTCGACAGCGGCCCAGACTGTGTACATGAACGCCGCGGGTTCAGCGCCCCTGATCTGAATCGGCAGGCGCATGCGCATGGCGAAGTTCTGGCCTTCCCAGACGCAGTAGCTCGATGAGATGAAAGTGCGATCGAGGGCGATTGCCTCATCGGGCTCGTAATCTGGCTGCCCGTCCCAGCCGAGCGGCGCGAGCATGTTGATCGGGAACAGCCCGACATGCCGATCTCCGCACGAGCAAGGCAAGCCGTCCTGATTGAACGCCTGCCAGCGGGGGTCCGCGCTAACGCCTTCGGCCGACATCTATTCGACAACCTTGGGTACAACAAAGAAACCGTCTTCCGACTTGGGCGCATTGGCCAGAACCTGGTCGCGGATGTTGCCGTCGGAGACAACATCCTCGCGCATGGGCAGAGTCATGGCGACCGGCGTGGTCATCGCCTCGACGCCCGAGATGTCGACTTCGTTCAGCTGCTCGATCCAGGCGAGGATGCCATTGAGTTCGCCGGCAAGGGGCTCCAGCCGGTCTTCCGGCACGGCGATGCGAGCCAGCCGTGCAACCTTGCGAACCGTGTTCTTGTCGACGCTCACTGCCAATCCCCGGAAAAGCACGCCGTGGGCGACACCCCACGGGCCTGCCCTAGACGGCCTCGCCCCCCAACTCAAGCTGTCTGGCGAGCCTTCAGGCCTTCCCGCCTGAAATCTGCAGGCGGTCGGGCGAAATGCCAATCCGTGCGAGGGCGCGGCTCCATTTCGTGTCCAGCGATGGATCATAGACCAGCGCCACGTCGGGCACGCCGACAAGCCAGACATTCTCCGCCAGTTCCATTTCAAGCTGGCCCGCGCCCCAGCCGGAATAGCCCAAGGCGAGCACAAACCGCTCGGGTGGGTGTTCCGACGTCATGGCATGAAGGATGTCACGCGTTGCGGTCAGGCAGACGCCTTCGCAGACGCTAAGTGTCGCCCCGTCGCTGTCATAATCCTCGGAATGCAGCACGAAACCGCGCTCACGGCCGACCGGTCCGCCGATGAGGACATGCGCATCCTCCGGGGCGTCGTGCCCGTCGACGCCAAGCTGGTCGAGCAGCTCGGGCAGGCTGTCCTCTTCGCTCGCCTTGTTGAGCACGATACCCATCGCGTGCTCGGCGTTGTGCGTGCAAATAAGGATGACCGCCCGGCTGAACCGGGGGTCTTCGATCGCGGGCGACGCAATCAGCAGTTTTCCGGCAAGCGATCCTTCCAAGCGGACGGGCCTCTTTGGGTCCAAGGGAGGCGACATGCTGGTCTTTCGCGCGGGCCATGGCAAGCGGCGATCCGTCTCGCTCGCGCGGATTCGCCTTTGCGGCATAAACCGTCTACATGCATGTTCGCTCACGTTTTTGCTTCGAGGAGTCAGGACCATGACAGTCAAGGTAGGCGACAAGCTGCCGGATGCGACCTTCGGTGTGATGAAAGATGGCAAGCCCGGCAGCATGACTGTCGCCGAGCTGACCGCCGGCAAGAAGGTTGCGCTGTTTGCAGTGCCTGGCGCATTCACGCCGACCTGCTCGGCCCGGCATCTGCCGGGTTACACAGAGAAGGCATCCGAGTTTCGGGCCAAGGGCGTCGACACGATCGCCTGCGTCGCGGTCAACGACGTGTTCGTCATGAACGCATGGGGTAAGGACCAGAATGTCGGTGAGGATGTCGTGATGCTCGCCGACGGCAACGGTGCATTTGCCAAGGCTATTGGGCTTGAGATGGACGGGTCGAAGTTTGGCATGGGATCGCGCTCGCAGCGCTACTCGATGATCGTCGAGGATGGGGTCGTGAAGCAGCTCAATGTGGAGAAGCCAGGCGAGTTCAATGTGTCATCTGCCGACTACATGATGGGCCAGCTCTAGCGTTTGCATTGGGCAGGGTTAATGGCGGGGCGGTTAACCGTGGAGCCATTGACCCCCCTCCAGCCGCACGACTAGCCTCGCCCAGCCATTGAGGAGCCGTCGGGATGGACTTCGACTTTGCCGCTAGCGCCAGCCTGCTGGTGCCGATCATACTCGTCTTGTTCGGCGTGATCTTGATCTTCAGCGCCGTGAAGGTGGTGCCGCAAGGCTATCAGTACACTGTCGAGCAGTTCGGACGCTTCACGCGCGTGCTGTCGCCCGGCCTTGCCTTCATCATGCCGTTCGTGGACCGCATCGGCCACAAGCTGAACATGATGGAGACAGTAC
>JBEAMJ010000067.1:0-42869 GCA_041166025.1 Pseudomonadota bacterium | reverse complement strand
GCAAGCTTTATGTGTTTGGCGGGGAATATTTCCACGACGGCGGGAAGGTGCATGCCGAGGTCTGGAGCTATGATCCCAGGGCCGATGCATGGGCGATGGAGGCCCCGATGCCGACCCCGCGGCACGGGCTCGGCGGGGTCACCATTGGCGACGCCATCTGGCTGGTGGGCGGAGCGAAGAAGCCAAGCGGGAACGACACCAGCGACGCGGTGGAAAGGTTTGGGAGGAGTTGATGCTGCGCACGCCTGTGTTCATGAACTTCCCGGGTGCGCGGGACGCCTGTAGCATCTGTCGGCATCTGACGGGGCGCGACATGACGACCGGACTTCAGCGTTGGGCGATGTTGGCCTTGCTTGGGCTCCTCACCGCCCAGGGTGCGTTTGCCCAACCTGCTCCGGACAAGGCTGCGAAAGTCGACGACACCTACGCAAAGTCCGTTGAGATATTCGGCGGGCAGGACAAGCTGCAGGCCGCGTTCGAAGAGGCGCGCGCAGAACAGGCGCGTGTTGAGGGCGCGCTGCAGCTCAGTCTCAATCTCGAGGCGCGGCTGCGCGCCAACAACGCCGCCGCATCGGCAGACATCTATCTGAAGGCGGCAGACGGCCTGAGGCCCTCTGTGGAAAAGCTGCGGGAGGTGTTCGCGAAACTGGAAGCGCTCGAAACGCCGCTGGACGAGGCGCGGGGCCGGGCTGCCTATGACCGCGTGACCGCCGAACACGCTGCGCTGTTCCACAAACCTCTCATCGAACAGTTCGAATACAGCAAGACGCACCCGCTGACGCCTGAACCTCTGACCGCCATTCAGACCATGGCCGAGATCCTGATCGCCGTGGCGGAGAAGTAGTCCGATCAGTCGCCCGCCGCCTCCTTCGCCGCGAGTCTTTCGGCCAGCCTTTCGCTCGCCTTTTGCTTGACGCTCTCCGAGCGCAGCTGGCCGCAGGCGGCGAGGATATCGCGGCCGCGCGGGGTGCGGATGGGGCTGGCATAGCCGGCGCGGTTCAGCACTTCGGCGAAGGCCTCGATCGTTTCCCAGTCTGAGCATTCGTACGTCGTGCCGGGCCATGGATTGAACGGGATCAGGTTGATCTTGGACGGAATGCCCTTGAGCAGGCGGACGAGGTCTCTGGCCTCGGCGAGGGTGTCGTTGACGCCTTTCAGCATGACGTACTCGAAAGTGACGCGCCTGGAGTTTGACAGGTCCGGATAGGCGCGAATGGCGTCGAACAGCTCTTTCAGATCGTACTTCCTGTTCAAGGGGACGAGTTCGTCGCGAAGGTCATCGTTCGTTGCGTGCAGCGAGATGGCGAGCATCGCCCCGGTGCGCTGGCCCAGCTCGGGAATTCTGGGCGCGACACCGGCGGTCGAAACGGTGATGCGGCGTTTCGAGATCGAGATGCCATCGCCATCGCCGATGGTGTCGAGCGCCTCCACAACATTATCGAGATTGTAGAGCGGCTCGCCCATGCCCATGAAGACGATGTTGGTGAGGCGGCGATCGCCGATGTTGAGCGGGCGCTCGGCTGTCGGCCATTCTTCCAGTGCATCGCGCGCAACCATCACCTGGTTGACGATCTCGGCGGCTGTGAGGTTTCGCACCAGCTTCTGCGTGCCGGTATGGCAGAAGGTGCACGTCAGCGTGCAACCGACCTGCGAGGAGACACAGAGCGCGCCGGCCTTTCCCACATCAGGGATGTAGACGCACTCCGCCTCGGCGTTCGGACCGTAGCCGATGAGCCATTTGCGGGTGCCGTCGACAGAAGTCTGGGCGGCGCTGATCGGCGGGCGTTCGAGGACAAACCTGTCGCCGAGCTGCTGGCGCAGTTCCTTTGCAACGTCGGTCATTTTCGCAAAGTCGGTGACGCCGTAATGGTAAATCCAGCGCCAGAGCTGGCTGGCGCGCATCCGGGCCTTCTTCTCCTCCACACCGGCGGCGACCATCGCCTGGCGCAGGCCCTCGCGCCCCAGGCCTGCGAGGTTGGAGACGGCGGGTGGCGCCGGTCTTCGCGTAAGGTCGAGTTCGACGGACATTTGCCGGGCTCATATCTCAAACTAGCCGGTCGCGCGATACCCCGGCTGCCGGAAGACCGCGGGATATTCCGCAGCCTTCTTGTCGATAAAGGTCTTGAAGCCGCCCCAGAACATGCGCTTGCCGTCGAAGGGCATGCGGGCGGGGTCCATCTTCAGGCGGGGGTCGGCCATGACCTTCTTCATGACCTCGTCGCGGTGCTTGCGGTTCCTGTAGACGGCGAAGGCGAAGACGACGGTCTCCCCTTCCTTGCGCTTTACCGCCCTGTAGAAGTCGGTTGACTTCCCGACGGGGACATCGTCAGCGGCGGACTCGCAGTATTGCAGCGCGCCATGGTCCATCCAGACCTTCGCGGCGAGCTTGGCGTCTTTCGTGTAGGCGTCGAGATTGCCTTCGGGCACTGGCAGGATGAATCCGTCGACATAGGCCATGGCGCGTCCTTGCTGATAAGTTTGCAGCTGGAGACTAGACGCGTCGTCTGTCGCGACAAGCCTATCGGCAGAGCGAACGGGCCTTGTCGATCGCTTCGCGCGAGCCCTTGAGAGAAAAATGGTAGGCGGTGCGGGCGTCCTTAACCGAGGCGGCTTCGACGCGAAGCTCCTGACCCTTCTTGATGGCTTCGACGAGGGCTGCGTCGCGATTATCCTTCACGAAAGCTTCGGGGCCAGCGGCGTACATCGCGAAGCGCTCGCGGCCGACGACGGCGGCTGGCGCTATGTCGGAGCGGAGCGTGTAGCCGACGCGAAGGCTCGGCTGGTTGGAGGCGGCGCCTGATTTCCACGCCGTGACGTAGAAGACGACCTCGCCATGGTCGGTCGATTTGGGCGCCTTGTCGGAGGCCTCGACAGTGGCGAAGCAGATCATGCTGCGCCCTTCCCCTTCGGTGTAGACGCGCCAGTCGTTGAACCGGCCGATCGCCTTCGACTGCGCTGCAGAAACAGGCGCAAGCGCCAGTGCCAGCGCGGTCATCAGGGCTGGGCTCAGCTTCATCAAGATCTCCGGTCGGCCGTCCAGACTAGAGCGGATTACGGAAGAAATTTGACGCAAGCCTTAATGCGCGCAGCGCGGCGTAGCGGCGGCAGACTCCGAAGCAAGCTCTGGGCTTATCGCGGCGCTCGCTTGGCCAGGATCCGTTGCAGCGTGCGGCGGTGCATGTTGAGGCGGCGGGCGGTTTCCGAGACGTTGTGATTGCAGAGCTCGTAGACGCGCTGGATGTGTTCCCAGCGAACACGATCGGCCGACATGGGATTTTCCGGCGGCTCTGGGCGATCCGAGCGGCCTGTGAGCAGCGCGTTCACGACATCGTCGATGTCAGCGGGCTTGGGCAGGTAGTCGATGGCGCCGGCCTTCACCGCGGCGACGGCAGTCGAGATCGCCCCATAGCCGGTGAGGATCACAGCGTGGCTGTCCTCGCGCACGCCCTGCAGCGCCTCGACGATTTCAAGGCCCGAGCCGTCCTCAAGGCGGAGGTCCACGACGGCAAACGCCGGGGCCTGCTTCTTGAGCTGGTCGCGCGCTTCGGCAACCGATCCGACCGAGGTCACGTCGAAACCGCGCTGGGCCAGCGCGCGGGTGAGGCGCGCGCGGAATGGCGCATCATCGTCCAGAACCAGCAGCGTCCTGTCCGCAAGGGCAGCGACGCGTGGATCGGCTTCAACCTGGTCTTCCAAAGGCGGTCTCCCGGCAAGGCCGACATGGCCAGTATAGAGGGTGCGACGAAATAGACCAGTGAAGGGAATTGTGTCCAGCTTCTCAAGGGCTTCCGCGAGGCCCGGTCTCGAGCGTCAAGCCTCGCTCCACCCCTCCGGGGCCTCGATCGCCGGGCGGGGCCAGACGATGCGGACCACGGCCCCCTTGGCTGGAAACTGGCGGTTGTAAGGGGTTATGCGCGCACCCGTACGTTCCAGCAGCGTACAGGCGATAAAGAAGCCGAGGCCCATGCCGCCGCCGCGCTGCTCGATCTTGCGCTCCGAAAAATAAGGCTCGCCAAGCTTTGCCAGGACAGACGGCGCAAAACCGGGCCCGTCGTCCGTGACGTAGATGCGGACCTCATCGTTCGACCAGCGGGCGTTCACGGACACTTCCTTGCTCGCGAAGCTCACGGCGTTCTCGATGAAGGCGCCGAGCGCGTGGATGATCTCGGGCTTGCGCACCACGTCGGGCGGGCGCTCACCTGCGCCGCCGGCAAGCGGCGAGCAGGAGCATTGCACCAGTATACCCGAACCCTGGTGGGGTTCCGCTGCCTCCTCGATGAGGGACGGCAGCGTCGCCCGCGCCATCGCGGCGTCGGTCATGTGGCGGCGTTGCGAGATCTGGCGGAGGATCGTGCGGCAGCGCTCGGCCTGCTCGATGATCAGCTCGACGTCCTCGCGGGCGGGATGGCCCGGCTTCACGCTTCGACCAAGCTCGCGGGCGGCGAGGTGGATGGTGGCGAGCGGCGTGCCGAGTTCATGCGCCGTCGCCGCGGCGAGCGCGCCGAGCGCCGAGAGCTGCTGCTCGCGGGCGAGCACGGCCTGCACAGCATCAAGCGCCGAGACGAGGTGCGATTCGTCGCGGCCGGTGCGCCAGGCGGAGACAGTGAAGAAGATCAGGCCGATGCCGACAGCGGCGAGCTGCCCGGCCTGATAGAGCGGCGGGATATCGATCGGCGCGCCGCGCACCCAGGGCAGGTCGAGCCCCCAGAACCACATTGCGCCGCAACAGACGAGAGCAAGCAGCGCCAGCGCGCCGGCATAGGCGGGAAGGAGTCGCGAGGCGCCGACGGTGACGGGCGCAAGGATCATCAGAAGGAAGGGATTTTCGAGGCCGCCGGTGAGGCCAATGAGGACGGACAGCTGCACCGTATCGAAGGCCAGCTGGCCTGCTGTCTCGGCAGGTGAGGACAGGTGCTGTGAGGGGAAGACCGCCATCAGCGCAACATTGAGCCAGGCCGATGCGCCGACGGCCGCAAGACAGGCGGCAAGCGGGAGGTCGAACCCCAGTCCGTAGTTGACGAACAGAACCGCCCCGGCCTGCCCTGCGATCGCCATCCAGCGGAGGGAAATCAGGGTGCGCAGGCGCGTGCGACCGAAGGCGGCGCCGACGCTGCGCAACGCCTCAACGGGGTTATCCGGATCGAGCGTCGCTGCGACGGGGAGCGGAACCGGGGGACGGGCGGCAGCTTCAGTCATGGCATGTGCTCGCCCATCATCGCCTGATTGTCATCAGGCCGCAGTTGGCATCGCTGAGACCTCATGCAGTTATTTGCGGATGCGCAACCTGATTTTCGCCCTGTTGGCTGGCCCCGGCCTTCTCACGGCCTGCTCGCCCGCCGCTGAAACCCGGACCGCGGCGGCCAATCCGGACTGCTTCCGCCGCTCGACTGACGCGGTTGGCGGTCCCTTCGAGCTTGTCGCGCAGGACGGACGGACGCTCACGCAGAAGGACTTCGCCGGTCGCAAGGCCCTTGTCTTCTTTGGCTATACCTATTGCCCTGACATCTGCCCGATCACGCTCTTCAATGTCGGCAAGGCGATGGAGAATGTGCCGGCGGAGAAGCGGCCGGCGACTCTCTTCGTATCCGTCGACCCGGCGCGCGACACGCCCGAGACGATTGCCCAGTACATCGCCAGCAACGGCTTTCCGAAGGATATTGTCGGGCTCACCGGCACAGAAGCACAGCTGACGGCGGCGACCACTGCGTTCAAGACAACATTCGGAAAGGGAGCCCCCTCCGACAGCGCGGGTGGATACCTCGTCAGCCACTCCTCCATCCTCTACCTGATGGACGAGGACTGGAAGCTTCAGACCTTCTTCACGCAGGACGAATCGGCCGACGCGATCGCCAGCTGCCTTTCGGCGCTCGACTGAGCCCGCTCAGTTCACTGCGGGCGCGGCCGGCGTGAATGTCGCCGAGAAGCCGAGATTCTCCTTGGTCAGCGGCGTCGCCATCGCGCTCATCACGCCGAGCGGCGTCTTGGGTTTGAGCTGGATCCGCAGCGTGCCGGGGCCTGCCATGAAGGCGGAGGCAGCAACCGTCAGCTCGCTGGCGATCGCCGCATCCACGCCGGCGTCGGTGAGGAAGACGGAGCTGGCGCTGATCATTGCGGCGAGGTCAGCACGGAAGGCGGCGGCGTCCTGGCCTGCGTCCATTGCTTGCCGGTCGAGGATCAGCCCCACGAGCTTCTTGTCGGTGATGGAGATGTCGAGGTCGGTGAGCTGCAGGGGCAGCACGCCCATCACCAGCGACATGGCCATTTCAGGCGGGAGGCCGCCAAACATGTCGTCCTGCGCGCTGTCCGCGTCCGAATCTTCGGGCGGAGCGTCTTCGCTTTCGCCGCCGTCGAGTTCATCATCTTCCGAGCCATCATCCTCGGCGCTGTCCTCCTCGATGACGGCCTCCATCTCCTCACTCGCAAAGTCGGCGATCGACATGAGGCCGCTCATCAGGCTGGGCAGGGCCTGCTTGAGTCCAAGGACGCCGCCCGACATCTTCACGTCGAACAGGTCAGTGACGCCGATATTGTAGTCGGCCCAGCGTGTGAGATCCTTTGCGGGATCGAACGTCATGGACGAGCCGAGGTAGAGCTCGATCTCGTTCGATTCATAGCCCGCCATCGCGAGCATCATCAGGCCCATGGCGCCGATCGCGCCGTTCGAGGAGTCAGCCGTCAGCTTCATCGTGAAGCGCGGCAGGTCGTTCGCGATGACAACGCCGTCCGCATTGCGCGTGACCTGCGCCTGCATCGCGGACGTGTTGAACTTCAGCCCTGACACGTCGAGCGTCATGCCGGTCCAGTCGACGCGATCGATGCCGCCGTCGATCGGGCTGGTGAGATCGCGATAGAGGGCGGCGTAGTCGACCGGCGCGTCCGGGTTCAGTTCGGAATTGACGCCGGCCATGACGGCCTGCGCGAGGAGGCCGGCATCGATGGCCGAGGCTGTGAGCATGCCAAAGTCAAAACTGCCGGCGATCTCGGTCGCGCCGGGAATGTCCATCGCGCCCTTGAAGCCGGAGAGTTTCATCTCGCCCAGCTTCGAGGCCGCGAGATTGCCAAAGGAAAGTTCGCCGAGCTCGAGGGAGAAGCTGCCGGTCTCGCCTTCGTCCTGCGGAATTGGCCCGCCGAGCCTGAAGCCGCCGAGGCTGGCCTTGCTGAAGGCCCACTGCTCGAAGGGCGGCGGGGCAACGCCTTCTTCCTGCGCCATGGCGCGTGCAATGTAGGTCCCGGTGGTCTCGTTCATGCCCTCGAGAACGATGGCGCCGAGTGTAAGCGTCGCCTCGCCCATCGGCGTGGCCGGCGTGATCGTGTCGAAGCGGATGTCGCGGACGGTGGGCTTGCCGTCCTTCATGGTGAGTCCCTTGAGGGTCATCGTCTCGGCGCGGGCCACAACGGTCGGTGTGGCAGTGGCCTCGGGCGTTGCTCCGCCATCTTCCTCCCCGCCCTCCACCATCATCGCAAGGATGTCGCCGGGGGCCTTCAGCTCGACGCCCTTGAGCGTCACATCGCCTCCGGAGCCAGACAGCGAAGTGTAGGAGAGGCCCGCCTTGGGGTTGTTCTCGAGAATCTGCATCGTCTCGAGCGCGGTCATTGCCTCGCGGCTGACCCCGCAGCCGGAGAGGACCAGGAGGCTGGCGAAGGCGAGCTTGTGCTTGTGCATGATCGTCCCCGGAGAGGTTGTGTTGCGTCGCGATGCGCAGGGCGCTACGCCTTAGCATGGTCATCGCGGAATCGCATCGCCGGGTGTTTTTGCTTGCAAAATCAGGCACTTCCGTGCCTGTACGGGTTCATATCGACAAGCGCGCGCGGCGCGTTTCCGTCCGCATTGACCCAACGGCACGAGAAGCGATCGCGACCGCACCCTCGCCGCGTTATGCCCTCGACGCGATCGGGTTTGCGACCGAACGGGTCGACTGGATCGCCGAGCGGCTCGACGCCCTACCACCGCCGGTGGCCTTCCGGCCGGGTGCCTACATCCCCTTGCGAGGCGTTATCCATCGGCTCCGCCATGTCGAGACGGGACGGACCGTCAAGGTCGATCGGACAGCAGGGCCCACTCCCCTTCTTTTGATCCCGGGCCCGCGCGAAGCTTTTGCCGACAAGACACGGGCGTTTCTGCGCGCGGCCGCCCGCATCGACTTCTCCGAACGCGTGGCCGTGCATGCCGAGACGCTGAAGGTGAAACCGCGGTCGATTGCGATCAAGGACATGCGCTCGCGCTGGGGTTCGTGTTCGTCCGAGGGCCGGCTCAATTTCACCTGGCGGCTGGTGTGCGCCCCGCCCTTTGCGCTCGACTATGTCGCAGCCCATGAGGTGGCGCACATCAAGGAGATGAACCACTCAAGCCGGTTCTGGAGGCAGGTCGAGCGCTGCTATCCCGACTGGCGCGAGGCGCGCGACTGGCTGCACACGCGCGGCAGCGCGCTGCACGCGATCGGCGACTGAGCCGCCAGCCTTACTCCGCGATGAGCCCGGCTTCGCGAAGCATGGCCTCGGCTTCGGCAAGCTGATCGCGATAGTTGCGCCAGCGCCCGACCGCGCGCTGATGAAGCGGTTCGCGCACCTGCCACACGCTGGCCGTTCTCACCTGCGTGCGCGCTTCATGGAAGGCGAGACACGCCTGCGACCAGGGAAGGCCGAGGAAGGACAGCACTGCGCGTATCTGCGCCTCCGGCTCGGCGAGCAGGCGCTCATAATCGATCGTCAGGATGTCGGCCGGATAGAGCTGGCGCCAGTGCTCCATGAGGCGCGCGCACTGGATGATCTGGTGCGCCGTGTCGGCCGGGCGCACAGCCCAGCTGACTGACGCATCAATGTGGAGGAAGTGGGTCGAGACACAGATATCGAGCGGGTGCCGGCGCGTGTGAACGATCCGCGCCTCCGGGAACATGCGCTTGATGAGACCGACATGTTCGAAATTGTCGGGCCGCTTGTCGGTGACGAGACCGGGGCCTCGCAACATCTTGGCGACCTCTGCAAGATAGGCCGCTGCGAGCTGGTCGAGCTGCGCGCGGGTGGCGCCCGCGACCACAGCCGGATAGGGGCGCAGCAGCTGCGCGATCCGGGGCACGAGTGGAAGTTCGCCGGCGGAGCGCACAGCCTCATGCGCCGACAGGATCTGCTCGAGGAGCGTGGAGCCGGAGCGGAACATGCCGAGGATGAAGACGGGCTGGGTTTCATGGCGGATTGCTGTCGGGGGCTCTGGCGCTGCGAACGCCGCGCGCTGGGCCGCAACGCGTCGTTCCATCGCTGTTCGATCATGCCTTGCAGCCAGGAGGCCTGCAGCAGCCAGGCTGTCCTGGCGGGCTTCGGCCGCCGTGTCGTAGGCTTCGCCATACTGGCCAGCTGCATCGAGCCGATGGCCCAGGGCAAAGAGAAGCGCAGCGCGATCGTCGTGCGAGCCGGCTGCGGCAGGCAGGGCCTCGCGCAGGCGGGCGATCGCGGAGGCGTCATCTGACCAGGCGGTCCCCATGCCGGACAGGCGCGAGAGCGCGAGGGCGTGGTGCGGCTCGCAGGCAAGCACGCGCTCATAGGCCGATTTCGCCTCGCCGGTCTCGCCGAGATCTTCCGCAAGATTGCCGAGATTGAGCAGGGCCGGGATGTAGCTGGCGTTGTGACGAAGGGCGGTTTCGAGCTCGCGCCGCGCTTCCTCCGGCCGGCGCAGATCGTCGGAGAAGATCACGGCCTTGTTGAGATGGACTTCTTCAGGCCCTGAAACACCGTGCGCGAGGGCTTCGCCATAGGCGGCAAGGGCAGCCTCAAACTGGCCGGCCCGGCGGCGGAGGAGGCCGAGATTGTACCAGCTGTCTGGCAGCGCGGGATTGAGCTGGAGCAGGCTTTCGTAAGCAGCGATGGCTTCCTGCACCCTGCCCTGCGCGCGCAGGGCCGACGCCTTCGCAAGAAGCGTCCTGGCTTCAGCGCTCATCATCGCGGCGGCGCGCGCATCACGCCTCCTCACCCGTCGATCCCAGCGTGGCGAGAAGCCGGGCCACCAGCTGGCGCTGGCGCTGTGACAGCTCAGGGCGCCAGATCTCGAAGATGAGAACGTAGCGCTCTTCGGACGACAGGTTCCAGGCTTCGTGCTCGATGGTGTCGTCGAAGATCAGGAGTTCGCCGGTGCGCCATTCGCGGACATCGTTGCCGACCCGGAAACCGCAGCCGCCCGGGATGATCAGCGGCAGGTGGCAGATGAGGCGCGTATTGAGCTGGCCATGATGGGGTGGAATGGCGGCGCCGGTCGCGAGGCGCGAGAACAGGATCGAATGGGCGGGCGCGGGGCGGCCCTCTTCGCCCAGCGCATCGATGGCGGCGAAGGTGGCAGGGCAGCGTGCAATGTTTTCCTCAACACGCTGGCCCTGCTTGAGGATGTAGAAGGCGCTCCAGTCGCGATTGCCGCGAAGGGCATGGGCCTTGATGCCGGCTTCGCGGCCCTTCGCCTCGACATAGGGGGCGAAGCGATCATCGCCGCTTCTCAGCGCCCTGAGCTCGGTCACGATCTCGGGCGTGCGGGCCTCCAGTGCGGAGGTCCAGGCAAACTCGTGGCGTTCGTAGAACTGGCGCTGCGGGAGGCCGGGATAGAGATAGCGTGTTGGCTGCTGGTAGGTGGGCAGGGTCTGGCCGCAGAGGATGGCGAGCGATTCGGAGAACAGGCGGTCCTCGGCCGACCCGTCGAGTCCGGCCGAGACAAACGCCGCACGGATGCGCTGTTCGAGCGGATCAGGGTTGGTCGCCAGGAAGGTCCGTGCGCGATCGAGCTGAGCCCCCATTCCGGGAGGGGCCGGACGCGGTCCGAGCGTTCTCAGCGCGGAGGCGTAGAGGCTGCGGGCGCGCTCGATTGCGGACGCCTCGTCGTAGAATTCAGCCGCGCTCAGGAGGGCGCGCGGATTGGTTGGCGCGAGCTCAACCGCCTTTTCGAGCGCAGCGCGTCGCGAGGTGGCGTCTCCAAGCAGGCGGTGCGCCGAGGCCAGCGCGAGCCAGACGGGTGCGCCAGGCCAGCCGAGCGATATCGCGCGCTCCAACGCCCTGCGTGCGGCGGCGCCGTCGCCCTTGCCCAGATGCGCCATGCCCTCGGCGGCGAGGGACTGGGCCTTCTGCATCTGGGCTGAAGTCGTCACGGCGCGTCTCCGGGCGCACGGCCCTTGCTCTTCTTTCCGGTTGCGGAGCCATCTTCAAGCACCCTCGCCCGGCGCCTGCAATCGGCGGAGCGGCCAAAAGAAATGGGGCGGGTCCTGCGACCCGCCCCACATCGATCTGCCGTAACGCAGGTCCTAGAAGTCGACCGTGGCGCCGAGGAAGATAAAGCGTCCCAGCGAGTCGTAGGCCTGCGGGTAGGTGTTGCCGTTGCCCGTCGTGCCGACCGAAGCCGACAGCGGCGGATCATCGTCCAGGATGTTGTTGATACCGAAGCGGAACTTCAGGTTGTCGCCGAGCGGCATGTTGCCCGAGACATCGAGATAGTCCTGCGCTTCCAGCGTCGAGTCGACGCGGCCGAGTACCGGCGCGTTCGTGGTCGTGCTGATCAGCTGCACTTCGCCGATATGGCGCCAGGCGAGCGACAGGTTCAGGTCCATCCAGGGCGTTTCCCAGGTGGAGCGGAGGCTGTGCCGCCATTCCGGGTTGGGCGTTCCGCACTGGTTGGCGTAGAAGCCCGTGCAGTCATAGCTGGTCGCGGTGGCGATGCCCGGATCGGTGGTCAGGTCGTCGAGCAGGGTGCCGATGAAGTTGAATTCGAGACCACCAAGGCCGCCAAGATCGTAGGCGTAGTTGGCGTTGATGTCGTAGCCCGAGGTCGTGACACCACCGATGTTCGTGTTGAGGTCTTCGACCTGTGCGGTTCCGCCGATCCACAGCGCCCCGTTGCCAGGGTTGCGGGTGATACGGGCGCACGAGACCGGGTCATTGAAGGTGTAGCACGCGGTGATCGTGTTGATCGGCCCCGTGGTCGAGATCAGCTCACTGATTTCGATCTGGTAGTAGTCGACCGAGAGGTTGAAGCCCGGCACGAAATCGGGCTGCCAGACGAAACCGATCGTTGTCGTGTCGCCTTCTTCCGGCCCGAGATTCGGGTTGCCGCCGCCGAGCTGGTTGTACTGACCCGCCGGGCTCGACAGCGAACCGCTGTCAGACTGGGTGGCCGTGACCTGATAGGCGGCGGTGCCGATGCACGATGCCGGCACAGAATTGTTCAGCAAGCCGTCGTCATTTGCATCGTCGCAAGGATCGAAGTCCATGTCGAACAACCCAAGCCCTTGAGCTGCGAATAGTTCAATGACGTTGGGAGCACGAACGGCGCGCTGGAAGCTGGCCCGGAAGCGAAGGTCAGGCACCGGCGCCCAGTCGGCGCCGATCTTGTAGGCGTCCGCACTGAATCTCTCGTACTCGGACCGGCGATAGGCAAGGTCCACCGAGATCTGGTCAGCGAATGGTGCGCCTTCCACGATCGGGACGCGGGTTTCGAGGAACAGGTCGACCACGTCGGCCTGACCGGAAAGCCCGATCGTCGGGCCGCCCTGGCCGGCGCCGTCGCCTGAGGCAAAGTTGGCGTCGGTTTCGGACGAGAGCTCGTCCGAGCGGTATTCAACGCCAAGCACCAGGTCGATGCCGCTCTTCGCCGTCGGGAACTGGATACCCGTCGGCCCGACCACGGTCGCTGTCACGACCTGCTGTTTGGTGAAGCCCTGCTGCATCAGCGGGATCTGGAGATAGTCGAGCTGGGCCTGCGTCACGCCGCCAACGGCGAAGACGTTGTAGGGCACGCAGTTCGGATCAGAGCCGTCCAGCACGCTGGCGCAAACCGCGTTGCCCGAGCCGTCGCGAACAACGTTGAGTGCGCGGTTGAGGCGCGCCGTCGAGAAGTCGTTCTGGTAGGTCCGCCCCATATTGACCTTGGAGTACTGGGCCGACACGTCATAGGTCCAGTCGTTCCACAGGTCGCCGCGAACACCGACAACGCCGCGATAGGAGGTGTAGTTGAGGTAGTCCTGGCGTCCGCCGCCTTCCACGTTGCGGCGACCGATATAGAGCGCTGTCGAGGTGTTGTTGGCGATCTCGGTCGAGTCACACCCGATCGCTGCGGCCTGCGCGGCAGAGAGAAGCGGGTTGCCGCAGTTGATCGTCGAGGTCGAGAAGAAGTTGCCCGACGGAGCGATCTGCGAGTTCGAGGTGTAATCCGAGAACATCAGCTGGGCATAGGCTTCCAGACCGTCGTTCAGCTCGTAATTCCCGAACAGGCCGAAGGCATAGCGCTCGTCCGGACGCTGATAGTAGTTCAGCGGGCCGAAGTTGTACTGGTGGAGCGCGTTGCTGAAGGGAATGAAGTTTCCGGTCGAGTCCAGCGTGTAGTTGAACGTGGCGAAGTCCGTGAAACGGCCCGGGAAGGACGTTCCCGAACCACCGCAGGTGAAGCCGGTGGCCGTGGCCGCGCCGATCGAGCAGGCCGAATAGTCACGGTCCTTCTGCAGGACCTGATCGTTGTTCCGGTAGGAAATGTAGCCGGTCAGGTTTCCGGCGCCGTCTTCGGACGAAACGCCGAAGATCGCCGTGATTTCCTTCGAGAAGCCGTCATCGACATTGTCGTCCGGCAGGCGGAACTGAGCCGGGTTCGTCGCGCCACGGTTGGCGATGACCGTCCGCAGGTTGGTGTCGTCATAGGAGTTTTCGTGCTGGTAGAAGCCGTACTGGGCGTCGACCTGAATGCCCTCGAAGTCCTTCTTCATGATGAAGTTGACGACGCCGGCGAGCGCGTCCGAACCGTAGACGGCCGAGGAGCCGCCGGTCAGGACTTCGACACGCTCAACAAGCGGGCCGGGGATCTGGTTGAGGTCGGCCGCGTCATCGTTGGGCGAACCGTACGGCATGCGGCGGCCGTCGATCAGCACGAGCGTGCGGGACGAGCCGAGGTTGCGGAGGCTGACCGTGGCCGTGCCCGAAGCGCCGTTCGAGACGCTGGCGTTCTGGGCCGCGAAGGCCTGCGGCAGCTGGGTGACCAGGTCTTCGACGCGGGTGACGCCGGTGGCCTGGATGTCCTCGGAGGTGACCTGGGTGACCGGGCTCGTCGTCACGAGGTTCGGCGAGGCGATGCGCGTGCCGGTGATGACGACGACGTCACGGTCCTCAGACGGCTGGCCGCTCTGCGGTCCGCCTTCCTGCGCAAAGGCCGCCGAAGCGAGGCCGGGCGCAACCGACAATGCTGCAAGAAGCGTAGAGCGCAGCAGGTGCGCTTTCGCGGTAGTTTTCACGATGTTGACCCCTCTTTGGACCTGAACACACCGACGCGACTCCTCGCTTCGGCTTGCCGCTGCACATGAGATGAATGCCGTCAGCTCATGCGATTTGGCGCATCTTCCACATTCCCGTCATATTTCCGGGGGCGTCAATCGGGCTGTGAGCAATCCAAAGGATTTTCTTCAAAGCGGACGAGGTGTGCAGCATTTCTGCATCAGGCGGCATAGTTGGGGCATGAAATTCCAAAATTCCGTCGGGACACGGACCGGTATCGCAATACCAGGCCGCGTTCCACGAAACGTTCTTGCAGGGATCCAGCTTGTCGAAGGCCACTTTGCGCAATGAGCGATTGCGCACCTACGGCATTTGCGCATCGCGCCCGCGCTTTTCTGATGCGGGGAATCGAAATTCGGGGCGCGTTGCAAACTTCTGCGACAAATGACCCCGAGTACGCACAGCGCAGAAAGCGACTGGCGTTAGGCAGGGTGGGCGAAGACAATGATGGCTGCGCAGAAGACGGAAGCCGTGCGGTTCCTGAAATCGACGATCTTCCGCTATTCGGACCAGCTCCAGCAGATCCGCGCGGGCGGCAGACCGTCAGCGGAAGTCGTCATCGACAAAACGCGCGTCGCCGTTTCTGAAGACCAGCTTGAGGGCCTGATCGCCGACGCCCGCGCCCTGCTCGCCAAGCTCGGCTAGGCGTCGACCTCCGCCTCCAGCGCATTCTCCTGGATGAACTCCCGGCGCGGCTCGACGATGTCGCCCATCAGCTTGGAGAACATCTCGTCGGCCGTGTCAGCGTGCTCGACCTTGACCTGCAGGAGCGTGCGCGCGTTGGGATCGAGCGTCGTTTCCCACAGCTGGTCCGGGTTCATCTCGCCCAGTCCCTTGTAGCGCTGGATCTTGATGCCGCGCTCGCCCGCTTCAAGCACGGCGGCCAGCAGCGAGACGGGGCCGAAGACCTGGGCCTCGCCACTCTTCTCGTGCCGGAGCACGCAGCGGCCGGCATAGGTATCGCCCAAAACGGCGGCGCGCTCGGCGAGGCGGCGCGCATCGGGCGTCGCCAGCAGCTGGGGATCAAGCGCCGCCTTCTCCTCGACCCCGCGCACCGTGCGGGAGAAGATGAAGGCGCCATCGCGATAATCGCCGGTCCAGCTGTCCTCACCCTCTTCCGCGATGCGGTTGAGGCGATCGGCGGCGAGCTTCGCCTCGACCTGACCAGCCCCGGCCTTCAGCACACCTGCAAGAGCCGCCTGCTCGACGATGTGGCCTGGCGCGCGCAACGCAAGACGCGCGAGCGTCGCCTTGAAGGCTGCCGCTTCCTTGACCCGCGCGCCGAGATCAGCCCCGGCGATCTGTTCGCCATTGTCGCGCACGAGCATCTGGCCCTTGACGCCCTCGGCGATCAGGAACTCGTCCAGATCAGCTTCGTCCTTGAGATAGCGTTCCGACTTGCCGCGCTCGGCTTTGTAGAGCGGTGGCTGGGCGATGTAGAGATAGCCCTTCTCGATCACCTCGGGCATCTGCCGGTAGAAGAAGGTGAGCAGCAGCGTGCGGATATGGGCGCCGTCGACATCGGCGTCGGTCATGATGATGATGCGGTGATAGCGCATCTTCTCGATGTTGAATTCCTCGCGGCCGATGCCGGCGCCCAGCGCCGTGATCAGCGTGCCGACCTGCTCGGACGAAAGCATCTTGTCGAAGCGGGCGCGCTCGACATTGAGGATCTTGCCGCGCAGCGGGAGCACAGCCTGGTTCTCGCGGTTGCGGCCCTGCTTGGCCGATCCGCCGGCGCTATCGCCCTCGACGATGAAGAGTTCGGACTTTGCAGGATCTTTCTCCTGGCAATCGGCGAGCTTGCCGGGGAGCGATGTCACGTCGAGCGCTGACTTGCGGCGGGTGAGTTCGCGCGCCTTGCGGGCGGCTTCACGTGCAGCCGCCGCCTCGACGATCTTCTGCACGACGGATTTGGCCGGGGCCGGGTTTTCCTCAAACCAGCGGCCGAGCGCCTCGGTCATCAGGCTTTCGACGATGGGGCGGACCTCGGAGGAGACGAGCTTGTCCTTGGTCTGCGAGGAGAATTTCGGGTCGGGCACCTTTACCGAGAGGACACAGGTGAGGCCTTCGCGCGCATCGTCGCCCGAAATATCCACCTTCTCCTTTTTCGCCGCGCCGCTTTCGGCCGCGTATTTGTTGATGACGCGCGTGAGAGCGGCGCGGAAACCGGCGAGGTGCGTGCCGCCGTCGCGCTGGGGGATGTTGTTGGTGAAGCAGAGAACGTTCTCGTAATAGCCGTCATTCCATTGCAGCGCGGCCTCGACGACGATGCCCTCCTTGTTGGAGCGCGTGTAGATTGGCTTGGGGATCAGGGCGTTGCGCTGGCGGTCGATGTGGCGGACGAAGGCTTCGACGCCGCCTTCATACTGCATGACGGTTTCCCACGGCTCGGATCCGCGCAGGTCCTGCAGCACGATCTTCACGCCGGAGTTCAGGAAGGCGAGCTCGCGCAGGCGATGCTCAAGCGTGCCGCGGTCGAACTCGGTCTTCGAGAAGGTCGCGGGGCTCGGCAGGAAGCGAACCGTGGTGCCCGTCGCGAAAGAACCATCAGCTTTCCTGGGCGCCTCGCCGGTGATCTTGAGAGGCGCTTCGGCATCGCCCAGTCTGAAGCGCATCTCGTGCTGCTTGCCATCGCGGTAGATCTTGAGATCGAGCGTGTCCGACAGCGCATTCACAACCGAAACGCCAACGCCGTGCAGGCCGCCAGACACCTTGTAGGAGCCCTCCTCCTCGGTGTTGGCAAACTTGCCCCCCGCATGCAGCTGGGTCATCACGACTTCGGCCGCCGATACGCCCTCTTCGGCGTGGATGTCGACCGGGATGCCGCGGCCATTATCCTCGACTTCGGCCGAGCCGTCGGGATGAAGCGTGAGGCGCACGAAGTCGGCGTGACCCGCAAGCGCCTCGTCGATCCCGTTGTCGACGACTTCGTAGATCATGTGGTGCAGACCCGAACCGTCGTCGGTGTCGCCGATATACATGCCGGGGCGCTTGCGCACGGCATCGAGGCCACGCAGCACCTTGATCGCATCGGCGCCGTAGCTGTTCTTCTTCTCGCCGCCGTTTTGAGACACGTCAGACATTCACATTTTCCTGTCGCAGCACCGTTCGCCGGCGCCGCCAAATTCCAGTTCAGGCCTCGCGAACGGATCCCTCGGACACCTCGAAACGCTGGGCGCGATCGCCGAACGCGTCGAAGAGAGAGCGGTCCGTTCCTGTGAGCCAGGACTGGCCGCCGAGCGCGGCCAGTTCGTCGTACAACGCGGCGCGCCGGTCCGAATCGAGATGGGCCGCCGCCTCATCCAGTAATAGCAGGGGAGAGGGGGCAAAATCACGCTCGAAAAGCGCCTGGGCGTTGGCTAAAATTATGCCGACTAACAAGGCCTTCTGCTCGCCTGTCGAGCACTGCGCGGCGGGCAGGCCCTTGGGGGCGTGAAAGACGCTGAGATCACTGCGATGGACGCCCTGCGTGGTCCGTCCGGCGGCCGCGTCGCGGGACCGGTTTTCACGTAGCTGGGCGAGTATGTCCTGTTCGATATCCGTCAGGGCGACGCCATTGGCCGCCTGGGTTTCGAACTCACCGTCAATGCCGACAAGCGCCTTCGGAAACGCGCCTTCGGGGCGCGCGAGGATCGCCTCCTGCATCACCCTGACCGCATCGACACGGTGGACCGCCATCGCCGCGCCGGCGGAGGCCATGCCAAGCTCGATCGCCTCCAGCCATGCCGGATCGGGCCCGCCCCTGCCCTGCCCGCGCTCAAGCAGCGCGTTCCGCTGTCGCATGGATTTGTCATACGCGGCCGCTGCAGCAGCGTGTGATGGAAAATGCGCGAGCACCTGCCGGTCGAGGAAGCGCCGCCGGTCGCCGGCAGGGCCGGTGAACACCCGGTCCATGGCTGGCGTCAGCCAGATGATGCGCATCAGCTCGCCGAGATCCTGCTGCGCGGTCTCGACGCCATCGAGCCGGGCGGAGCGGCGGGCGCGGCCCTGATCGTCGATATCGAGTGCGAGCGAGATTCGCCGGTCGATCTCGCCTTCGCGCGCATCTGCAGAGATCGCCCAGCCGCGCCCCGCCCCGCCCTCTGGCGCATTGCGCACGAGGTCGGAGAATTCCGCACCGCGAAGACCGCGCCCCGGCGAGAGCAGCGAAACGGCCTCGATGAGGTTGGTCTTGCCTGAGCCGTTGGCGCCAAAGAGGCAGACGTGACGGCCATCGAGACGCAAATCAAGCGAGGCATAGTTGCGATAATCACGGAGGCCGAGGCGGGCGATCCGGACGTGGGGGCGGTGCGGGTCGGGAGTGTGGGTCATACCCGCATCATGCAAAACGCTGCGGATGCCATGCCGGTCGCACGCAGCGCGAGCCGGAACCAGGGAGCAGCCAGAGCAAGCCTAGCGGCCCCCCGGCTCCCGCTCCTGGCGGCTTCGCCGCTGCAGCGGGAAAGAAATAAGTGGCAACCGAATTGTTCTCGTGCGCTACACACGCAGCGGCATCAGAACGTATTCGGCGCCAGCGTCTTTCGCATCGATCACGCGGGCTGGCGAGGCGGGGTCGTTGAACTCGATACGTGTCTCGTCACTTTCGATCTGGCCGGCCACGTCGAGCAGATACTTGGCGTTGAAGCCGATTTCCATCGGCTCGGAGCTATACTCCGCCTCGACATCCTCTGCGCCATGACCGGATTCCGAATGCGTAACCGCGAGCATCAGCCTGCCCGACGACAATGACAGCTTTACCGACCGCGAACGCTCGGCCGAAACCGTCGCAACGCGGTCGACGGCGTCCTTGAACAGCTTGGTCGGCACGCTGAGGATGCGCTTGTTGTCCTTCGGAATGACGCGCTGATAGTCGGGGAAGGAGCCATCGATCAGCTTCGAGGTCAGCACCGCCTCGCCGATGCGGAAAACAATCTTGGAATCGGAGGCTTCGACCGTCACGATTTCTGGCGCGTCATCGAGCAGGCGGCGAACTTCGGCGACCGCCTTGCGGGGAACGATGACGCCCTTGAGGCTGGATGCGCCCTTCGGCGCCTCGGCCTCGGCCAGAGCGAGTCGGTGCCCGTCGGTCGCCACGGCGCGGAGGACATTGCCCTTCCCGGCCTTTGCGTGGTGCAGGTAGATGCCATTGAGATAGTAGCGCGTCTCTTCGGTCGAGATCGCGAAGCGCGTCTTGTCGATCAGGCGGCGCAGCTCAGCCGCCGCGATCTCGAACTTCACCGGCGCGGCTTCCTTCGCCATCGTCTGGAAGTCGGCGGCCGGCAGCGTCGGCAAGGCGAATTTCGAGCGGCCGGCAGAGATGGAAAGACGGCCCTCCGACAGGTCGAGTGCGACTTCGGAGCCTTCTGGAAGCTTGCGCACGACATCGAAGAGCGTCTGGGCGGGAGCTGTGACTGCGCCCGCCTTTTTGACGTTTGCTTCGGCCGCATCGGTCGCCTCGATGTCGAGGTCGGTGGCGGTGAGGCTGAGGCGGTCGCCCTCGGCCTGCATCAGGATGTTGGACAGGATCGGGATCGTGTTGCGCCGTTCGACCACGGCCTGGACGTGGGACAGCGCCCGCATCAGCGCATTGCGGTCGATAGTCAGTTTCATACGTCCAGTCCCTGTCAGGAGGCGGCTTTGCGACGGTCTCGCTCGGCGCCCGGCGGTTTTCCGAAAGCGGTTCGGCCCGCCTGTCCCCGAAAACGGGAGAGGGCGGGCCGGAAGATTAGCCATTTGTCGGCGCGCGGGAAGGCCCTGAAAGGCGGTTTCACCCGCTATTCAGGGCCTTCCCCTGCTTTTCCGCCCCTCCGCGGGCTCAGCGCGTGTTGCGCGGATCGGCCATGATGCGCTGTTCGAGCTGGCGCAGCTCATCCGCCATCGTCTCGTTCGAGGCAACCATCGCAGCTATCTTGCGATAGGCGAAAAGCACGGTCGTGTGATCCCTGTCCCCGAACATGCGTCCGATCTGCGGATAGGAGCACTTCGTCAGCTGGCGGCTGAGATACATCGCATACTGGCGCGGCAGGGCGTATTGCCGTTTGCGGCAGGGCGATTCCAGTTCGGCCTTGGTGACGCCATAGGCGCGGGCGGTAACGTCCTTGATGGTGTCGATGCGCGGGGCCTTGGAGGGCGCGCCGCCCATCTGCAGCTGGATCGACTTCTCAACCGCGGCGCGGTCGAGCGGCTTGCCGGCCAGAACTGTGCCGCAATAGACATTGCGCACGGCGCCGCAGAGCGCGCGGCCAGATGCCGGCAGGCGATCAGCCAGGAGATCGATCCATTCTTCCGTGAGATGGAATTCGGATTCGATTGCGGCGGCAGCGGCCGAAACGGCGTCAGCGCGGGCGCGGAGGATCTCGCGGCGCAGATTGCGCTCGGGCAGCTCCATCTGGGCGATGACGCCGCCATGGATCTCGTCGCGCATGCGCTCGTCGAGCTGGTCGATCAGGGCCGGTGTCTGGTCGGCGGCGAGCACGACCACGCCGCCATTGGCGACGATGGCGCGCATGTGGGAGAAGAACTCGACCAGCGTGCCGGGCTTGGCACAGATGAACTGGAAATCGTCGAGCAGCACGACGCGCGCGCGGCGGAACATGGCGCGCAGATCCGATGTGTCCTTCTTCTTCACGCCGTCGATGAAGGCATGGAGGAAATCCTCCGCGATCATGTAGAGCACGCTGCCTTCGCCCTTGGCGCTGCGCAGCGCGGCTTCGATGCCGCGCAGAAGGTGCGTCTTGCCGACGCCATGCGGGCCGACGATGGTGACGACATTGGCCGAGACGCTGGCCCCCATGGCAAGGCGGCGCGCGAGGCCGAAGGCCACGCGGTTGGAATCGCCAACCATGAAGTTCTCGAGCGTCTGGGAATCCTCGCCCGCGATGACGGGCGGGGCGGCTTCCTCGTCAAACATGTCGTCGACAGCTTCGTCCTGGACGACGTCGTCCGGACGCGCCAGCGCCATCACGTCGCTCGAAATGCGCTCGCGCGCCTCGATGCGAACGCGACGGCCGTCGCGATCGGCCTGGTCCCACGCCTGCTGTATGAAGTGACCGAAATCGGACTCGACGCGGGTACGCTCATGCTCGCTCGCGGCGGAAAGCAGCACCTCGCCATTGACCTCGGCCACGAGTTCAAGCTTCGCCAGCCACGAATCGAATTTGACATCGCCAAGACGACG
Organism: Pseudomonadota bacterium; assembly: GCA_041166025.1. Lineage (GTDB taxonomy): Bacteria > Pseudomonadota > Alphaproteobacteria > Caulobacterales > Hyphomonadaceae > UBA7672. Next base: position 21,430 of record JBEAMJ010000067.1, on the reverse strand, counting down.
GCGCAGCGCAGCGCGCACATCGGCCCAGATCGCCGGGACCTGATCGCTGGCGCGCAGCGCGGACGACGGCCCGCGCGGCGCGGCGGCCAAATCCACCATATTCGACCCGTCGGGAAATGACTCGACAGCGCGCGAAGCTCCGCCAGCACTTCCGGCGGAAAAACGCGTCGTGGTCTGCTTGTTGATCATGGCCCCTCATCTACCCTTTCTAGGCGATGCCTTCCCTTTCTGATCGGACAAAAAGAGTCCCAGACGACTCCGGCCCCGGCGTCGCAGATCGATGTCCAAACGAAGGAAGGTTACTCGCTACAGAGGGGAGTTTTTCTCCCTTCGAGACGAGCCGTCAACCGACTCATCTGCCGCAGCCGCCAAAAATTTTTCACGAATCCGTCGCGCTCGGTATTGCCACCGGGATTCTTGCAAAGATTGAAGGGTCTCTGCGATTTTTGGCGCTGAACTTTTCTGCGAATTCATCCGTGTACGGATGAAGGAGAACGCACGGCGCGCCGCAATGCGCGGCGCGCGCTGCGACGTGTGAAGTCAAGCTTGTGATGTGGTTGGATGCAACCCCGAAAATGGCAAATCGGGGTGCGTCTGCGTCAGGCGCCGACGGCTTTGACCCGCGCGGCAAGCCGGGATACTTTTCGTGACGCCGTGTTCTTGTGCAGCACGCCCTTGGTGACGCCGCGCATGATCTCCGGCTCGGCGGCCTTGAGCGCCTTGATGGCGGCGGCCTTGTCACCTGACGCAACGGCTTCCTCGACCTTCCGGACGAAGGTGCGCACGCGTGACTTGCGCGACTTGTTGACCTCGGTCCGCCGGGCGATCTTTCGCACCATCTTCTTGGCGGATTTCGTGTTGGCCATCGGTCTTCCAAGCTCCGTTTGCCCTGGCCGCCGGACAAAGGCCGGGGGTTTTGGGGAGCGGCCTATTATCAGCGTCGCCTGAGGCCGTCAATTCGGGGTTGGCAGGATTCGGGCATGAGCATTTCTTGGGGGTGGTTTACCCCTCATCTTTGCTTGAACTGGGCCGGCCGCTTCTCGACGAAGGCGGCCATGCCTTCCTTCTGGTCGTCGGTGGCGAACATGGCGTGGAAAAGCCGCCGCTCGAAGGCAAGTCCCTGATGCAGCGTGGTTTCGTAGGCGGCGTTGACCGCCTCCTTTGTCATCATGGCGATGGGCTGCGAGGCGGCGGCGATCTTTTTCGCGACCTTCTTTGCCTCCTCCATCAGCTGGTCGGCGGGAAGGACACGTGAGACCAGGCCGGCACGCTCAGCTTCCGCCGCGTCCATCATCCGGCCAGTGAGGCACATCTCCATGGCCTTGGATTTGCCAACCAGGCGCGTGAGACGCTGCGTGCCGCCAATGCCGGGCATGACGCCAAGATTGATCTCGGGCTGGCCGAACTTCGCGGCCTCGGACGCCAGGATGAAATCGCACAACATCGCGAGTTCGCATCCGCCGCCAAGCGCAAACCCGTTCACGGCGGCGACAATCGGTTTTCGGAAGGAGGAGACTGCGTGTTCGAAACCGGCGAACATGTCTGACTTGTAGACGTCCATGTAGGACTGAGGCGCCATCTCCTTGATGTCGGCGCCCGCGGCGAACGCCCTTCCCGCGCCCGTGATGATCACGCAGCTGATCGCGGGATCGACATTCCACCTGGCCAGCTGGTCGGCGACTTCCGTGCAGAGCTTGCGCGAGAGCGCGTTGAGCGCCTCGGGGCGGTTGAGCGTGATCAGCCCAACCGGGCCATCGGTTTCGACCAGCAGCGTTTCGTAGGCCATGAGCGTCTCCTGTTGCGGCCTTCTAGCCGGGCGGCAGGGAGAGTTCCACCCGGGTTGCGCCGGCAAGCCTGAGACGATCGAAGAGGTCGATCAGGACATCGACATCGGCCGTGCCGAGATCGGCCTGGGCGAGCGAGGTTCCGCCCTCGACCACGGGATCAGAGAGGAAGTGAACGGCATGCTGGATTCCGTCTTCGGCGACGCCTTCAGGCGCGCACACCGCTTCCTCGAACCAGCCGGTCAGCGCGGCCGCAACCGACATGGGATCGCCATCAATGGCGAGATGCACGCCATCCCATGGGAAAGGCGAAATGATGATCGAGAGGCCGCCGCCGGCAAATGCGATGGCCTGGAACTCCAGCATGCGGCCTGACTGGAACATGGAAGGGCTGGCCTGGTCACCCTCCTGAACCGCAAGATCATAGCGCGCGCCGATGTTGAGGACGCCTTCGCGCGCAAGCTCGCCAGCTTCGTTGAGCATGGGCGGCTCGATGATCAATGTGTGGCCCTGCCCGCGCAGCTCTGCGATTGCTTTCTCGAACAGGTCGACATGGTGGGCGCGGATGTCGCTCAGGAGATCATGAAGATCGCTCACGCTTGGGCTCCGTCACCTGGGTGAAGCGAAAGCTAATCCGGCAGGCGGGTCGAGGCGAGCTTCACGACAAGCTCGAACTCCACCCGGACGGGGGTCATGCTGGCCGGCTGGAGGATGCGGAGCTTGAGGCGCTCGTTGTCGCGGACATAGCCGCCATCGTCGGCGAGCTTCCATCCAAGCGCGGGGAGCGTCTGGCCATAGAAGGCCTCGATTTCCGCCTTGCCGACATTTCCTGCGGCTGACGTTCTCACCACACGGCCCTGATCGCTCTCGAACACCAGGGGCTCGGGCTGTTCGACAAGCCCGGCGGGCAGCGGGACATCCTCGATCGCGGCGAGGAATTTCGTTGCATGGGCGGCCGGCGTGCTTGTGCACGCGGCAAGGGCGACCATCACGATGGCGCTGGCGAAGTGTCTGATCACGTTGCCTCCAGAAGACGCAGCGTCCGCGAGTTCGGCGACAGAGGCAAATCGCGGCCGACAAATCAATGTTCTTCGAGTGTTCCCGCGCTGATTCTGCCTCGCCTCAGCGCCGTTGAGACAGGTTGAGGTCTTTCACCGACGAATGCCGGGCTTTGTGGCCTCGCGGTCTAGGCGAGCTTCGTCTCGATCGCGTCCCACATGGCCGCGATGGCATCGATGCCTGACAGGTTCTTCAGCACGCGCGCTCCCGTTGGCGATGTGACGTTGATCTCCGTCATCATGCCGCCGATCACGTCGATGCCGACAAACAGCAGTCCGCGCCTCTGCAACTCCGGCCCGATTCGAGCGCAGATCTCCTGCTCGCGTGCGGAGAGCGCCGTTGCCTCCGCCGTTCCGCCGACCACGAGGTTGGAGCGGATCGCTCCCGAGGGCGGTTTGCGATTGATCGCGCCGACAGGCTTGCCGTCGACCAAGAGGATGCGCTTGTCGCCTGCGCTCACGGCCGGGAGGAAGGCCTGCGCGATGAAGGGCTCGGGGACCATCTTGTTGAAGAGGTCGACCACAGCTTCGAGATTTCCATCCTCGCGGCCGATCTTGAGCACGCCGGCCCCGCCATGGCCGTGCAGCGGTTTCAGCACGATGTCGCCATGGCGGGCGCGGAACTCCTGCACCCGGGCGACATCGCGCGTGATCAGTGTGGGCGGCTGAAGATCGGGATACATCAGGGTGAGGATCTTTTCCGGCGAGGCGCGCACGCCGGCCGGATCGTTGACCACGAGGGTTTCGCCCGTGATCAGCTCGAGAATGTGCGCCGCGGTGATATAGCCCATGTGAAAGGGCGGGTCCTGCCGCATCAGGACGACGTCGGTTTCCTTGCGAAGATCAAGCCTCCGGGCCTCACCAATCTCGGCATGCGGCGTGCGCGCCGGAAAGACTTTCGCCGGCTTTGCCCAGGCGCCGACGAAACCTGAATCGTAGAGAAGGTCGCCGACGCCGTAGACAAACACGCGATGGCCGCGACGCTGCGCCTCCTCGATCATCATGAAGGTGGAATCGCTTGCGGGGTTGACCGCCTCGAGCGGGTCCATCTGGACGGCAATACGCAGCGACATGGGAAAACGGCTCCGGCCTGGGGCTCCCTACCTAGGTTGCGCCTCGCCTCGCCGCAATCCGCGTGCGACTTCCCGGGTCGATCAGTTGTTCTTCACCGGGGGCAGCGGCACGGTCTGCAGGCCGACCGTGTTGCCGTTGGAGCCGGGCGGCGGCGCAGCTCCGGGCGCATAGGGGTCGCCATACTGGCCGCGCGTCGTGGGCGATTGATCGGGCGGAACGATCGGCGCGGCGGCGGCCGAGGATGGGGCGATGCTGATCGGCTGGCCCGCATTGGGGTCGGCCACGGGCCTGCCCTGCTGGTCGCTCGGCGGAGCGGCAGCGACGCTGATCTCCGGCGGCGGCCCGGCGCGCTCGCGCATCTTCACATAGGAGACGACCTTCCGGACGCCGTTGACGACGCTCGCATGCTCTGCGGCGCGGCGCAGCTCGTCCTCGGTGCGCGCCAGGCCCAGCAGATAGACGTTGCCCGAGAAGACCTGGATGTTGAAATTTGTCCCCTTGATGTCGTTGTCGGCGATCAGCCGCATGCGGATCTGTTCGGTGATCCAGGCATCATTCATGTCGCGGCCAAGGTCCCAGTAGCCGACGACCAGCTCGTTCGCGACTTCATCGACTGAGCCGACCGTCCAGGCGATGCGCTCGGCTTCCTTGCGATCTTCCTCGCTCGCCACGCGGCCCGACAGAAGCACGAAGCGGTCGACGACCGCGACATCGGTTTCCATGAAGCGGCCATTGAGACCCGCGCTCAGGAGTCGCGTCTTGATCTCGGTCGCGGCGCTGGAGTCATCGAGTGATTCACCGAATGTGCGATCGGAGAGGCAGCCGCCCAGAAGGGGCGCAGCGAGAAGCAGGCAGGCAAGCACGCGGGCAGTCATGGTCGGGCGAACTCCGTCACGGTGGGCTCGGCTCGTAGTTCCCAGATGCGGCGTTTTTCGGGCGCAGCGCCGGTGATCTGCAGGCCAGGGGAGGAGAATCTGAGGGGATTCAGGCAATGGGTCTATGCCTGCGCCCGCCGGCGGAAGGCCCACCGCTTGGCCGCCTGCCCCTGCCGCCTGCGCAGGTGAGGCGTCAGCGCCTCGAGCGGCAATTCCTGTGTCCGTCCCGGCTTGACCTCGACGAACACCTGCCTGCCTCCCTTGCGGGCGAACAGATCAGGCTCGAAGGCGGGCGCGACGGCCGGCAGCCCCGCGCCGGGGCCGCGCGAGGTCTCAGTGGGCGCCCTCACCCTCTTCCGCTTTGCGCAGCTCCAGTGCGCGTTCATAGACGTCGCGGCGCTTCATGCCGAAGCGCTCGGCGATCTCGGCGGCGATGTCCTTGAGCGGCCTCTCCTCGCCGGCCGCGAGGATGGCCGCATCGACCGCGTCGGCATCGACGGCCCCGGAGCCCTCGCTTGGTCCGACCAGTACGACGATCTCACCGCGCGGCGGGCCGGCCTGCGCATAGTGCGCGGCAAGGTCCGCGAGCCTCCCACGCCGCACCTCTTCGAACAGCTTGGTCAGCTCTCGCGCGACAACCGCCTCGCGCGCGCCCAGCACCACCGCCATGTCGGCAAGGCTGGCGGCGAGGCGCGATGGGCCCTCGAAGAAGATCAGTGTGCCGTGATTGTCCTTCAGCGCACTCAGGAACGTCTTGCGTGCGCCGGACTTTGGAGGCGGAAAGCCCACAAAGGTGAAACGATCTGTCGGTAGTCCGGAGCATGCGAGCGCCCCCAGCGGAGCAGACGCACCCGGTATCGCGACAACACGTATGCCCCGCGCCGCCGCTTCGCGCACCAGCTTGTAGCCCGGATCGGAGACAAGCGGCGTTCCGGCGTCCGAGATCAGGGCGATGCGCGCGCCGGTTTGCAAATCGTTAAGCAAGCCTGGCCGCGCCTGTGCGCCGTTATGGTCGTGATATGGCCGCAATCGCGCAGAAACTCCGAAGGCATTGAGCAGCTTTGCGGCCACGCGCGTATCCTCTGCGCAGACGGCGTCGACCGACGCCAGAATGTCGAGGGCGCGCAGCGTGATGTCCCTGAGGTTGCCGATCGGAGTCGAAACAACGTAGAGGCCGGGCGCAAGGTCAGGATCGATCCGGAACAGGCGCGAAGAAGCTGCTTCGTCTTGTCCGGAATCAGCCGCGGGCCTAGGGTCCGCCGCCTCAGGGTTGAGTGACTGGGCCGGGTCTATCGTCGCATCCTCAGGAGGGGTCGCGCATGTCATCGAGAACTCGGGTCCGCTTCCTTGCGACGGCGTCCGCCCTGTTGTTGGCCGGAACGGCGGCCTGCACCAGCGGCCCTGTGCGGCCGACCACGCCGCTATCTACCAACGACTTGCGCCCCGATCCAAGCCGGCCGATGCGCCCGCCGGGCGCCGATCCTGCCCCGTCAGCTGGCGTGAACGAGACATTCGCTGACAGCCGCAATGCCTACATGCCGCGCCACCTGCCCAATGCCGGGCAGATGAATCTCAAGCGGATCGCAGTTCTGCTGCCCTTCTCTTCGACGAATGCCGAGGTGAAGAAGCAGAGCGAGGGCATCTATAACGCTATCCAGATGGCGCTCTTCCAGGTCGGCGCCGGCGATGTCGTGCTGCTGCGCCGGGATGCAACCAGCGCCGACCCCGCCGTCGTAGCAGGCATCGCCGACGATGCGATCCGCGATGGCGCAATCGCGGTGATCGGTCCGGTATTCGCCCAGCAGGTCTCGCCTGTCGCGCGCGAGGCGTCGGAAGTACGCGCGCCCGTATTCGCCTTCTCGACCGACGTTTCCGCAATCGGCCAGGGCGCCTATCTCGTCTCGTTGACGCCCTATGCGGAGGTCGAGCGTATCGTCGACTGGGCGTCGAAAGATGGGGTGACGCGCTTTGCGATGCTGGGCCCGAACAACCAGAACAGCCGCGCGATCGAACAGGCGCTGCGCGATGCCGCCGCCCGGCGCGGGGCGAGCGTGGCCGGCGTTGAATACTACACGCCTGGCAATTCCTCTCCGCAAGCCGAAGCGCGTCGCATGGCCTCGATCATCGAAGCGGAAAACCGGTCCTTCCCCGGCAAGGTCGCCGTCTTGATCCCGGAGTCGGGCGTGCAGCTGCGCTCGGTCGGCGCACTGCTGCGCGCGGTCGCCAACGTCACGCCGCGCGAGGTCCGCTTCCTCGGCACCGGACAGTGGAACGATCCCGAAGTCTGGCGCGAGCCGGGCCTCTATGGCGGCTCGTTCCCTGCCCCTGACCCCGCCTCGGTCGCCGACTTTGAAAGGCGCTACCAGGCCTTCTTCGGCGAGGCGCCGCCGCGCCTGGCCGCCTTCGGCTATGATGCCGGAGCGCTTGCCGCGACGCTGGCGGCCGCCGACCGGCTCGATGCAGCGATGATCCAGCGGCCGGAGGGCTGGGGCGGTGTTAACGGCCTGTTCCGCTTCGGTCCGGACGGCAGCGTCGAGCGTGCGCTCGCCGTGCAGCAATTGCAGAACCAGGGTGGCGTGAAGACCGTGCTGCCGGCGCAGCAGACATTCGGGTCGGGCAGCTAGGGCGAGATCTCCGCTGCAATCCTGTCGGCAAGCAGGCGCCCGCTCGGCGTGAGCGCGATCCTGTCGGCCGAGGCGGTGAGGAAACCTTCGCGCATCAGCTCCGACACGCGGGTCGCATCAGGCATCTGGCCAAGCTCGTGCACGTCGCTGACGCGGAACCCTTCCGCCAAGCGCAGGCCCATCGCGACGCGCTCGCGCGCATGGGCGAGGTCTTCGAGCTTCTCCATCTTCACCCAGCCAGAGCCGTTTGCGCTGACCTGCCGGCAATAGTCCTCTGGCCTGTCGGCTGCCTCGGTCGCCCAGCGTTCATCCCCCATGGTGAGGCGCCCATGTGCGCCAGGCCCCACACCCGCCCAATCGCCGGACGCCCAGTAGATGCGGTTGTGGGCGGAGCGATGCTCAGGCCCGCGCGCGTGGTTGGATATCTCGTAGGCATCGTAGCCAGCCGCGGCCGTCATCGCCTGCGTGATCTCGTAGAGCTCCGCTGAGCGATCGTCATCCAGCGGCGCCCAGTCACGACGCTTCACGGCGAACGCGAAAGCTGCTCCCGGTTCGATGGTCAGCTCATAGAGCGAAAGATGATCGGCGCCGAGCGACAGGACGCGGGCAAGTTCGGTCCTCCACGCAGGGGCTGATTGCTCCGGCTGTGCGTAGATGAGATCAAGCGAGACTGAACGGAATGCAGGTTTTGCAGCGTCGAAGGCAGCCAGCGCGCCTGCGGCCGAATGCGTTCGGCCAAGGAATTTCAACTGCGCATCGTCGAGCGACTGCACGCCAAGCGACAGCCGATTGACGCCAGCAGCTGCAAAATCAGCGAAGCGCGAGACGTCGTCCGGATTGGCTTCGAGCGTGATCTCGGCCTGCGGCCTCAATCCCCACAGCCGGTCGATACGCGCGATGATCCGGGCGACCTGCCCGCCTGTCATCAGAGAAGGCGTGCCGCCGCCGAAGAACACGGAATCGACGCGCCGCGCGCCGGTGCGTTCGCGCCAGCCGGCAAGATCGGAAAGGATTGCATCGTGAAGCGGGACAGTGTCGCGCGTCTTGGCGGCATAAACGTTGAAGTCGCAATAAGGGCAGATGCGCGCGCAGTAGGGCCAGTGCACGTAGATGCCGAAGCCGCGAAGCGGGTTGAACCCTTTCATCCGGCACGCGTGGCGTAAAAGTCGTGTCGCAGTCAACTCGCCTCAGGAGGCGAGGAAGGCCCGCAGCTTCGCGAAAGCGACCGCGCGGTGGCTCATCGCGTGCTTCCGGTCAGGATCCATCTCGCCGAACGTTTCGGTCTCGCCTTCGGGCACGAAGATCGGATCATACCCGAACCCGCGATCGCCGCGCGGCGGGAACACCAGCTGGCCGCGCACCACGCCCTCGAAGCTTTCGACGTGCCCGTCGGGCCAGGCCAGCGCGAGGACGCAGATGAAGCTGGCGCGCCGGTCCACCTCGCCATCCTCGCTCGTTTCCGCCCGGAGCCCGTCCTCGACCTTTCGCATCGCCAGCGCAAAATCCTTGGCCGGCCCGGCCCATCGCGCCGAATAGATGCCGGGGGCGCCCGAAAGGCCGTCGCAGGCGAGGCCGGAATCGTCGGCCAGGGCCGGCATCCCTGCCCCCTTTGCGGCCGCCAGCGCCTTGAGTTCGGCGTTGCCCTGGAAGGTGTCGGCGGTTTCCTCCGGTTCGGGCAGGCCAAGCGCGCCGGCCGAGACCGGGCTGAAACCGATATCGCCCAGGAGCGCCTCCAGCTCCCTGACTTTGCCCGGGTTATGGGTTGCGGCGATGATGCGCCCGGGCGCCAGTTTTCGGGGGCTGCTCATGGGAAACCTGCGTCCTTTCAGCCTTCGCGGGGAGACGGGTCTGGACGGCCATATTGTTTTTCGATATGGTCCGAATCCATCCCGCCAGACAAGCTGCCAGCTGACAAGGGAAGTCTGCTGGCGGCGGCTGGCAAGTCGTGTTGAGGCTTGAGGGAAGCTGTTTTGCCCGAAACTGGCGGGTCAGGTTGAGAGCCGCCTCCGCGCGGCAGGGTCGGATCGGAGCCCGGGACATATGTTGATGCGCGCGACCGGCCGCGGGTCGATCTCCTCTTTCCTGAAGCTGGCGGTGGATGTCGCCTGGGTTGTGGCCTGCGCCCTGCTTGGCTTCATCTGGATCATCGCGGCGTTCTCGATCTATTATCTCGTGACCGGCGACCAGCTGTTTCCGCTGTTCGAGCGGGTGGTCGTTTCGACCCCGCGCGACCTCGTTGTCTGGAGCCTCAACGGCTCGATCCTCTGCATCGGCGCGATGATCGTTTGTGCTTACCTTCGCGGGGTGTTCGAGACCCTGGTCGCCCGCGATCCCTTCGTCCCCGAGAATGCCAAGCGTTTCGCCGCCATCGGAATCGTGCTGGCCGTCATGGAGGGGGCAAGCATGTTCGTGACCACGCTGGCGAGCCTGATCCTGGCCGGGTTCGGCCTTGCCGGGGATGGCCCGCCCCTGGTTTTCCCCCGCGTGAACTGGCCTGTGTGGTTTGCCGTACTCACCCTGCTCGTGCTCGCTCAGGTTTTTCGCGAGGGCGCAGCCATGCGTGAAGAGCAGAAAATGACGATCTGAACTGATCACGCTTTCCTGATGGTTCGGACATTGCAGATACCGGAGAGTACGTTTCCGGCATGGTTAAGGCCAAGGCGCGGCCGGGTTTGCGTCAGGACTTGTCCGGCGGATGGGCCGCCGGGGTGAACAACAGGACACACGGCGCCGATGGCGATCCGGGTCACACTCGACAGGGTCCTTCTGGACCGGCGCATGTCGCTCACCGAGTTGGGCGAGCGCGTGGGAATCACGCTTGCAAACCTGTCGATTCTCAAGACCGGCAAGGCAAAGGCGATCCGCTTCTCCACGCTCGAAGCCCTTTGCCGCGAGCTCGACTGCCAGCCCGGCGACATCCTTGTGTGGGATCCGGATGAAGCGGCCGCCGCCGATGACGAGGACGAGGGTGGGCAGGCCGTCGCTGCTGAATAGTTTCGCCGGCCGGCCGGGCGCGGCCTTGACACCGTCACCTTCCGTCTCGATCTCCCGCAAATCTGGCTTGAACACGAGCATTCGCGCCCGGGGACGCATATGACCGGAAGCCTTGAGGGCGGCGCCGACAGTTTCACCCAGCTTCTGCTCGGCATATGCGCCGGGGCCATGCTGGCCATGGCCGCCGCCATGCTGCGGGCGCCGCGTCCGGCGGCGCGCTGGACAGGTTTTGCCTTCTTTTTCACCTCAGCCTTCTTCGCCCTGAAGCTCTGGAATGACGAGGTCGGCGCCCTCGCGCCGGAAGTCCGCGCCTTCGTTGGCATCACGGCGATGACCTCCGTTGGCTGGTTCTGGCTGATGGTGATGGCGCTGTTCAGCGATCTCGATCGCTTTCGTCCGGTGATGTTTGTTGCCCCGGCGGCGATGGGGGGGTGCGGCGTCCTTAACGTGGTCAGCCTCGCCTCCCTCGCCCCTGCTGCGGGGCTGTTCGGGATGGCGCTGCAGAGCACGCTGACAATCTGGTCGATCTTCATCGTCGTGCGCAGCTGGAAGGACGATCTCGTCGAGACCCGCCGCAGGTTGCGCGGACCCTTCATGGTTGCGATCGGCCTCTACATCCTCTCGCTCAACGGGCTGGAAATCTGGGAAATGATCGGGACCGTTCCTGCCTGGTACCCGATGTTCAACGCCGCGCTTCTCGCCAGCGTGGTGCTGGGCGGGGCGCTTGTCTTCCTCGATCCGCGCGAGGCGATGTTCGGGGAAGGTCTTGAGCCGGTCGCGGCTCGCGGCGCGGCGGGTCTTGCGCCCGCCCCAGCGAACGCCACAAACGGCAACGCGCTCAAGACTTTGCGGGGCGAAGACCCTGCAGCAGCGGCCCAGGCGCTCGACCGGGCCGCGCGGGCGGACCTCGAGCGGTTGCAGGGTCTGATGTCGAAGGATCAGGTCTGGAAGGAGGAAGGCCTCACCATTGCCAGCCTCGCCCTGCGCGCCGGCATGCCCGAGACGCAGTTGCGCCGGCTGATCAATGACTGTCTCGGTTACCGGAACTTCCCGTCCTATGTGAACGCCCACCGGATCGCCGCCGCAAAATCGCGCCTGGCCGATCCGGGCGAGGCGCGGATCTCGATCTCGACCATCGCCTACGACATCGGCTTTGCCTCGCTCGGCCCCTTCAACCGCGCGTTCAGGGAGGAAGCTGGCGTCTCGCCATCCGAATGGCGGCGCAAGGCACTTGGAATCGGCTCGCCGATTCCTGAGCCGGCCTGATCGATTCCTGAAAAGCGCTTCCGGTTCAGCGTGTTAGGCCGGCCTCGCAAAGCGCTCCTCGTTTTCCGAAAAGTCTGATCGAAACCTGGCAAGACACGCCTTTTCGCGAAATCGGCGAGCGAAGGCCGCCAGCCGACCCCATGCTTGGTTCATCCATAGAAGGAGAAACCACATGGATACGACAACCACCTCCCCGAAACTGTCCTCCAACCCAAAACTGTCCGGCAACAATGCCGCTCTCCTGGCCGTCGCCCTTTCGCTTGGCGCCGTGATCTGCGGGGCGGCCGCCGGCGCGGCCAGCGCCCAGACGACCGGGCCTGCGAGCGAAGCGGTCAGCATTGCCGATCTTGACCTGTCGACGGCGGATGGCGCCCGCACCATGCTGAAGCGGATCGACATCGCCGCCCAGCGCGCCTGCGGGGGCGAGCCCTCGCGCAGCCCGCTTCTCCCGCGCGCGTCCGGCCTGTTCGAACAATGCGTGCGCGAGGCTGTCGCAACAGCGGTGCGCAATGCCGACCAGCCGATGGTGGCGGAAGCCCACGCAGAAGCGATCACGCTCGCTGCCCGCTGAACCATCCCGGCGGCGCTCCCGCCACCTGACGCCTGACGGCGGGCTTCGCGGCCTTCAGCGACTCACCCGCGAAGCCCGCTGGATTTTCTAACGCTTCTTCGGCTTGCCCTGGCGGGGCCGTGCTTTGAGCCAGAAGCCGAGGGTTATGACTTTTGCATCGTGGAATCCGCCCGCCTCGAGGCGGGCGAGAAAGTCTTCCCGACTGAACTCGATGCGTTTCACATCTTCCTTTTCCGCCGCAAGGCCGGAGGCCTTGGGGTCGACAAGATCGGCCGTCTTGACCGGCGCGTAATAGAGAAAAATCCGCTCCGAACTTGATCCGGGCGAGGCATAGCCCTGGCTCACCAGCCGAAGCACACCGGCGCGATAGCCGACTTCCTCGAGCATTTCGCGCCGGATGCAGGCCTCGGGATCCTCGCCGGGCTCGGCCGATCCGGCGATCGCCTCGATGAGATAGCCAGGGCCCTTGGCCTGCGTCGCGATGCGGAACTGCTCGGCCAGCACGATGACATCGCGCTCGACGTCATGGATCAGGGCGGCTGCGCTGTCGCCGCGCTCAAAGACTTCACGGCGCGCCTGCGTGATGCGCCCCTTCCCGGCGACGCGGTCGAAGTCGAAGACGTATTCATCGATCCTGTAGCGGCCCTTGAAGACCGTTGTCTTCGACCTGATGTCGGCCTGGCGTCTGCTGCCTGGCTGCTTCCTCGCCGCCATCAAAGACCCAGCGCCGCACGCTGCGCTGCAAAGAGTTCGTCCGCGCCCTTGGCGGCAAGATCGATCAGCGCGTTGAACTCTTCGCGGCTGAAGGCGCGCTGTTCACCCGTGCCCTGGATCTCGATCAGCTTGCCGCCCGAGGCCATGACGAAGTTGGCGTCGACCTGCGCATCGGAATCCTCCGGATAGTCGAGGTCGAGAATGGCAGTGTCGCGGTAGATGCCGCACGAGACGGCGGCGACCTGGGCGGACAAGGGGTTCGTCCTGATGACGCCTTCCTCGAGGAGGTAGCGGCAGGCTGCAGCAAGGGCGACGTAGGCGCCGGTGATTGCCGCTGTGCGCGTTCCGCCATCGGCCTGCAGCACATCGCAGTCGAGGGTGATTGTGTTCTCGCCGAGCGCCTTCATGTCGGTGACGGAGCGGAGCGCGCGGCCAATGAGGCGCTGGATCTCCTGTGTGCGGCCGGACTGCTTGCCCTCGGTCGCCTCGCGGCGCCCCCGCGTGTGCGTTGCCCGCGGCAGCATGCCGTATTCGCCGGTGACCCAGCCCTCGCCCTTGCCCTTCTTCCAGCGCGGCACCTCGCCCGCCCAGGACGCCGTGCACAGCACATGCGTGTGGCCGAACTTGGCAAGACAGGAGCCTTCGGCATAACGCGTCACACCCGCTTCAAGCGTGATGGGACGGAGCTGGCTGGGCGAACGGCCGGACGGGCGCATGGAGACCTCGAAGCTGCGTGCGCGCCGCTGGTAGCAGAGCTGGGACGAGGTTCCTACTGGGGCGGCGTCGTCAGCGCCGCGATCGTGCGCGGCTCGATGATGCGCTCGAGTGCGAAGGCTTCGAGCACCTGGCTCTGATGCAGCGTATTGCCTGACAGGTAGACGAGGAAGACTTCGCCGGGCTTGCCGTAAAAAGCGTCGTGGGCGGTCATCTGTCCGCAGGGCGGCGGCTGTGTCATGCCGATGCGGAGTTCGGCGGCGACGCCCCGGCCCTTGAGCCAGCGAACGGGCTTGAGGATGGCGAGCGTGTTTTCGCCCGACTTGCCCTGACGATCGAAGCGAACCAGCACGAGACTCTTCGCCTCGTCGAACAGGCCGACCTGCCGCCGCATGGCGAATGCGCGCAATTCCTCGGCGTATTTCAGCCCATGCGCCGCGCTCCAGGCCTGGACGAGCGCTGCAGCATCAGCTTCCGGCGTGCCGGCGGCCGGTTGCGGCGGCGGTGGGGGTGGCAGGATGGAGCAGGCGAAGGCGGGACTCGCCAGGAGGGCGGCCAGAGATGCCGCGATCGCCAGTCTGCCGAGCGTCTTCATGCCTGTCGTCCCTGCCTGATCCCCTTGCCGGCAAGCATGGCCCCCTGGGCCTTCTGCCGCAAGATACTGGCGGCAGGGGCTTTTCCAGTGACCCCGGCAATCATGAAACGGTTGAACCGCGCCGGGCCCGCCCATACGTTCCCCCCGGCAATGAGCGGCGACCCGCAGAAACCAGTGACGGCCCCCGCCATGTCCGCCTTTGCGGCCATGGACAGGCGCTCGCGCGACATCTTCCGCGAGATTGTGCAGTCATACCTGGACACCGGCGAACCTGTGGGCTCGCGGACGATCTCGCGGCGCGGCGTGGCCCTGTCGCCGGCCTCGATCCGCAACATCATGTCGGACCTTGCCGAGATGGGTCTGATCGATTCGCCGCACACATCGGCCGGGCGGGTGCCGACACATGTGGGCCTGCGGATGTTCGTCGATTCCCTCCTCCAGCTGGGCGAGCCGGGCGAGGACGACAAGCGCGCGATCGAGAGCCGGCTCGCCGGCTCGGGGCGGCGGATGGAGAGCGTTCTGGGCGAAGCCTCTGAGATCCTTTCCGGCCTGGTCGGCGGCGCCGGGCTTGTCTCGACGCCGGCGACGGACGCGCCGATCCGCCACGTCGAGTTCGTGCGCATTTCGAGCGAGCAGGCGCTGGCGGTCATCGTCGCCGAATCAGGCGAGGTGGAAAACCGCGTGCTCGCCCTGCCCGCAGGCCTGCCGGCGTCCGCCCTGATCGAGGCGGGCAATTATCTCAACGCGCGCATGAAGGGGCGCACGCTGGCCGAGGCGCGGGCTGCCGTGCTGGACGAAGTGCGCTCGCGCAAGGCCCTGCTCGACCAGACGGCTGCGCGGCTGATCGAGGATGGCCTGGCGCAATGGTCGGGCGAGGACCCGGGACGAGGCCGCTCCCTGATCGTGCGGGGGCGCGCAAAACTTCTCGAAGACCCGCACGCTGCAGAGGACCTCGACCGGGTGCGCGAACTCTTTGCCGAGCTCGAGCGGTCGGAAAACCTGCTTAACGTGCTCGATACGGCGCGCGACGCCGACGGGGTACGGCTCTTTATCGGGGCGGAGAACCCGCTGTTTTCGCTGTCGGGATCCGCGATGATCGTTGCGCCCTATATGAATGGGGAGCGGAAGATTGTAGGGGCGCTGGGCGTGATCGGACCGACGCGGCTCAACTATGCCCGCGTCATTCCGATGGTGGACTATACCGCGCAGGTCGTCAGCCGCGTGCTTGGCGGGGCCCGCGCGGAGACAAAGAGAGAGTAGAGCCTGTTATGACGAACGAGACTGCGCAGCCCGGCGAGCTGGACAACGAGGCAATGCTGACCGCTGACGACGAGGGCGTGGATACAACTGAAGCCCTTGCGCCTGCGCCCGAGCGGCATCCGCTCGAAGCCGCCTATGAAGCGCTGGAGAAGGAACGCGACGTCCTCAAGGACAACATGCTGCGGGCGCTGGCCGAGACCGATAACGTCCGCAAGCGCGCCAACCGGCAGATCGAGGATGCGCGTCTCTACGCGGTGGAAAAGTTCGCGCGCGACCTGCTCAACGTGTCGGACAATCTTGCGCGGGCGCTGGAGGCCGTGCCGGCCGATGCGCGAGCAGCGATGGCCGATAGCGTGAAGACCGCGTTCGAGGGCATAGAGCTGACGCAGAAGGAGCTGGTCACCGTGCTGTCGCGCCATGGCGTCACCGCAATCGACGCCTCTCCGGGCGCGGCCTTCGACCCGGCGTTGCACCAGGCCGTGACGCAGGTTCCCTCCCAGCATCCGGCGGGCTCGGTTGCCGAGCTCTATCAGAGCGGCTGGCGGATCGGCGACCGCATCCTCCGCGCTGCAATGGTGGCGGTTAGCGGCGGACCGGGCGGGCTGCAATAGCGCCCCGCTGGCGCGGCCGCTTTCCCGGGGCTAGCCTCGTCCACGTCGATACAGGCTATGCCATGTCGAAAAATGACGAGCCCAGAGCGTCTGGCCCCGACGCCCGTACATGGGCCGGGGTAGCTGCCTATGTCGCCATCACGCTTGTCCTGATGTTCTGGCCGGCGGGAACGATCGACTGGCGGCGCGGCTGGCTGTTCCTCACCTTGTTCATTATCCTGATGTTCTGCGCCATCAGCTGGATCGCGCGCGACAATCCGGAGCTCTTTACCGCGCGCAGCAAGGTGCAAAGCGGCGTCAAGGCTTGGGATGCCCTGCTCGCGCCGCTGATCGTCCTTGTCATCCTCGCCATCGTGCCGCTCGCCGCACTCGACGATGCGCGCTTTCGCTGGCTCCCCATGCCCGACTGGGTGACGTTCCTGGGCTACGCCCTGCTTGCCACCGGCTTCATGGGCACAGCCTGGGCGCAGAGCGTGAACCGCCATTTCGAGACGACCGTGCGCCTCCAGTCGGACCGCGGGCATCGGGTGATCGATGGCGGGCCTTACGCTCATATCCGCCATCCCGGCTACGCATTCGCAGCGCCGATGATGGCCGGCATGGCGCTGTCACTCGGCTCGCTGGTCGCGCTGATCCCTGCCGGCGTGGCCACCCTGCTTCTGGCCATCCGCACCCTGGGGGAAGATGCGATGCTTCGGCGCGAGCTGCCCGGCTATGCAGAGTATGCCGCGCGGGTGAAGCAGCGCTGGGTTCCAGGCATCTGGTGATCAGTTCGGCGGGGCTGTCGTTGGCACGCTGAGGCCGCGCGTGATTGCCTCCACCGTACGCATGGCGATCGTGCGCGCATCGACCGGCGGACGCAGCATTCCGGAAAGCTCGAGCACGAGAACGCCATGCGTCGCCGTCCAGCACATGTTGGCCGCCGCTTCGACATTGCCGCTGAACCGGCCCTGTGCCTGCAGCCTCCGCCAGCCCGAGGTCATTGTTTCGCGGGCGCGGTGCATGGCGGCGGCAAGCTCGGGAAAGTCCTTGCTCGGCGGTGCGATGAACATCAGGCGATAGGCATCGCGATTGGCCAGAGCCCATTCGAAATAGGCCTCGGCTGGCCGGATGAATTCTGCTCCCTGGCGGCCGGCTTCGTCGGCGTCCATCGCGTCGGCAAGCCGGGTGAAGGCGCGCGTGCGCACGGCTGCGAGGATCTCGTCCTTGTTCTTGAAGTAGCGGTAGGGCGTCATCGAGGAGACGCCCATGGCGGCTGCGAGGTCGCGCATGGTGACGGCCTGGAAGCCGTGGCGTGCGAAGCGTTCCTGCGCCACGTCACACATGCGGTCGCGGAATGCGAGCTTGTCAGCTTCCGTGAGCGGTCTGGTCACAGCTCTGTCCCTGGTCGCCCCGCCTCGAGGCGAGGCCTAGGCCTCGTTTGTATCAGAAGTTCACCTGCGGGCTCGCGTCCCCGCGACTTTTTGGTCGCAGGCCAATCGACCAGGCCTTTTCGTGCAGGATGTAGGCGACCGTCTGGACCATGGGTTCCACCAGCCCGATGCCGAGTGCGATCCTCCAGTCGCCCGTGAGGGCGAAGGCGACGCAGACCGCAACGGCAAAATGCATCAGGGAATATGTGAGGGGCTTGAGCATCAGCGGCCGCAGCCGGCCCGACAATACCCGGCGCCGGGCGGCGCCGCCGGAGGATGAGGCGGAAACGCCTGTCCTGTCGGCTGGAACCCGTCCGGCGCCGGTGTTCGCTCGAACGTGCGGGTGCATAGGCGACGTCCTCATTCCCCGCAATATGTATATGCGAGTTAGAAGCGTTTCAATATATGCGATGCTGACGCTTTTTTTCAGCTCGTTCAGTGACTTCGGGGCGGAGATGGGGCTGCCGTTAAGGTCCATGGCCGCGATTTCACGCGGCGGCCATCAGCGATTGCCAGGCGAGCCCCCGGCTACAGGATGTATTTCGAGAGGTCCTTGTCACCGGCCATTGCGGCGACCTTTTCCCGGACATAGGCGCCGCTGATCCGGAAGGTCTCGCCGGCCCGGTCGGACGCGGTGAAGCTGATCTCGTCGAGCACGCGTTCGAGCACCGTGTGCAGCCGGCGCGCGCCGATGTTTTCGACCGAGTCGTTCACCTGCACGGCGATGTCGGCGATGGCGTCGACGGCGTCGGCATCGAAGGCGAGACTGACGCCCTCGGTCTTCATCAGAGCCGTGTACTGCATGATGAGGTTGGCTTCAGGCTCCGTGAGGATGCGGCGGAAATCGTCCCGGCTGAGCGCCTTGAGTTCGACGCGGATCGGCAGACGGCCCTGCAATTCGGGCAGGAGATCTGACGGTTTGGCGACGTGGAACGCGCCTGAGGCGATGAAGAGGATGTGGTCGGTCTTCACCGGCCCATGCTTGGTGGCGACCGTCGTGCCTTCGATCAGCGGCAGCAGGTCGCGCTGCACGCCCTCGCGCGAGACGTCCGCGCCGGCGCGTTCCGAGCGCGAGGCGATCTTGTCGATCTCGTCGAGGAAGACGATGCCATCGTCTTCCGTCACGCGCAGGGCCTCCCGCGTGACGGACTCGCCATCCAGCAGCTTGTCAGACTCTTCCTGGACCAGCGGCCGATAGGCCTCCTTGACGGTGGTGCGGATGCGCTTGGAGCGCCCGCCAAAGGATTTGGACAGCATGTCAGACAGGTTGATCATGCCGATCGAGGCGCCCGGCTGGCCGGGGATTTCGAAGCCACCGAGCGGATTGGACGCATCGGCGACGTCAACCTCGATCTCCTTGTCGTCGAGCTGGCCCGCCCTCAGTTTCGTTCGAAAGCTTTCGCGGGTGGAAGTCTGGGCGCTGGCGCCCACCAGCGCGTTGAGCACGCGCTCCTCGGCGGCGGCTTCGGCCTTGGACAGAACATCCTTGCGGCGGCGTTCGCGCACCATGCCGATGGCGATCTCCACAAGGTCGCGCACAATCTGTTCGACATCGCGGCCGACATAGCCGACCTCGGTGAACTTGGTGGCCTCAACCTTGAGGAAGGGCGCCTTCGCCAGCTTGGCAAGGCGCCGCGAAATCTCCGTCTTGCCGACGCCGGTCGGTCCGATCATCAGGATGTTCTTCGGTGTCACCTCTTCGCGCAGGGCTTCAGGCAGCTGCTTGCGCCGCCAGCGATTGCGCAGGGCAAGCGCCACGGCGCGCTTGGCGTCGGGCTGGCCGACGATGAAACGGTCGAGCTCGGAAACGATTTCGCGCGGGGTGAATTCGGACATGGCATCCTGGAATGAGACAGGCACGAGCTAGTGAGGCTGAGTGCGCTTCGCTAGCTCATGGCTGCTCATGTCAGCAAGCGTCTAGGCCGGCTCTGGGGGGAATATGCGGCCGAGTGCGCCCTGTTGCGGGACGAGCTTCAGCAGGCCGCGGCGGGCCGTGCGCCATCCGCCGCCGAGCAGCACGATCGCGCCGCCGATGATCAGCGCCGTGAGCATCAGCGTGTTGACGCCGCCGCCGCCGAACTCGTTGACGAGGACGAAAAGCGTGGTTGCGAAGGTGACGAGGCCCGACACGATGAGGGCGCGGCGATTGAGCGCCAGCGACAGGAGCGCGAAGGCGACCAGGACACCGAGCATCAGGGTAGCTTCCGCCATGCTGGCAGGTGCGAAGCCCGAGCCCAGCAGGAGGCCGCGTACGCCGAGGATGATCTGCGGGGCTGCAGCCATGTGGAGCCAGAAGGCGTGGTCCGAACTGCGCGTCGAGCGGCTCGGATCCTTCATGTCGAAGGCGATGGCGGCGCAGAGCGTCGCGATCCCGACAACCAGCATGGCAAGGCCCGAGCCGACCTGACCGATGCCGCTGAACTGGGCGATGGCGGTGTAGAACAGTCCGGCAATGGCGCCGGCGAGCAGGAATAGCGAGAACGGCAGGCGGAAGCGGACAAAGATCGCCCCGGCGGCAACGGCGGCAGCCGCGAAGCCTGCATAGCTGATGCTGGTGAGGATCTGCCATGGGCTTGCCTCGCCGCTTTCGGCGCGGATCACCGTGTCCACGGGATCGATGACGAAGCTGGAAAGGCCGACCGCAATGACGGCCGAGCCCCAGACGATGGCAATGGACAACGCCATGGAGGGAAGCAGCAGGCGTCGCTTGCCGCAGAAATACTCCGCCAGGAGCCAGGCGCCCAACACGACAGGGATGGGCGACAGGACGATGGCCAGACGAATTGCGTCGGCAAGAGCGCGCCCTTCGGCGATCGACTGCGGCTCCGCCATCGCCGAAAGGCCAAGCACGTTGGTGACGGAGATCGCGGACAGGAAGGCCATGCCCGTCATCAGCACGACGATGCCGATGGTGAGGAAGACGTCGTTGAAATTCGAAAGAAACCGCAGGTTCTCCGGATCGAGCATGCGCTCAGGATCGTTGCGCGCTTTCAGGAACGCTTCGAAGCGCTTGGCGCCCTCGTCGCTGATCGCGCCCGCCTCGACGGCGGCGCGAATGTCAGTCTTGTCAAACATCCAGTGTCTCCAACACGAAGTTGCTGTTTGTGTAGACGCAGATTTCCGCCGCGATCTGCATCGCCTTGCGGGCGATCGCTTCGGCATCGTCTTCGTACGCGTACAGCGCTCGTGCGGCGGACAGCGCGTAATTGCCCCCTGAACCAATGGCCGCGATAGGATGCTCCGGTTCCAGCACGTCGCCCCTGCCCGTAATGACGAGCAGGCTTGTCGCATCGCCCACGATGATGAGGGCTTCGAGGTTGCGGAGGTATTTGTCAGTGCGCCAGTCCTTGGCGAGCTCCACGGCGGCGCGCTGAAGATTGCCGGGGAATCGTTCGAGCTTTTGCTCAAGGCGTTCGAAGAGAGTGAACGCGTCTGCCGTGGCGCCGGCGAAACCTGCGAGAATCTCACCCTTCTCGCCGATGCGCCGGACCTTGCGGGCATTGCCCTTCATGACCGTCTGGCCCATCGACACCTGACCATCCCCCATGACGACGAGCTTGCGCCCCTTCTTCACGGCGAGAATGGTAGTTGAATGCCAATCGGCGCTATCGGACATGCATGCGGGTTCCTGACCGGGGAACAGTCTATGCCGGCTCGTCGGGCGTCGCAAGCAAATTTATCGTTTTTCGATATCCCATACGTGCCGGCCTCCGCCGCAACATCATCAGCATGATCAAGCGCCTAGGCGGCGAACCGATCCGCAGGGCGCGGGCGATAGCTGCGAACGAAGGCGTCGAATTCATCGGCGGGAAGCGGGGGGGAGTAGTAGTAGCCCTGCCCGATCGTGCAGGCCCGACGCAGGAGAAAATCGGCCTGCT